>PWZT01000031.1 GCA_003567315.1 Paracoccaceae bacterium
GCGCTCATTCTCGCCGCCGATATTGTAGCTGCGCCCAAGCGCGCCCTTTTCCACCACCAGAAGCAGCGCATCGGCATGGTCCTCGACATAGAGCCAGTCGCGGATATTGGACCCGTCGCCATAGATCGGCAGCGGCTTGCCCGCGAGCGCGTTCAGGATCACCACCGGGATCAGCTTTTCGGGGAAATGATAGGGGCCGTAATTATTCGAGCAATTCGTCATCACCACGGGCAGGCCGTAAGTGTGGTGCCAGGCCTGCACCAGATGATCGCTTGCCGCCTTGCTGGCCGAATAGGGCGAGCGCGGGTCATAGGGCGTATCTTCGGTGAATTGCCCTGTTGGCCCAAGCGAGCCGAATACTTCATCCGTGCTGATATGGTGGAAGCGAAAGCCCGCAGGCTTTCCCTTGGCCACCCAATAGGCGCGGGCAGTTTCCAGCATCTCATAAGTGCCGGTGACATTGGTCGAGATGAAATCACCCGGCCCGTCGATCGAGCGGTCGACATGGCTCTCGGCGGCCAGATGCATCACGGCATCGGGTTGATGCGTGTCAAAGATCCGGGTCAGCGCTGCGCGGTCGCGGATATCGGCCTGTTCAAACGCATAAAGCGGGCTGTCCGCCACCGGGGCCACATTCTCCAGACAGGCGGCATAGGTCAGCGCATCGAGATTGACCACCTCATGCCCCCGCGCCACCGCCAGCCGCACCACGGCCGAGCCGATAAAGCCCGCCCCACCTGTTACCAAGAGTTTCATCTGCAAATTCCTTTTGTCACCCGACGATCAGACTGTGGCCACAGCGGTCACTGGCGACCCGACGGCCCCGGTCAGGCGCAAGGGCGGTGCCGTCAGCAGGAAACGCGAGCGTCCTTCGGCTTCAAGATATTCGGCCAGATCCGCGAGCAGCCACAATTCAGCCAGCGGCACCCCCAGCTTGAACAGGCAATGTTCATGCAGCGGCAGGATCGAGCCGCAATAATCATCGGGCAGATGCTTGCCCGCGGCTTCAATGGCGATATTGTCCGAGATGATCGCGACAAGGCCGCTATCGGTGATCCATTGCAGCAGCCGCTTGTCATGCCCGTCGAGCACTGCGCAGGCCGATTTCAGGCTTGGGTCAGGCTTGCCATCTGCGGCCAGCAAAAGCCGGTCCAGCCCGGTCCAGAAACAGAAGAAATCGCCCGGCTCGACCTCGATCCCATCGGCCTCCAGGATGCGCATCAGCGCGTCATAGCCGACCTCGGCGCGGTCAGTGCCGAAATGTCTGAACAGATTGACCATCACCGCGCGGCCCTGCATCCCATGCGCGGCCATGTTCTCGATGCCCAGCTTATGCGCGCAGGTGGTGTGGTTATCGGCATTCATGGTCAGGTCTTCGCCCGCGCGGAAACCGTTGTAATAGACCGGGCGTTCAACCCCGTCGCCCATCACATCGAAATTCGAGCCGCGATGCGCCAGACTGTCCCATTGCGTCGAATATTGCGTGTAAAGCAGCACTGCGTCATCTGCGGCGATATCGGGGAAACGCGGGTCGAATTCGCGCCAGTTATAGTTGAAATAGGGCGCGTCATTGCGGATCACCGGGCGCAGCGCAGGCGGAAACCGCACCGGGCTGAGCACATTGCCGCCGGGCAGATCAAGCGGCAGCGACAGGCAGAAGGTCCGGCCCGCGCGCACTTCCGCCACGCCTTTGCGCACCTGTTCGGGGCCGAGCATGTTGATGCGGCCCAGCTGATCATCCGGGCCCCATTCGCCCCAGTTCGAGCCTTCGGGGCGGCGTATCCAGCGGGGGGTGCTCATATCGCGAATCCTTCTGTTGCGGCGCGGGCCAGCATGGCATCGACCATGGCAGCAGACTGGCCTGTGTAATTTCCCGGCTCAAGCAGCGCATCGATGGTCTGTGTGTCCAGCGTGTCGCGGATCACAGCTGCGGCCAGAAGCTGCGTGCGCAGATCCGTGCCTGTGTCGATGGCGGCGGCCGCCGCGGCCGTGACAGTTTCATGCGCGACACCGCGGCCCAGATGCGGGGCCAGCCCGGACATGACCGCTTCGGACATGATCAGCCCGCCGCCCATCGCGAGATTGGCGCGCATCTGCGCGGTATCGACATCCAGCCCTTCCAGCATCGGGCGGGCATGGAGAAACGCGCCCGAGGCCAGCAGGAACGCCTCGGGGATGACCATCCATTCCACCGGCATGGCGGAAATGCCGCGCTCATGTTCCTGGATCTGGCTTTCCATCGCCTGCGGCACCAGCGCGCGCAGGCGGTTGGCAATGGCGATGATCTGCGGGCAGGCAATCGGGTTGCGTTTCTGCGGCATGGCCGAAGAGGCCCCGCGCCCCGGCACATAGGGTTCGCGGACCTCGCCCACTTCCGAGCGCATCAGCATCACGACCTCGGTGCCGATCCGGCCCAGCAGCCCGCCGCATTGGGCCAGCCAGAAGATCACCTCGCCGATCGTGTCGCGCTGGGTATGCCAGGTGATATCCGGGTCGCGCAGGTCCAGTTCGCGCGCCAAGGCTGCACGCACGCGCAGACCATTTGCGCCAAGCGGGGCCAGCGTGCCCACTGCCCCGCCGAATTGCACTGTCAGGGCGCGGTCGCGCAGATCAGGCAGGCGGGCGCGCAGGCGCAGCGCCTCGTCCAGCCAGGTCGCGACCTTGTAGCCGAACGTGATAGGCACTGCATGTTGCTGGAAGGTGCGCCCGGCCATGGGCGTGTCGCGATGCGTCTGCGCCAGAACAATCAGCGCGCGGATGGTCGCGTCCAGCTCGGCGCTGATCAGATCCAGCCCCGCGCGCATCTGCAGCACCAGCCCGGTATCGAGCACATCCTGCGTCGTCGCGCCCCAATGCACGAAACGCGCGGCCTCGGGCGGGCAGGCGGCGGCCAGCGCCTTGACCAGCGGCAGGATGGCAAAGCCCACTTTCTCGAAATGCTGCTTCATCGCAGGGGGGTCGAGATTATCCGTCACCGCCGCCGCCGTGATCGCCTGTGCCGCATCTTGCGGGATCACATCGCAGGCCGCTTCAGCGCGGGCCAGTGCGGCCTCGAAATCCAGCCAGGACTGGAAACGGCCGGTATCGGAAAACACCGCGCGCATGGCCGCGGTCGAAAACTGATCCTGGTAATAGGGGCTGTCGAAAAGCGTGGCGGGCATGAAACCTCCTGATAATGAACCGGCAGGGCCATGGCCCTGCGGCTAGCGCTGGCCCAGCGGGCGGATGTCTGCATCCCCGGCCAATGCATCGAGCCTGGCCAGAACTGCATCGGATATCGGCACTGTGCCGTCGCGGCCCTGCATGAAGCGCGCGCCGCGCTCGCCAGGCAGGGCGATCTGGCCGTCTGGTCCGGCGGATTTGGTGGCGGCGATCAATGTGGCGATATGGGCGTCATATTCTGCGCGCGGCAGGAACCGCGCCAGATCGAGCGCGATCAGCATATGACCGCAACGCGACGGCCCGTCCGGCGTGTTGAGGTTCTTCGCGCCCCCGCCGAAACCCGACCCGGTCAGCAGCCCGGCCAGCACATCGATCATCAGCGACAGCCCGTAGCCCTTGGCCCCGCCCACGGGCAGCATCGAGCCTGCAAGCGCGGCTTCAGCATCTGTGGTGGGCTGACCATCGGGGTCGAGCGCCCAGCCCAGCGGAATGGCCTCGCCCTGGGTGGCGGCCAGACGGATCTTGCCGCGCGCGGCCTGCGAGGTCGCCATGTCGAGCAGGATCGGGGGCACGCCTTCGGGCGTCGGGAAGCCGAAAGCCAGCGGGTTGGTGCCAAACACAGCCTTGTGCCCGCCTGTGGGCGCGATGGCAGGGGCGGCATTGCTGAACACCATGCCGATCATACCGGCCTGCACGGCCTGAAGCGCGACAAAGGCGGCCGTGCCGAAATTATGGCTGTTGCGGATGCCCACAGCGGCAATACCGCAGTTGCGCGCCATCTCTACTGCGCGGTCCATGCCACGGATTGCCGCGACCTGCCCGAACCCGTCGCCCGCATCCAGCAGCGCCATGGCCGGGGCTTCCGACAACACGTTCAGCGGCGTCAGCGGCTGCATCAGCCCCTTGCGCAGCCGCGCGTCATAGATGCTCAGACGGCTGATCCCATGTGTGCCCTTGCCATGGGCATGGGCAAAGCGGATCGAGTCTGCGATGATCCGGGCATCCTCTGGCGGGACGCCGCGCAGGGTCAGCACCTCCTGCGCGAAATCTTCCAATGCGGCGAGCGCGATATCGGGCATGGGCTTAGTCTTTCGCAGGCGGGTGGCTGATCGCCTCGGGGTAATAGGTGTCGAGCATCCGCTTGACCAGCTGCACCTGCTTGGCGCGCTTGACCGCATCGGCGTCGGAACTGTCCCAGCTATGGGTCTTGGCCACCGAGCCGCCGGTCTTCAGATAGATCGGCGCGGCCACGCGCACCATGTCGGGCACTTCGTAATGACGGATGAAGCCGCCGGTCGAGGCCGGGTTTTCCGTATGCACATCCAGCGGGATATCGACCGCCTGGCGCAGGCTGGCCAGCATCTGCAACTGGATGTCGCGGATCGGGTTGAAACTGTCCGCGCCGATCTGCTCGAGCATCCGCGCCGCGCAGGGATTGCCATGACCCGTATGGGCCGAGACCTTGAAACGCACCCCGGCGGGCAATTCGCCCGCCTTGCGCATCTCGTTCATCAGCCAGAGCGAGCCTTCGTCATAGACCAGATAGGACATCACGCCGAGGCTGATGCCACGATGGATTTCCTCGACCGCGCGCAGAACCTGGTCCTGACCGCGCAGCCGGTAGCCCATGCGCATCCCTTCGGGCGTGTTCACACTGGCGCTGGTATCGGTGGTGGCGCGCGGCCCCACTGAGAGCACCAGTTCGATCCCCTGTCCGCGCGCCATGTCGACCATGCGGGTGATCTCGGAATCCAGCAGCGTCATCACCCCCTTGGTCTGGGTGACACGGTGGATCGGGATACCATTGCGCTCGGTGGCTTCCAGCAGCGCCTCCATGGCGCTGGGGCCCTGGATGCCAGGCACTTCGAACCGGTATTGTGAGCCGTCCTCGAAGCGCTTTTCCGATAGCGGCAGGTCACGCGCATCAGCGTCTGGCAGGCCCAGCCTGCGAAGAAATGCCCTGGTTTTTTCCATGAATTGCCTCTGAAGTGATAGGGGGTCAAAGCAGATGTGACAGAAAGAAACAGGTCCTACAAGCGGGTTGAAGGCGTCTTAGTAATGCAGTCAGAACCTGTCAATGGCCGCCATCAGAGCGTTCAGCGAACATACATGGCTAGGGCCGGGCCGGCGAGAATCCGTCATCTGCCCGCTGAACCCTGAATTTCGTCTGGAAAACTGTCATCAAGATGTGTAATGCCCTGAGTTGGGTATGTGTGCAATTCATTGGTACAGTTTCTGTGTGCGTTTCGAGTGATACCCGATATAGACCGAGACATTTTTCACTGTAAGGATCATGGTCCATATGGCTATTTCTTCCAACCGCAAGGGCATCGTGCTCGCTGGCGGGTCCGGGACGCGCCTTTATCCCGTGACTCAGGCGGTGTCCAAGCAATTGCTGCCGATTCACGACAAACCTATGATCTATCACCCCATCAGTGTGTTGATGCTGGCGGGGATTCGCGACATTCTGATTATTTCGACCCCGCTTGATCTGCCCCAGTACCGTCGCTTGCTGGGCGATGGGTCAGAATTCGGCATCCGGCTGGAATATGCCGAACAACCCAGCCCCGACGGGCTGGCGCAGGCCTTCATCATCGGTGAGGACTTCATCGGCAAGGATCCGGTCTGCCTGGTTCTGGGGGACAATATCTTCTACGGGCAGGGCTTCAGCCAGCGTCTGCGCCAGGCCTCGGCACGCGATCAGGGGGCCACGGTCTTTGCCTATCAGGTGCTGGACCCCGAGCGGTTTGGTGTGGTCGAATTCGACGAGCAACGCCGGGTTCTGTCACTCGAAGAAAAGCCGGAAAAGCCCAAGAGCCATTTCGCGGTGACAGGGCTGTATTTCTACGACAACCGCGTGGTCGAGATTGCCAAATCCATCAAGCCCTCACCGCGGGGCGAGCTGGAAATCACCGATGTCAACCGCGTCTACCTGTCGAGTGCCGATCTCTATGTCCAGCTTCTGGGGCGCGGTTTCGCCTGGCTGGACACCGGAACGCATGAATCGCTTCTGGATGCCTCGACTTTCGTTGCCACGGTCGAGGCGCGGCAAGGCTATAAAATCGCCTGTCTGGAAGAAATTGCCTATTCCATGGGCTGGATTGATTCTGCCCAGCTGCTGGAACGGGCCGAACTGTTGAAGAAGACGTCTTACGGTGCCTACCTCAGAGAGATAGCAAAGGAAAAAGACGATGTCTGACAAGATCTATGTGACCAAGCCCTTTTTGCCGCCGCTGGAAGAATTCCTGCCCTATGTCGAGGAAATCTGGCGCAATGGCGCATTGACCAATGGCGGTCCGCTGCACCAGCGTCTTGAAATGGCCCTGGCCGAATATCTGGGCGTCGAGCATCTGGCGCTGTTCAACAATGGCACCAATGCCCTGATCACGGCGCTGCAGGCGCTGGATCTGGAAGGCGAGGTGATCACCACGCCGTTTTCCTTTGTTGCCACGACCAATGCGCTGATCTGGAACAAGAACACGCCGGTCTTTGTCGATATCGACCCGGTCACGCTGAACCTTGACCCGGCGAAGATCGAGGCCGCCATCACACCGCGCACCTCGGCCATTCTGGGGGTGCATTGCTATGGCAATCCCTGCCAGATGGAAGAAATCCGCGCCATTGCCGACCGTCACGGGCTGCATGTGGTCTATGATGCGGCCCATGCGTTCGGTGTGCATAACGAACAAGGCTCGGTTCTGGCGCGCGGTGATCTGTCCACGCTGTCGCTGCACGCGACCAAAGTGTTCAACACATTCGAAGGCGGTGCCATCATCTGCCGTGATGCGGCGATGAAACAGCATATCAACGAGCTGAAGAATTTCGGCATCGTCGATGAGACCACGATCAAGGTGCCGGGCAGCAATGGCAAGATGAGCGAGATTCAGGCCGCGATGGGGCTGGCGCAGCTGCCCCATATCGATGCCTGCATCGCGCGGCGCGGCGAGATCGATGCCACCTATCGCGCGGCGCTGGCGGATATGCCCGGGCTGGACCCGCTGCCAAAGCTGTATCAGACGCGCTCCAATTTCGCCTATTTCCCGCTTCTGGTGAATGAAGCCTATCCGCTGGACCGCGACGGGATCTATGATTTCCTGCGCACCCAGGATATCATGACCCGGCGTTATTTCTACCCGCTCTTGTCCAACCTGCCCATGTATGCGGGCCTGCCTTCGGCTGATCCGTCCAGACTGCCCATAGCCAATGACATGGCCGCCCGCATCCTGTGTCTGCCGATCTTTCCGGATATGACGGATGGGGATGTGGAGCGGGTCATCACCGCCCTGCGCCTGCCCTTGCGTCAGGGTCAGCACTGGCAAGGTGTGCTGGAAAAGCTGAGCGCCTGAGAGGATACCGGGGGGAACGACCATGTTGCACAATTCCACATGCGCGCCGGACGCTTTCGTCCGGGCGCCCAGACCGTTCAGCCGCCATTCGGATGCGGATTTCCTGCGCTATTGCCTGGGCGGCACGCTCTACATGCCCTCGACCCGCGCGGTCATGGACAAGATCGTGACCGGCGCGCTGCCCGATGTGTTGTCCATGGTGATGTGTTTCGAGGATGCGATCCGCGAAGAGGATCTCGAAGCCGGCGAGCGCAATGTCGTCACCCAGCTGGGCTGGCTGGCCGAACAGCTGCGCAAGGGCGCGCTCAAGGACGGGGATGTGCCGCTGATCTTTCTGCGTGTGCGCTCTTTCGCGCAATTCGCAAGCTTCGCGAAACAGCTGACCCCGGAACTGGCCGATATCCTGACCGGTTTCGTCTTTCCGAAATTCTACTCGGACAATGCCCGACAATATCTCGATCTGCTGGCCGAGCTGAACACCCGTTTCGACAC
>PWZT01000022.1 GCA_003567315.1 Paracoccaceae bacterium
ACCCAGTTATCCCCAGTTTTCTGCGCGCCAATGCAGATTTTGCTTTACAGCTTCATTGTTTCGCCACACCATATCTAGTAAGCGCTCGCAGAAGCGCACGGAATATAGCGGTTCCACTCTGTGTCTTGGGGCGCAAGGCGCAGGCAACGCAAAGAGGCGGGTATGTCAGCAGCAGAGCTTTATCTTTCATCCGACAGCCTTCACCCGATCGATCTGGTCGAAACCATCGCAGAGCATCACGCCTGGGATTTCGATCGGATGGATGAGGACCAGATCGCCGTGGCGCTCGAAGGGCAGTGGCGCACCTATTCGCTGAGCCTCGCGCTCGCGCCCTATGACGGCACCCTGCGTCTGATCTGCACATTCGAGATGGACCCGCCCGAGGCCGCCCTGCCCGCGCTTTACGAGACGATCAGCCGGGCCAATGACATGGTCTGGTCGGGGGCTTTCAGCTATTGGGAAAGCCAGCGGCTGATGGTCTGGCGCTACGGGCTGCTCTTGAGCGAAGATCAGCCGGCGGGCATGGACCAGATTGAACGCATGATCGGCGCCGCTCTCAACGCTTGCGAGAGATTTTACCCAGCGTTTCAACTGGTTGCATGGGCCGAGCATAGCCCCTCCGCAGCCCTCGACATCGCGCTGAGCGACGCCGTCGGGCGCGCGTGACCTCTCCGACCTCTTGACCTGCGTTGCGTCGAGGCGCAACAAGGACGGTATGCAGGAGAGGGAAAGAGACATGCAATTCGACCAGATCGCCCGCGCGGGCATGGTGATTCTCGGCTGTGGCAAGATGGGCTCGGCCATGCTCGCAGGCTGGCTGAAGGGCGGCCTCCCGGCCGCATCCGTGCATGTGATCGACCCTGCCCCTTCCGACTGGCTGAAAGGGACCGGCGCGTCGATCAACGGGCCGCTGCCCGATGCGCCTGCCGTGGCGATACTGGCCGTCA
This sequence comes from Paracoccaceae bacterium, assembly GCA_003567315.1. Classification (GTDB taxonomy): domain Bacteria; phylum Pseudomonadota; class Alphaproteobacteria; order Rhodobacterales; family Rhodobacteraceae; genus Roseinatronobacter. The sequence goes on from PWZT01000022.1 coordinate 948, forward strand.
AGCCGCAGATGATGGGCGCCGCATTGCCCGGCTTGCAGGCGCTCGGCAATGGCGCGACGCTTTTCATCTCGATCGCCGCGGGCACCTCGCTCGCGCAGCTTGGCGAAACGCTGGGCTCCGACACCCCCATCATCCGGGCAATGCCCAACACACCGGCGGCGGTGGGTTGCGGCATCTCGGCGCTGGTGGGCAATGCGCAGGTCTCGGAGGCGCATCTGGACATGGCGGAAGGCCTGCTCGCCGCTGTGGGCGAGACTGTGCGGCTGGAGGAGGAGGCGCAGATCGACGCTGTGACGGGCGTTTCCGGCTCTGGCCCGGCCTATGTGTTTCATCTGATCGAGACCATGGCGAAAGCAGGCGAGGCCGAAGGGCTGGCCCCGGAACTCGCCATGCAGCTTGCCCGCGCGACGGTGATCGGCGCAGGGCAACTGGCCGCCGGAAGCGACGAGAGCGCCGCACAGCTGCGCCAGAATGTCACCAGCCCCAAGGGCACGACCGAAGCCGGGCTCAAGATCCTGATGGACGAAGACGCTGGCCTCCCCCCGCTCATGCGCAAGGCGGTCGCCGCCGCCGCCAACCGCGCGCGGGAGTTGTCGCAGTGAGCACGATCAGCTTCGATGATTTCCTCAAGGTCGATATCCGCGCAGGCCGCGTGACCCGCGCCGAGCCCTTCCCGGAGGCGCGCAACCCCGCCTACAAGCTCTGGATCGATTTCGGCGCGGAGATCGGCGAGAAGAAATCCTCGGCCCAGATCACGGCACTCTACACCCCCGAGGCGCTGATCGGGCGGCAGGTCATGGCCGTGGTGAACTTCCCGCCGCGCCAGATCGGCCCGTTCATGTCGGAGGTTCTGGTGCTCGGGGCGTCCGATCCGCAAGGGCGCATCACGCTTCTCGCCCCGGATCATGACGTGCCCTGCGGCGCGCGGATGCATTGACGGAGCGACCATGGCCGAGCTCTACATCACCCGCCCGATGCCCGACAAAGTCATCGCCGCCGCCGAAGCGCGGTTCAATGTCACCAGACGCGATCTGAACACGCCGCTCAAGAAGGGCGAGATGCGCGCGGCGCTGGTGCTCTATGATGTCGTGATCCCGACTTTGGGCGATCTCTTCTCGGCCGAGGTGTTCGACGGCATGGAGGGCGCGCGCTGCGGGCTGCTGGCGAATTTCGGCGTGGGCTACAATCACATCGATGTCGCAGCGGCGCGCGAGGTGGGCATCAAGGTGACCAACACGCCCGGGGCCGTGACCGAGGCCACAGCGGATATCGCGCTTATGCTGATGCTGATGAGCGCGCGGCGCGCGGGCGAAGGCGAGCGGATGGTGCGATCGGGCAAATGGACAGGCTGGCATCCGACGCAGATGCTGGGGCTGCATCTGGGGGGCAAGACCTGCGGCATCATCGGCATGGGCCGGATCGGACAGGCGATTGCACGGCGCGCGCATTACGGGCTGGGGATGGAGGTGATCTATCACAACCGCTCGGCCAAGGCGCTCGACATGCCCGCCCGCCAGCTGGGCTCACTCGCAGAGGTGATGGCGCAGTCAGACGTGGTGGTGCTGGCTGTCCCGGGCGGGGCTGACACGCGGCATCTCGTCGGTGCGGCGGAACTCGAAGCGATGCAACCGCATGCGCATCTGATCAACATATCACGCGGTGATGTGGTCGATGAAGCCGCGCTCATTGCAGCGCTTGAGGCGGGCACAATCGGCGGTGCCGGGCTCGATGTCTATGAGCATGAACCAAACGTGCCCGAAGCGCTGCGGCGCATGGAAAACGTCACGCTCCTGCCGCATCTGGGCACGGCGGCGCTAGATGTGCGCGAGGAAATGGGTCTGATGGCCGTGGCCAACGCCATCGCCTATCTTGATGGAGCGCCGCTGCCGAACCTGCTCTGAGCCCCGCCTGCCCGACATTGCGGCGGGGCGCAAGGGTGGGGGGGTGGGCGGCCCGACGCAATGTCGGGCAGGCGGGGCCTGCGCCACCGCCCCCCTTGCAGATCACGTTTCCATCGCCTCCAACTCGTCGATGAAGCCTTCGATCATGGCCAGCCCCTTGTCCCAGAACGCGGGATCAGCAGCATCCAGCCCGAAAGGCGCCAGCAAATCGCTGTGATGCTTCGATCCGCCTGCGGCGAGCATGTCGAAATACTTGTCCTGAAACCCCTCCGGCGCATCCTCGAACGCGGCATAAAGCGCATTCACCAGCCCGTCGCCAAACGCATAGGCATAGACATAGAAGGGCGAATGCACGAAATGCGGGATATAGGCCCAGAAGCTTTCATACCCCTCCATATACTCGAAAACCGGCCCGAGGCTTTCGGCCTGCACGCTCATCCACAGCGCATTGATATCCTCGGGCGTCAACTCGCCCTCGCGCCGCGCCGCGTGCAGCTTGCTCTCGAAATCATAAAACGCGATCTGGCGGACCACCGTGTTGATCATGTCCTCGACCTTGCCCGCGAGCAGCACCTTGCGCTCTTCGTTTGTGGCAGCCTTGGCCAGCATCCGCCGGAAGGTCAGCATCTCGCCAAAGACCGAGGCCGTTTCCGCCAGTGTCAGCGGCGTCGATGACAAAAGCTCCCCCTGCCCGGCCGCAAGGCGCTGGTGCACGCCATGGCCAAGCTCATGCGCGAGCGTCATCACATCGCGCGGCTTGCCGAGGTAGTTCAGCATCACGAAAGGATGCGCGTCAGTCACGGTCGGATGCGCGAACGCCCCCGGTGCCTTGCCGGGCTTCACGGCTGCATCGATCCAGCCCTCGGTGAAGAACGGCGCTGCCAGATCGGCGAGTTTGGGCGAGAAGCCGCTATAGGCTTCCATCACGGTCTCGCGCGCCTCGTCCCACGAGACCTTGCGCGGCGCTTCCATCGGCAGCGGCGCGTTGCGGTCCCAGATTTGCAGCTTTTCCAGCCCCATCCATTTGGCTTTGAGCGCGTAGTAACGATGGCTCAGCCGCGGATAGGCCGCGACAACAGAATCGCGCAGCGCCGCGACGACTTCGGGTTCGACATGATTGGCCAGATGCCGGCTGTGCTGCGGGCTTGGCATCTTGCGCCAGCGATCCTCGATCTCCTTGTCCTTCGCAAGCGTGTTGTGAACCCGCGCAAAGAGCTTGATATTGCGCGTGAAAACATCGGCCAACGCCCTTGCGCCTGCCTCGCGACGCGCGCGATCAGGGTCGGTGAGCAGGTTCAGCGTGGCTTCCAGCCCCAGCGGCTCCTCCTCGCCTTCGACCGCGAATTCCAGCCCCGCCATGGTCTCATCGAACAGCCGGTTCCACGCCGCCGCCCCGACCGTGGACTGGTCATGCAGGAATTTCTCCAACTCATCGGAGAGCTGGTGCGGGCGCATGGCCCGCATCCGCTCGAACACGGTCCGGTAGCGCGCAAGCTCGGCATTGGCCGCGAGCAGCGCCTCGAAAGCGGGCTCCTCGATGCGGTTCATCTCGAGCGTGAAGAACACCAGCGGCGTGGTGGCGACTGTCACGCGATCCTGTGCATCGGAGATGAATTTCGCGCGGCTGGGATCGACCGTGTTCTGGTAATAGCGCAGCCCGGCATAGGACATCAGCCGCCCCGCCACCATGTCGATCTTCTCATAGCGGCGCACGCAGTCCAGCATCGCATCCGCATCGAGCCCCGCGAGCTTGCCCTCATAGGCCGCCGCGAAATCGGCGCATTCGCGCTCCAGCCAGTCGAAATCGCGCGTGATCTCCGGGGCATCGGGCGCAGAATAAAGCGCGCTCAGATCCCAGTCGGGCAGATCGCCGAATTCCGTCTTGGTGCTTTGCTGGTCAAGGGCCATGGGGTCACTCCATAAGGGATTACGCGACCAGACTTAGGCCGCATCCCGCGCCCCCGCAAGGCGTCAGTCCATTTCCTTGAAGGGCCAGGGCTTGGCATCGGTCGCAACCGACATGTAGCGCGCGGCCTTGGCGACCCAGGCCCCACCATGCAGCCGAAATCGGCCAGCCTCTCATTGGGCTGGCGCCGGTCGATCAGGATCACGATGAACTGGATCACGGCGATCAGGAACAGGATCGATTGCGCAATCGAGATCATCGCGGCGATGATCAGCATGTATATCAGGCGCTGCCAGAGCGGCTCTTGCGGCTTGTCCAGCGGTGCGGTCGGGCGGTCGTCATCAACATCTTGCATGATATGGCTCCGGGCAGAAAAATCTCAGGGCGTGCTGATCTGCCCGCCGCCGACCGAGGCCGCGACCCCGGTCGTGGCGGGACAGGAGGTCGGCAGTCCACGCGCCACCCGCATGGCTAGATAGGCGAAAGCCTGCGCCTCGATCATGTCGCCGTCAAGCCCTGCGCGCTCCACAGGTTCGACCGGGCAAGGGATATGCGCGCAAAGCCGCGCCATGAGGTCGCGATTATGCCGCCCGCCCCCGCAGACCAAAACGCGCGCGGGCGGGATCGGCAGATGATCGAAGCCCGCCGCGACCGACGCTGCCACGCATTCGGCGAGCGTTGCCAGCGCATCGGAATCGGGCAGATGCGCGACCCGCGCGGCCAGCCCGGGAAAGGCGCGGTCGAGCGATTTGGGGGGGATGCGGTAGAAATACGCATCTTGCAGGAACTCCCGCACGATCTGCATATCGGGCGCACCCGTTGCTGCCAGCGCGCCACCCTCATCGCGGGGCTGCCCCAGCCGCGCATGGCACAGATCATCGAGCGGCGCATTGGCAGGCCCTGTATCGAACGCCAGCAAGGCGCCGGGCTCCTCGGGCGCGGGTTTGCGCGGATCGACCCATGTCAGATTGCCCACCCCGCCCAGATTGAGGAACACCAGCGGCGCCTCCGCCCCGATATGGCGCGCAAGCGCGAAATGATAGAAGGGCGCGAGCGGCGCGCCCTGCCCGCCCAGCTTCACATCGGCGCTGCGAAAATCCCAGACCACCGGATAGCCCGCCAGATGCGCGAGCACTGCGCCATCGCCCGCCTGATGCGTGCCCTGCCCGCGCGGCTCATGCGCGAGGCTCTGGCCGTGAAATCCGGCCAGCTCCACCCCTTTGAACCGCAGCATCACCTCGTAATGCGCGGTCTCGACCAGTTCCGCAGCCTCGGCCACGCCTCCTTCACCCGGCCAGCGCCCGAGTGCTGCGCGCAGCACCGCGCGCTCGGCCGCGCTGTAGGGGCGGTAGCTCGTCGGCCCGAAGCCCGCGATCCGCTCGCCATCCGTGCGCAGGATCGCCGCATCCACCCCGTCGAGCGATGTGCCCGACATCATCCCCAGCACAGTGCGGATCTCACGTTTCAACATGGGCTTTCCCTTGCGCAGCGGCACAGCTATAGAACGCCTCAAACGGCCAGCCGGGACAAGCGAAAATGACCTACAGACCGAAATCGGAGTTTCTGAGCACGATGCAGGCGCGCGGCTTTCTGGCCGATTGCACTGATCTGCAAGGGCTTGACGAGGCGCTGCTCAAAGGCGTGGTCCCCGCCTATATCGGCTATGATGCGACCGCGAAATCGCTCCATGTCGGGCATCTGCTGAATATCATGGTGCTGCGCTGGTTCCAGAAATCGGGTCACAAGCCGATCACGCTGATGGGTGGCGGCACGACCAAGGTGGGCGATCCGAGCTTTCGTGCAGAGGAACGCCCGCTGCTCGATGCGGCCGCGATCGACGCAAATATCGATGGTATGCAGCAAGTGTTTGCCAAATATCTGCACTATGGCGACGCGCCAGCGGATGCGATCATGCTCAACAATGCCGAATGGCTCGACGGGCTCAACTATCTCGATTTCCTGCGCGATGTGGGGCGGCATTTCTCGGTCAACCGGATGCTCTCGTTCGAATCCGTGAAATCGCGGCTCGACCGCGAGCAATCGCTGAGCTTTCTCGAATTCAACTACATGATCCTGCAAGCCTATGATTTCGTGGAGATTCACCGCCGTCATGGCTGCCTGTTGCAGATGGGCGGGTCGGATCAATGGGGCAATATCGTGGGCGGTATCGACCTTGCGCGACGGATTGCGGATGCCGAGCTTTACGGGCTGACCACGCCGCTCCTGACCACCTCGGACGGGCGCAAGATGGGCAAATCGGCGGGCGGGGCGGTCTGGCTCAATGCCGATATGCTCTCGCCTTACGAGTTCTGGCAATTCTGGCGTAATACCACGGATGCCGATGTGGGCCGCTTCCTCAAGCTCTACACCGAGTTGCCCGTGGAGGAGTGCGACCGCCTCGGCGCGCTCGAAGGCTCGGAGATCAACGCGGCCAAGATCATCCTCGCCAATGAGGTGACAAAGCTCTGCCACGGGGCGGAGGCCGCTGCCGCCGCCGAAGCCACGGCGCGCGAGGTTTTCGAGAAAGGCGGGCTCGGGGACGATCTGCCCACGCTTGCCGTTGCCGCAGCGGATCTGGGCGATGGCGTCTCCATCGCGCAGCTTTTCGTGCGCGCGGGGCTTGCGAAATCGGGCAAGGATGCCAAACGCCTGATCGCAGAGGGCGGCGCGCGTGCCAATGATACGCTTGTCACCGATGCCGGGCAGATGATCCAGGCCAGCGATCTGAGCGCGCCGCTGAAGCTGACAGCGGGCAAGAAACGTCACGCGCTGGTCACTTTGGAGACAGGTTGACCCGCGCGCAACACCCCTTTGCCAAATTGCAACACCAGCGCGACGCGCACGCGCTCGTTACTGGTTTTTTCAGTTCATATGAGACATATAAGTTCAAGAATATGTGTTTACCGGAGCTTGATGCGATGACCAAATCTTCTCTCTCACGGCGCGCCCTGCTGACATCGGGGGCTGTGGCTCTTGGGGGGCTGGCGATGCCATCGGTCCTGCGCGCGCA
>PWZT01000039.1 GCA_003567315.1 Paracoccaceae bacterium
CTTCGCTTTTCAAGCGCCGTTTCATTGGGGGATCGGATGGGGGATCGCGGTTTTCTGCGAGGGCTGATTTCTCAAGCGGTGCAGGTATTTAAGGGAAAATCAGTGGTAGGCCCGGAGGGACTCGAACCCCCAACCAAAGCGTTATGAGCGCTCTGCTCTAACCAATTGAGCTACAGGCCCCGCGCCCCATCTGCTATGCTTAAAGCGGTGACGCGTCAAGATGGGGTCAACGCGGGTCGAACCGTCCGATCGGCTTTCGCAGATAGCAGTGACCGTCACTTTCGGGGTCCGGCAATCGCCCGCCCCGGATATTGACCTGAAGCGCTTCCAGCATGCGGGCTGGCAGCTTCAATGTCTCATCCCGCGCGTCGCGCGTGGCGATGAATTCCGCCTTGCTGATCCCGTCCTTCACATGTCGATTGGAGAAGCGGTGTTCGGCGACTGTCGCCATGTATTGCGGCGCATCTTGTCCCTCGGGATAGTCATGCCCGACATAGAGCCGCGTCTGTGCTGGAAGGTCCAGAATTGCACGGATCGAATCCCACAGGTCCTCGCTGCTGCCGCCGGGGAAATCGGCGCGGCTGGTACCAGCATAAGGCATCATGAGTGTGTCATGCACGAAGGCTGCATCGCCCGCGACATAGGTGATCGATGCCAGAGTGTGCCCTGGTGACAGCATGACCTTCACCGGGATCCGCCCGACCATGAAGGTCTCGCCATCTGCAAACAGCCTGTCCCATTGCGAGCCATCGGTGGGAAAGTCTTCTGGCAGGTTGTAAAGGTCTTTCCAGATCCGCTGGACCTTGACGACCCTTTCGCCAATGCCATGTGACACACCGAGCTTTTCCTTGAGATACGGCCCGGCGCTGAAATGGTCGGCATGCGGGTGCGTGTCGAGGATCCACTCGATTTTCAGCCCTTCGGCTTCCACATATGCCAAGATTTCATCAGCACTTTGTGTCGTGACCGCGCCAGCTTCTGGATAGTAGTTCCAGACAGGATCGATAATCGCCCCTTGCAGCGTTTCCGGGTCGTGAAATACGTATTGCAGGCTTCCTGTCGGCCGGTCGAAAAACATGCGGACAACGGGGGAGGGATGGGTCTGATCTTCCATGAACACTCTCTTACATTTGCATTATTGAATGTGATCTAGTCAGCCATCAGGTGTTTTCAAGGGTCCGGTCAGCTTGCCCTGCATGCATTGATCGGGTATCGCCGCGCCAAGGCAGCACTCAGGCATCGGGGGCGAGGGCAGTGAGCACAGAGAAGAACGGGTTAAGCTACGCGCAGGCCGGGGTTGATATCGACGCCGGGAATGCGCTGGTCGAGGCCATCAAACCCGCAGCCAAGGCGACCGCGCGTGCCGGTGTGATGGCCGGTCTGGGCGGGTTCGGGGCCCTGTTCGACCTCAAGGCCGCCGGCTTCAGCGATCCGATTCTCGTGGCGGCGACAGATGGTGTCGGCACCAAACTTCGCATCGCCATTGACACGGGCCATGTTGACACGATCGGCATCGATCTGGTCGCCATGTGCGTCAATGATCTGGTTTGTCAGGGGGCGGAGCCGCTGTTCTTTCTGGATTATTTCGCGACAGGCAGACTCGATGTCGCAGCGGCTACGCGCATTGTAACGGGAATCGCGGAAGGCTGCCGCCGCGCTGGCTGTGCGCTGATCGGGGGCGAGACCGCCGAGATGCCAGGGATGTATGCGGCCGAGGATTTCGACCTCGCCGGGTTTGCGATTGGCGCCATGGAGCGTGGCCAAGAGCTGCCCGCGAATGTGCAACCGGGAGATCTGCTGCTGGGTCTGGCCTCGGATGGGGTGCATTCGAATGGCTACAGCCTTGTGCGCAAGATCGTCGCGCGGACTGGTCTGGACTGGGGTGCCGACGCCCCCTTTACAGATGGACCGCTGGGCGCGGCGCTGCTGGCGCCCACGCGGGTCTATGTCCAGCCTGCGCTCGCGGCGATCAGGGCAGGCGGGGTTCACGCGCTCGCGCATATCACCGGCGGTGGGCTGACCGAGAACCTGCCGCGCATATTACCCGAAAGCATGGGCGCGGAGATCGATCTGTCGGGCTGGGAATTGCCACCGGTCTTTGGCTGGCTGGCGCAGGAGGGCGGCATCGCGCAGGCCGAGATGCTCAAGACCTTCAACGCCGGGGTCGGCATGGTGGTGGTGGTCGCTCCTGACCGCGCCGAGGAGATCGAGGCGCTTCTGCATAAGGCAGGTGAACAGGTTTATCGTCTGGGCCATGTCACTGAGGGCGCAGGTATTCGCTATTCGGGCGCGCTTGCATGAGCAAGCGGGTCGCGATCCTGATCTCGGGGTCGGGCTCGAACATGGTCGCGTTGGCGGAATCCATGGTGGGCGATCACCCTGCGCGCCCCTGCCTCGTGCTTTCGAACACCCCGCAGGCCAGCGGGCTGGCCAAGGCGCGGGCGATGGGGATCGAGACCGCTGTGGTCGATCACCGTCCCTTCAAAGGGGACCGCGCGGCGTTCGAGGCTGTGCTTCATGAGACTTTGCGCGCGGCGGCTCCCGACCTGATCGCTCTGGCCGGGTTCATGCGCGTGCTCACCGGCGATTTCGTGCGCCAGTACGAAGGCCGGATGCTCAATATCCACCCGTCGCTACTGCCGAAATACAAAGGGCTCGACACGCATGCGCGCGCGATTGCCGCAGGCGATACCGAAGCTGGCTGCACTGTGCACGAGGTGACTGCGGAACTCGACGACGGTCCAATCCTCGGACAGGCGCGCGTCCCGATCCTGCCCGGGGATACGCCCGCGACGCTTGCTGCGCGGGTCCTGCCAATGGAGCATACGCTTTACCCGGCAGTGCTACGCCGGGTGTGTCTGGGCATGCGCGCGCCTATAATGTTGCCCTGAAGGCGCGGATCTCGCGCTCGATACGCAGCAACCCGGCCCGCGCGAACCCCAACTCAAGGCGCAGCGACGATATTTCCGCCTGATTGAAACGCCGTTCGCGATGGACCGCGTCGTCATCCGATTGGTTGGCCAGCACAAAATTGCGTCGGGTCAGTGCACTTATCTCACGCTCGATTTCTGCAATCCGCTGCCTCTGCCGATGCGCGCTCAATCCAAGGTCATGGCCGAGCAGAAAGCCGGTTTCGCGCGCGCTGGGGCACACATCGCGGTAGGGGCGCCCGGCTTCGCCCTCGCGCAGACCAGTTTCCGGCGTGCAGTAACGCGCGAGCCCCGCTTCATATCCTCGCATCCAGACAGCACGATCCGGCGTGATATCGACCCGGGCGCAGGCGTTGATGTGGCGCTCAAACTGGGTCTCGGCCATGCGACCTGCCGCGCCGTCGCGCGCGCCGATCGCTTCCCAATCGCCTTCGATGCATTCCTCACGCGAGACAGAGGCGCAGGCCGAGAGCAAAACCAGGCTCAATACTGCGATATGCGCGGCGCGTATCATGATGTTTGTGCCATATGCGCCGCATACAGCCCCACGGCGGCCGCATTGGAGACATTGAGCGAGCCAAACGCGCCCGAAGAAGGGATCCGTACGATCAGATCGCAAGTCTCGCGCGTCTTGTCGCGCAGGCCCGGCCCTTCCGCCCCGAGAGCCAGCGCAATCGGCCCCGGGGGGAAGCGGCCCAATCCTTCATCAAGCGCGACCTCGCCCGTGCCATCCAGCCCGAGGATGACATAGCCCATGGCCTTGAGCGCCTCCATCTCCTCGGCCAGATTGCGCACACGCAGATAGGGCTGGCGCTCCATCGCTCCGCTCGCGGTCTTGGCAAGCGCCCCGGTTTCCGGCGCGGCATGGCGCTGGGTCGCGATCACGGCGCGCGCGCCAAACACTTCGGCCGAGCGCAGGATCGCGCCCACATTATGCGGATCGCTTACCCGGTCCAGCAGCACCACCAGCCCGCGCCCTGCCTCCGGCGCGCACCGCGTAGCGACAGAGCCCCAGTCGAGCGGGCGCACCTCCAGGGCGGCGCCCTGATGCACGGCCTGCGGATCGAGCGGTGCCGCAAACCGGCGCGGGTCACTGATTTCGGGCTCCATCCCCGAGGCCGCGACCGCATCCGCGAGCTTGGCGGCCGCATTGCGGGTCAGCACAAGGCGCCGCTTGTCGCGCTCCGGGTTTTTCAAAGCGTCCTCAACCGCATGCAGACCGAAGAGCCACAGCGTTTCAGAGGCCGCAGCACGACGGGACTTTTCCTTTTCGATCACCCATGCAGGCTTTTTCATGTCGCGGCCTTTCGCTTGATCAAAAGCACAATGCGCAGCCGCGGTGCTGCGTGCAAGCCTGAATGGGCAAGTTTCGGATCGGTGCTTTTGTGGCCTTGACGCCCGCCAGCGGCTCAAGTAATCGGGCGAAGTCAGGGCGACGAGCTGCAAGGTGCGGCAGCGGACTGTAACTCCGCCGGGGAGACCCATGCCTGGTTCGATTCCAGGGTCGCCCACCACCCCCCCACCATCACTTGCTGTCGCTTCATGTCATGAGCCATGGCCTTGCCGTCAGGGCAAAACCTGCAGCCATATCCAGCCAGTGAAGATCACACCAAGCGTGCCGATCAGGACCGATGACGCGGCAACGCGCCGCGCGCGGCCATATAGATTCGCAAAGACATAGGCATTCACGCCCGGCGCCATCGCCGCTGTCACGACAGCGGACCGCAGCGCCTCTGTGCCCAACCCGAAGGCGCGCGCAAGCCCGTAGGTCAACAGCGGATGCACGATCAGCGACAGCGCCACGACATAGCCGATGGTGCGCAGATCGCCCTCCGGGCGATAGAGATAGAGCACACCGCCCAGCCCGAACAAGGCCGCGGGCAGGGCCGCGCGCACCATCATGTCGAGTGCCTGATCCACCACGCCCGGGATCGGCATCGAGGTCAGATTGACGACGAACCCCAGCGCGATCCCGATGACCAGCGCATTACGGAACATCGCGGACAGAACCTGCCGCGCCGTATCGCGCAGCCGCCCGCCACGATTGCGGATCAACTCCATGGACGTGATCCCGACCGCGTAACAAAATGGCGAATGCACGGCGATGATCGCATAATTCGCGGCCAGCGCATCAGGCCCGTAGGCGCGTTCGGTGATCGGCAGGCCAAGGAGCACGGAATTCGAGAAGAGCGCTATGAAGCCGATCGCAACGCAGTCCTCCCAGTTGCGCTTGAACAACACGCGCGCCCCCGCGAAGCCCAGCCCGAAGCCTGTGATCGCACCCACGTAGAAACTCACCAGCAACCGCCAGTCGAATTCCTGCCCGAGATCGAGCCGCGCGATGGCGACAAAGAGCAGGCAGGGGATGGCGAAAGTCTGGGTGAACCACATGACGCCATCCACCTGCGTATCCGAAATCAGATTACGCCAGCGAGCGACATAGCCAAAGCCGATGACAAGGAAAACCGGCAGGATGACGTCGATCAGCGCCTGCATGTCAGAGCGGCACTGTCAGGACCATGCCATCATGGGCTGGTGTGACATGCTCTGGCGTCTCAGAGTTGACCGTTGCGTAATCGAGATCGATATGCATGTTCGTTAGCACGGCGCGGCGTGGTTTGGCCTCTGCAATCCATCCCAGCGCCATGTCCAGATGCGCATGGGTCGGGTGCGCCTTGCGGCGTAACGCATCGACGATCCAGATATCGAGCCCCTGCAACAGCTGCCAGCTTTCGGGATAAATGCGCAGCACATCAGGTGTATAGGCCAGCCCGCCGATGCGGAAGCCGAGCGCATCGATACTGCCGTGATTGAGCCGCAGCGGATGCAGGGTGAGCGGCCCGCCTGCGCCATCGACTGTGATCGCCCCGGAGATCGTGTGCATGTTCAGGATCGGCGGGTAGGGCGAGTCGGAAGGCTGGATGAAGGCGTAGCCGAAGCGGGAATAGAGCGCCTCCTGCGTCGCGCCATCCGCCCAGACATCGAGCCGCTCGCGTGTGTTGAAGACCAACTGGCGCAGATCGTCGATACCATGGACATGATCGGCATGGGCATGGGTGAAGACCACGGCATCGAGCCGCCCGATGCCTGCATCAAGGAGTTGCGCGCGCATGTCGGGCGAGGTGTCGATCAGAACCTGCGTGCGCCCTTGCTCGCTTATCCGCTCCAGCAGAAGCGAGCAGCGGCGACGGGTATTGCGCGGATCGGACGGGTCGCAATCGCCCCAATGCCCCCCCAGACGCGGCACCCCGCCCGACGAGCCGCAACCCAAGATCGTGGCGCGCAATTCGGCCATCAAGCGGCCTTCCAAAAAAGACGGTCGAAATTGGCCGAGGTCAGGCGCGCGAAATCCGCGTACTCCATCTCGAACAGCGCCGCACCCGCTTCGGCGGTATGCACTGTATAGGCGGGCTCGTTGCGCTTGCCGCGATAGGGGGGCGGGGCGAGATAGGGCGCGTCAGTCTCGAGCAGGATCCGCTCGGGCGGGGCAGCGCGGAAGATCTCGCGCAGCGCGTCACTTTTCGGGAAGGCCGCGATCCCCGACATCGAGAGGTAAAACCCCAGATCGAGCGCTGCCCGCGCCAGCTCCGCGCCAGAGGAAAAGCAATGCATCACGCAGCTATACGCACCCGCGCGGTGTTCCTCGGTCAGGATGCGTGCCATGTCCTCATCGGCATCACGGGCATGGATGATCAGCGGCAGGCCGGTCTGGCGCGCGGCCTCGATATGGATGCGCAGGCTTTCCTGCTGCACGACCTTGCTCTCGGCGGTGTAGTGATAATCGAGCCCGGATTCGCCGATGCCCACCATCCTGGGATGCGCAGCAATTGCCACAAGCTCTTCCACGCTGATCATCGGCTCCTTGGCCACGCTCATCGGATGCGTACCTGCAGCGAAGAACACACCGTCAAATCCTTCGGCAATAGCCTGCACCTGCGGCAAGTCGCGCAGCTTGGTGCAGATCGTGACCATACGCGTCACGCCGGCCGCGCGGGCGCGCGCGATCACGGCCTCCAGATCCTCGGCAAGCTGCGGAAAATCCAGATGGCAATGGCTGTCAACGATCTCGGGCGGGGTCATTCGGTCTCCGGGCTGGGCTCAGAGGTGCTTGCGCGCCTCGGCTTCGGTCTGCATGACCATATCAAGCACCAGCGCAGCAGGGTCAAGATTGACTGCGCGCGCGTGGCGCGCGCGGGCGCCCAGATGCTGACCGAGTTCGGCATAGGCGCGGGCCGCCTGCACATCCGGGGCGAGACGGGCGAAGAGCGCGGCCTCCCCTGTGACCGCTTCCGGGCCGGGGCCTTTGATGCCCGCGCGCGCGAGCCGTGCCATGAAAAGATCGAAGAGCGACAGCAACATGGCAAAGCGCGCATCATTGGCGCGCCCTGCCACGCTCTCGGCGAGTTTCAGCGCCGCCGGTCGGTCAAGGCGCGGCAAGCTCTCGAAAAGCCGTACGAGCCCGGCATAGATCTCCGTGCCGCCCCCTTGTGCGAGCGTCACAGCGGCGCCGACAGAGCCGCCCGAAAGCTGCGCCAGCGCGGCGCTGTCGCTTTCGACCCCGGCCTGCGCCAGCGCGGCGTCGAGATCGTGCTTGGCCAAGGGTGCCAGGCGCAATTCGCGGCAGCGCGAGCGGATGGTCGGCAGAAGGCGCGAGGGTTGGTGCGCGACAAGGAGCAGCGTGGCATTCTCGGGGGGCTCCTCCAGCGCCTTGAGAAGCGCATTCGCGGCATTGGGGTTCATTTCGTCGGCGGCATCGATGATCACCACGCGCCGCCCGCCATCCGGGGCCGACAGACCGAAGAAGCCATGCAGCTTGCGCATCACATCCACTGTGATGTCGCGTCGGAGATTGCCCTTGTCATCATGCCCGCGCCGGATCACCAGCAAGCCCGGATCAGCACCTGCGCGCACACGTCGCACGACCGGGTGATCTTCGGAAATATCCAGGCTCTGAGGCGGCGGAGGCGCGAACATGCCGCCGTCATCGGCAGGAGTTGCGAGCAGAAAACGCGCGAGCCTCCAGGCCAAGGTCGCCTTGCCCACCCCGCGCGGCCCGCAGATGAGCCAGCCATGATGCAAGCGCCCCGAGCTATAGGCTTGCAGGAAGCGCGCCTCCGCCTCACCCTGTCCATAGAGCACCTGTGTCTCGCGCGGATGCGGCGCGCCGTCCAACTGGTCGGGCTGTGGCAGATCGCTCATCGCTCGCGCGCCTTCAACCAGGTCTGCATATGCGCCACGATATCGGCGCTCACCTGCGCCTGACTTCGACCGCCATCAATAACGTGCAGGCGCTCAGGCTCAGCCCGTGCGAGTTCGAGAAAGCCCGCGCGCAGTCGCTGCTGGAAGGCGAGGCCCAGTTCCTCGAACCTGTCCTCGCCGCTCTGCCGCGCAAGCCCGCGGGCGAGCGACTGTTCCGGATCCATGTCGATCAGAAAAGTCAGATCGGGCTCGACCCCGATGGCAAGATCATGCAGCGCATCCACCAACGGCCGCAGACTGGCGCGCGCGGCGCCCTGATAGATGCGCGTCGAATCGGCAAAGCGGTCGGTTATCACGATCTGGCCGCCTTCGAGCGCGGGCAGTATCGTTTTTTCCAGATGGTCGCGCCGGGCTGCATTGAAAAGCAGGATTTCGGTTTCGGGCGACCAGCGATCAGGCGTACCTTCGACCAGCAGGCGACGGATTTCTTCGGCCCCTGTCGACCCGCCGGGTTCGCGTGTGAGCGTCACATCATGGCCCAAGGCACGCAGGGTCTCTGCCAGAGCCCGCGCCTGGGTGGATTTCCCGGATCCGTCTATCCCCTCGAAACTGACAAAGACACCTGATCGATGCGCGCCTGTCCTGCTCATGCTCAGTTCATCGCGTCGCGCGCGCTGCCCAGAACCATGTTGAAAAGACGCTGCGCGGAGGCCTGCGCGCGCACGGCAAAGCCGCCTTCCGCAACATCAGCCCCCGCGACAAGCGGCACCCGGGTTTCGCCGAGTTCCGGGATTTCGATGATAAGGCTTCCCAACGCGTCGCCCGCCGCGATGGGCGCGGGCAGGGGGCTGTCATAGACGACGCGCCCCTGAATATCGCGGGGGCCGATGGCAGGCACCAGAATATCCGCATCCTCGGCCAGAACCAGCGGCACAGTCGCCTCATTGCCGAGCCAGACCGCTGCAGTTTCCATCACATCCCCGGCCTCGCCCACATTCACCTTGGCGAACTGGCGAAAGGCCCAGTTGATGATGGCCTCGGCTTCCTGAACGCGTTCACGCTCGCTTGAGAGCCCGCCGAACGCAAAGATGATCCGCCGATCGCCTTGCCGGGCAGAGCCGGTCAGCGAATATCCTGCGGCCGAGGTGAAGCCTGTCTTGAGCCCGTCAAGCCCGATCCCCGCGCCAAGAAGCGGAACGCGATTGGGTTGCGTAATCCCGTTCCAGGTGAATTCACGCTCGGACAGGTAAGTGTAATATTGTGGGTATTCGGTAATGATATGTTCGGCGAGAATACCAAGATCGCGCTTGGACATGAGGTGATCGGGATCCGGCCAGCCTGACGAATTGGCGATCGTGGTGTTGCGCATCCCCAATTCGCGCGCCCGCCGGGTTGCAAGCTGCGCGAAGGCTTCCTCTGTTCCTGCCAGACCTTCCGCCACAACGACAGTCGCATCATTTCCCGACAGCACTGCGATGCCGCGGATGAGATCTTCGGCGGTCGGTCTGTCGCGCGTCTCCAGAAACATCCGAGACCCGCCCATCGCATGCGCGCGCTCAGAGACGCTGAACTCCGTATCAAGGCTCATGCGGTCATCTTCGAGCGCCTCGAAAAGCATTAGCAGTGTCATCAGCTTCGACATGGAGGCGGGCGGCAACGGCACATCGGCGGCCTTCTCCATCAGCACCATGCCGGTGGAAAGATCGCGGACATAGAGCGATGAGGCGCGCGTCTCGAACCCGGCGACCTGTGCGAAAGCGGGCTGGACCGACCCCAGAACCGCGAACGCCAAGACCCCAGCACTATGGATGATCCAGCGAAGACCTATCTGCATTTCACTTCACCTTTCGGAACGGATCAGCGGCGCACACTGTAAGCGTCGCTGAAACCAAGCGCTTTGACCTGTGCCAGCAATTCCTGCAACTCTGCTGCATTCCCGGCCGGGCCAACAACCACGCGCCAGAATGCGTTGCCCTGGGTCTGACCCTCGACAATATTGGCAGACAGACCCGCATCGCCCGCCATGTTCGAAGCGTTGCGAGCGTTCTCTTCGACGCTGAATATGCCAAGCTGAATGTAGGGTCGCTCCAGTGTTGAAGGCGCGGGCGCAGGGGGTTGTTGCGGCGCAGGCGCTGGTGGTGCCTCCTCCGCTGGCGGCGCAGTTGCGAGCGCGTCATCATCCAGCAATTCAGTCTCGATTTCTTCGCGCCCGGCATCGTCGCGCGGGCTGCGCCGGAAGAGTCGGCTCAGAAAACCGCCCTCGCGCCGGGGCGCATCGGCCGCGACCGCGTCGGTCGCGTCATCCGTTCGCGCCTCCGATACATCGACTGCGTCGCTTTCCGCGACAGTATCGGGCTCAGCTTCGCGAGGCTCTTCCGCGTCTGCCATCTCAGGCTCGGGTTCCGCCTGCTCTTGTTCCGTGCGCAGCGCCACGACCTCGATCTCCGTCGGCGCGCCTGCAAGAATGCCGATCGCATTGGCAGCCTCGCCCGACACCTGGAAGGCCGGGCCGGGATTCATCCTCTCACGGCGGAACAGGGCACCTATCGTCTCGCGGTTGTTTTCGGTGTTTCGAATGATCACACGCTCGGGTGATGTCGCATCCGGATGCGCCACCCAGACACCACCAAGCGAGGGCCGCCCATCCCAAAGCGCATTCTCGCGGCGTGAAAACGTCTCCGGGTCTTCTACGTCACGCTCACCGGATTGCCCGCTGCGCGCAGGCGCGGAGTCGCGTGCGGTCATGCTGTCTGTGCCATCCATACAGGCAGAGAGGCTGACGGATATGAGTAGCCCGAAAGCAACAAATGACATCGTAACGCTGCGCATACTGCCTCTCATTTCGCAACTTGCCGATCTGATCTTGCGCCAGATTTAGCATGGACGTGTAGGATGCTTTGGGTCTGTATACACTTTGTAGCGTATTTCAACAGCCTGAAATGCAGCCCTGCGCGCCATCTAAGGCCTATTATGACATAAGCGTGAAAGCGCGTGCATGTGCACTGTTCGTGTCAACCGCGTCTGTCGCGCCAGCGGTTCACCAGCGGATAGCGCCGGTCAAGCCAGAACGCCCGATTGGTGAGCCGCGGCCCCGGTGCGGATTGATAGCGTTTCCACTCCGATATCGCGACCAGATGTTCCACGCGCTCGACCGTCTCGCGCGGGTGCCCTTGCGCAACGAGATCGGAGATCGAAAGGTCACGCTCGACCAGCCCCTCGAGAATCGCGTCAAGGACCGGATAGGGCGGCAGGCTGTCCTCATCGCGCTGGTCCTCGCGCAATTCTGCCGATGGCGGTTTGTCGATAATGCGCGGTGGCAACACTTCGCCGGACGGCCCCGCCATCCAGTCGCGGTGATAGGCGTTGCGCCAGCGGCAGGTCTCGAAAACGCGGGTCTTGTAGAGATCCTTGATCGGATTGTAACCGCCATTCATGTCGCCGTAGATCGTGGCATAGCCGACGGCCACTTCGGATTTGTTGCCTGTGGTCAACAGCAATGCGCCCGACTTGTTGGAAACCGCCATCAACAACGTGCCACGGATGCGCGACTGGATATTCTCTTCGGTCACATCGGCAGGCAGCCCTTCGAATAGCGGCGCCAGCGCGGCCTCCATCGCTGCACGTGGGGCTTCAATGCTGATCTCGTCCAGACGGCAATCAAGGCGACGCGCAAGCTCAGTAGCGTCTTCCAGCGAATGCGCAGAGGTGTATTGCGAAGGCAGCATGACGCAATGCACATTCTCGGCGCCGATCGCGTCAGCCGCGATCACGGCGACCAGCGCAGAATCGACACCGCCCGAGAGCCCGAGGACCACACGCTCGAACCCTGATTTGCGCAGATAGTCGCCCAGACCCAGCACCATGGCGTGGTAATCCTGTTCGACAGTCTCGGGCAGCGTTGCGCGCGTGCCTGTCTCGGCGTGCCAACCCGTCTCGGTTTGCCGGAACTCGACCAGCGCGGTCGCCTCTTCATGCGCGGGCAGTTGCACGGCGAGCTTCCCGCCCGGGTTCAGCACGAAACTCGCGCCATCAAAAACCTGATCATCCTGCCCGCCAACGAGGTTGAGATAGACTAGCGGCAAGCCGGTTTCGACCACACGCGCGACCATATGCGCCATGCGCGTGTCGTAGCGCGCGCGGGCATAGGGGGAGCCATTGGGCACGAGCAGAATCTCCGCCCCGGATTCGGCCTGCGCCTCGGCAACATCGCCAAGCCACGCATCCTCGCAGATTGGCGTCCCGATGCGGATCGGGCCAACACGATAGGGCCCCGAGATATCGCCCGAGGAAAACAACCGCTTTTCGTCGAAGACCGAGGTGTTCGGCAGATGGTGCTTGCGGATCACGGCAGCGACCCGGCCGCCTGACAATACGGCCCAGCAATTGTGCAGCCCGGAAGCATCGGACAGCGGCACGCCAATGCCCAACGCAGGCCCGTCTGCGCAGTCGCGGGCGAGCTCTGTGAGCGCCTCTTGCAGATCCGCCTGAAAGGCCGGGCGCCAGACCAGGTCCTGCGTCTGATAGCCCGACAGGAACATCTCCGGCAGCGCCACCATACCCGCCCCGGCCGCCTTGGCGTCTTGCCACACGGCGCGCGCCTTGGCGGCATTGCCCGCGATATCCCCGAGCGTCGGGTTGAGTTGCGCGAGCATGAGGCGGAAGCGGTCGGACATTGGCAGGGCCTTGGATGAAACGAACGCGCTTCACATATCATGTTGCGTGTCCGAGGAAAGAGGCCATGGGAGATTCACGCCTTGAAAGCCCTTGCCAGCCTTTGCCCGCCCGCTTAGGCTTTGCGGCAAAAATCAGGGAGTTCCGCGACATGCCCATTCGCCCTTCGCGCGCGTTATTCGCTGCGGTCACTTTGGCCGTTGCCGTGCCGCTCCATGCCCAGACCGATGGCGTGCTGACCCGTCAATACGATGATGGCGGGATATATGAGGGCGAGTTCCGGGACGGGTTGCAGCACGGTATCGGCACCTTCAGCCTGCCCAACGGGTTCGAATACACCGGCGAATGGGTCGAAGGCGAGATCAGCGGCGAGGGCGTCGCGCGCTATCCCTCCGGCGCCGTCTATGAGGGCAGTTTCGTCGAGGGCAGCCCGCATGGTCAGGGCGAGATGATCTTTCCGGACGGCTCCAGCTATGTGGGCGAATGGGTCGAGGGTCGGATCGAAGGGCAGGGCGAGCGGCGCTTCGCCAATGACTCCGTCTTCGTGGGCAGTTTTGTCGATGGCCAGCCCCATGGCCAGGCTGTGCTCACGCGCCCGGATGGCTATCGATATGAGGGCGACTGGGTCGCCGGTGTGCGCGAGGGGGAAGGCCGCATCGAGTATCCTGACGGCTCGATCTATGAAGGCACATTCGCGGCCGATCAACCCGATGGCGAAGGGGTTTTCACCACACCCGATGGGCTGCGCTATGAAGGCCAATGGCGCGAAGGGCAGCTCCACGGTGAGGGCGAGTTGGTCCAGCCCAATGGCGACCGCCATATCGGTGAATTCCGCGCTGGTCTGCGCCATGGCCCGGCACGCGTCGAGCAGGCGGATGGTCTGGTGTTCGAAGGCAATTTCGTCGATGACAGGCGCGAGGGCGAGGGGCGTCTGACAGGCCCTGATGGGTATCTCTATGAGGGAACATGGGTCGATGGTCAGATTGCAGGCGAGGGGCGCCTCGAGCTGCCGGATGGGTCGGTCTATGAAGGCGAGTTCCGCGCGGGATTGCCCGATGGGACGGGGACGATAACCTATGCCGATGGCGCGACCTATGAGGGCGAATGGCGTGATGGGCATTTCCACGGCGCGGGGCGCGCCGTGTTTGAGGATGGCGCGGTCTATGAGGGTAGCTTCGTGCAGGGGCTGCCCGATGGTGACGGGGTCATGAGTTTCGCGGATGGGCGCATCTATACAGGCAGTTTCGCCGGCGGCGAGTTGCACGGTGAAGGCGAGATGACCTATCCCGACGGCGCGGTCTATACGGGCATGTTCTCGGAAGGCACCCGGGATGGTCAGGGCCGGATCGAGCTTGCGGATGGCTTTGTTTATGAGGGGCTGTGGTCGGGTGGCGAAATGACTGGCGAAGGAGTTGCGACCTACAGCACGGGCGATGTCTATGAGGGCGAGTTCCGCGATGGCCAGCGGCATGGGCGCGGGGTGCTGCGCTATGCCAGCGGTGAGGTTCTGTCAGGTGACTGGGAGGACGGTGCGATCATCGTGCGCGATGATGAGGATTGATCCTTTACGGCGCCGATAAGGACCATGCCGAGGATGCGGCGCAAGGCCGATTTGCCGAGCAAGATATGTGACCACTGCCAACGCCCCTTTACCTGGCGCAAGAAATGGGAACGCGTCTGGGAAGAGGTGCGCTATTGCTCGCAGCGATGTCGGCATGAAGCGCGGCGCGGGACGAGGCAAGCGAAGTCCATCGAGTAACATTGCCCCGGAGCGAAGCGCGCACTGCCTTTTCAGCGCATGTTTCCGAACTGACGCAGCGATCAGGAAAATGCGAAAGTCCCATGCATATACGCAGTACGTCGAGAGCGCTGATGCGACTCACATGTGAATATGGGGTGTCGCATCCTTGCGTGATTTCCGGTAAATTGACGGTGGCGTGCCGACATGCTGGGTGAAGGCCCGCGCAAAGTAGCCGGGGGTGGAGAAGCCAAGTTTTCGGGCAATGTCCTGCACTGGCACATCCGTCTCCAACAGAATGCGCCGCGCCTCGAACAATCGCCGCTCCTGCATGAGCGCAAGCGCCGTGCGCCCGCAGCTCGCACGACAGGCGCGTGTCAGATGTGTCGGTGTCACTCCAAGCGCGGTGGCATAGTCGGTGACATTGAGCGAGGATCCGAACTCGCGCTCGAGCAAGGCAGTATAGCGCGCCGTGAGACGCTCATTCGCATTCAGTTTCGTCAGGGATCCGGCGCCATCTTCGCGATGCTCGCTGCAATGTCGGTCAAGCCATATGCCCAAAAGCGCCAGTTGCAGATAGGCGGCTTTTTCGGCTTGCGCGCGTTGCCCGTCCAACTCGCGCTGAACGAGATCGATGATATTGGAGATTTCGGCCTGCTGCGCGCCATCGCGCAGGCGCAGGTGAAGCGATTGCTCTGGCAGGTCAAGCCCATGCTTCTCGCCGAAATACACGGCTGTTCCTTGCACCCGGGTCATGCTCTGGAAGCCATGGAGCGTTCCCGCAGGAATAAAGATCGCGTTGTGCGGATGAAAACCCCGCGTACACCCGTTCAGAGTGATGCGCCCTTGCCCATGCGTGAACCAGAGAAACAGGGGCTCGCGCAGGGCGCGCATGGTCTCGATCTGCCATTTGGGTGCAGAGGCGAGTTTGCTGATCTGTAGAAGGCGCAGGCGTGACGGTGTCTCAGGTATTTGTTTCATGTTGCTCGTATCCCCCCGGACATCGGCGAGATTACGGCACTGGCTCAGCTTGGGAAGCTTTTTTCATCACGGGGCTGTGAGCTTCCTGTGTGTTGTGCGCGAGGCGTTGCAATTGGGTGACTCTAGGACCCGAGGTCTTGCCATGCCGACATGCGATTTCGAAACCATGTGCGCTGGCGCTTGGCGTATTGGCGTGTGGCAAGTGTTGCGGCAGTGATAGCCTCGGCCAACGAGATATGGCCCTTCAGATATGCGATCAATTCGGGCGCGCCGATTGCCTTGGCCCATGGCGCGCGGCTGTCCCAGACGGGCAGGGCGGCACGAGCCTCCTCGATTGCCCCTTGTGCGACCATTGCCTCAAACCGCGACTTGATTCGCGCGTGCAACCACGCGACATCCGGGCGCAGAACAAATGCGCTTGTCTGCGATGCGGGCAGGATCGGAGCAGGTGTTTGCGCATGCCATCGCGCAAGCCCCTTGCCAGTTGCCTGCAAGACTTCCCATGCCCGTTGAACTCGCGCCGGGTTGGCGAGATCGAGCGTGGCGCGGGTCTCGGGGTCGAGCTCATCGATCAGAGCATCGATCCCCGACTGCATGCGCCGGCGATTGCCTTCCGCGCGGAGTGCGGCCGGGATGGGCGGGATCTCCACCAGCCCCTCGGTCAGCGCGCGAAAATAGAGCCCGGTTCCCCCGACAATGATCGGGTCTCGATACTGCTGCAGCAGATCTGCAACGGCGCGCAGCCAGTGGCCGACGGACCAGTCCTGATGTCGCGACACATGGCCGTACAGCAAATGCGGAACCCGCTCCAGATCTTCCCCGCGGGGACGAGCCGAGAGGATCTGCCACATGTCATAGACCTGCAAGGCGTCCGCGTTGATGATCACGCGGTTCTGACGCGCGGCAAGATCGAGCGCGAGGGCCGATTTCCCGCTCGCTGTCGGACCTGCCAGCAAAACGGGTCGTCCCGGCGCAGGTGGCGATTCGCGCAGCGACTCAAAGGCATTGACCAGCGGATCGGCAGTTTCGGGCATTCGGACCTGCTTTCAGATTGAACCTGCCCGCGTTTTCCGACATTTTGCCGCGCAAAGGAAGCAACTGGTCGTTTACGCCAGAACGATCGGCCGCTGCACAAGGATGTTGCCATGTCAGAGCCCACCCCTCGAACCACCTATAATCGCGTCATGCTCAAGATTTCGGGCGAGGCGCTTATGGGGGATCAGGGCTTCGGGCTGCATCCGCCGACAGTTGCGCGTGTCGCGCGCGAAGTGAAATCGGTGCATGACATGGGTGTCGAGATTTGCATGGTCATCGGCGGCGGCAATATCTTTCGCGGGCTTCAGGGCTCGGCGCAGGGGATGGAGCGCACGCAGGCCGATTACATGGGAATGCTGGCCACAGTCATGAATGCACTCGCGATGCAGACCGCGCTGGAAGAACAGGGCGTCTATACCCGGGTCATCAGCGCCATTCCGATGGATACGGTCTGCGAACCCTATATCCGCCGCCGCGCGGTGCGCCATCTCGAGAAGAAGCGCGTGTGCATCTTCGCGGCCGGAACCGGCAACCCCTATTTCACCACGGACACGGCGGCCGCGCTGCGCGCCTCCGAAATGGCCTGCGAGGCGATCTTCATGGGCAAGCAGGTGGATGGGATTTATGACAGCGACCCCAAGACCAACCCGAACGCCCGGCGCTTCGAGACGATCAGCTATGACGAAGCGCTGCGGGCCAATCTGAAAGTCATGGATGCCTCCGCCATCGCGCTGTGTCGCGACAACAAGATGCCCCTGATCGTGTTTTCGCTCGATGAGCCGGGCGGTTTCAGCGGAATCCTGCGCGGTGAGGGCACCTATACGCGCGTTCATGCCTGAGCATTGAGCGCAAGATGCTTACAAAACTCTCTCTCGCGCGCTAGAAGGAGCGCGACTCAGACGTTCCAGAGGCCGCAGCAATAAGGAAGCGACCCCATGTCAGATGAAATCGAGATCGATCTGGATGACCTCAAGCGCCGCATGGATGGCGCCATGGCCGCCCTGCGCACCGAATTTGCATCCTTGCGCACGGGCCGGGCCTCGGCATCGATGCTGGAGCCGGTAATGGTGGAAGCCTATGGGCAGATGACTCCGATCAATCAGGTCGGCACAGTCAATGTGCCCGAGCCGCGCATGGTCACGATCAATGTCTGGGACAAATCACTGGTCGGCAAGGTCGAGAAAGCGATCCGCGAGAGCGGGCTCGGCATCAACCCGCAGCTCAACGGCACGATCATCATGCTGCCGATCCCGGAGCTGAACGAAGAGCGCCGCCGCGAACTGAGCCGCGTGGCCGCCCAATATGCTGAACACGCGCGCGTGGCCGTGCGCAATCTGCGGCGCGACGGGATGGATCAGATCAAGAAGGCCAAGGCCGCCGGCATGAGCGAGGATGAGCAAAAGCTCTGGTCCGAAGAGATCCAGTCGCTCACGGATGAATATATCGGCAAGGTCGACAAATCCCTGGAGACCAAGCAGGAAGAAATCATGCAGGTCTGAGCCCGGACCGCAGAAGGGAACCCCATGAGCTTTGATCAGCCCACACCGGACCTGCCGCCCGAGCATGGCAATCTGCATGTTGCCGTGATCATGGATGGCAATGGGCGATGGGCGAAGAACCGGGGCTGGCCACGGCTGGTCGGTCATCGCAAGGGAGCCGAGCGCGTGCGCGAGCTTGTGGCGGCCTGCCCGGATCTCGGCATACGGCACCTGACGCTTTATGCGTTCTCCACCGAGAACTGGAAGCGCACGACCGAGGAAGTCATGGGGCTGATGTCGCTCTTCGCGCGCTATATCAAGCGCGAGGCAGCGCGGATGAACCGCGAAGGCGTGCGCATGCGCGTGATCGGCGATCGCAGCCGCCTGGATCCGAAACTCGCAGGGCTCATCGACTGGATCGAGCAGGAGACAGCAGGCAACGACACTGTGCATCTGACAGTTGCGATGAATTACGGTGGGCGCGATGAATTATCTCGCGCCACCCGCGCCATCGCGCGCGATGTGGCAGAGGGCAGGCTTGCGCCCGAAGATGTCACCGAAGCAACGATATCCGATTATCTCGACACCAGTTTCCTGCCCGACCCCGATCTGGTAGTGCGCAGCTCGGGCGAGACGCGCGTTTCGAATTTCCTGCTCTGGCAGGCGGCCTATTCCGAATATGTCTTCACACCTGTTCTCTGGCCCGATTTCACCCCGGACACGATGCGAACGATCCTTGACAAGTTTCAGGCCCGCGAACGGCGGTTTGGTGGAGTGACCGTGTGAATGGACCGGCAGGCAGCTTCTCGGACCTTCGCGACCGCACGATTTCCGGTGTGGTCATGGCCGGGGTCGGGATCGCGGCCGTCTGGGTCGGTGGGCTCTGGTTCACGACGCTGGTCTGTCTGCTGTGCGGGGCGATGGTCTGGGAACTGACCCGGATGCTCGACCCGGAAGCGCCCTTCGGCAAGGCCGAGGCGGCTGGCGCGACCGTTGCCGTGGCGCTGTTGGTCTTCTGGATGCAGCTGAGCGGGTTGTGGCTGCTCGGGATTCTTGCCCTCGCCGCACTCCTGCTCGCATGGCGATTCCCGAGGGACCGGGGCATCGCCTTCGCCTATCTGGCGCTCATCATCTTTGCGGGGCTGGGGCTGATCGCGCTGCGGCAGGGTTTTGGCTGGGAGTGGGTTCTCTGGCTGGTGTTGCTGGTCATCGGCTCGGATATCGCAGGCTATTTTGCAGGCCGCATGATTGGTGGGCCAAAGCTCTGGCCGCGTGTGAGCCCGAAGAAAACATGGTCTGGCACAGTCGCTGGCTGGGTCCTGGCTGCCCTGATCGGGACCGCTTTCATGACCCCGCTTGGGGCGGGTGCTGGCCTGATCGCGGTTTCGGTGCTGGTGGCTATGGCCGGGCAGGCGGGTGACATCGCGGAGAGTGCGATAAAACGTCATGCCGGGGTCAAGGACAGCTCGGATCTGATCCCGGGGCATGGCGGGGTCATGGACCGGTTCGACGCGATGATCGCGGCCGCGCTGATGGTTTTGCTGCTGGTCGAAACCGGCCTTGTCGCAGCGCTGATGGTTTGAGGCGTAGAATGCGGGTTTCGGTATTCGGCGCAACAGGCTCGATCGGCGAGAGCACCTTCGACCTTTTGCAGCGCCGTGACGATATCGAGACTGTCGCCCTGACCGGCGGTCGCAATGTCGCGCGGCTGGCCGAACAGGCCCGCGCCTTGCGCGCGGAGCTTGCAGTGACGGCGCATGATGATTGTTATGATGCGCTGAAAGAGGCCTTGGCAGGCAGCGGGGTCGAGGTCGCAGCCGGGACAGAGGCGCTGATTGCAGCCGCCGAGCGCCCCACCGACTGGGTCATGTCCGCTATCGTCGGGGCCGCCGGGCTCGCGCCGGGGTTTCGGGCACTGGCGCAGGGCGCGACGCTGGCGCTGGCCAACAAGGAGTCGCTGGTGACAGCCGGTCCGCTCCTGATGGCCGAGGCAGCAAGGCATTCCGCGCGTATCCTGCCCGTGGACAGCGAACACTCCGCTGTGTTTCAGGCGCTTGTGGGCGAGGATATATCGCAAGTCGAGCGCGTGATCATCACCGCCTCGGGCGGGCCGTTTCGTGAATGGAGCAAGGCGGCACTCGCAAAGGCCACCCTCGCGGAGGCCATGCAGCATCCGAATTGGGCGATGGGGCAGAGGATCACCATCGATTCGGCAAGCCTGTTCAACAAGGCGCTGGAACTCATTGAAACACGAGAATATTTCGATCTCGAGCCTGCGCAGATCGAGGCCGTGGTGCATCCGCAATCGATCATACATGCGCTGGTCGGGTTTCGTGATGGCGCGATGATGGCGCATCTTGGGGCGCCGGATATGCGTCATGCCATCGGCTATGCGCTCAACTGGCCCGAGCGGCGCGACCTTCCAGTTGCGCGGCTCGATCTGGCGCAAATCGGTGCTTTGAGCTTCGAGGCACCGGACCCGGAGCGCTTTCCCGCTCTGCGCCTGTCGCGCGAAGTGATGGAATTGCGCGGCCACGCAGGGGCGGCGTTCAATGCCGCCAAGGAGATCGCGCTCGATGCCTTCATCGGCGGCCAGATCCGGTTTCTGGGCATGGCCGAACTGGTCGAGCGCACAATTGACAGTCTTTTGTCCGACTCTTGCCTCACTGATCCGGTATTGGCGCTTGAAACCGTAGCGGCCATGGACCAGATGGCGAGGCAGCGTGCCCGTGCTATTGCGGCACATATGGATTGAGCGCAGCGCGCGCCTTCAATAAGGGGATCAGTTTTGGATTTTGTCGGGCTGTTGCCGAGTTTCGGGAATTTCTTCCTGACGATTGCGGTGTTTGTGGTGGTGCTTTCCATCATCGTCGCGGTGCATGAATACGGGCATTACATCGTCGGGCGCTGGACGGGCATCCATGCAGAAGTGTTCTCGATCGGCTTTGGACCAGTACTTGCGAGCCGACCCGACAAGCGTGGCACGGTCTGGCAGGTCGCTGCAATCCCGCTTGGCGGCTATGTGAAATTCGCAGGCGATTCCAGCGCTGTCTCGAGCAAGGATGGGGAGGCGATGGCCGAAATGGATGCGGCCGCGCGACGGCGTACCATGCACGGCGCGCCGCTCTGGGCGCGCGCTTGCACGGTCGCTGCGGGGCCGGTCTTCAACTTCATTTTTGCCTTTGGTGTCTTCGCCGCCCTGATCATGTATGACGGAATCCCGGCGGATGAGCCGATCGTGGGTGAAATCACCGAGCTTCCGGCCGGACCGTTCGAACTTGCCCCTGGAGATCGCATCCTCGCGCTTGAGGGGATCGAGACAGAGACGCTCGCGGATTTCCTGTCGCTGGCACGCGAGATGCCGGACGAACCGACCCTGATCTATACTGTCGAGCGCGATGGGCAGATCATGGATGTTTCCGGGCCGCATCCGCAGCCGCCGCTTGCCGGGACAGTGTCGCTGCAATCGGCCGCGCGAGAAGCACAGATGCAGCGCGGTGATGTGGTCACGGCAGTTGACGGCACCGAGATCGCGACCTTCGAGCAATTGCGCGACAAGGTGGCTGCGTCCGAGGGCCGTGCACTGGAATTGCAGGTCTGGCGCAGCGGCGAGACGCTCGATCTCACGCTTGTCCCCAAAAGCACCGATCTGCCGCGCGCTGAAGGCGGCTTTGAGACGCGATATCTGATCGGTCTGACATCCGGCACCGTGTTCGAGCACGCCCAGCGCAGTCCGGGCGTGTTCGAGGCATCCTCGATTGCCGCGGGGCAGGTCTGGCGCGTGATCCGCACATCGGTTGAAGGGCTCTACTACATGGTGGTCGGGCAAATCAGCACCTGCAACCTGTCAAGCCCGATCGGGATCGCCGAAGCCTCGGTCGCGACGGCAAGCGATGGGTTTTTCGAATTTGTCTGGTTCATCGCCGTGCTCTCTGTGGCGATCGGATTTCTGAACCTCTTTCCGATTCCGCCCCTTGATGGCGGGCATCTGGTGTTTCACGCCTATGAAGCCGTGATGCGCAAGCCAGCGGGTGACAAGGCGGTGCAAATCCTCGTCACCATCGGGCTTGCGATGGTTCTTACCTTGTTCGTGTTCGCGGTCTTCACGGACCTGACATGTTGATCGTCGCGGTTTTGGCGCCACAGCGCCGTATTTTCACCTGATTCCTTGAATAGTCATTGATCAATCATCAGGAGGTTGATCATGGCTGTCATCGAAATGGAACTGCGCAACGCCCAAATGCTCTGGTCTGCTTTTGGCGGTCGGTTGATGGTGTGCGCCTCTATTGTGCTGGGACTTTTTCTTGCGAAGCTGATCACGGACTTGGCGAACTTCCCGTCAGGCGCCACCCCCTTCATCTTCTGAGATTATCTATAAGCGCCTGAAATTACTTTAATATCCTGGGTGCCGCGCCGATGAGGCGAATTTGACACGGAGTGTGGCTTCGAGATCGCCAATAGCTCGAAACCAAGGGCGATTGCTTTGACAAGCCCCCTCCGAACCGCTACTCACGAAGCAATAAAAAAGCGGTAATAACGGGGCCCGACATGCGCGCTATCTTCAGGATGCTGCCGTCGCGCAAGAGGGGTGCAATACAAGCTCTGCACGTCTTTTCAGCGGCGTATTTTTGTTTGTTCGCAGTGGCTAGCGGCATGTTCGTCACGCAAGCCCAAGCGCAGACATACCAGTTCAACTCCATCGAGATCGAGGGCAACATCCGTGTGGATGATTCGACCCTGTTCGGCCTCGCGGGTTTTGCGCCAGGCGAGACAGTCAGCGCCGCGCGGCTGAATAACGCTTACGGCGCGATCGCAGCTTCGGGCCTGTTCGAGACTGTTGATTTCGTTCCACGCGGCAACACCCTTGTCATTCAGGTGAGCGAGTTTCCGATGATCGGCATCGTCAACTTCGAGGGCAACCGTCGCATTGATGACGATGCAATCTCCGAAGTTGTGCAAACCCGGTCGGGGCGGGTGCTGTCACCCTCGGCGGTCGAAGCCGATACACGCGCGATTGCCGAGCTTTACGCGCAGCGCGGGCGCAGCGCTGCCGAGATCACGCCACGCATCATTCCGCGCGGCGACAATCGTGTCGATCTGGCCTTCGAGATCCGCGAAGGCAATGTCGTGGAAATCGAACGCATTTCATTTGTCGGCAACCAGGCGTTTTCGAATTATCGCTTGCGGCAGGTGCTCGATACCAAGCAGGCCGGGATCTTCCGGTGGCTGGTGCAGCGCGACACTTTCGTCGCCGAACGCATCGCGCTGGATCGTCAGCTTCTGACCGATTTCTACCTCTCGCGCGGCTTTGTCGATTTCGAGGTTCTTTCTGTCACCTCCGAAATGGCCCGCGAACGCGACGGGTTCTTTCTGACCTTCAACATCCGCGAAGGCCAGCAATACCGCTTCGGCAATGTCTCGGTCGTCAGCGAAGTGGAGGGAATCGATGCAGCTGATTACGAGCGCGAGCTGCGCATTCGGCCCGGGACGATTTTTTCTCCCAACACGCTGGATCGGAACATCGCGCGCATGGAGAGACTGGCCGAGCAGCGTGGCCTGCGCTTCATCCGCGCGGATCCGCGACTGACCCGCGACAATGTCAACCAGACGATTGATGTGGAATTCGCGCTTGTGCGTGGCGAGCGCGTGTTCGTGGAGCGGATCGACATTCAGGGCAACACGACCACGCTTGACCGGGTCGTGCGGCGCCAGTTCACCTCGGCCGAGGGCGACCCGTTGAACCCGCGCGAAATCCGCGAAGCTGCGGAGCGGATCAGGGCGCTGGGGTATTTCGCGGATGTCAATGTCGAACCACGGCAGGGATCGGCACCTGATCAGGCAATTATCGACGTCGAGGTAGAGGAAACGACGACGGGCTCGCTCGGCTTCTCTCTGAGCTATGGGCGCGCGCAGGGCATCGGCTTCGGGATTTCTTTTGCTGAACAGAATTTTCTGGGCCGTGGCCAGCAACTCGAACTCAATTTCACCACTGTGCGCGGGTCGCGCGACATCTCGCTGCAATTCACCGAACCGGCGATGTTCGACCGCGATCTCAGCTATTCACTGGGCATAGGCTACCAGGAGACGCGCACTTTCTTCTCGGATTTCAACACCCGAGAAGCATTCTTGCGAAACACGATCGGCTTCCCGGTCAGTGAATTCGGACGGCTGCAATTGCGTCAGGGGCTGGTCGCGGATCGGCTTACCGGGCTGCCTGAGCGCGGGTCATTGCGGCTGGCGCAAGATGAGGATGCAGGGACGGCAGTCACCGGCACATTGGGCTACACCTATACTTACGACACGCGCCGTGTGGGCGTCGATCCTACGCGCGGCTGGATCCTGTCGGTGAGCCAGGAGATAGGCCTCGGCAATCAGAGCCGCCGTTTCGTCCGCAGCGAGGGGCGTGCGGGGTATGAGATGGCGGTCTTGAATGAAGACGTGACCTTACGCGGGGATCTGCGTGGCGGCGTGGTGCATATGCTCAACGGTGCAACCCGTAACCGCGAGCGGTACCAACTTGCCGATGTGATGCGTGGTTTCTCGCCCGGACGGGCTGGTCCCCGCGATTTCCTGTCTGCGAATGATGATGTTCTGGGTGGCACGAAATACGCAGTCCTCCAAGTTGAGGCCCAATTCCCGATTGGCACGCCCGAGGAGTATGGGCTCAGCGGCGGTGTATTTGCTGATATCGGCTCTGTCTGGGGCGTGGACAATGTCAATATCGCAGGTATCGACATGCGGGCACCGGGCGGGGGCAACTCGAATCGCATGAACTTGCGCGCGACGCTTGGGGTCTCCCTTTTCTGGGATAGTCCGCTTGGTCCGTTGCGGTTCGACTTCTCGCGTCCATTGCGCAAGCAGCCTTACGATCGGACCCAGAATTTCGACTTCTCGATCGTGACCGAATTCTGATGCACAAGTCCGCTGCAGCGGCACTTCTTGGCGCGGCGATGCTGGGCACCGCCGCGCCTGCTCTCGCTCAGGGCGGCCTGGGTTTGTCTCTGGGCCAACCAGTTGATCAGTTTTCGCAGTCAGCGCTGCGCACCATTGATGACGAGCGCCTGTTCCGCGAGTCCCGGTTCGGGGAACGCGTCATGGAAGAAATCGAGGTGGCCTCGCGGGCTCTGGAAGCAGAGAATGACCGATTGCTTGCAGAGTTGTCCGCGCGCGAAAGCGAATTGACCGAACGTCGTTCGGAGATGAGCCCGGAGGAATTCCGCGAGGCGGCCAGCGAGTTTGATCAGCAGGCCGAGGAGGTGCGCCGCACGCAGGCAGAGAAACGCCAGCGCTTGACGCAATTCGAGGAGTCCGAGCGGCGGCGCTTCTTCTCGGAAACAACCCCTGTGCTGCAGGATTTGCTCGACGCGGAAGGAGGGCAAATCCTGATCGACGCACGCGCAGTTGTCATTGCCCGGGTTGATGTGGATATCACGGATGAAGCGATCACCGCCATTGACGAGTCGCTTGGCGATGGTGGTCCTCCCCCGTTTCCCTTGTCGCTTCCCTGACAGGCAATCGCCGATACTTGCCTCCTTCTGTCGCAATTGCTAGACGACCGCGACGACAGGCTGGGAAGAAGATCTTGCGACGAGGGAAAGGAAGCCAATGACACACGCGATCCCGAGCGAGGCCGATCTGGCCACGATCATGAAGCTCCTCCCGCACCGCTATCCGTTCCTGCTGGTGGACAAGGTGCGCGATGTGGTCGCGCGCGAATCTGCCGTGGGCATCAAGAACGTGACCTTCAACGAGCCGCATTTTCAGGGCCATTTCCCCGGCGCACCGATCATGCCCGGTGTCACCATCATCGAGGCGATGGCCCAGACGGCGGCTGTACTGGTCTGCCTGTCGATGGGCCTTCAGGATCGTGCGCCGCTGGTCTATTTCATGTCCATCGACAAGGCGAAGTTCCGGCGCAAGGTCGTGCCGGGCGATGTGCTGGAACTGCATGTTTCGGTCACGCGCGGCTCCACCCGGATCTGGAAATTCAAGGGCGTGGCGAAGGTCGACGGGCATGTGGCGGCGGAGGCGGAATTTGCCGCCATGATAGATTTCCCGTCGCAGGCAGCAGAGTGAGCGCCGCATGATTGATCCCAGCGCCGAAATTCACCCCATGGCCTTGGTCGAGCCCGGCGCACAGATCGGGCCGGGCTGCAAGGTCGGCCCGTTCGCCATTGTCGGGCCAGAGGTCACGCTGGCCGAGAATGTGACCCTGCGCCCGCATGCGCTGGTTACGGGCTGGACCGAGATCGGCGCAGGGTCGATGATCTTCTCCTTCGCCTCGGTGGGCGAAATTCCGCAGGATCTGAAATATGCGGGCGAACGGACGCGGCTGGTGGTCGGGCAGAACTGTCGCATCCGCGAGAATGCGACCGTGCATATCGGGACTGCCCATGGTGGCGGCATCACCCGAATCGGAAACGGCTGTCTGGTCATGGCCAGCGCGCATGTCGGCCATGACGCACAGGTCGGCAATCATGTCGTCATCGCCAATTACGCCGGTGTCGCGGGCCATGTGGTGATCGAGGACAGGGTCATCATCGGCGGCTCTGCCGGATTGCACCAGTTCATCCGCGTTGGCGAAGGCGCGATGATCGGGGCGCTGACGCGGGTGGCGCATGATGTGATGCCCTTTGGCATGGTGACGGGGCCGGACGGGGTGCTGCACGGGCTGAACCTGATCGGGCTGAAGCGGCGCGGCATGGACCGCGGGGAAATCGCAGCCCTGCGTGCCGCGTACAAGCGTCTGGCCGAAGGCGAAGGTGCGCTTAACGAACTGGCGCACGCCTTGCTCAAGGAAAGCGACTCCGCCGCTGTCACCCAGATCGCGCGTTTCTTCACATCAGAGGCAGGACGTAACTTCCTGCGCCCGACATGACCCGGACCGCGCTGATCGCAGGCCGGGGCCGCCTGCCGCTGTTGCTGGCCGACCGGCTGGCACGCGAAGGCCATGACATCGTTCTGGCTGAACTCGAAGGGTTTGAAAACCTGAGTTCAACGCATGACGATGTACTCCGTTTCCGGCTGGAACGGTTGGTCCTGTATCTGGACCGGTTGCAGGATCTGGGTGTCACACAGGCCGTCTTTGCAGGTTCGGTACATCGCCCCCGGTTGGACCCGGCGCTGATCGATCCGGCCACGATGCAGATTTTGCCGCGCATCATGGCGGCGATGCAGCAGGGCGATGACGGAACCCTGCGCGAAGTGATCGCGCTGATGGGAGAATGGGGTGTGCGCGTGGTGGGCGCGCAGGATATCTGCCCCGATCTGGTGGCCGCACCAGGTATTCTGGGATCGCACATGCCCAAAGCTTCGGACAAGCAGGACGCCGCGCGCGGCTTTGATATCCTGCGCGTGACAGAGCATGCCGATATCGGGCAGGCCTGTGTCGTGGCGCGCGGGCAGTGTCTGGCGGTGGAGGCGCTGCCGGGAACCGACGCGATGCTGGCGCATCTGGCGGTCTTGCGCGACACACACCCGGCCCTGCCAGCGGGCGGCGTGTTCTGCAAGGCCCCGAAACCCGGTCAGGACCGCCGGATCGACCTGCCTGCCATCGGCCCCGAAACTGTCAGCGCCGTGCAGGCGTGCGGGCTGCATGGCATCGCTTTCGAGGCAGGCGGCGTGCTGCTGATCGACCGCGCCGAGATGGA
>PWZT01000002.1 GCA_003567315.1 Paracoccaceae bacterium
CATTATGAAATTCTCGTTGCCCGCGACTTTAAGACGGGTGCGGAAAACATCGCCCATATAGATGAATTCCAAAACCTCGGCGTCGATGAGATGGGCGTCGGAGCCGAGACGGTCCTGATTGGCCTCGACCCGCTCGGGGCGGATGGAGACCCGCGTGCGCTCTCCGACCTTGGAGACATTGATGGGCTTGGCATCAATCAGCGCGCCGCTGTCGAGCTCGACCACGCAGGTCTCTCCCTTGATCTCCTTGACGACACCATCCAGGGTGTTGTTTTCGCCGATGAATTGCGCGACGAAAGAATTCCGCGGCTCTTCATAGAGCACATCCGGCGGGTCCAGTTGCTGAATGCGACCGTCATCGAACACAGCGACGTTGTCGGACATGGTCAGCGCTTCGGTCTGGTCATGCGTCACATAGACAGTCGTGATCCCGAGGCTGTGCGCGAGATTGGTGATCTCGAACTGCATATGCTCACGAAGCTGCTTGTCGAGCGCGCCCAGCGGCTCGTCCATCAGCACAAGCTCAGGCTCGAACACCAGCGCACGTGCCAGAGCGATGCGCTGCTGCTGCCCGCCCGACAGCTGCGCCGGACGACGGCCCGCAAACGCGCCCATCTGCACCATGTCCAGTGCGCGCTTGATCTTCTTCTCGCGCTCGGATTTCCCGAGCCCACGCACTTCCAGCGGGAATGACAGGTTTTCACCCACACTCATATGCGGGAACAGGGCGTAATTCTGGAACACCATCCCGATCCCGCGCTTATGCGGCGGAACCGTGTTGATCGGACGCCCGTCCAGCAAAATCTCACCATTGGTCGCGGTTTCGAACCCTGCGAGCATCATCAGACAGGTTGTCTTGCCTGACCCGGATGGCCCGAGCATTGTCAGAAACTCGCCCTTGCCGACAGACAAGTTCAAATCCTTGACGACAAGGGTCTCACCATCATAGCTTTTCTGGACCCCGTCGAATACGACGAAACCGTCGCTCTTCTGTGCTGCGACCACACTCTTCTCCCCGTTTGTCGGCGGTAATCCGCTCTTTTCGTACCATCAGTTAATGCCAAGCCTTGCCTTGATTGCAAGACATAACTGAATTTCGTGATTTCTTCCGGGGAATAAAGTATTTTAGGCTGTATTTCTTGATTTTTTCAGCCGATTTTCCCTGCCGATTCGCAGATCAGAGGCACTCCCCCTTCAAGGCATCCTCGACGAAGTTCCGTTTTCATGTCCTTGCATGAGAGCTGATGGTGCGGTCGAGAAGACTCGAACTTCCACGGGAGTTACCCCACAGCGACCTCAACGCTGCGCGTCTACCAATTCCGCCACGACCGCACGTGATCAGATGAGCGCGTCTTTACTGACTCAGGCTGGGCTTGTGAAGAGCAAAATGCGAAAAATCCACAACAGATACAGCCACGCGCCCGGAACTGCCCATGCTGGCGCTTGCGCCCGGACAGCGCTACATATCAAGCGCGTACCTTATCGTCGGGCCTCGCCATGAATGACGCAACAATGACCGACACGCTGCTGCCGCCGGATCTCGACTGGCAGGTCATCCCCGGCCTGGCAGACTATGCCGAAACACTCCGCCGCATGGAAGCGCGCGTGGCCGAGATCGCGGCGGGGCGCGCCCCGGAAGCCATCTGGCTGCTGGAGCATCCGCCGCTCTATACGGCTGGAACCAGCGCAAACCCGGCCGATCTGACCGATCCGGGTCGCTTTCCGGTGCATGTCGCGGGCCGCGGTGGCCAATACACCTATCACGGCCCCGGTCAGCGCGTGGTCTATGTGATGCTGGACCTCAACAAGCGCGGACGCGATGTACGCCGCTTCGTGAGTTGCATCGAGGCATGGGTGATCGCCACATTGGCCGAATTCGGAATCACTGGTGAGCGCCGCGCGGGGCGCGTCGGGGTCTGGGTGACACGGCCGGAGAAAGCCCCCCTGCCCGATGGCAGCCTGCGCGAGGACAAGATCGCCGCCATCGGGATCAAGCTGCGGCGCTGGGTCAGCTTTCACGGGCTCTCGATCAATGTGGAACCCGAGTTGAGCCATTTCGACGGCATCATCCCCTGCGGCATCCAGGGGCATGGCGTCACCTCGCTGGTGGACCTGGGGCTCCCAGTGCGCCTCGAGGATGTCGACAATGCGCTCGCGCGCAATTTCGCCAGCAGCTTTGCGGCGCGCGCATGCGACGCCGACTGATTCGAAAGCTCCACGTCAAGCATTGCATTGCGCCAGATCAAAAAAACCGCGCCTGCGACACTTGGAGCATTGCCCTGCGAAAAGTCACATTCTAAAAGCGAAGTATACTGTGCCACACCAGAACGTGACCTGCGTCTGATCGGCATGGAAAATAACGCGGGTGAAAGACACCCCTTGGGACGACAACAGTTGCGGGAAACGCAACAGGAATCGGGAACTGGAGTAGCCTATGGCAGACGCAGCCACCCATGATCACGGGCATGAGGACAATCGCTCTTTCTTCACCCGCTGGTTCATGTCCACGAACCACAAGGATATCGGTATCCTCTATCTGTTCACGTCCGGCATCGTGGGCTTCATCGCTGTAGCCTTCACGATCTACATGCGGATGGAGCTGATGACGCCCGGCGTCGACTACATGTGCATGGAGGGTGCGCGCATCACCCCCGCGCCGGAAGGGGAATGTACCCCCAACGGCCATATCTGGAACGTGCTGGTCACGGCGCATGGCATCCTGATGATGTTCTTCGTGCTGATTCCGGCGCTGTTCGGTGGCTTCGGCAACTACTTCATGCCGCTGCAGATCGGCGCGCCGGACATGGCATTCCCGCGGCTGAACAACCTCAGCTACTGGCTTTTCGTGGCAGGCTCGGCGCTTGCTGTCGCTTCGGTTCTTTCGCCGGGCGGGAACGGGCAGTTGGGCTCCGGGGTCGGCTGGGTGCTCTATCCGCCGCTCTCGACCACTGAGGCCGGCTATTCCATGGACCTCGCGATTTTCGCTGTCCATGTCTCGGGGGCGTCCTCGATCCTCGGTGCGATCAATATCATCACCACCTTCCTGAACATGCGCGCGCCGGGCATGACGCTCTTCAAGGTGCCGCTGTTCGCATGGTCGGTCTTCATCACCGCCTGGATGATCCTTCTCGCATTGCCGGTTCTGGCAGGCGCCATCACCATGCTGCTGACCGACCGCAATTTCGGGACCGCCTTCTTCGACCCTGCGGGGGGTGGGGACCCGGTGCTCTACCAGCATATCCTGTGGTTCTTCGGACATCCTGAGGTCTATATCATCATCCTGCCGGGCTTCGGGATCATCAGCCATGTGATCGCGACCTTCTCGCGCAAGCCGATCTTCGGCTACCTGCCGATGGTCTGGGCGATGATCGCCATCGCCGTGCTGGGCTTCATCGTCTGGGCGCACCACATGTATACAGTGGGGATGTCGCTGACGCAGCAGACCTATTTCATGCTCGCGACCATGGTGATCGCAGTGCCCACGGGCATCAAGATCTTCTCCTGGATCGCGACGATGTGGAAAGGCTCGGTCAGCTTTGAGACCCCGATGCTCTGGGCCTTCGGCTTCCTGTTCCTGTTCACGGTTGGCGGGGTGACGGGCCTTGTGCTCAGCCAGGCGCCCATCGACCGCATCTACCATGATACCTATTATGTGGTGGCCCATTTCCACTATGTGATGTCGCTCGGGGCCGTCTTTGCGCTCTTTGCGGGGATCTATTACTGGATCGGGAAAATGTCGGGGCGGCAATACCCCGAATGGGCCGGGAAGGTGCATTTCTGGACGATGTTCATCGGCTCGAACCTGACTTTCTTCCCGCAGCACTTCCTGGGCCGTCAGGGCATGCCACGGCGCTATATCGACTACCCGGAAGCCTATGCGCTCTGGAACTATGTCAGCTCCATCGGTGCCTTCATCAGCTTCGCATCCTTCCTCTTCTTCATCGGCGTCATGTATTATACGCTGCGCCACGGCCAGCGCGTGACCGAGAAGAACTACTGGAACGAGCATGCCGACACGCTGGAATGGACCCTGCCGACGCCGCCGCCCGAACACACATTCGAGCAGCTTCCCAAGCGTGAGGACTGGGACAAGCAGCACGCGCATTAACGCAGTCGCCGGGCAATACTGATGCCTGTCTACTGGACCATATCGCCAAAGGCCCCGGGAACCCCTCCCGGGGCCTTCGCCTTGTCGCGAAGCGAGGGGGCCGAGTACCGGCTCAGCCTCTCGCCCAACATC
Organism: Paracoccaceae bacterium; assembly: GCA_003567315.1. Classification (GTDB taxonomy): domain Bacteria; phylum Pseudomonadota; class Alphaproteobacteria; order Rhodobacterales; family Rhodobacteraceae; genus Roseinatronobacter. Next base: position 4,241 of record PWZT01000002.1, read on the forward strand.
TCGATGGGGCCGCGCGGCTTTGCGCGGATGATCGCTCTGAGCGCAGGGTTTCTGGCGCTCCCGCTCATCGCCGTTCTGGGCACGCCCGTGCTCTGGGGGTTGCTGCCTTTCGCCGGGGCCGCGCTGTGGGCGCTGTGGTATGCGCTCTCGCGAAATGCGGCAGAGCGCCAGCGGCTGCATGAGGAGTTACGCCTGACACGTGATGCGATCGAGATCACCCGCACCAATCCGCGCGCGCCCGCGCAGCATTGGCACGCCAATCCCTATTGGGTGCGCCTGCGCCTGCAGGACAAGGGCGGCAAGGTCGAGAATTACCTGACGCTGGAAGGCAGCGGGCGCGTGGTCGAGCTTGGCGCATTTCTCAGCCCGGAAGAGCGCGCGGCGCTCCATGATGATTTGTCGCTGGCCTTGCGCCACCTCCAGTAGTGCGGAATTCGTGCCGCTGGACGTGCCTCTCGGTCAGTTTGAGGTGTTGACGCGTCGGTGGGGCAAGCGCGCTGGCTGGAGGGCATGAATCCCCGCAAGGGGGGAGCGCGCCTGGCGGCGCGCTGCCTTCGGCGAGAGTATTTTGGGCAAGATGAAGTCGAGGCGCGCGGGAGGGGGATCGGATGCGCCGAGCTGATCGGGAACGGGGCTACCCCATCGCATCGTGGAAGGCGCCCGCGACGGCATCCGCGCGGCGGCGGTCGAACTCCGTCTCCGGCCCCTCCCGCCATGGCAGGAAGCGAAAGCGAAATGCCTGCAGGCGTTTCTCGGGCGCCGCCTGCGGATACCCGATTGCATCGAGGCTGGTCTGGAGCGGCTTGTCTTGCCCCAGATCATCGACCCAGAGCGCCAGTTCCTTACGCGCCAATCGCCGCCAATCGAATCGTGGGCCGGGGTCTTCCTTGCGCTCGGGCGCCATATCGGCATGGGCGATCACATTCACTGGCGGTACCTGCCAACGCGCCATCACCTCCCCCATCAGCGCCTCGAGCCTGCGCATCTGCGGCTCGGAAAATGGTTGAAAACCCGAATTGACCAGTTCAATCCCGATGGAGCGCGAGTTGATGTCGCTTTGCCCGCGCCAGGCCCCAGCACCTGCATGCCAGGCACGCTGCTCTTCGCGCACCAACTGCCAGAGCGTTCCGCATGTCGCGATCACGTAATGCGCTGACACCTGCGCTTCCGCAGCGCAGAGCCGCGCGAGCGCGTCCTGCGCATTGCGCATGCCCGTGTAGTGCAAGACGATCAGGCTTGGCACCAGCCCGCCGCGCCGCGCCCCGGCATTGGGCGAGGGATACCAGATCGCGGACAAGTCAGGCCCTTATTCGCGCGCGCGCACAGTCCGCGCCGCTTGCCGGAAGGGCGCCGGATCCCACCAGCAGGCAAACCCGTCACCATCGGGGTCCAGATGATTGGGGTCATTCTCCGGCCCCCCCGCCGCGAGGAACGCTTCCTGCGCCAGATCCTGCGTCGGGAATTGCGCACAGGCCGCTTCCCAACGCCGCCAGCGCAGCGGATGCGAGCGGTTGTAGCGTGTGTCACCTACGTTGTGGGTCGTTGACAGGGCATAAACAAAGAGGTTCGGCCCACCTGAGCTTTGCCCCAACTCATCAGGATTGACACGCACCTGCGGCACGAAATCACGCTCGACCAGTTGATCGGGCTCCGCCGCGCCAAAAGGCTGCGGGGTAAAAGCCTGTTCGCTCACCCCGGTCGCGCCCTGCTGCCTCGGCTGGTCGCTGCCAATGGGGCCGATCGCCGAGAGCGGTTCGCCAACAGGCTCTTGCGCGGATTGCGCTTGCTGCGGCTGCGCTGCGGGCTGGGACTGTCCTGCCTGCGCTTGAGCTTGCGGCGTGGAGTTCAGTTGCGGGACAGAGCCATCCCCGGTCTGCTGCGGCTGGCCCGAATTCCCACCCCGCACGGCAGCCAGCGCTTCCTGCGCGATTCCCGCAGGCTCGTTCGCCTGGCTTTGCGCCTGTGCAGAGGCTGACCCATTCTGCGCCGACTGCGCACGGCGTTGGGCGACCTCCTCGCGGCGGATGCGCGACAACTCTTCCTGCGCACGCATATATTGCGCGTAATCGCTGAAACCGACACCGCGGCCTGTCGTGTCGATGATGTTGGAATAGGGTGGCGCCGGGTCACAGGCAGCGAGCAGAGCCAAGGCCCCACCCGCGATGAACAAGGGTATCCGGTTACGCATCACTACTCTCGACCTCTGGTTTTTCATCCCAGATTACCACCATTTCTCCGGCTTTGAAACAAAGCCCGCCGCCGCTTCCAGAACATGCGCGGTTTTTAGCAACGCACCCTCTTCCCATGGCCGCCCGATCAGTTGCAGCCCCAAAGGCAACCCTTGCGCATCCAGACCCGCCGGGACCGAAATACCAGGCAGCCCGGCGAGGTTCACGGTCACGGTAAACACATCGTTGAGATACATCTGCACCGGATCAGCCTCGGCCATCTCGCCAAGCCCAAAGGCGGCCGAGGGCGTGGCAGGGGTCAGGATCGCGTCGATCCCGGTGGCAAACGCCGCCTCGAAATCGCGCTTGATCAGGGTGCGGACCTTGCGGGCGCGGTTGTAATAGGCATCATAAAACCCTGCCGAGAGGACATAGGCCCCGATCATCACCCGGCGCTGCACTTCGGCGCCAAAACCCTCGGCGCGCGTTTTTTCATACATCTGCGTGATGCCGTCGCCCTGCGCGAGCTTCGCGCGATGCCCGTAGCGCACCCCGTCATAGCGCGCGAGGTTGGACGAGGCTTCGGCAGGTGCGATGACATAATAGGTCGGCAGCGCATATTTCGTATGCGGCAGCGAGATATCCACGATCTCGGCGCCGGCATCGCGCAGCATCTCCGCGCCTTGCGCCCAGAGCTTCTCGATCTCGGCGGGCATGCCCTCCATCCGGTATTCGCGCGGGATGCCGATTTTCTGGCCGCGAATATCGCCTGTCAGCATCGCCTCGAAGTCGGGCACGGTCAGATCGGCGCTGGTCGAATCCTTTGGATCATGCCCGCACATCGCCTCCAGCATGATGGCGGCGTCGCGCACGGTCTTGGTCATAGGCCCCGCCTGATCGAGCGAGGAGGCAAACGCGACAATACCCCAGCGCGAGCAGCGCCCATAGGTCGGCTTGATCCCCACTGTGCCGGTAAAGGCCGCAGGCTGGCGGATCGAGCCGCCTGTATCCGTGCCGGTCGCCGCAAGACAAAGATCCGCCGCCACCGCCGCCGCCGAGCCGCCCGAAGAGCCACCCGGTGTCAGATCGCGCGCATCCACTTTCCAAGGGTTCACGACATTGCCATAAACCGAGGTCTCGTTGCTCGACCCCATGGCAAACTCATCCATGTTCAGCTTGCCCAGCATCACCGCGCCCGCATCGCGCAATTGCGCGCTGACCGTGGATTCGTATTCCGGCCGAAAGCCCTCAAGAATGCGCGAGGCCGCCTGGCTGTCCACACCTTGCGTGCAGAAGAGATCCTTGATGCCCACCGGTATCCCGCACATCGCGGGTGCATCGCCAGATTTGAGCCGGTCATCCGCCGCCTTCGCGCGCTCCAGCGCGAGATCGGGCGTGTGATGCACGAAGGCATTGAGCTTGCCCGCCCCGTCAATCGCTTCAAGGCAGGCTTCGGTCAGCGCAACCGATGTGACATCGCCTGCGCGCAGCAGATCGCGCGCCTCGGCAATGGTGAGTTTGTTCAGATCGCTCATTCCACCACCTTCGGCACGGCAAAGAAGCCCTCGCGCGCATCGGGCGCATTGGAGAGGATCTTTGTCTGGATATTGCCATCTGTCACCCCGTCCTTGCGACGTTTCAAGCGCATCGGCGTGACCGAGGTCATGGGCTCCACGCCCTCCACATCGACCTCGCTCAATTCCTCCATGAAGGTCAGGATGCGGCTGAGATCCTGCGCGAGGGCTGGGAGATTGTCTTCCGGCACCGCGATCCGGGCCAGATGGGCCACCTTGCGCGCGGTCTCGATGTCGATCTCGGACATGATGGACTCCGGTCTTTCGGGATTTGCCCCCGGGCTTTAGCGGCATGGCGCGCAAGGTGCAAGCATGCGCAGAAATCCGCGCGCGCGGCGCTCTTCACAGGGCTGTCATATCACGCATCGCACGGCCCATGCGATGCTGCGTTACCGCACAATCCGGGGAGTCTCGCTGATGCTGCGCCTAGCTGTCGTGCTTACGGTCCTCTCGGGCGCAACGCCCGCGCTTGCCTGCCCCGCACCCCCGCTCGTGGAGCAGGAAATCCACCTGGCCGCCGTCAATGCAGAGCGCGCGCAGCATGGCCGCCCCGCGCTGCGCCTCTCATCGGAACTCAGCGCAGTTGCGCAGGCCCATGCCTGCAACATGGCGCAGCGCGGGTTTTTCAGCCATACCAGCCCCGATGGGCGCGGCATGATGGACCGTGCGCGGCGTGCGGGCATCAGCGGCATCTGCGCGATGGGCGAGAATATCGCGCGCGGGCAGCGCGATGTGCCGGGGGTTGTTGCGGGCTGGATGCGCTCGCCCGGCCATCGGCGCAACATTCTCGACCGCGATTATGCGCTTGTCGGCTTCGGGCGGGCACCGGGGCCGAACTGGGTGCAGGTCTTCGCCGCACCTTGTTGATTGTCGCCGCCCGCGCACTGGACTACATCTGCGCAGACATGGTTCAGCAGGAGCGAGACATGCGCGATACATCCCCGCAGCCCATCCATCTGGCCGATTACCAGCCGCCCCCCTTTCTGATCGATGATGTCCGGCTGACCTTCCGCCTCGCCCCGCAAGCGACCCGCGTGCACGCCACGATCCGCTTTCGCCGCAATCCGGGCGTGCATGCCGGGCATGATCTTCGGCTCGATGGGGAGGAACTCAAGCTGATTTCGGCCAGCCTCGATGGCAAGCCTTATGACGCGCAGCCCGATGCCACCGGGCTCACGATCCCGGCGCAGGATTTGCCCGAGGGTGCGCTCGAGTGGCAGGCGGAGGTGGAAATCGCGCCCGAAGGCAACACGGCGCTGGAGGGGCTCTATATGTCGAAAGGCATGTATTGCACCCAATGCGAGGCCGAGGGGTTTCGCAAGATTACCTTCTACCCCGACCGCCCGGATGTGATGGCGCCGTTTCGCGTGCGCATTGAGGCCGATCTGCCGGTGCTGCTGTCGAATGGCAATCTGGTGGCCAAGGGCGATGGCTGGGCCGAATGGCACGACCCGCACCCCAAACCGAGCTATCTTTTCGCGCTGGTCGCAGGCGATCTGCACGCGACATCTGATCGTTTTCGCACCATGGACGGGCGCGAGGTTGCGCTCAATATCTGGGTGCGCGCGGGAGATGAGGGCAAGACAGGCTATGCGATGGAGGCGCTCAAACGCTCGATGATCTGGGATGAGCAGGTCTATGGGCGCGCCTACGACTTGGACATTTTCAACATTGTGGCTGTCGATGACTTCAATATGGGGGCGATGGAGAACAAGGGCTTGAACATTTTCAACTCCCGCTATGTTCTGGCGTCGCCCGAGACAGCGACCGACGCGGATTATGCCGCCATCGAGCGGATCATCGCGCATGAGTATTTCCACAACTGGACCGGCAACCGCATCACCTGCCGCGACTGGTTCCAGCTCTCGCTCAAGGAAGGGCTGACCGTCTTTCGCGACCAGCAATTCATGGGCGACATGCGCAACCATGCCGTCAAACGGATCGAGGATGTGCTGACCCTGCGCGCGCGGCAGTTTCGCGAAGATACCGGGCCGCTGGCGCACCCCGTCCGGCCCGAAAGCTATGTCGAGATCAACAATTTCTACACGGCGACCGTGTATGAGAAAGGGGCGGAGTTGATCCGCATGCTGCAACTTCTGGTCGGGGAGGATCGCTATCGCGCTGCACTGGAGTTGTATTTCAACCGCCATGACGGGCAAGCCTGCACGATCGAGGACTGGATTGCCGTGTTCGAAGAAGCCTCGGGCCGGGATCTGTCGCAGTTCAAGCGCTGGTATGAACAGGCCGGCACCCCGCGCGTGGAGGTGTCGGAAGACTGGCAGGACGGGCGCTACACCTTGACCCTGCGCCAGCACACGCCACCAACGCCGGGCCAGCCCCTGAAGGAGCCGCTGCTGATCCCGGTCGCCACGGGCCTTATCGGACGCGACGGGCAGGAGCTGTTACCAACGCAGGTTCTCGAACTCGACAGCCCAGAGCAGAGCTTCAGCTTCGAAGATCTGCCGCAAAAGCCCGTCCCCTCGCTCCTGCGCGGGTTCTCGGCCCCTGTGCTTCTGAACCACGCGCTCAGCAATGAAGACCGCGCGCTGCTGCTCTCGCATGACACTGACCCTGTTAACCGGTTCGAAGCCGGGCGCGCCCTGGCCCGCGACATATTGCTTGCCATGATTCGCGATGGCGCAAAGCCGGGGCCGGATTACCTCGACGCGCTGCGGATGATGCTGCGCGATGACACGCTCGACCCCGCGTTCCGCGCGCTTGCCCTCAGCCTGCCCTCGCAGGACAGCCTTGCCGCAGCACTCCACGACGCGGGCGAAACCCCTGATCCGACCGCGATTTACCAGGCGCGGCAGGAAACGCTTGGCCTGATTGCCGATGCGTTGCAGGATGATCTGCGCACGGTATTTGCAGAGATGGCGACCCCCGGACCCTATAGCGCCGATGCGCGCGACGCCGGGCGGCGGGCGCTGCGTGTGCAGGCCGTGGCGTTGCTTGCACGGGTCGATGATGGCGCGAAAGCGCAGGAGATGTTCGCACGCGCCAACAACATGACCGAACAGCTCGGCGCCTGGGGCGCGCTGCTGGCAATCGGCGCGGGGCAGGAAGAGACTGCTCAATTCTACCGCCAATGGGCACAGGACCGGCTCGTGCTCGACAAATGGTTCGCCGCGCAAATCGCCCATGCTGCACCGGATCGCGCAGTGTCTATCGCACAGGCCCTCACAGAGCACGCCGATTTCGAGTGGAAAAACCCGAATCGCTTCCGTTCGGTGATCGGCGCGCTGGGGATGAACCCGGCCGGGTTCCACACGCCCGACGGGTCAGGCTATCGCCTTGTCAGTGACTGGCTGATCCGCCTTGACGGGGTGAATCCACAGACCGCCGCGCGCATGTCCACCCTGTTCGAGACCTGGCGGCGCTACGACACGGGGCGCCAGGCGTTGATCCGGGCGGAGCTTGAACGGATCATGGCACAGGAATCATTAAGCCGCGACATGCGCGAAATGGTCGGTCGTGTATTGGAATAAGCGCGCAGCCCGTGACCGCGACACTGGAAACCACGTGATCAGGGCCAGGATCTTAACGGAAGGCGCAAGCCTGCGCCTTCCGCCTTACGACCCCTACCTGAAATATGGGAGGGTCGTTATCATTGATCAGTTGAATGCCGCGTCGGTGACGACGCTTGTCCACGCGCCCTCCGGCGGTGCAGTGATGACCGGATCTGACCCGCCAGCCAGCAAGGTCGCGACGGTCCGCTCGGCATCTTCAATCGAAAGCGTGCCATCAGATCCCTCGATCAGCAGCGCGACTTCACCCATCATGCGGATCTGATGCTATTCGGTCTGCGCGCCGGTATCATCGAATTCCAGCACGATCATTGCCGCTTCCTCGATATTCTCCGCGGCCCATTCCCAGCCGCGCATCGAAGCGCGCACGAAGCGGGCCATCTTGTCAACGAAATCCGGATCTTCCAGTCGCTCCTCGAGCACCCAGAGACCGTCCTCAAGCGTTGCAACGCCCTGATCCTCGTATTTGAAGGTCACAAGCTCGTCTTCGCTGATGCCTGCATCGATGACCTGCCAGAACTCGTTATAGGTCATGGTCGAGATGCAATCGGCCTGATTCTGCAACAGCGGGTCCACATTGAAGCCCTGGCGCAGCACCTCGACTCCCTCCTCGCCGCCATCGGTCGGGATGCCAAGCGTGCTCATCCAGGACAGGAACGGGAATTCATTGCCGAAGAACCACACACCCAGCGTGCGCCCGGGGAAATCCTCGGGGCTTGCGACCCCGGTCTCGGCCAGACAGGTCAGCATCATGCCCGAACGCTTGAAGGGCTGCGCGATATTGACCAGCTCCAGCCCGCTTTCGCGCGCCGCCAGCGCTGCGGGCATCCATTCCACGATCACGTCAGCGCCCCCGCCCGCGATCACCTGCGGCGGTGCGATATCCGGGCCACCGGGGCGGATGGTGACATTGAGCCCTTCTTCCTCGAAATACCCGTTTTCGAGCGCGACGAAATACCCCGCGAATTGCGCCTGCGTGACCCATTTGAGCTGCAGCGTGACGTCATCGAGCGCCCATGCGGCGGGGGCGAGCCCCAACCCCAGCGCAGTGACCGATCCCAACAGTGTTTTCTTCATTTTCACCTCCATGTTGCCTGACCCGTTGCGGGTTCAGAAGTTAGCGTCCGCGTTGCGAGGGATGCCAGAATGTCACCCCACGCTCGGCAAGCGCGATAAGGCCGTAGAACAGCGACCCCGCAAGGGCTGCCACGGCAATTTCTGCCCAGACCATATCCAGTTGCAAGCGCCCGACCTCGGTCGAGATGCGAAACCCCATCCCGCGCGTGGGCGAGCCGAAGAATTCGGCAACGATTGCCCCGATCAGTGCCAGAGTCGATGAAATCTTGAGCCCGTTGAAGATGAACGGCATCGCCGCAGGCAGGCGCAGCTTGAGAAGCGCCTGTGTCCAGCTTGCGTTATAGGTGCGCATCAGGTCGCGCTGCATGGCCTCTGTCGCGGCAAGCCCCTGGACCGTGTTCACCAGCATCGGGAAAAACACCATCGCGACCACGACCGCGGCCTTGGACGGCCAGTCGAAGCCGAACCACATGACCATGATCGGCGCTGTGCCGATGATGGGCAACGCGGCCAGGAAATTGCCGACGGGCAACAGACCACGGCGCAGGAAATCGCTGCGATCCACCAGCAGCGCAAAGACCAGCGCGGCGGCGACACCAATGGCGAAGCCCGAAAGCGCGCCCTTCACGAAGGTCTGCACGAAATCGACCCAGAGGATATCGGTCGAGCGCAGGATGCGCGCCCAGATCACGCTTGGCGCGGGCAGGATCACGCGCGGCACCTCGAGCGCGCGCACGATCACCTCCCAGAGCCAGAGCAAGGTCGCTCCGAACAGAAGCGGTGCGAGCAGCGATTGACCCAGCCCCACAAGCCCTTTGCGTCGTGGCAAATCCGCCAGCACGGCCACCAGGAACCAGGCCCCGAGCCAGACTGCGATCACAGCGGCCCAGAATGTTGTATCTGCCACAGGGGCCTGCAAGAGAGCCCAGGCGGCCAGCGCGACCGCCACTCCCAGCGCGGCGATCAGGCAAGATTGCCAGAACGCGCCGAAGCGATCGCGTTGCAGCATCACCAAACCCGTTGCGCCGAGCGCAAGCAGGATCGCAACCTCCAGCCCGCCATCTATACTTGCGCCACCAAGCGCAATCGCAACCACGAGCGCCACCAGCATCCCGGCCACCTGCGTGGCCCCGGTCCGGGCCACGAAGCTCATGCGGCCATCCCCATGCGCGTCAGCGTCAATCGCTGGATCAAGCCAATAAGGGCCACCATGCTCGCCGCGAGGATTGCGGCGGCAAAGAGCGCGGACCAGATTTGCAGGGTCTGGCCAAAATAGCTACCCGAGAGCAGCCGCGCCCCCAGCCCGGCGGAGGCACCCGTGGGCAATTCGGCGACGATTGCGCCCACCAGCGCTGCAGCGATCCCGACCTTGAGCGAGGCGAAGAGATACGGCATGGCCGAGGGCCAGCGCAGTTTCGCGAAGACCTGGCTGCCGCTGGCGCTGTAGGTCTTCATCAGATCAAGCTGCATCGCGTCGGGCGCGCGCAGCCCCTTGACCATGCCGACGACCACCGGGAAGAAGCTGAGATAGGTCGAGATGATCGCCTTCGGGACCAGCCCGGTGATGCCGACCGCGTTCAGCACCACGATGATCATCGGCGCAATGGCAAGGATCGGGATGGTCTGGCTGGCAATCGCCCAGGGCATCACGCTCGCATCCATCGCGCGGTTATGAACAATGCCGATGGCCAGCGCGATGCCCAGGGCCGAGCCGATGGCAAAACCCAAGAGCGTGGCCGACAGCGTGACCCAGCCATGATAGATCAGCGAGCGGTTGGAGAGCGAGCCCGTGTTCCACCATCCGCGCCGCCCGGTCATCTCTTCGACCACCGTCGAGTTCCACAGTTCGATGGCGACCTGATGCGGCGCGGGCAGGCGCGGGCGGGCCTGCGCCATCGTCTCCGTGACGAGCGCCGCAAAACCAAGCTCCTGCCCTGCGCGGCGCGCCTGATCGAGCGCCCATTGCGCATTCATCGGCACGACAGCGATGTACCAAAGCGCGATCAGCGCCGCGACGACAGTGAGCACGGGGATTACGTTGCGCATGATCGCTGGCCGGGGATGGGGGGCGCTGCCCCCCGGTCCCTGCGGGCCCTCCCCCCGGAGTATTTCGGGCAAGATGAAACCATGTCAGTCATCCAGATGCCCTGCCCTGAGCCCTTCGCGGACACGATGCGCGACGGCGATGAATTCGGGGGTGTCGCGAATATCGAGCGGGCGCTGGCGCGGCAGGGGGCTGTCGATGATATCGGTGATGCGTCCGGGGCGCGGCGACATCACGACAATTCGGGTCGAGAGATAGACGGCCTCGGGAATGGAATGGGTGACGAAGCCGATGGTCTTTTCGGTACGCGCCCAGAGTTCGAGCAGTTGCTCATTGAGCCGGTCGCGCACGATCTCGTCCAGCGCGCCGAAGGGTTCGTCCATCAGCAGGATATCAGCGTCGAAAGCCAGCGCGCGGGCAATCGAGGCGCGCTGTTGCATCCCGCCCGAAAGCTGCCAGGGAAACTTGCGCTCGAAGCCGGAGAGCTCCACCAGCTCTAGCACTTTTTCAACACGAGCAGCTTGTTCCGCCTTGGAATACCCCATTATTTCGAGCGGGAGTTTCACATTTCCTGCAATCGTGCGCCAAGGGTAGAGGCCGGCGGCCTGAAACACATAGCCATAGGCGCGCGCCTTGCGCGCAGCGTCCGGGGTCATGCCATTGACGCTGATCGTGCCCGAACTGGGCTGCTCCAGATCGGCGATGACGCGCAGGAAAGTGGTCTTGCCGCAGCCCGAAGGGCCGATGAAGCTCACGAACTCGCCCTTGCCGATGTCGAGCGTGACGTCCTTGAGCGCATGCACTGGCCCGTCATTGGTCTGGAAGGTGAGGTTGAGGTTCTTGGCGGCGATCACTGGCGCGGTGGTCTGCGAGGGTTTCATGTCCTTCATCCCTCCAGCCCCCAGAGTTCCCCGGCGGCGAATTCGACGGAATTGTCTGCGGGGTCGCGCACATAGATCGAGCGCGGGCCATGCGGCCAGCGGAAATCGGATTCGATCGCGATCCCGGCGCGTTCCAGCCGCGCGGCCATTGCATCCAGATCCTCCTGCGCCACGCGCAGGCAGACATGGCCCGGCCCGTCTGCGCCATGCGGCGGGACCGGCAGGGCGTCGGGGCCAGGCGGCTGGCGGCTGGCCGAGGCGCGGAAGACCAGCAGCACGCTCTCGCCACAGCGAAAGAACACATGCCGCCCCTCCACGGCCGCGATCTCGGGCAGGTCCAGCACGCCTGTGTAGAAGCCGCGCGCGGCCTCCAGATCCTCGGCATAGACCGCCGCTTCCAGCACGCCAGTAATCACGCTGCTTACACCCCTGTCGCTGGAATGCCACTGCGCTGCACGGGGCGCGGGGCAGTCAGATCCTTCCAGGTGGAGAGCGCCTGATTGACCGGGCCATTCGCCTCGCGCGCCAAGAACTTGCCATGGCCTTCCTGCCCCTCAAACGCGCCATCATTCACCATGACCCGCCCGCGCGAGAGCACATAGCGCGGAAGCCCCGTGACCTCATGCCCCTCGAACACATTGTAATCGATGGCCGATTGCTGGCTGCTGGCGGTGATGGTTTTCGACCGCGCCGGATCCCAGACCACAAGATCGGCATCGGCCCCCACGGCCACAGCGCCTTTCTTCGGATACATGCCGAAAATCTTTGCCACATTGGTCGAGGTGACGGCGACGAATTCATTCATCGTGATCCGCCCCGTGCGCACGCCTTGCGTCCAGAGCATCGGCAAGCGGTCTTCAAGCCCGCCCGTGCCATTGGGGATCTTTGTGAAATCGCCCACGCCATAGCGTTTCTGGTCTGTGGTGAAGGCGCAGTGATCCGTCGCCACCACCGACAGCGTGCCAGAGGCAAGCCCGGCCCAGAGGCTGTCCTGATGCTTCTTGTTGCGGAACGGGGGCGACATGACACGACGCGCGGCATGATCCCAGTCAGCGTTGAAATATTCGGACTCATCGAGGGTCAGATGCTGGATCAGCGGCTCGCCCCAGACACGCTTGCCGGACTGCTTCGCGCGCCGGATCGCCTCATGCGCCTCCTCGCAGGAGGTGTGCACCACATAGAGCGGCACCCCCGCCATGTCGGCGATCATGATGGCGCGATTGGTGGCCTCACCTTCGACCTGGGAGGGGCGGGAATAGGCATGCGCCTCGGGGCCAGTATTGCCATCGGCCAGCAGTTTCGCGGATAGCTCGGCCACCACATCGCCGTTTTCGGCATGGACCATGGCGATTGCGCCAAGCTCGCGCAGGCGCTGGAACGAGGCATAGAGCTCATCGTCATTCACCATGAGCGCGCCTTTATAGGCGAGGAAATGCTTGAAGCTGGGGATGCCGCGTTTGACAACTTCCGGCATCTCATCGAAGACCTGCTCGCCCCACCATGTGACCGCCATGTGGTAGCTGTAATCGCAATGCGCGCGCCCGGATTTGTTGTCCCACATCTTGAGCGCATCATGCAGCCCCTGCCCCGGCGCGGGGATGGCGAAATCGATCACCATGGTGGTGCCGCCCGAAAGCGCCGCGCGGGTGCCGGATTCGAAATCATCGCTGGAATAGGTGCCCATGAAGGGCATCTCCAGATGCGTATGCGGATCGATCCCGCCCGGCATGACATAGCAACCCGTGGCGTCGAGTTCCGTATCCCCCGACAGGTTCGGCCCGATTTCGGTGATCACGCCGCCCTCGACCCGGATATCGGCCTTGTAGGTCAGGTCATGGGTGACGATGGTGCCGTTCTTGATAACCGTTGTGCTCATCGGATGAGGCTCCTTGACCAGTGGAGAGTGGGCGCAGCGGCGATGGCCCGCGATGCGCAGTTCTGGGGCGGTAATGTGGGAGCGATGGGGCTGGGGTCAGCCTTCGACCAGATCGAGGCGGCGTTCGACACGCTCCAGCCGTGCGTCGATGCGGTCGATGCGGACCGAGAGATTGGCATACTGCCCGGCAAGCCCGCCAACTTGCGTCTCGACATTGCCAAGCCGTTCCTTGATTTCGCGAATGTCTTCAGACATGCGCGCCATCGAGCCTTGCATCGCCTTGAGCGTCTCGAACAACAATTCGTTGGTGACTTCGTCGCGTCCGGCCATGCGGTCCTCGATACTGGCGTGGCACAACCATGCCCCGCATCCGGTGAATATAGCGTTAATCCGCTCATCCTACAATCTCCGCCGTCTCCAGCACCGCATGCATCAGCACATTTGCCCCGGCTTCCGCCCATGCGGGCGAGATTTCCTCGGCCTCGTTATGCGAGAGCCCATCGACACAGGGGCAGAAAATCATCGCGGTCGGATAGAGCCGGTTGATCCAGCAGGCATCATGCCCCGCGCCCGAGACAATATCCATATGGCTGTGGCCCAGCCGGTCGGCGGCGTCGCGGATGCGCGCGAGCAGGGTCTCGTCGAAAGCGGGCGGGTCGAACTGGCCCACGGTCTGCGCGGAGAACTTCACCCCGATATCGGCACAGATGCCCGGGGCGCGGGCCAGCAACTCGGCCTCCATCGCCTTCAGGATATCGAGCTTGTGACTGCGGAAATCTATCGTGAAAACAACCTTTTCGGGGATGATGTTGCGGCTGTTGGGATAGACATCGACATGACCTATCGCGCCCACCGCATCGGGCTGGTGCTGCATCGCGATCTCATGCACAAGCTCGGTCACACGCGCGAGACCCCGGCCCGCATTGCGGCGCATATACATCGGCGTTGACCCCGTGTGCTGGCCCTTGCCGGTGACTGTGCATTCGATCCAGCGCAGCCCCTGGCCGTGGGTGACGACGCCGACATCCTTGCCCTCAGCCTCGAGGATCGGACCCTGTTCGATATGCAATTCGAAAAACGCGTGCATCTCGCGGCGACCAACCGGCTCCTCGCCTTTCCAGCCGATGCGCTCCAGCTCATCGCCGAACCGCTTGCCTGCGGCGTCCACCCGGTCATAGGCCCAGTCGCGCGCATGCACGCCCGCGAACACGCCCGAGGCGAGCATCGCTGGCGCGAAGCGGGTGCCCTCTTCATTGGTCCAGTTCACCACGACAATCGGGCGGCGCGTCTTGACGCCCAGATCGCGGATCGAGCGGATGATCTCCAGCCCGGCGAGCACGCCCAACACCCCGTCATATTTCCCGCCCGTGGGCTGGGTGTCGAGATGCGAGCCCACGTAAACTGGCAGCGCGTCGGGGTCCGTGCTCTCGAAACGGGCGAACATCGTGCCCATTTCATCCACGCCCATCGTGCCGCCCGCCTCTTCGCACCAGCGCTGGAAGAGATGCCGACCCTCACTATCCGCATCCGTCAGGGTCTGGCGGTTATTGCCGCCCGCAATGCCGGGGCCGATCTGGGCCATCTCCATCAGGCTGTCCCACAGCCGCTCGCCATTCACCGTCAGGTTGGCCCCTGGTGCAGACATCCGTAACTCCCTGTTCTAACGGCATGCGCTGCCGTTCTTTTCGGTTCAGATGGGGCGAAATGCGCTGGAGCCCTCGCAGCCTTGCGCGCTCTGCTTGCACTCGTTCCGCCTGAACGCTATCAATTTTGACCATCCAGTCAAGAAGCTTGTCCCGCCATGACCGCGCCCCGATCCTCGACCGCTCAGAAATCCGGCAGCGCGCGGCCAGTCCCGCGCTCGCGCATCCAGAAGCGCAACCGCCAGATCATTCTCGAAGCTGCGCTGGAGGTGTTTTCCACGCATGGGTTTCGCGGCGCGACGCTCGACCAGATCGCGACCGAGGCCGGGCTGTCCAAGCCTAACCTGTTGTATTACTTCGAGGGCAAGGAGGACATTCATCGCGAATTGCTGACCCAGCTTCTCGACACCTGGCTCGCGCCGCTGCGCCTGCTGGACCCGGAGGGCGAGCCGCGCACCGAGATCATGGAATACATGCGCCGCAAGCTGCAAATGTCGCGCGATTACCCGCGTGAAAGCAGGCTTTTCGCCAATGAAATCCTGCAAGGCGCGCCGCGTATCGAGGGATTTATCCGCAATGATCTGCGCGGGCAGGTGGATGACACCGCGGACATGCTCCAGCGCTGGGTCGATCAGGGCCGCATCGCCCCGGTTGACCCGTATCACCTGATCTTCTCGATCTGGGCGCTCACGCAGCATTATGCGGATTTCGCCGCCCAGATCGCGCTGATACGCGGCGCGGGGCATGAACCCCATGACGGGGCCGAGGCGTTTCTCGAGCATCTCTATTCCCGCCTTCTCGCGCCCTGATCACTCCGCCGCCTTGGCCATCGGGTTGTTGGGATGCGTGGTCCAGTTGGCGTAGTCGCCGACCACCTCGCCCGTGCGCGGGTCGGTCGCGCCCTTGGGCAGGGTTTCCATGGTGATGCAGTTCTCCACCGGGCAGACATTGACGCAGAGGTTGCAGGCCACGCATTCCTCGTCGATGACATCGAACTTGCGGTCGGTCGACATGGAAATCGCCTGATGCGAGGTATCCTCGCAGGCGGCAAAGCACCGCCCGCACTGGATGCAGAGATCCTGATTGATCCGCGCCTTGGTGACGTAATTCAGGTTCAGATACTGCCAGTCGGTGACATTCGGCACCGCCCGGCCCTGCAATTCGTCCAGCGTCATGCCCTTCTGGTCCAGATAAAGCGAAAGCCCCGCTGTCAGCTCCTTGATGATCCCGAAGCCATAGGTCATCGCCGCCGTGCAGACCTGCACATTCCCCGCCCCCAGCGCCAGGAATTCCGCCGCATCGCGCCAGGTGGTCACGCCGCCGATGCCGCTGATCGGCAGGCCCGCTGTCGCCGGGTCGCGCGCGATCTCGGCCACCATGTTGAGCGCGATGGGCTTGACCGCCGGGCCGCAATAGCCGCCATGCGCGCCCTTGCCGTCGATCATCGGCTCGGGGCTGAAATCGTCCAGATTGACCGAGGTGATCGAATTTATCGTGTTGATCAGCGACACCGCATCCGCGCCGCCCCGTTTCGCCGCCTCCGCCGGTTTGCGGATATCGGTGATGTTGGGGGTGAGCTTCACGATGCAAGGCATGCGCGAGTGTTTCTTGACCCAACGCGTGACCATCTCGATATATTCGGGCACCTGCCCCACCGCAGAGCCCATGCCGCGCTCCGACATCCCATGCGGGCAGCCGAAATTCAGCTCCACCCCGTCGGCCTCGGTCTCCTCCACGCGCGCGAGGATCGCTTTCCACGATTCCTCGTCACATGGCACCATCAGCGAGACCACCATCGCCCGGTCGGGCCAGTCGCGCTTGACCTGCTTGATCTCGCGCAGATTCACCTCCAGCGGCCGATCCGTGATCAACTCGATATTGTTGAGCCCCAGAAGCCGCCGATCCGCGCCCCAGATCGCGCCGTAGCGCGGGCCGTTCACATTGACGATGGGCGGGCCTTCGGCGCCAAGTGTCTTCCAGACAACCCCGCCCCAGCCGGCCTTGAAGGCGCGCACGACATTGTATTCCTTGTCGGTCGGCGGCGCCGAGGCGAGCCAATAGGGGTTGGGGGATTTGATGCCGATGAAATTCGTGGTCAGGTCTGCCATGATATGTGTCTCCCTCTGGCGGCCAATCAGCCACCCGCCCCTGTCAGATATGCGTGGATGCTCATGGCCGCGTCGCGGCCCTGCGCGACAGCGGTCACGGTCAGATCCTCGCCGCCGCCGGTGCAATCGCCCCCGGCCCAGACGCCTGCGAGCGATGTGCGGCCCTCGGCATCGACGCTGAGTTTGCGCCCGTCGAGCGCCAGCTCCTCGGGCGCGCCCTCGAGCGTCTGCCCGATCGCCTTGAACACCTGATCGGCCTGAAGCCGGAAGGTCTCGCCCGTGGGCTCCAGCCCGGTCGGCCCCTGATGCGTATAGGCGAATTCCACCTCGCGCAGCGCGCCATTGGCATGGATCGCAACCGGCATCGCATTGGTGATGATCTTCACGCCCTCATTCGCGGCATGGCTCAACTCGTAATCCGAAGCACTCATATCCTCGGGCCCGCGCCGATACACCATCGTCACATGCTCGGCCCCCAGCAGCCGCGACTGCACCGCCGCATCGACAGCCGTCATGCCGCCCCCGATCACCACCACATGCCGCCCGATGGGCAGCGCTGCGAGATCCGGGGCCTGGCGCAATTCGGCGATGAACTCGACCGCATCGCGCGCACCCGGCGCGTCGTCCTGCGCGATCCCGAGCGCATTGACGCCCGCCAGCCCGATCCCGAGAAAGACCGCATCGAACTCGCCCTGCAAATCGGCGAGCGTGCCATCGCTGCCCAGCCGCCAGCCCTGCCGCAACTCGATCCCGCCGATCTGCATCAGCCAATCGACCTCGGCCGCGGCAAAATCATGCGCGGTCTTGTAGGCGGCGATGCCGTATTCATTCAGCCCGCCGGGCTTTTCGCGCGCGTCAAACACAGTCACATCATGGCCATGCATCGCAAGCTTGTGCGCACAGGCGAGCCCCGCAGGCCCTGCCCCCACCACGGCGACGCGCTTGCCGGTGGGTGCGGCGCGCTCATAGGGGTGGGCGTTCTTGGCGATCAGCGTCTCGGTCGCATAGCGTTGCAGGCGGCCGATCTCGACCGGCTTGCCCTCGGCCATCTCGCGCACGCAGGCGCCTTCGCACAGGGTCTCTGTCGGGCAGACCCGCGCGCACATGCCGCCCAGAATGTTCTGATCGAAGATCGTCTTGGCCGCAGCCTCGGGCTGGCCCGCCTGTATCTGGCGGATGAAAAGCGGGATGTCGATTTCGGTCGGGCAGGCCGTGATGCAGGGCGCATCATGGCAGAAATAGCACCGATCCGCAGCGACCATGGCCTCATGCGGGTCGTAATCGGGGTAGAGATCATCGAAATGGCGCGCGTAATCCTCCGGGTGAAGCCGCGCGGGCGCGATGCCGGGGGTGGTCGGACTGTTGGACATATTTGCTGGCCCTGTTCTGACTGGCTCTTGTGCGATCAGCAAAACACGGCTTAGTTTTTTTATCAATTAGTAAAATTTTTCGCCACTCAGAAAAATCGCGCCTGCCGCATTCTTGGGCAGGGCGCTATTCTGCCGCCTCCGCATCCTTGTGCTGGGGCTTCTGCGCCGCCTCGCACGGCTTGAGTTCCACTGGAAAGCTCACCCGGAAACACGCGCCGCCCTGCCCCGGCACATAGGTGATGTCACCGCCCAGATTGAGCATGATCTCGCGGCAGATCGCGAGGCCGAGCCCCGCGCCCCCCGCCTGCATGGAATCGGTCAGGCGCGAGAATTTCTCGAAGATGAGCGCCTGCTTGTCGCGCGGGATGCCCGTGCCGTTATCGGTGAAATCGACCTCGACCATCCCGTCGCGCTGGCGCACGGAAATCCGCATCTGCGGATCATCCGACACGCAGTATTTTCGCGCATTCGACAGGATGTTGATGAAGACCTGCGTCAGACGGCCCGCATCGGTCACGATCTCGATCTTCTCCGGGTCGCGGTTGCGGCTGATACGGAAATTGCGGTCCGCCTGCACCGAATTGGAGGCATTGATCGATTTGTCGATCAGATCGCGCAGCAATGCCGGGCCGATATTGAGTTGCACCTGCCCGTGTTCGAGCACGCTGAGATCGAGCAGATCATCAAGCAGCCGCGTCAGGCGGATCGATTCGTCATGGATGATCTGGGCGAAATGGTGCTGCTCTTCCGCCGACATGCCCTCGCTATCCATCAGGATCTCGGAGAAGGCGCGGATCGAGGTCATCGGCGTGCGCAATTCATGGCTGATCTGACTGAGAAACGCGTCCTTCTGCACCGAGAGTTTCTGCAGCATTTCATTGGCCTCGCGCAGCTTGCGCGCGGTGCGGCTCAACTCCTCGGATTTCGCCTCGAGCTGGGCGGAATACTCCATGATCTGCGCCGTCTCCGAGGCCACCGCCATCAGATCCTCGACCGAGACCACGGCCGTACCCACAGTCTGCGCCAGCATCGCATGCGCTGTGGCCGCCCCGACAGAGCCGGAGAGTTTCAGCTCCAGCGCTTCGAGAAATTCGGGCGTGATGTCGGGCAGATAGCCCTGCTTGCCCTGCAACTCCGCCTGCGCGCGAAAGAATTGCTGCCCTTCGCTCTGGCCCAGAATGCGCTGTGTCACTGGAAGCAGATCTTCGGCTTCGGCGGCGGGCCGGGTCCAGCTGCGCGCCGGGCCGGGCCGGTCGAATATATCGACGAAGAGCGCGCCCTGAACCCGCTCGATCGGGCTCGGGAAGCTCAGGAAAGAGCCCAGGCAGAAGGCGAGCGCATTGAGCAGAAGCGACCAGAACAGCGAATGCAGCAGCGGATCGAGCGTTGTCAGCCCGTAAAGGCTGTAGGGTCTGAGCCATGCCAGCCCCAACAGCCCCTCTTCCATCACCCGCGCAGACAGGATCACATCTGGCCCGAAACTGGGCAGGAACAGAGTGTAGAACCAGATCACAGTACCGACAGTCACGCCCAGCGCGGCCCCGGTGCGGCTTGCACCCCGCCAGAACAGCGCACCCAGCAGCGGCGGCATGATCTGCGCCACCCCCACAAAGGCAATGAGCCCGATCGCGGCCAGCGCGGCAGAGCCCCCGGTAATGACGTAATAGATATAGCCAAAGCCCAGCACGAGCGCGATGGAAAGCCGCCGGACGCTGAGCACCAGCAGCCGCATATCCCCAGTGTCGCGCTTCTGCGCCGCGCGCGCCTTCAGCCAAAGCGGGACGACAATATGGTTGGACACCATCGTCGCCAGCGCCAGCGAGGCCACGATCACCATCGAGGTCGCCGCCGAAAAGCCGCCGAGAAAGGACAGGAGCGCCAGCCCGTCCTGCCCCAGATGCAGCGGCAGCGTCAGCACGAACATGTCGGGGTTGCTGCCCTCGGGCATGATCTCCAGCCCGACGACAGCGATGGGCAGCACGAAAAGGCTCATCAGGAAGAGATAGAGCGGGAAGGCCCAGCTTGCGGTGGCGAGATGCTGGTCATCGGTATTCTCGACGACTGTCACCTGAAACATGCGCGGCAGGCAGATGATGGCGATGGCCGACAGCAGGATCAAGCCGGTCCATCGACCGGGCTGGATATGCCATTCGGGCAGCGCCTGCGCGTCGATCCGCGCAAGAATATCGCCGGGCCCGCCCGCGACGATCCAGACCGCGAACACGCCGACCGCGAGCAGCGCGAGCAGCTTGACCACCGCTTCCACCGCGATGGCCATGACCACGCCGGGATGCTGTTCATTCACATCCAGGTTGCGCGTGCCGAACGCGATGGTGAAGAGCGCAAGCCCGGCGGCGACCCAGAAAGCGATGAAATTGCGATCCGCAGCGAGGCTTGTGCTGGCGGTGTCTGCAGCGAAGACCGTAAAGGATTGCGCGATGGATTGCAGTTGCAGCGCGATGTAAGGCGTGCCCGCCGACACGCAGAGCAGCGTGACGATGATGCCCAGCAGGTTCGACTTGCCATAGCGCGCCGAGATCATGTCGGCGATCGAGGTCACGCGATTCTCGCGCCCGATCCGCACGAGCTTGCGCAGGATCACCCACCAGCCCACGAAGACCAGCGTCGGGCCGAGATAGATCGTCATGAACTCCAGCCCCGAGCGCGCCGCATATCCGACCGCGCCGTAGAACGTCCAGGCCGTGCAATAGACCGAGAGCGAGAGCGTGTAGATGACAGGCGAGCGCAGCCATCGCGCGCGGCCTTCGGCGGCGCTGCGCTCTGCTGCCGAGGCAACCGCGAAAAGCAGGATGACATAGCCAAGGCAGGTGAGAACGAGCAGATTAAAGGACATCGTCGCGCTGCGTCTCCGGGTCGGTCCCGCCATTGCGCCTCTGCGGCAGGGGCGGCTGTGCCTGCTTGGGCGGGTCGAGCGCGCGGCGCAATCCGAGCGACATCACAAACGCCACGAGCACGAGGCAGAACCAGACAATGAAGAGATAGGTGGACTCGACGGCTGTGGGCGGCACCTCGGTATCGGTCGATGTGCGCATCAGTGGCAGAAGCACCAGGACAAACCCGAAGATCGGCAGAAACCGCGCGGCATCCATCAGCCGCCGCATGCGGTAGCTTTCGCGTGCCACGAACTGAACCTTGCGCGGTGGTTTCATGGCCCGACCATATCCTCCACAGCCGCGATCACCTCTGCATTCGCGAAGGGCTTGGTCATGAACCGCGTCGCGCCAAGCCGTTCGGCCTCGGCCCGGTCAGCGCCCTGCCCCTTGGCCGTGAGCATCAGCACCGGAAGATCGCGCGTGCCCTCCCCCGCCCGGACCGAGCGCAGCACGTCAAACCCGCTCAGCCCCGGCAGCATCACATCGAGGATCAGCAGATCGGGCGGCGCGCTCTGCATTTCCTTCATGGCGCGTTGACCATCTGCGGACACATCCACCTGCCAGCCGTTCCGGGACAGGATGAAGCGCAGGGCTTCGGATATGTTGGGCTCATCCTCAATGACCAGAACGCGCTTTGCCACCGATGGTTTCCTCCCTCTCCCTTGCGGGGACCGGGGTGCGCTGGCCTGCGCCTCCGCGCGGCGGATCGCGCCCCGGTCTGAGTGCCGGACGGCCCTTTTCCTCCCTCCATCCGGCACCCCAATCTATGCGACTTGATTGCGCCAAGTCAAAGCGCCATTTCACGCAGCCCCCACAAGAATCGATGGCTCGCGCCGCGCGGGGCAGTCCATCTGCGCGCAAGTCCTGCAATTCGCCCCCACGGATAGCGGCGGGCTGTCTTCGCTGCGCGCGCCCTCCTCGGGCACCAGCAGCATCGTCGCCTGATGCAGCCGTGGCGCATCGAAGCGGGTCTGGCTGCGCGCGGCGCAATAGGCATAGGACATGAAGCCCCGCCCCAATCGCCCCGGCGTGACCAGCGGCGCGCGCAGCGGAACCCCGGGGCTGTGCAAGGCCTGATAGAGCGGCCAGAGCGGGCACCCGCCCCCGAACCGCGGCAAGGCAAAGCCCTGCAAGGGGCGGCGGAACATCAGCGTCCCCGAATTGTCGCAGATCACGAGCCCCGGCGCTGACAACGACGCGCGGCGATATGCCTCCAGCGGCAGGAATGCGAGGCGGCGCAGGATCTGGTCGAAGGGCGCGGCGAAACGCTCGGCCAGTATGTCCGGCGCCATCCCGTGTTTTGCAAGCGCATCCGTGAAGGGCGCGAGCGGGAGCGCCGTCGCATCTGCCCTGAACCGCGCGATCCATTGCCGCGCCAGCGTGCGGGATGCATCCGAAGACAGCTCGACCTGATCCGTGAGATGAACCTCGCCCTCCCCATCGCCTGCCTCCAGTTCGGGCAGATGGAAATCGCGCTGCGCGAGCCAGCTTTCCACCTCTTCCTGCGGCGCGGCGAGCCCCATCTCGTCATCCTTGGCCGAATCGAGGTAATTGACCAACGCCACTGCGCCCTCGGCCAGCCTTGCGCTGTCTTGCAGGATGTTCTGGTGAAACCGGTTCTGCCAGGCTTGCTCTATCTCCTGTGTGTCATTCAGGATCGACGCCGTGGACTGCACAGAGGTAACCGCCGAGATGATCTCGTGCAACGCCTCGCCCAGATACGGGTCATGGGTCATGCGGTCGCTGAGCTGATCGACCACGCGTTCCAGCCTCTCGACCCGCGACTGGGTCTGCGCGAGCACCTTGGCCCAGCCCGGAAAACGCCCGGTGAATTCCTCTATCCGCTCCAGATCGGCCAGATCCGCGCCCGAGCGCAGCGCGGCGGCGCGCGCGCCCTCGATCAGGCGCGGATCGCCGCCTTCGGCGAGCGCATCGGGCGAGACGCCGAGCGCCTGCGCCAGGGCCCCCAGAAGCTCCGGTCCGGCCTTGCGCCGGTTATGCTCGATGAGATTGAGATAGGAGGGCGACACCCCGACCGCGCGCGCAAGCTCCGATTGCCGCAGCCCGCGCATGTTGCGTCGGGCGCGAATTCGCGTGCCTGTCAGCGCAGTTCGGGCCATGAACGCTCCTTTCCCGC
>PWZT01000079.1 GCA_003567315.1 Paracoccaceae bacterium
CGATTTCGGCCCGACCGCGCATCTCACGGCCATTGTCGACAACTGGGCGCCCTACTACATCGAGCGCGTTCAGGCCGTGATGGATGGCACATGGGAAGCGCAGAATTCATGGCTGGGCTTTGCCGACGGGATCATCGAAATGGCGCCGTGGAATGACCGGATGCCCGCAGAGCTTCAGGAAGAAGCCGATGCGCTGGTCGCAGCGATTTCCTCGGGCGAGTATCACCCCTTCACCGGGCCGATCAACCGTCAGGATGGCACGCCATGGCTCGCCGAAGGTGAAATCGCGCCCGATGGCGATCTGGCGACGATGGATTTCTATGTCGAAGGGATCACGGCCGAATTGCCGAACTGATCTTCAAGACCAGGAGACCCGCGACCCCCTGGCGCAACCGCCGGGGGTTTTTTCATGGGCGCACAGGCTGGCTTGGCAAGACTTTCATGGCTTTGGGGTATTCTCGGATGCTCCTGCCCCGAAATCGCGGGCATATCGCACAGCCCCCGAGGACCGCCGCGATGCCCTCCACTATATCCGCACCGGCACCTGACAGGCGCCCGCGCCAAGGCAGCCGTCACGCGCTCACGCTTGCAGGTCGATGATCACCATGCCGGATCAGATCGAGCAACTCCACCGAATGCATGAATTCCACATCCGGCCATTTCGCGAGGATGGCGCGTAACAGAAAATCCAGCGCCTCGAGCGTCCGATCCCGGTTCGCAGGGTCGATAAAGCCGCAGAAATTGACGCGCTGGCAGCTGATGATCGCGGGCTGGCGCTTGCGGAACGCCTCACGCATCTGCCCCAACGCCTGCACCGCCGCCGCCTGTGCGCCGCCCGCACTGAAGGCGGGCTCGAAGGCGACATTGCGCACAAGATCAGTCTGCCCCAACGCATTGCGGGCGCCAAGATAGCGCTCGACGCAGGCGTCCTCCCCATCCGTTCGCGGCTCATGCCGGATGGCCCCGCCCTGAAACGCCTCGACGCCCGCACGCGCGACGGGCCGGTTGAAATCGGCGCTCCATGTGTCCTGCGGCAGCGCCAGGCTGCGCGCGCGAAACCCGAACTGCGCCTCAAACGCGTCGAGCCCTTCGAGAACCGCGTGCAAAACAGCTTGCTTGTCCTCTTCGGTCTCGAAATGGGTGGGACCGAGAAACGGGTTCGCCGCCGCGCGCGGCCCTTTCCGAATGCAACCCGGCATACGATTGCCCAGCGCGAAGATGGCCGCAGGGTCCAGCGCCTGGAGGCCGTTCATGAAGGCGGCGACATTGACATGCTCGCGGCCATGAAACTGAGGGTAGAGCAGCCCCTGCGCCATCGCCTGCTCCCAAAGCGCCAGCGCGCGGGCATGGAGCGGGTAGCGCGAAAAGGTCTGCGCCAGGGGCTCCCAATGGTATTGTCTGCACCGCTCGGCGGCGATGGCGTCGAAATTGGGGTTGCCGCTGACCGTGTTTGCGGTGATCACCGGCGCGCGCCCCGTCTGGTCGCGAAACCCGCCCAGCAGCCCGAAAAGAAGCTCCAGATCATCGTCACTCAGCAGCGAGTCGTAGCGCTCATGGACGGTCTGATCGACCCTGAACCCTGCCTTGAGGCAGCGTTCATAGACCGCGCGCGAGGGCATGCGGATGGCCCCCCAGCCATCGCTCTCGATCACGACGATCCTGCGCCGCGTGCGCCAGCCCTTGCGCGCTTGGCGCGATGCGCCGAAGAACCTGCCCAAAACTGTCACGCCACCATGCCTTTGCGCTGCATCCTTATGCTTGCGCAGGGTTTCAGCCCTTCCGGCCAGACAAAGCCCGCGCAACCTGAACCCTCTCTCATGTGGCACAACTCTATCCATGGTTGTTATGGCTGTCCAGCGTCACAGCCCCGCGCGTGGATGCAATCGCCCGCAGATCCACCCCACCCCTTGCCGCAATAATATCGCATCGCTACCTATTGGGCAGACAACATCAAGCGAGTACGACCAGAGAGAGGCGCCGAACGTGATGGATAAAGCAACCAGCCCGCGCATGATCGCAATCAGCAGTGGCAAGGGCGGGGTCGGGAAATCCTCCGTGACCGCGAATATCGCTGTCGCCATGGTCGAGGCCGGGGTGAAGGTCGGCATTGTCGATGCCGATATCTATGGTCCCTCCATCCCCGGCATTCTGGGCGTCGCGGCGAAAAAACCCTCGATGACGCCCGAAGGCATGATCATCCCGGCCGAGGCGCATGGGATCAAGGTCATCTCCATGGCGATGCTGACCGATGATGACAGCCCCGCCATCCTGCGCGGGCCGATGGTCACGAAATATCTGCAATCCTTCGTGCAGCAGGTCGATTGGGGCGCGCTCGATGTGCTGTTGCTCGATCTGCCCCCCGGGACCGGGGATATCCAGCTTACACTTGCGCAGGCCTTTCCGCTGAGCGGCGCGGTGGTCGTGAGCACGCCGCAGGATGTCAGCCTGAAGATCGCGCGGCGCGGGTTGCGGATGATGGAACAGGTCAAGGTGCCGATCCTGGGCGTGATCGAGAACATGAGTGGTTTCACCTGCCCCTCCTGCGGCACGGTCACGCATATTTTCCACGATGGCGGCGGCGAGGCGATTGCACGCGAATTGGGCGTGGAGTTTCTTGGCAAGGTGCCGCTCGACCCGGCCGTGGTCGATGCGGGCGATGATGGCGTGCCGCTGATCAAGGCTGCACCAGCCAGCCCCGCTGCCGCAGCCTATCGCCAGATCGCGGCGGCGCTGTCAGGCTCGGACCATGGCGCGGATGGCATATCCCTGCCCTTTAGCTGGACTTTGACCGAGAGCACAGGCAAGCCCGCACCTGTGCCCGCGCGTGCCGAAGGTAGCCCGGAGTGCCTGGCCGCGCTGGAGCATGACAGTGGCAGCTTGCAACTGACCTGGGCAGACGGGGCGCAGCAAACCCTTGGCGCGCGCGATCTGCGTATTGTCTGCCCCTGCGCGAAATGCCGCGACGAGGTGACCGGCGAGCGCCTGCTCGACCCGGCGACGGTGCCGCTGGATATCGACGTGACGCGCATCTGGAGCGTGGGGAATTACGCGCTGGGGATGGCATTCAGCGACGGGCATGACACCGGCATCTACACCTTCAAATCCTTGCGCGCGATGACCAGCACCGAGATGGAAGATGTCTGAACCCACGCACAGACGCATCCGCGTGCAGCCCTCGGCGCAGGACGCCGATACGATGGGCTTCGTGCTTGACGCGCCATTGCAAGAGGGCGCGCGCGCAAGGCTCGAGCCCGGCGATGATGCACCGCTGGCGCAGGCGCTTTTCGCCATCGAGGGCGTGGCGCGCGCCGAAGTGGCGAACGCGACGATCTGGATCGTCAAGACCGCTGAGGCCGAGTGGTCGACACTGAAACCCGCGATTGCAGCGGCAATCCGGGCCGTCCTCGCGGACAGTGACACGCCGCTGGGCACTCAGGATACGCAGGAGGCCGCAGACCCGAACGCAGCGCTCTTGCAAAAGGTCACGGAGTTGCTGGAACGCGAGGTGAACCCGGCAGTCGCCGCGCATGGCGGGCGTATCGCGGCGGAGAAAGTCGCAGGCGACACGGTATATCTGCGCATGTCGGGGGGCTGTCAGGGCTGCGCGGCCTCTGCCGCGACCTTGCGCCAGGGGGTCGAGCGGATGCTGCGCGCGGCCCTGCCGCAGATCGCGGAGATCCGCGATGTGACGGACCATGCGGCGGGCACGAACCCTTATTACAGCGGGCGCGACGGGGCCTCGCCCATGCTCAACCGCCCGTTGCCACCCGGCGCGGTCGGGTGGCAGGACGGGCAGATCATGATCGACCCCGATTATCTCGCCCCGCGGCTGGGGCTTACCCCGCAGACCCTGCGCGCGGGCCTGCGCAATGGCGATATCGTCAGCGTCACCGAAAGCGGCGAGGGCGCGGATAGCGGCAAGACGCGGGTGATCTTGCGCAGCCCGACCCGCGCCTGGGCCGCCGAGATCGACGCCGATGGCGCGGCGCGCGAAGTACCGCCGCCACGCGTCACCGAAACTGCCTCGCAAGCCGAGCGCGATCTCGCCGCACGGGTGCGCGCGCATCTGGAGGGCCTGTCAGAGGAAGATGGCCCGCTGACCTATGGGGGGCTTGCCCGCGCGCTCGGGCTCTGGGCGCCGGGGTCGATCCGCAAGGTCACGCGCGCGCTGGAGGTCACGATGCGCGAGGATGCCGAGGCCGAGAAGCCTTTCATCGCCGCGCGCGTGGTCAGCAAGGGGCAGGCAGGCTTGCCGGGCGAGGGGTTCTTCGCGCTCGCCCGTGCGCTCGCGCGCGGCCCGCGCCCCGGGGAAAGCGCACAGGCCTTCCATGCCCGCGAATTGCGCCGCCTTTCGGAAACTGCCTATGAGAGCGGCGCGCAATATTCCTGAGCCCTTTGGCGCTTAGCATTATTGTCTCTTGATCTCTGCATCTGTTAAGCTGGCTGGACAGCACATGCCTTTCAGCCCAGCAGCCGGAGATTTTCATGCCCCTTGCCAAGACAGATATGGATCAGGACGCCTTGCGCGAGCTGCTGGAAGAGGATGAGGCGGAGATGAGCGTCGTCTTCTCGGATCCGCACCAGCCGGACAATCCGATGATCTATGTCAGCGACGAATTCGAGAAGCAGACAGGCTACAGCCCCGAAGAAGCGCTGGGGCGCAATTGCCGTTTCCTGCAAGGCCCCGACACGCATCCCGAGGCGGTGAAGGCGATCACGGCAGCCTTGCGCGCGCAGACACGCTTCACCATCGACATCCTGAATTACCGCAAGGATGGGTCGGCCTTCGTGAATCGGCTGCGCATCCGCCCGATCTATGATGCCGATGGGCGGCTTTTGTTTTACGCAGGCGCGCAGAACCCGGTCTGAGCATGCCGGGCCGCAGCCCTCTCTCGCATCATGGAGCGGGCTTGGAAAAAGCCGGTGTCTTGGCGTAAGCTCTTTCCCGGGAGACAGGGAAAGGAGTTTGCATGTCACATCTTGGCGTTTTCCGTACGAGCGCGCTGGCGGGGGCCTTGGCGCTGGCGACACCAATTCTGGCCGATATTGACGGCGCGTATGATCACCCCGATATCGAGCGCGTGGCCGGGTCGCATATCGTCTATTTCGACCGCACCGAATTCGACCGGCTCACCGTCCCGACCGGCCCGTATTCGGGGGATGAATTCGAATCCTCGGAGATGATGGAAGGCGAAGTGCTCAAGCTGAGCTACCTCTTCGAGAACCCGGATATCTCGACGCTGCAGATCAAGCGTAACTACATGGACGCGCTCGAAGCGCAGGGGTTCGAGATCCTCTATGCAGACTCCGAGGGCGCCTTAGGCAGCGGCGCGGGCCGGTCTTTCTACAACGCCTCGGACCTCTTCAGTCGCGGGGCGCGCGATTGCTGCCGTCTGGCCACGCGTTCGTCAAACCGCGATCTGCGCTATATCGCCGCGCGCTCGGCCGATGGCAGCGTGCTGGCTGGCATCGCGGCCTTCAATGAGCGGCGCGATCCCGGCCCTGCAGTGGAAATCGCGGTTGTGACCTCTGCCGAGATGGGCACCGAGATGGATCACCAGCCGCTGACCGCAGGTGAGATGGAGACCGGGCTGATCGAGGAAGGGCGCGTTGCAGTGCAGGATATCCTGTTCGAGTTCGATTCCGCGCGGATCCTGCCCGAATCCTCGGACGCGCTGGCCACTGTGGCGCAATTGATGGGTGACGCGCCCGATATTGCTCTGCTGGTCGTGGGACACACGGATAACGCCGGGAGCTATGACTATAACCTCAACCTCTCGATGGCCCGCGCGCAAGCCGTGGTCGATTACCTGACAGGGCAGCATGATGTGGCCGCCAGCCGTTTGCAGGCGGCAGGTGCCGGCATGATGGCCCCGATCGCGACAAATCGCACCGATGAGGGTCGCGCGCTGAACCGCCGGGTGGAGCTGGTGGAAATGCAGCGTTAGCCCGGTCCCGATCAGCCTGGCCTCGCCAACACGATCCAGCGCACGCTGCCTTCATCTTGCCAAAAATACTCAATGTTCCCTCTGGCTGCAAAGTGACCCATCCATGACGCCACTTCCCCGCACCCCTTCCTTCCGGCTCGACGCCAAGACAGCGCTCGTAACCGGCGCCTCGTCCGGCATCGGGCTCGCCTGTGCCGCAGCCCTTGCCGAGGCAGGCGCGCAAGTCACCATGCTGGCGCGGGGGGCCGGGCGGCTCGAAAGCGCGGCCGCTGCAATCCGCGCTACTGGCGGTCACGTCACGCCACAGGCGCTCGATGTCACCGACATCACTGCCCTGCGCGCGCTGATTGCCGCACGGGGGCCGTTCGATGTGCTGGTCAATGCCGCCGGGCTCGCCCGGCACAGCCCCGCGCTGGAAACCCGCGAGGAAGATTTCGATGCGGTCGCAAGCGTCAATATAAAGGCCGCCTATTTCGCCGCACAGGCTGTGGCGCAGGGCCTGATCGCGGCGGGAAAACCCGGCAGCCTGATCCAGATCTCCAGCCAGATGGGCCATGTCGGCGGGGTGGATCGCGCGGTCTATTGTGCCAGCAAACATGCGCTTGAGGGGATGACCAAGGCGATGGCGATGGAATGGGGCAGCCATGGCATCCGCGTGAACACGCTCTGCCCGACCTTTATCCTGACGCCGCTCACGCAATCGACCTTCGACAACGCGGAGCGCCGCGCCTGGATCGAAAGCAAGATCAAGCTTGGCCGCGTTGGCGAGGTCGAGGATATCATGGGGGCGGTGGTCTATCTCGCATCCGATGCAAGCGCGCTTGTTACCGGCACCGCGTTGAAAGTCGATGGCGGCTGGACCGCAGGATGAGCGCGCCTTGCGATGCGACGGAATGGCTCTGACCCGGGCAATGCGATGCGATCCGGGAAAGGGCTTGATACCAAACGCCCAGACCGCTCTGTGCACGCGCATACCCCCCTTATGCACGCCGAGGTGTAAGCATAGGCAACGCAGGCATTCTCACGGCCTCAATGACCACGCTGCATAAATTTCCCGACCCCCCCGCCCAGGGGCGCGGATGTGATCCGGTCCGAGCGCGAAGGTCATTGCCTCTCTTCGCACTGCATCCTGTCGCCGGGCACGCATTCGGGCGCTGGCTCTTTCGGCCCGGCTTCGGGCAGGACATTCGCCATTCGTCTGATCGCCGATTGCGGCACCCGTGAGGGCGTGATTGATCACGAGTGGCCGGTGCGCGACAATGGCGCGCTGGTCCGGCAGATGGCGGACGACCGGCGTTCTCCACTCCCGAGATCGATATTCCCGGCCCCTATTCCGCGCAAGGGAATTCCCATGAACGAGGCTTGCATCATGCCAAGATCGTGTGGCGCTCATTCAGGGCAGTTTCGCGCCCGCGACATATAACCCTGCCGCGCAGGGCGCGCAGGTCTCTTAACGTCAATACAGGGTTCACTTGATCCAACTTATGTGCATTATGTCCGGCATCTGTCGGAGGTGACGGATCAATAAATCCATATCTGGGAGGACAAAATGGATCGTCGTTCATTCCTGAAGACATCGGCAATCGGTGGCGGTGCCGCCGCAGCCTCGACACTGGCTGCGCCCGCTGTGGCGCAGGGACGCATGTCATGGCGCATGGTGACCACCTGGCCGCGCAATTTCCCCGGCCTCGGCACGGGCGCGCAGCGTCTGGCGGACCGCATCACCAAAGCCTCGGATGGCATGCTGACCGTCGAGTTGTTCTCGGCGGGCGAGATCGTGCCTGCGCTGCAATCCATCGACGCCGTGATCGACGGCTCGGCCGAGATGATGCATGGCGCGGCCTATTACTGGCAGAACAAATCGGTCGGCCTGTCGTTCTTTACCGGGGTGCCGTTTGGCATGACCTCGCGCGAGATGTCGGCCTGGGTGCGCTTCCTTGGCGGGCAGGAGCTGTGGGACGAGGTCTATGACCAGTTTGGCCTGATCGGCTTCATGTCGGGCGACACCGGCACGCAATCTGGCGGGTGGTTCCAGAACGAGCTTCAGGGCATCGAGGATGTGCAGGGCCTGCGCTTCCGCACGCCGGGCCTCGGCGGTCAGGTCTGGGAGAAGATGGGCGCCTCGGTCACCAACCTCGCCGGTGGCGAGATCTTTGCCGCGCTGCAATCGGGCGCGCTGGATGCGGCTGAATTCGTCGGCCCCTATAACGACCTTGCGCTGGGCTTCCATCAGGTGCGCAATCACTTCTACACCACCTCCTTCATCGAGCCCGGTCTTGCTACGGAATTCGTGGTGGACAAGGCGAAATACATGGATCTGCCGGAAAACCTGCAGGCCATCATCCGCGATGCCTGCCAGGCCGAGTATGATCACACGGCGTCGGAATTCTATGCCAATGACCCGATCGCGCTGCGCACGCTGGTCGAAGAGCATGGGGTGCAGACCTATCCGCAATTCCCCGACAGCATTCTCGAGGCGGGCGCCAACGCCTCGCGCGAGCTGCTGATCGAAATTCTGGATACCGCAGATCCGATCAGCAAGCGCGTCGCCGAGAGCTTCATCCAGTCGCTGAACCTGCTGCGCGAGCGCACCGAGAATCAGGATGTGGGCTTCCTCGAAGCGCGCGATCGTTTCTTCGACATCAGCGATCTGGCCTGATCTCGCAGCACAGTCACAGGCGCGCCTGACGCGCTGCGCCATAGCCCGGGTTTGACCCGGGCTATGGCTGTCCGAGCCCAGTCATTCCCGCCAAAGGAAAGTTTACCGTGGTTTTCCTGTCCTATATCATGCAGGCGATCAACTATACCAACCGGCTGATCGGCAACATATTCATGTGGCTTGCTGTCGGCATCGTCGGTGTCTGTTTCTGGGTCGTGGTGGAGCGCTATGTCTTCGGCATCACGCGGCTCTGGATGCAGGATCTCTACCCGTGGATGAGCGGGGTCATGTTCACTGCCGTTGCGGGCTACGCACTTTACCGCAATGACCATGTGCGGGTTGATATCTTCTACCGCCCGGCCTCGACCCGGACCAAGGCCTGGCTGGATCTGTTCGGGGTTATCGTCTTTCTGTGGCCCTTCTCCTGGGTGGTCTGGACGTCGTGCTTCAATTTCGTGATGCGCTCGATCAACCTGCTGGAGGGCTCGTCCAACCCCGGGGGCATGCCGGGGCTGTTCGTGCTGAAAAGCTTCATCCTCGTCTTTGCCGTGGTGATCGCGCTGCAGGGCATCGCGATGGCGATCCGCTCGATCCTGCTGATCGCGGACCGCAGCGATCTGGTGCCGGACGATTACCGCTACAAATACGAAACCGACCCGGAGCCCGCCTGACATGGACCCCTTTGTGATCGGCCAGATCCTTGCGGGGACAATGTTCTTCGCCGTGATCGGCTTTCTGCTGATCGGCTTCCCGGTCGCCTTCACCCTCGCGGGAACCTCGATCATCTTTGCTTATCTGGGGCTCTCCTTCGGGGTGTTTGACATGTCCAGCCTGCGCGCGCTCGCCGGGCGCTATACGGGCTACATGATCAATGAAGTGCTGGTCGCGGTGCCGCTCTTCATCTTCATGGGGGTGATGCTGGAGCGCAGCAAGATCGCCGAGCAGCTTCTCGCCACGATGGGACGGCTGTTCGGAAACATGCGCGGGGGGCTGGGCATCTCGGTGATCCTCGTGGGTGCGCTTCTCGCCGCCTCGACCGGGGTGGTGGGGGCCACTGTGGTCACGATGGGGCTGATCTCGCTGCCGGCGATGATGCGCGCAGGCTATGACCCGAAACTCGCCTGCGGGGCCATCTGCGCCAGCGGGACGCTGGGGCAGATCATCCCGCCCTCGACCGTGCTGATCTTCATGGGCGACATGATCGCGGGCATGAATGCCGAGGCACAGATGGCGCTTGGCAATTTCGCCCCCAAGACAGTATCGGTAGGCGACCTGTTTGCGGGCGCGCTCCTGCCGGGGCTGCTGCTGGTGACGCTCTATATCCTCTACATCCTCTACAAGGCTGTCACCGATCCAGAAAGCTGCCCTGCCACCCCCATCCCGCCCGAGGAAAAGGCCGGGCTTTGGAAAGAGATCCTCTTCGCACTGTTCCCGCCGCTTCTGCTGATCGGCGCGGTGCTGGGCTCGATCCTGGGCGGAATCGCTACTCCAACCGAAGCCGCATCGGTGGGCGCTGTGGGCGCGACTGTGCTGGCCGCACTGCGCTGGCGGCTGTCCTTCGGCGTGTTCAGCGAGGTGGCGCGGCGCACGGCGGTCATCACCTCGATGATCTTCATCATCCTCTTCGGGGCCTCGGTCTTCGCCATCGTGTTCCGGCAGATGGGCGGCGACCGGCTGGTGCGCGAATTCCTGACCGCGATGCCAGGTGGCGCGATGGGGGCAATGATCGTGGTGATGCTGATCATGTTCATCCTCGGCTTCATCCTCGATACCTTCGAGATCATCTTCATCGTGCTGCCGATCACCGCGCCCACGCTGCTGATCCTTGGGGTCGATCCGATCTGGCTGGGTGTCATGATCGGGGTGAACCTGCAGACCAGCTTCCTGACCCCACCCTTCGGCTTCTCGCTCTTCTACTTACGCGGGGTGGCGCCGAATTCGGTCAGCACGGGCATGATCTATCGCGGGGCTGTGCCCTTCGTGGCGTTGCAGGTCTTTGCCATAGCGATGCTGTTCATCTTCCCGGGGCTCGTGCTCTGGCTGCCGTCGCTGTTGTTCTGAGGGTCGGCGTGTTGCAGGGGCTGTGAGCCAGGCTGCAACACGCCCCCTGCTCACCGGAACTTGCCCAGCAGGCCAAGCGCGAGCGCGAGGAGGATGGCAAAGGTCAGCGCCGCGCCACCCATCCCGGCAAAGGCCACGACAAGACCAATCAGGATCGGCACGACAATCCCGCCGAGATTGGTGACGAACATGGTGTAGCCCATCGCCCCGCCCAGCAGATGATGCGGCGCAAGGCGGGCCGTCAGCGCGACATGCAGCCCGACCGCGGCGC
The DNA here is from genome assembly GCA_003567315.1 of Paracoccaceae bacterium. Taxonomy (GTDB): domain Bacteria; phylum Pseudomonadota; class Alphaproteobacteria; order Rhodobacterales; family Rhodobacteraceae; genus Roseinatronobacter. Next base: position 10,940 of record PWZT01000079.1, read on the forward strand.
AGGCCGTGAAGCCCAGCAGGAAACAGGCAATCACAACCGGGAACGGGCTTGTGATCAGCGCCCCTGCCCCCAGCGCCGCAGCGCCGACCAGCCCCATCAGACACAACCACCACAGCGCATGCGCTGCATTGCCCCGCATCAGCCGGTCGGTCAGCACCCCCCAGACCAGCCGCCCGGCGAATGTGCCCAGATGCAGCGCGGCAAGGCTGAGCCCCAGCAAGCCGGCCCCGGCCTCGTATGAACGCTGCAACAGATCGGGGATATGCGCCCAGAGCGCGAATTGCACGCCATTGGTCAGACCCGCCGCCAGATTGGCGCGACCCAGATCGGGCAGGGTCAGAACCTCGGTCAATCGGCTTTGCTCTTGGGTCTTTCGCGGCGCGCGGGCCTCGGCCCTGGGCAGAAGCAGCAGGAACAGCAGGCCTGCACCGAGCGCAATCGCCGCCGCGCAGAGGATCCCGGCCTGCCAGCCCCAGATAGGCCCGAGCAGCGCGGTCGCGCTGCCGATGGCCGCACCGACCGGCACGCCCGTCTGCTTGAGGCTCATCAGGGTCGCGCGCCATTTCGGCGTGAACCACAAGGTTATCGCAAGCCCCGCCGCCGGGTTGATGAGCCCATATCCCGCGCCGCACAGGGCCATCCCGGCGGCCAGTTGCACGACGCCCTGCGCGGTCGCCGAAAGCACAAGCCCGGCGGCGACAATCATGGCCGCCAGCGACAGCGCCGCGCGCGTGCCGAGCCGGTCCGTGACCAGCCCGGCGGGCAGCGATGCCGCGGCGAGCGCTCCGGAATAGACACTCGCCAACCCGCCGAGTTGCAAGGGTGTCAGCCCCAGAGCCGTGACAAGCTGCGGCCCCGCCGTCAGCACCGACAGGACCGACATGGCCCCGAGCGCATGGGCAATGAAGATCAGCGCGAATTGCAATCTCGCGCGGGTTGTGTCGGCCATGTCAGGCATCGGCTGCATTCCGTTGCAGCGCCCAAACAAGCGCCCGCATGCCTTCAAGCCTGGGGCGCTCCCAATCCTCGGGCAGAAAGGGCCGAACAATCATGTGCGCGTGAGGGGTGCGATGCACCGCTATTGATCCGCCCGACATGCGGGCGATCTCGGAACAGGAGGCGCCATGTGTCATGAGTCCTTGTTAGCCGAGTTTCGCGCGGAGTTGCCAGCAGATAGATGATGCCACTGGCCCTGGCACACAGCCCATACAGCCGCCTGCCTGCCTATCCGGCGAATATGCGCCAAAGGACGAGCCCCGCCCCGAGAAAGGGCAGGCTGCGCCCGACCACGAATATCCGCCAGGACCACCAGCGCGATTTCGCGCCAAGAGCGTAAACCACCCGCTCGGGCGGCAACACCCAACACAAGAGCCCCGCCCCCACGACGCCCGATACAACAACGACATTGGTGCCGCCGAACTGGTCCATGAAATCCAGAAACGGCATCCCGGCGACGGTGAGTTGCACGGGCGAGAAACTGAGCGCGGAAGGCAGCCCGAGCACGAGCATCAACGCTCCGGTCGCGGCGACCGCGCGCGTATTCGAAAGGTCAAGCTCCTCGGCAAAGGCCGCGATGATCACCTTCAACCCGGCCAGGCAACTCGAGAAGGCCGCAGCAAAGAACATGAAGAAAAAGGCCATTGCGAGCCATGCGCCGCCCGCCATATCCTCGAACACTCGCGGCAGGGTGGAAAACGCAAGCTCGGAGCCCGCGCCGGGGTCCATCCCGTGCGCAAAGACAAAGGGAAAGATCATCCAGCCGGCCAGCAGCGCGATCGAGGTTTCGGTGGCCGCGACGATCAGGGACGCACGCGGGACATTTGCCTTGCGCGGAATATAGCTGCCATAAGTGACGAGATAGCCCTGCCCCACGGCCAGCGTGTAGAAGGCCTGACCGAAGGCGAAGAACCACAGCGTCGGGTTCGCCAGCGCCGACGCATCCCAGCGCAGCATGAAATCCGCAGCCTGCGACCAGCCCTCGGTGGTCGAGGCCACACCGACAAGCCCCGCGATCAGCATCACCAGGACTGGCATGAGAACCTTGGAGAAGGTCTCGATCGCGCGCACGCCCTTGAGCAGGACCACTGCCGCCAGCGCAGTGACCGCGAGGAAATACCAGATCGAATTGTACCCGGCTGTGAAGTCGTCGAATTCCGTCAGGTTCAGGCGGAAAGCGTCTATGGCGTAGCCGAGTGTCCAGCCCGTGATGACCAGATAATAGCTGGTGATGATGATGGTCAGCAGCACCACGAACCAGCCATAGGCCGCGCCCAGCCGCGTGGCCTTGCGATAGGTGCCGACCACACTGCCCTGTGCGAGCCGTCCCGCCGCGACCTCGAGCATCATCACGGGCAGCGCAACGATTACCAGCGCGATCAGATAGGCGGCGATGAAGGCCCCGCCACCGTTTTCTCCGACCATGTAAGGGAAGCGCCACAGGTTCCCCAGCCCGACCGCGGCAGCGGCCATCGAGAAGATGAAGGCAGGTTCCGAGGACCATTGCGCACGGGTCGCGCGCGTCTCGTGCTGATGCATTGCGGGGCTCTCTTCTTCAGTCGGTGTCTGCGCTCACCTTGAGGTATGAGTTGATGCCCTGTCATCAAGTATGGCCATCCCCTTCCGCGCCCCGCCAGATGGATCGCCAGTCACTTTGATGCCTTGTTGCGGGGGTGGGATTACCTATCGGAGACGCCGCCTTGCGTCTTGTCGTCCCCCATAGGCAGGGCGATCAAGCGTGTGGCGGGATATGCAGGCACGCTGAAGCGGCCAACCCTGCGGCATGTGCCCGAGAGCCCAGGTCTCCTGACACTTGCGCATGAAAAAGCCGCTGACAGCCATGGCTGTCAGCGGCAGCATCACGTCATGTCAATCGCCCATGACTTCTTCGTTTGCTGCGCGGATGCGGCGGACGTTTTCTTCCATCTCTTCCTGACCGATATTGACGACCGGGAAGAAGGTATTGCCCTCGGTGATGTCGATGAAGGCTTCCGCCTCGGAGGCAAAAGCCGCCGCTTCCATCAGCCGCTCCTTGACATGGTCGGGAACGCCCTGAGGCACGACGATGGTGCGATAATCCTCGATCGAATAGTCATAGCCCAGTTCGATCAGCGTCGGGCTGTCGGGGTAGAAGGGCGAGCGCTCGGCCGACATGAAGGCGGCAATCGTCATCTCGCCGGTGGGCGTGTATTGCGCATGTGTCCCGCCCGAATAGGCGAAATCGACCTCCTTGCCCAGCACGAGAGGCGCCATGCCAGCCCCGCCGCCCGTGGGCACGATGGCCAGATCAAGCCCTTCCTCGGCTGCAATGGCGCGGATGATGGCCTCGTCCAGCGCAGTCTGCTGGGCATAGGTCATCGGGTTTTCGCGCCCGTGCTCGATGATCTCGTCAAAGGTCTGGAAGGGCTGCTCGGCCGAGGTCACGATGGCGTTCTGCGCCAGCGCGAGGGCTGCGAGATATTCGAAATCGTCGATCTCGTATTCCACATCGGTGGTGATCGGGGTGAAGGTCAGCGCGGTCAAGCCGCCGAAGAGGAAGGTATAGCCGTCCGGTTCGGTGTTCGCCAACCGCGTAAAGGCCACGGCCGAGCCACCGCCGGGCTGGTTGACCACATTGACGGGCTGACCAAGGAATTCCTCCATCACATTCGCCAGAACGCGACCCTGAATATCGGTCGAGCCGCCCGGGTTGAAGCCGATCACCATGGTCAGCGGGCGTGTCGGCCAGTCATCGGCCATCGCGGCCGGAGCCGTCAACATGGTCGCGCCAAGAATGGCTACAAGTGTCTTTTTCATCTCATTCGCTCCTGTTGGTTCGTCTTCAATTCGCCATCAACTCTTCATTCGCGGCGCGAATGCTGCGGATGGTGGCTTCGGTTTCCTCTGCATCCATGAAGACGATGGGGTGCAGAGTGTTCTCGACCGTGGTTTCGACGAAGGGCTCATGCTCGACCGCGAAGCGGGCGGCATCCTCGAACGCCTGCACGATCTCATCCGGGGTGCCGTCCGGCAGGAAGAATGACCGGAAGTCATCCATGGCATAGGGGTAGCCGAGTTCCACGAGCGTGGGCACATCCGGGTAGAAGGGCGAGCGCTCCTGCGTCAGGAAGGCCAGCACATTCATTTCGCCCGTGGGGGTGTATTGCGCATGCGTGCCCCCCGAGAAGGCGAAATCCACCTCGCCGCCCAGAAGCAGCGGGGCCATGCCGCCACCGCCGCCCGTGGGCACGATGGCCAGATCAATGCCCTCCTGCTCGGCGATGATGCGCATGATCGCCTCATCCATCGGCAGTTGCTGTGCATAGGTCATCGGGTTTTCCTTGCCGTATGCGATCAGCTCCTCGAAGGTCTGGTAGGGCGCGTCACCCGCCGCCACCACGCCGAACTGCCCGCCGACCAGCGTGCCGGCATAGCGGAAATCATCGATGTCGTATTCGGTTTCGGTCACGATGGGCGAGAAGGTCAGGCCAAGCTGTACGCCGAACATGAAAGTATGCCCATCCGGCTCGGCATTCATGAAGCGCGTCAGCGCCACTGCGCCGCCCCCGCCGGGCTGGTTGACGACATTGACCGGCTGGCCGAAATGCTCCTCCAGCGAGCGCGCGAGAACGCGGCCCTGAATATCGGTCGAACCTCCGGCGGCGAAGCCGATCACCATGGTCATCGGTTGCGTCGGGCGCCATTCATCGGCCAGTGCCATCGGTGCCGTCATAAGGGCGCAGAGTGCGACGCCTGCCGTCAGTATATTGCGTCGTTTCAAGGTAGTCTCCTCCGTATTACCTCAGTCTGCCGGCGCATCGGCCAGCGGTTTTTCCTTGCGGAATGTGCGGATGATCAGCGCGACCAGCGCGATGAATGTGCAGGCAATGAAGACCATCGCGATCGGACGATTGAGCAGGATTGCCCAATCGCCACGCGACAGGATGATCGACTGGCGCAGGTTCAACTCCAGCATGGGCGTGATGATGAAGGCCACGAGGAAGGTGACAAAACTGTAGTCGTATTTCTTCATCAGATATCCCAGAAGCGCGAAGGCCATCAGGATAATCAGCCCGAATGTGCCATAGCCCTGCAACATCATCCCCGCGAGGCAGAAGAAGATCACGATGGGGATCACGACATGCGGCGGCACGCGGGTAATCTGGGCAAAGACCATCAACCCGTACCAGCCCAGCACCAGCATGATGATCGAGGCAAGGATCATGCCCGCGAAAATCGAGTAGAGCAGTTCCGGGTTATCGCGCAGCAATAGCGGGCCGACGGTGATGCCGTGGATGGCGAAAGCGCCGATCAGCAGCGCCGCCGATACATTGCCGGGGATGCCAAGGCCAAAAAGCGGGATCAGCGCCGCCGGGATCACGGCATTATCTGCCGATTCCGCGGCAGCGATGCCCTTGGGCTCGCCCTTGCCGAAGCGTTCGGGGTTTTTCGAGGCTTTCTGCGCCATGCCGTAGGACATGAACGATCCCACGGATGGCCCCAGTCCCGGCAGCGCGCCGACAAAGGTGCCGATCCCGGTGCCGCGCAGAACGGTCGGGATAATGCCCTTGAAGATCGGCCAGGTGATACGGTCGGTCTCATCCTTCTTCAGCGCGACCGACATGTTTTCGCGGTCATAGCGCAGCTTCTCGGATTGCACGAACATCTCCGACAGCGCGAGCGTGCCGATGGCGACTGCAATCAGCGGCATGCCGTCCATCAACTCGGCATAGCCGAAGGTGAGCCGCGGCAGGCCCGTCTGGTTGTCGAGCCCGATGGTGCCAAGGAAAATGCCAAGGCCCCCGGCCGCCAGACCCTTGAAGACATTGCCACTGGACAGACCCGCGATGAACACCAGCGCAAAGGCCAGAATGGCAGCCATCTCGTAAGGCCCGAACATCAAAGCAACGCGCGCAAAGGGAATTGCCACGAAGATCAGGATGATCGTGGCAAGAATATCGCCAATCACCGACGCCAGAAGCCCGACCTGCAACGCGGTCTTGGGCTTGCCTTGCTTGGCCAGCGGGTAGCCATCCAGCGCGGTTGCTGCCGAGGACGCCTCGCCCGGCGCGTTGAGCAGGATGGCCGAGACGGCCGAGCCCGCCGCCGTGCCCTTGGACAGACCGATCAAGAAGGAGATCGCGATGAAGGGCGACATGTAGAATGTCATCGGAATGGCGATCGCAATCGCGACCGAGCGCGAGAGCCCGGGGATCACGCCGACCACATAGCCCAGCAGCACCCCGCCGCCGATCCCGATGAAAGACGCAAGCGTCAGGGCTTCTCCGGCGGCAGCGCCAACAGCAGAAAAATCCATGTTCTACACCACCCCGACGCGCATCATGTAAACTGAAAGGATATAGAGCAGCACCGCTGGCACTACCGAACAGCCCAGGATCATGTACCAGCGCCGTTCACCCAGCAGGAAGAGCATAACCCCAATCAGGATCGGGCCAAACCATGTGATCTTGATGAAGGTCATGAACCAGATCGCGACAGCGACATAAACAAAAGGCCAGGCCGCCCATGCGACGGCATCCCAATGCAAATCCGCCGAGAAGGGGGCGACCTTCGCGCTGATCATCTGAACCACGCTTTTGACGACCACGATGCCACCGCAGATCACCATCAACCAGGCCCCGATACTGGGGACGAGTTCTGGCGGCATTTGCGCAAACGGATTGGAACCCGCGTAATTCGGTATCGCCCAGTATATGGCAAGCAGCCCGAAACCGACTACGGCCAACCCGGACCAGAAATCTGATCTTGGCATAATGACCATCCCTGTTACCTGCGGCTTATGTGATGCCGCCTTGCTTGAAAGCTTGCATAATTCTTGTTCACTGCGCAAGCCTTCAGCACAACTGTTTTCCAAACCGGTATGGATTTTGTGTCACCGCGCCGAACAGGGCCCGGTTTCTGTGCGATCTGCATTGCCCGAGCCGCTGGCGCCTTATGAACCCGGTCCCCGGGTCCGGCGCAGACTTGACCCATCACCCGAGACCCGGCGCGACCGTGGCAGGACCGCACATGGCAGGCACTTAACTCAAGACCGCGTCCTGCCCAGCACCGCGCTGGCCAGTTTAGCCGCCCCCTGCCGAACCGGGTCGGCCGCGGGCAGGCCGGTCTCGGCTTCGACGGCTTGCAGCGCCACCTCGGCCTCAGTGTCGCTCAGCCGCGCTGTATTGAGCGCGATGGCGGCGACGCGGGCTTCGGTCAGCGCCCCGGCGGCGCGCGCAACCGCCTCGTTCAGCGCGACCACATCGCGCAGCGGCGGGATCTTCACGCTCTGCAATTCATCAAGGCTTTCCATCCCCGCGCGGTGACACAGGATCATATGCGTGCAGGCAGAGCCGCGCATCAGCGGCAAAGTCGCCGTGCTGCCGGGATGCAGGAGCGAGCCCTGCCCTTCGATCACCACGATCTCATGCGATGCAGCCTCCAGCACCATCCGCTCGACCGCGCCACTCGCATGATCGACGCGGATCGCATCCAGCGGGATGCCGCGTCCCGTGATGGCAATGCCCGTCTGCCCAGTCGCCAGAAAGGCCGCATCGCGCCCCATCGCCTGAAAGCTGCGGGTCAACTCCAGCCCCGCCGTCATCTTGCCAATCGCCATATCCGTGCCGACCATCAGGACACGCGTGTTGTCGAGGCTGGCCGCGCGCGCCATGGCGATCGGGGGCGGATCACCCTGCGCGACCCGCAAATCCCAGACCCATTGACCTGTCCCCAGCCGATCCGCAAACCTGGGCTGCAAGCGGTCATGCATGCCGTTGACCAGCGACATGCCCGCGGTAATCGCCGCATCCAGCACCGCGATCCAGGCCTCCGGCAAACGCCCGCCCGATGGCGCGGTGCCCAGCACCAGCACCTGCGCGCCCAAGGCTTGCGCCTCGGCCAGCGTCGCGACGATGGGGGCATCGCTGTCAACACTCGTGAGATCGCGGACGCGCCTGCCTGCCTGCGTGCTGTCGATCACCGCAACGACCGGGTTGCGGCCATAGCGCAGGATGCCCTCGGCCATCTTGGCGTTCAGGCTGCCCATGGTGGCTTCCGCAAAAAGCGCGATGGGTTGGGTGGGCTCAAGCATCGAGGTTGCCTCCGTGGCCAGGCCGGTCTGCGGGCAGGGTGACGCCATCGGCAAAGGGCGCGCCGCGCGCCGGGTCCGGGTCAAGGTTCAGATGGGAATCGAGGTCAATATAGTCGAAGAGCGCCGAAAGGGAGGCCCCCGCAGCAATGGAAACCGAACTTTCGCCCATGCAGCCGATCATGGTCTTGAGCCCATGCGCGCGGGCGGTGGCGACGATGCGCAGCGCCTCGGTGATGCCGCCGCATTTCATCAGCTTCAGATTCACCCCGTCCACGCAATGCGCAAAACCGGGAACGTCACGCGAAAAGCGGCAGGATTCGTCAACAAAGACCGGCAGCGGGCGGGTCTTGAATAATTCCGGCAGTTGGTCCTCTGCGCCCTCAGCGAGCGGCTGTTCGACATATTCGACACCGCGTTCGGCCAGCCAGCGCATCATATGCTGCGCCTCCGCCAGCGACCAGCCGCCATTGGCATCGACGCGCAACACGGCGTCAGTGCCTGCCGCGGCCTCGAGGGCAGCGGCAAACATCGCCTTGTCGGCCTCGATCCCGTCCACGCTGCCCAGCTTGATCTTGAGCGCCCGCGCACCCTGCGCCAGCAAGAGCGGCACGCGCGCGCGCACCACCTCGGGCGGGTTTATGCCCACCGTCAGCGAGGACACCACCCCCCGCCGTGCCAGACCCAGCAGCCGATAGAGCGGCATCCCCGCCTGTTTCGCGCGCAGATCCCACAGCGCCATGTCGAGCGCCGCCAGCGCGCAGGCCCCGACACCGCCTGTATGCGCGCGCGCCCAGATGTCGTGGATCGCACCCTCCAGCCTGCCCGCACAAAACGCCTCGAGCTGTGCCTGCCCCTCGGCCACCGTAGCGGCGCCTTCGGCAGCACTGGGCGCCATCTCGCCCCAGCCAGAATGCGCGCCCTCCGTGACCGACACGAAGAGGTTGTCGCCGCCCTCATACACCCCGCGCGAAATCCGCAAGGGAAAGCGCTTCTTCAGATAGCGTGTATGGAACTCGACCTTCATGACACCCCGCCCAGAAACGCGGTCAGATTGTCGGCCAGCGCGTCCGACACATAGCCGCCTTCCTGCACCAGCAGCAGCGGCAGGCCCAGCCCGGCAATCGCCGCGCCAATGCGCTGGAACCCGGGCGTGGTGATTGCCAGACCCTTGAACGGGTCGTCGATATGCGCATCGAGCCCGAGCGCGACGACCACCACATCCGCCCCGAAAGCCTCCACCCGCGCAAGGCCCGCATCGAGCGCGGCCAGATAACCCGCGTCATCGGTGCCGCGCGGCAAGGGCAGGTTGAGGTTATACCCCATTCCGCGCCCCTCGCCGCGTTCCTGCGCGCCACCCCAGAAGAACGGGTAAAAACGGTCGGGGTCGGCATGCAGCGAGACGGTCAGCACATCGTCGCGGGCATAGAAAATGCCCTGCGTGCCATTGCCGTGATGCACATCGACATCAAGAATGGCGGGGCGCAGCCCCTTTGCGCGCAGGCGTTCAGCGGCGATGGCGGAGTTGTTCAGAAAGCAGAAACCCCCCGCCAGATCGGAAAAGGCGTGATGCCCTGGCGGGCGTGAGAGCACATAGACGGACCCTTCGCCATCCGCCACCAGATCGGCCCCGGTGATCGCGGATTGCGCCGACCAATAGGCGGCCTCCCATGTCTGCGCCCCGATGGGGCAGGCGGTGTCGGCCTGATGATAGCCTGCCTGCCCGATGGCGGATTTCGGGTAATTGTCGCTCCGCGCGGCAGGGTGGATATTGGGGATTACTTCGGGGCCGGCATCGGGGATACGCTGCCAGCGCGTGTAGATATTGCGCAGGAAATGCAGATATTCGGCGCTGTGAATGGCTGCAATCGGGCCAAGCCCGGCATCCTGCGGTGCCTCGAAGACACACCCGGCCGCCTGCGCACCCGCCATCAGCCGGCTGATGCGCTCGGGCGCTTCGGGGCTGGGATAGGTCTTGCCATTGGCCATGAAATGCTGCGGGTCATGCAGGCGCTGGCGGTCGTCGAATATGGCTTTCATTCGGCCCTCTTGATCAGTGTCGCAAAGCCCTCTGGCCCAAGGCGCAACTCCTGTTGCGCATTCGTCGGGGTAAACCCCAGCCGGGCATAGAAGCGCAGCGCCTCATGGCTGTGGTGATAGGCGGCAAGCCGCAACCAGGTCGCCCCCCAGCGCGTCGCGCCCGCCTGCGCCACTTGCGCCAGCAGCCGCGAGCCGACCCCCTTCCCGCGCGCATCGGCACTTACCCAGAGGTCGGAGACATAAACCCCCGCCGCCCCGCGCACAGTCGAGAAATTGGGGCTGAACAGTGCTGCGCCTTGCGTCTCCGCGCCCCGCAGAGCGAGCAGCCCCAAGGCAGCGGGCTGCGTGCCAAGGACCGCGCAGGCGAGCGTGGCGCTTTCGGTGGCATAATCCTCGCCGATATCGGCGCTGAGGCGGCGCAGGGCCGCTTCCAGCCGCGCCAGATCGGCTTCGTCCTGCACCATCCGAAACATGGTTGCTGCCTCACGCATCGACCTGCCCTGCCCCTTTCAGCCCCAACGTGGCGCGCACCTCATCGGGGGTCATCACCACGCGGCCCAGACGTTCCACGATCTCACGGATTTTCACCACCTGCTCGGCATTCGAGCGCGCAAGCTGGCCGCGCGCAATCGTCAGACTGTCCTCCAGCCCCACGCGCACATGCCCGCCCATCGCCGCCGCCATGGTGATCAGCGGCATCTGGAAGCGCCCCGCTGCCAGCACCGAGAACAAATAATCGCCGCCAAAGAGCTTGTCCGCAATGCGCACCATGTGGCTCAGGTTTTCCGGGTCCGGCCCCATCCCCCCCAGCACCCCGAACACGAACTGGATGAAATAGGGCGGCCGGATCAGCCCGCGATCCGCGAAATGGCGCAGCATGTAGAGATGGCTCAGATCATAGCATTCGAACTCGAACCGCGCGCCACGCTCCGTGCCCAGCGAGGTCAGGATGCGCGCAATATCGCGCGGTGTGTTCTTGAAGACCAGATCATCGGTGCCCTCCAGAAACGGCTTTTCCCAGTCATGCAGCCAGTCGCGATCCTTGCCCAGCATCGGATAAAGCGCGAAATTCATCGTGCCCATGTTCAGCGAGGCCATTTCCGGCGCAATCGCCAGCGGCGCGGCAAGGCGGTCATCCAGCGACATGACCGCGCTGCCCCCCGTGGAGAGGTTCAGCACGGCATCGGTATCGCGGGCGAGCGCGGGCATGAAGCCGTTGAAATGCTCCAGCGCCGCCGAGGGTTGCCCTGTCACGGGATCGCGCGCATGCAGATGCAGGATCGCCGCCCCGGCCTCTGCCGCCTCGCGGCCCGCCCGGGCGATTTCGGCCCCTGTGATCGGCAGATGCGGCGACATGCTCGGCGTGTGGATGGAGCCTGTCAGCGCGCAGGTGATGATGATGCCCGACATATGCTTATGCCAGTTCCGCGAGCGCCAGATCATCCACCAGCCGGGTCAGCGCCGCGTCCAGTGTCTCGGTGATCTCATCGAGATGCGCCTCGCTCACGATCAGCGGCGGGCAGACCATGATATGATCGCCCTCCACCCCGTCGCGGGTGCGGCGCGAATAGATGATGAGGCCCATCTCATAGGCGATATTGACCAGCCTTTGATGTGCGTTCAGGCTGCCGGGCAGCGGCGCTTTGGTCTCGCGGTCGGCCATCAGCTCAAAGGCCATGAGCAAACCCTTGCCACGCACATCACCGATGATCGGGTGCCGCACCGCCAACCCTTCCAACCGCTGACGCAGCGCGGCGCCCATTACTTCGGCGTTGCGCACCAGCCCCAGCCGCGCGATCTCGTCGATCACGGCGCTGCCTGCCGCGCAGGCCAGCGGATTGCCCGCATAGGTGAAACCATGCAGGAAACCGCCACTGCCCAGCATCGCCTGCACCAGATCATCGCGCGCAGCCATCGCGCCAAGCGGCACATATCCGGCGGCGAAGCCCTTGGACAGCACCACGATATCGGGCGCGAGATCCCAATGCTCCAGCCCCAGAAACCGCCCCGTGCGGCCCGCGCCGGTCATCACCTCGTCAAGGATCAGGAGCACCCCGTAGCGGCGACAGATCTCCTGCACCTGCGCCATGTACCCCGCAGGCGGCACCAGCGCGCCAGTGGAGGCCCCGCCCACAGGTTCGACAATGAAGGCCAGCACGGTCTCAGGCCCCTGCGCGATAATCTCATCCTCCAGCATCGCCGCGTAATGCGCACCCGTGGCGGGGTCCGCCGGGTCCAGCCCGTCGAGATAGGCGCGCGGGGCGGGGATCATGGGCATCGCGCGCATCATCGGCGCGAAAGGCACGGTCAGCGGTGCATAGCCTGTCACCGCCAGCGCGCCCAGCGTGCAGCCGTGATAGCTGGGGCGGCGGCTGATGACCTTCCAGCGCGTCCCCTCGCCTATGGCGAGCGCATGCTGACGCGCGAACTTCATCGCCGACTCGACCGCCTCGGACCCGCCCGAGACGAAAAACACCTTGTTCATGCCCTCGGGGCAGAGCGCGGCTGTTCTGGCGGCGAGCGCCTCGGAGGCTTCAGTCTCGAAATGCAGCCGGTAGCCGAAGGTGGATTTCTCCATCTGGCGGCGCATCGCCTCCAGAACACGCGGGTTGGAATGGCCGATATTGCACACCATAGCGCCCGAGGAGCCATCCAGATAGCGCTTGCCATCCATGTCCCACATATAGACCCCGCGCGCCTGATCGAGCACGGGGCGGCGCTGGCCGGTCTGATAGAAGAGGTGACTCATCGGCGCTTACCCAGGCAGCGCCGCGCAATCCTGCGGCCTGAGCGTGAGATGCACCTGCGCGCCGACCGGGAAGGGGCGTTCGTCGATCATGTTGATGGCCTGCAATTGCGTGTCCCCGGAGCGGACAAAATAGCGCACGGACTGGCCCTGATAATCGACCGTTTCCACACTGGCCGGGGCGGAGAAGGCGCCCCCCTCTGGCGGGCGGTCACGCAGCAACAGCTTTTCAGCCCGCACCACCAGCTTGGCCGCCCCTTCGCCCGCCAGATGCGGAGCCTTGGCACTGGGGACGATGACCTTGCCGAAAACCGGCACTTCCATTTCAGCCCCATCCGCGCCGCGTGACAGGCAGCGCCCGTCAAGGATGTTCGAGGCGCCCAGAAACCTGGCCACGAATTCGCTGGCAGGGGTGTTGTAGACCTCTTCGGGCGCGCCGACCTGTTCGACCCGACCATTCGACATGACCACGATCTGGTCAGACATAGCCAGCGCCTCGGACTGATCATGCGTCACAAAGACGGTCGTGACCCCGATCCGCTCCTGAATGCGCTTCAACTCCACGCGCATATCCTCGCGCAGATTGGCGTCGAGCGCCGAGAGCGGTTCATCCAAGAGCAATACATCGGGCTCGATCACGATGGCGCGGGCCAGCGCGATGCGCTGCTGCTGCCCGCCCGAGAGCGCCTTGGGGTAGCGGTTCGCGACCTGCGGAAGTTGTACCAGCTCCAGCGCCTCCTGCACCCGCCGCGCAATCTCGGCGCGCGGCACATTGCGGTAGCGCAGCCCGAAGCCGACATTGTCTGCCACGCTTTTGTGCGGAAACAGCGCATAGTTTTGAAATACCAGCCCCAGATTGCGCTTGTAGATGGGCACGTCATTGACGCGCTTGCCGCCGATAACGATTTCACCCTCGGTGGGATCGAGCAGCCCCGCGATCATGCGCAGCGTTGTCGTCTTGCCGCAGCCGGACGGCCCCAGCAGCGTGGTGAAACTGCCCTCGGCTATGCTCAGCGAAGTCTTTTCGACGGCGGTGAATGTCCCGAACCGCTTGACGATATTGTTGAGATTGACCGCACCCATGCTGTGCCCTTCGTTTCCAAACGCGCAGACAGACCTGATCCGGCTGCGGCTTCATCTTGCTGAAAATACTCAAAGCTGCGCTATCAGCTCGTGTATCGGTTGGCGGCGGAGGCGCTGCCCCCGCCCTCCCCTCAGAAACCGCGCTGCACGCGTGCGAAGGTTTCGGACCATTCGGCCTCGTTGCCGTTCCAGTAGAGCGGGTCGGCGAAGGTCAGCGCGTCCAGCGTGCCGGTCGGGTCATAGGCCGGCAGGGTCGGGATCTTCTCGCCCAGATCGACCTTGGTGCCATCGAGCGCGGGCGGATAGTTCTGCCCCTCGGCCACGGCGATCGAGGTCTCGGGCGCGAGCATGAAGTTGAGCAATTCCTCACAGGCTTCGATCGGCGAGCCCTTGATCACGAACAGACATTCCTGCCAGCCGAACCCGTTGGGAGGATCGTAATAGCCGATATCATGGCCCTGTTCCTGCAGCGCCGCGATGCGGCCCGACCAGCCTTCGGTGACATAGATTTCTTCCTCGGCCAGAAGGCTCATCAGCTCCGCCCCCGAACCCCAGTATTTCAGCGCCAGATCGCGATGGGTGCGGATGGCATCCCAGGCCGCATCGAGATCCTGAATATCATTTGGGCTCTGCCCGGTTTGCAGCGCCGCATACCACATCCGCGTGCGCCAATCGTGCCAGCCGCCGATCTTGCCCTGATAGGCCTCGTCGAGCAGGATCATGGCCCCCTTCTCGCGCATTTCCTCATCGGAAATATAGGCGCGGTTATAGGCGAGCCCTGTGGTCCCGTAATTATAGGGCACGGCCGAGAGGTGGTCCGGCGTGATGCCACGATACGCATTGGTCAGCGCATCCATCACCAGGTCCATATTCGGGATGTTGTCGAGGTTCAGCTCCACATCCAGCCCGAAATTCACATAGCGGGCATAGTCGAAGACGCCCGAGAGATGCGCGATATTGTATTCGCCCTCGCGCGACGAGCGCACCTGCGCGAGATACTCGTCCCCGCCTGCGAATGTGCCATCGACCACATCGATGCCCGTGGCTTCTGTGTAGGGGGTGAACGCATGGCGGCGGAAGGCTTCGGACACCACACCGCCCCAGCCATCGAAGCGCACTTGTGTCACCTCATCCGCGAAAGCCATTTTCGCGAAGGGGGTCTGTACGCCATAGGCGACCCCGGCCGCGCCGATCAGGCCCAGAAAACTGCGGCGGTCCAGATCGCCATTGCGGTAGCGTTCCAGCAGGCGATTGTAGCGTGTCGTATTGTCCATTTCTCACTCTCCTTGTCAGGGTTGGGGTGGGCGCGGTTCTTACATGCCGCGTTTGATGGCTAGTCTGCGGGCAATCGCGGCCCCGAGCAGAGGCAGGCCCACAGTGATGACGATCATCACGGTGCCCAGCGCATTGATCTCGGGGCTGATCGAGTCGCGCAGCATAGAGAAGATTTGTGTAGGAACAGTTTCTACACCGCCCGGTTTCCAGAACAACGTGCCGGTGATGTCATCAAAGGAAATCGTGAACGCGAAAAGCGCGCCAGCGGCCACGGCAGGCATGAGAAGCGGCAGGGTTACGGAAAAGAAGGTCTGAACGGGCGACGCGCCAAGGCTGAGGGCTGCCTCCTCCACATCGCGGCGGATCGAGACAAGCCGCGCCTGCACCACGAGAATGACGAAAGGCAGGGTGAAGATCACATGCCCTGCGAGAAGCAGTGCGAAGCTCTTGCCGATCCCCAGCCAGTTGAGGAACAACAGCAGCGCCACCGCCAGCACGACTTCGGGCACGAGGATGGGCGCGATCAGGATGGTGGTGATCAGGTTCTTTTCCGGCACCTGGTAGCGCACCAGCGCAAGGCTTGCCAGCACCCCAAGCGTGGTCGAGATCAACGCCGTCAGCAGACCGAGCACCAGCGAGGTGCGGAAAGCGCGCATCACCGCGTCATTGTTCCACAAGGTCTCGAACCAGCGAAAGGAAAAGCCGGTCATCGGGAAGGCGCCGAACTGGTTCTGGTTGAAGGACAGCAGCACCACCACCGCCACGGGCAGGAACATGAACAGATAGACGAGTATCGTATATGCGCGGATCGCAGCCCAGCCCATCAGCCCAAGCCTTTCGTCAGTTGCGACATGCCGAGAAAGCGGTTGTAGATCGCCACCAGCGCGCCCAGCACGATCAGCAACAACAGCGACAGCGCCGAGCCCATCGGCCAGTTGAGCTGCGTGATGATCGCCTCGAACACCAGATTGGCGAACATCGCGTCACGCGGCCCGCCAAGGATCAGCGGCGTGATATAGGTGCCCGCGCCCAGCACGAAACACAGCAAGCCCCCTGCCGCCAGGCCCGGCAGCGACAGGGGCAAGGTCACTTGCGTAAAGGCCTGCCAGCGCGTTGCGCCCAGAGAGGTTGCGGCGTCTTCCAGATTGGTGTCGATCCCGTCAAGACTGACATA
>PWZT01000033.1 GCA_003567315.1 Paracoccaceae bacterium
GCCGTGATGAAAACGCTCGGCGCCACGCGCGGGCGGATCCTCGCGTCTTTCGCGCTACGTTCGGCGCTGATGGGGGCCGCAGCGGGGCTGGTGGCGCTGGGTGCTGCGGCGTTGGCGGCTTGGGGCGTGATGCGGTTCGTGATGGGATCGAGCTATGTGTTCGAGCCGGTCTCGGCCATCGCCATCGTGCTGGGCGGGATCATCGCGACGTTGCTCGCCGGGCTCGCCTTCGCGCTGCGCCCGCTTGGCGCGCGACCCGCGCGCATCCTGCGGGCGCAGGATTGAGGCGTTGCGGGCTTGACCTCCCCGCCCCGCGCTGCGATGCGCGCGGGTAAGGGGTCCAGATGGCATTCGCGCTGACAACATTGCAGGGCTTGCAGGACGCGCGGTTCGACGACGTGATCGACGCGCGTGCGCCGTCGGAATATGCGCAGGATCACCTGCCGGGCGCGATCAATCTGCCGGTTCTGAGCGATGCCGAGCGCGCAGAGGTGGGCACGATCTACAAGCAACAAAGCCCGTTTGATGCGCGCAAACTCGGCGCGGCGTTGGTGGCGCGGAATGTGGCGCAGCATCTGATGGGGCCGCTTGCCGACAGGCCCGGCGGTTGGCAGCCGCTGATCTATTGCTGGCGCGGCGGGCAGCGCTCCGGGGCGTTCGCGACGATCCTGCGCCAGATCGGCTGGCGCGTGGCGGTGCTGGACGGCGGCTACAAAAGCTATCGGCGGCTGGTGCGCGAGATGCTCTACGACGCGCCGTTTCCGGCACGGATCATGCTCCTGGATGGTGGCACAGGGGCGGCCAAGACCGAGATCCTTGCGCGTGTGGCGGCGCGCGGCGGGCAGGTGATTGATCTCGAGGCGTTGGCCGGGCACCGTGGTTCGCTCTTCGGGGCGATGGCGGCGCAACCGGCACAGAAACTCTTCGAGACGCGGCTGGCGCAGGTGGTGTGCACTCTGGACCCTGCGCGGCCAGTGCTTATTGAGGCAGAGTCGAACAGGATCGGCGCCCTGCGCCTGCCGCCGTCGCTCTGGGCCGCGATGCAGCGCGCCGAAAAGGTGCGGATCGAGGCCCCTGTGTCCGCGCGCGCGGCCTATTCGCTGCGGACTTATTCCGGGTTCATGGACACGCCGGAGCGGCTTGCAGGGGTGATCGAGAGATTGCGCCCTTATCAACCTGCGGAACGGATCGCGGCGTGGCAGGCAATGGTGTCGGCTGGTGATTTTGCGACCTTGGCGCGAGATCTGATCACGCATCACTATGACCCGCGCTATCAGCGGATGCGGCGGGGGCATGTCACTGATGAGGTGATAGCGTTGCCGGATTTGTCGGAAAAGTCACAGGAAATGGCGGCTGAGCGACTGATTGAACGGATAGAGATCGGAAATCTGCAAGTGCTGCCGGGCTAGCTGGCCTGGATCACCGGCGCATCCGTCGCAATCACATGGCCTATGATGGCGGCGCCATAGCCTTCCGCTTGCAGATTCTCGACAATACGCGGGGCGCTGTCTGAGGGCATTGCTGCCAGCAGCCCGCCTGCCGTCTGCGGATCGAACAGCAGATCGACGCGCGGGCTTGCAGGGGCTTCGATCAGATGCGCAACAGCGGCGCGATTGGCGGGGGCGAGGCTGGAGTGATACCCCGCCGCGATCAGCGCCTCGGCCCCATCAAGGACAGGCAGGGCGGCGAGGTCCAGTTCGACGCCAAGCTCGCATTCGCCCAGCATCTCGGCCAGATGCCCGGCCAGCCCGAAGCCGGTGACATCGGTCATCGCATGAGCATGGGGCGTGAGAATTTCCGCTGCGCGCGCCTGCGATTGCACCATTGCGGCCCATGCGCGGCGCACTGTCTCGCCCGGCGCTGCCCATTGCATCTCGGCGGCCATGACGACGCCGGTGCCCAGCGGCTTGGTCAGGATCAGCGCATCGCCCGGCTGCGCGCCGGATTTGCGCAAGGCCGCGCGGTCGAGCAGGCCCGTCACTGTGAAGCCAAGCTGCATTTCCGCCCCCATGCTGCTATGTCCGCCCACGAGCGCCGCGCCTGCGGGTTCCAGGATCGACAGCGCGCCGGCCATCACCTCGCGCAGGCTGCGGGTCTGCAACTCGGGCGCCATGCGTGGCAGTGTGACCGAGGCGAGCGCCGATTGCGGGCGCGCGCCCATTGCCCAGACATCGCCCAGAGCGTGCGTGGCCGCGATCTGTGCCATGAGATAAGGATCATCGCTGAGCGCGCGCAGATGGTCGGTCGCGATAACCTGCCGCGTCTCGCCCATGCGCAACACCGCCGCATCCTCGCCGATGCCTGTCTCGATATCGCTACGCTCCGCTTTGGGCAGCGCGGCCTGCAGGCTTTGCGCGCCCATTTTCGCGCCGCACCCGCCACAAAGCGGGCGGTCCTCGAGCATCTCCTGCACGCCTGCGGCCATCGCTGGAGGCAGGGTTGCAGGCATCGGGCGGGCGTCGCGAAACTGGTTCATGAATTGCGCGTCGATGCGGTCTTTCAGGCGCCACAGCCAGCCGCCCTCCAGCACGCGCCCCCATTTCTCAGCCAGCGCAGATTTTCCGCCCAACGAAACCAGTTTCAGATAGTCGCGCTGCGGCTGATAGGCGCGCATCCGCCCCGCCCCGAGCGCGGCGCGCAGATTGTCATACAGGATCGGGGCCTGTCGCACAGCGAAAACCCCGGCTTTGGCGCGCGGCGCATGAGCCATATGCGCGCAATCGCCAACTGCGAAGATCGCGGGGTCCGAGGCGGCGCGGAGATACTTGTCCACTGTGACAAAGCCCTCGGTCAGATCGAGCCCGGTCTCACGGAGCCATCCCTGCGGCCGCGCGCCTGCGGCACTCAGCACAAACTCTGCCTCAACGAGGGTTTGATCGGCCAGTTCCACCCCTTCTGCCGTCACTTTCACAACATTTATGCCCTCTCGCATCACGATGCCCGCCTTTGCGAGATGCGTGCGCAGCCTGTCTCGCGCGCGGTGGCCGATATGGGGCAGAATACGCGCGGCCTCTACGAGTGTTATCTGCGCATTCTGGCCGCGCAACCGGTGCGCTGTGGCGAGCGCGAGTTCCACGCCGGCCACGCCTGTGCCAATGATCGCGATCTTCGGTGCGTCCGGTTTGGCAGCAAGCCAATTCTCCCAAGCGCTGGCGTAGGCGCCCAAGGGTTTCGCGGAGACCGCATAATCGCCATAGCCCGGAATTTCCGGCAGGGCCGAGGTGATGCCGATATCGAGCGACGCGATGTCATAGGCAATCGGCGGTCGCGCGGCGAGCGTGATTTCCTGTGCGCTGCAGTCTAGTCCTGTGGCGCGGTCGAGGATCAGCCGCGCCCCGGCCCGGCGCGCGAGGCGCACGAGGTCGATATCGAGCGCCGCGCGCGCGTAATGACCGGCGATGTGGCCCGGCAGCATGCCTGTATAGGGGGCTGTCGGGTCGGGGTTGATCAGCGTCACCCGCACACCCGGCAAGGGGCGCTTCGCCCATGCGTGCAGAACCAGCGCATGCGTGTGCCCGCCACCAATCAGTACAAGATCGCGGGTCAGGGGCAGGGGCGTTTGCATTGCGTTGTCTCCCAAGGTTAAGGGGTGCTTAATCGAATGCAGTGTCGAACACGAGGCCAGTTGCCTGCGGCGTTTTCCCCTTCATGAGATAAATCTTTTGTGAATAGCGTTTCGGGCGTTAAGATCGGGGCGTTTTCAGGTCCAAGCGATTCCTCTCGAGGCTGTAATGTATTGGCGACATTCGGGAAACACTGTGTTCACGAAGGCGCATCTGGGGTGTGCGTTGGCGCTCTCGGTCCTGGTTGCAAGCCTGCCACAGGATGCTTCGGCACAAACCCTGAACGAAGGGTTCGCCGCGATGGAGCAGGGCGATTTCTTCACGGCTTTCAGCGCCCTGCGCAGGCTGGAACAGGCGGGCGACCCGTTGGCCGGAGAATTGCTGGAGCGAGTCTTTTTGACACCGCGCTCGGTCGCAGTGCCCGAGCGCCCCGCAAGCGTTGGCGATTATGCCCGACCAGCGGCACCAGACGCTGCGCGCGCCGCGCAACAGGGCGCGCAGTCAGAGGCAGCGCCTGTGCCGGTTGCGCTGCGGCCTGCCGCGCGCCCTGCGCCAGAGCCTGACGCGGCGTCCTCCCTCCCGCTACCGCCCCATCCTCTGCCCCAACCATTGCGAGAGGCGGATTTCCGCAGCCCAGACCCGGCGCTGGTCCGGATCGGGCAGCTTTTGTTCTTCGATCCGATCCTGTCAGGCAACAAGGACACCTCCTGCGCCACATGCCACCATCCGCGCCATGCTTCGGGTGACGGGGTTTCGCTCGGGATCGGAACCGGCGCGCTGGGATTGGGGCCAGACCGCACGGCCTTGGGTGAACATGCGGCGACGCAGCGGATCCCGCGCAATGCGCCTGCACTTTGGAACCTCGGTGCGCGCGAAATTCGCGTGCTGTTCCATGACGGGCGGCTGGAGGTCGACCCGGCCCACCCGGGTCGTCTGCTCTCGCATCAGGGCCCGCTGGACTATATGGCGCTCGACTCGCTGGTCGCGGCACAGGCCCTGTTTCCGATGCTGTCCCCCGAGGAGATGTCCGGGCAGCCCGGCGAAAACCCGATTGCGGATGCTGTGGCCGAGGCGCGGGTGCATGGCGATGATGGTGCCTGGGCGCTGATCGCGGCGCGGGTGGATGCGATACCGGACTATCGCGCGGCCTTCGAGGCATGGCGCGGCGCAGCGCGCCCGGTGGCCATCGACGAGATCGCCAATGCCATCGCGGCTTTCATCGAGACCGAGTTCCGCGCCGATGAAACCCCTTTCGACCTCTATTTGCGCGAGATCGCAGCCTTGTCGCCTGAGGCCGGTGAAGGGATGTGGCTGTTTTACGGGCGGGCGAATTGTGCATCCTGCCACTCCGGTCCATTGCTGAGCGATCAGGGCTTTCACGCCATGGGCCAGCCGCCGCTCGGCCCCGGAAAGGAGCGCGACTCGGCGGGCTACACGCGCGATCTGGGGCGCGGGGCGGTTACGCTTGCGCCCGAGGATGCCTATCGCTTCCGCACGCCGATGCTGCGCAATGTGCTGCATACGGGGCCTTGGGGCCATGCCGGCGCGTTCTCCGACCTACGCGATTTCCTGCGCCACCATCTCGACCCTGTGGCCGGGCTCGCGGCCTATGAGCCGCAGGCGGTCTTGCCGGAGCTTGACGCTGAAACGGATGATTACGCGGCACTCGAAAGCGCGGCGCAGCGCGCTGAGATTGCACGCGCTGCCGCAAGAGATATGGCGCAGCGCCCGCTGGTGACGCTGGAGGAGGATGAGATCGGCTTGCTGATCGCCTTCCTGGAGGCGCTGAGCGACGAGGGTGCGCTTGCAGGGCGTATGGGTGTGCCCGAGGTTGTGCCGAGCGGGCTCGAGGTTGCGAATTAGCGCAATCGGCACTGGCAGGGGGCGATGCGGCATGGCAGAACGGCGCGCATGGATGCAGCAAGCCGCGATATTGTCAGCCCTTCGCCCGATGTGACCGCGCGGCTCGCGGCGCAACTGGGCGTGTGGCTGGGGGCCGGGGATGTCGTATTGCTCTCTGGGCCAGTCGGGGCGGGCAAGAGCCATTTTGCGCGCGCGCTGATCCAGTCGCGGCTGGCGGCGCTAGGGCGGTGCGAGGACGTGCCTTCGCCGACCTTCACGCTGGTCCAGAGCTATGATCTGGGGGATGTCGAGCTGTGGCATGCCGATCTCTACCGCCTGTCGGATACCCATGAGATCATCGAACTGGGGCTGGAGCAGGCGTTCGAGGAAGCGATTTGTCTGGTCGAATGGCCTGAGCGGTTGGGCGATCTCGCGCCCGCTGATGCGCTGCATTTGCGGTTGAACGTGGGTGAGCAGGAGGACGCACGCCTGCTGGCGTTCGGCAGTGCCGCGCAAAAGTGGCAGACGGTGCTCGACGCGCTCGACCCGCAGGCAGGAGTGACGCATGTTTGAAGCGTACACGCGCGACGCGAAGCTCTACGGCTTGCCGCCCGGTGCGGATTTTCCCACAGCCTTCGCCGCCGGGCTTGCGCAGCGGCTCAGCCCGTTGCCGCCCGAGGCACGTGCGCGTGTGACGCTTCTGGTCAATTCGGCGCGGATGCGTGGCCGCATCCGCGAGGCGCTGATCGCGCAGGGGCCAGGGCTCTTGCCGCGTATTCGGCTGGTCACGGAGCCCTTGCTGTTCGAGGGCGCAACCGCGCTGCCCCCGCCGCTCTCGCCGCTGCGCCGACGGCTGGAGTTGGCGCGGCTTATCGACCGTCTGCTGACCACCGCACCCGATCTGGCCCCGCGATCCGCGCTCTATGATCTGGCCGACAGCCTCGCGCGGCTCTTTGCCGAGATGCAGGCCGAGGGCGTGCCGCTCGCGCGGCTGCGTGATCTCGATGTCTCGCGCCATTCCGGGCATTGGGCGCGCAGCCTTGCCTTCATCGCGCTTGCCGAGACTGTGCTGCGCGATGATGCGCCCGACCCGGAGGGCCGCTTGCGCGCGCAGGCCGAGGCGCTGGTCGCACGCTGGCAGGAGACCCCGCCCTGTGACCCGATCATCATCGCAGGCTCCACTGGTTCGCGCGGGACAACGGCGCTCTTGATGCAGGCCGTCGCGCGGTTGCCGCAAGGGGCCGTGGTGCTGCCGGGCTATGATTTCGACTTGGCGCCCGACACATGGGCGGCCTTGCAGACCGGGCTCGCGCCCGAGGATCACCCGCAATACCGATTCCTGAAGCTCGCGCAGGCGATGGAGATCGCACCCGAGGCAGTGCGGCCTTGGCATGACGCGCCGCCGCCCGCGCCTGCCCGTAACCGGCTGGTGTCGCTCGCTTTGCGGCCTGCGCCTGTGACCGATCAATGGATGGATGAGGGGCCGAGGCTCGCCGCACTTGCCGAGGCTTGCGCCGATGTCACGCTCATTGAGGCGCCTTCGCCACGGATGGAGGCGCTCGCCATCGCGCTGCGTCTGCGGCACGCGGCCGAGGCGGGGCAGCGCGCGGCGCTGATCACGCCGGATCGGGAGTTGACGCGGCGCGTTACGGCGGCGCTCGATGTCTGGCGCATCACGCCCGATGACAGCGCGGGCCGCCCGCTGGCGCTCTCGGCCCCGGGGCGGTTTCTGCGCCATGTGGCGGGGTTGATGGTGCGCAGGCTCGACGGGCAGGCATTGCTCACGCTGCTCAAGCACCCGCTCACGCATAGCGCCGGGGCGCGCGGCGAGCATCTGCGCCACACCCGCGATCTGGAATTGCGCATCCGCCGCGATGGGGTGGCCTTCCCGGATGCGGATTTCCTGCGCGCCTTCGCAGAGAAAGCGGCGTGCGGGGCATGGGCGGAGTGGCTGATCGCCGCGCTGCCCGATACGCCCGACCCGCGCCCGCGCCCGCTCGCGGACCTGGTCGCCGCGCATCTGGCATTGGCCGAGGCGCTGGCGGGCGGGCCGGAGGGGGGCAGTGGCGAATTGTGGCTGGCCGCCGCCGGGGTGCAGGCGCAGCGCGCTATGCAGGAGCTTGCTTCCGAGGCCGGGCATGGTGGTGCGCTTTCGCCGATGGATTACGAGACTTTCGTGACGCGCTATCTGCAGGGCTTCGAGGTGCGCGAGCCGATTGCCGCCCATCCCGGCGTGATGATCTGGGGCACGCTGGAGGCGCGGGTGCAGGGCGCCGATCTGGTCATTCTGGCGGGGCTGAATGAAGGGGTCTGGCCCAAGGCGCCCGACCCGGACCCGTGGCTGAACCGGCGGATGCGCGCGGATGCGGGCTTGCTGTTGCCCGAGCGGCAGATCGGGCTGTCGGCGCATGATTTCCAGCAGGCGATCGGCGCGCGCGAGGTCGTGCTTGCGCGCGCGATCCGCGACAGCGAGGCGCAGACAGTGCCCTCACGCTGGTTCAACCGGCTGACGAATTTGTTGGGTGGGTTGCCGGGGGAAGGGGAAGCAGCGCTCAAGGCGATGAAATTGCGCGGCAAGGACTGGCTCGCGATGGCTTCGCGTTTCGATGCGGATATGTCGCGCGTCCCGACCGAGCTGCGCGCACCGCGCCCTGCGCCTGCGCCGCCGCTCGCTGCGCGCCCGCGCAGGCTGCCGGTGACGGCGATCAACCGGTTGATCCGTGACCCCTATGAGATTTTCGCCAAATATGTGCTGCGCCTGCGCAAGCTGAATGCGCTCCATCCCTCGCCCGATGCGCTGTTGCGCGGCACTGTGCTGCATAAGGTGCTGGAAGATTTCACCCGCGCGCCGTTGGAAGATGACCCGATGGCGCAGCTCATGCGCATCGCGCGCGAGACACTGGCGCGCGAGGTGCCATGGCCTGCCGCGCGCGCGCTTTGGGAGGCGCGGATGGGGCGGGCGGCTTCTGCGTTTGTGCAATTCCACTTGGCCCAGCCTGGCCGCGTGCTGATGCTGGAGGAAGAGGGTGCATTTGACCTGAAATCCCCGGTCTTCCGGCTTACTGCCAAGCCCGACCGCGTGGATGAATGGCCCGATGGGCGCATCCATATCATCGACTACAAGACCGGGCAGGCGCCCTCGCATGAGATGCAGAAATATTTCGACAAGCAGCTTCTGTTGCAGGCGATGATGGCCGAGGAAGGCGCGTTCGAGGCGCTGGGGCTGCGCGAGGTGGCGCGGATCACCTATCTGGGGCTTGGCAGCAATCCCAAGCCCGTCGCAACCGATATAACGCCTGAGCTGCTGGCCGAGACCCGGGCGCAGTTCGAGCAGCTCATGGCGGCCTATCTGGATGCACAGAAGGGCTTTCCGGCGCGGCGCTATCTGCTGCGGGAAAACGAGGCCTCCGATTACGACCACCTGTCGCGCTTTGGCGAATGGGTGATGCAGGATGCGCCGGTTGTGCTGCCATTGGGGGGCGAAGATGGGGTTTGACGAGGCGACACTGGCGCAGAATCGCGCGTCTGATCCGCTGGTCTCGACCTGGCTTTCGGCCAATGCGGGCTCGGGCAAGACCAAGGTGCTGACCGATCGCGTGGCGCGGCTCCTGCTGCGCGGGGTGGAGCCGCAGCGCATTCTGTGCCTGACCTATACCAAGGCGGCGGCGAGCGAGATGCAGAACCGGCTGTTCCGGCTCTTGGGGCGCTGGGCGATGCTGCCCGAGGCGGAATTGCGCGCAGCCCTTGCCGGGATTGACGAGACCCCGCAGGAGGGGCTTGCGGAGGCGCGCAGGCTGTTCGCGCGCGCCATCGAGACGCCGGGCGGGTTGAAGATCCAGACGATCCATTCCTTCTGTGCGTCCCTTCTGCGCCGGTTTCCGCTCGAGGCGGGGCTGTCGCCAGCGTTTACCGAGATGGATGACCGCTCGGCCCATGCGCTGCGCGCGGATGTGCTGGACGGCTTGGCTGAAGGTGTGGGTCGCGCGGCGCTGGATGATCTGGCGGCTGTTTTCACCGGCGCGGAGATCGACAGCCTGTTGCAGGAGATCTGCGCCAATGCGGCCGGGTTTACTGGCCCAGTCCCCGAAGCGGAGTTGCGCGCCGCGCTGGAGTTGCGCGACAGCTATACGCAGGACGATCTGCTCGCGGATGTGTTTCCGGGCGGCGAGTTCGCGCTTCTGGATGCGGTTGTGCCCTATCTTGAGGCAGGCAGCGTGACTGATGCGAAAAATGCGGCAAGGCTGCGTGCAATCCTGCAGGGCGCACCGGATCTTGTGGCCTTGCAGGCGCTGGAAGGGCTGCTGCTGACAGGCGCGGGCGCGAAAGAGCCATTTTCGGCCAAGATCGGCAGCTTTCCCACCAAGGCCACACGCACGGCGCTGGGGAGCCTGCTCGATCCGCTCAATGCACTCATGGCGCGGGTGGAGGCCGCGCGCCCGCAGCGGCTTGCGCTTGCGGCCTACACACGCGCCATTGCGCTTCACCGCTTCGCGCGCGCCTTCCTGCCCGCCTATACACAGGCCAAGGCCGCGCGCGCATGGCTGGATTTCGACGATCTGATCGCGCGCGCGGGCCAGCTTCTGACCGATCCTTCGGTGGCGCAATGGGTGCTGTTCAAGCTCGATGGCGGGGTGGATCATATTCTTGTCGATGAGGCGCAGGACACCTCGCCCGGGCAATGGCGCGTGATTGAGCAACTGGCGCAGGAGTTTACCGCCGGGGTGGGCGCGGTCGATGCCAGCCGCACGTTGTTTGTGGTGGGCGACAAGAAACAGTCGATCTATTCCTTTCAGGGCGCGGATCTCGCAGTGTTCGATGCGATGCAGGCGCAGTTTCGCGCGGCGCTCGCCCATGTAGGTCTGCGGCTCAATGAGGCGTTGCTGGCGCATTCCTTCCGCTCTTCCGATGCGATCCTGCGCGTGGTCGATGCGACCTTCCGCCCGCCGCGCGATGCAGGGCTTGGCGGGGCGCCCCAGCATATCGCCTTCAATGCAAGCCTGCCGGGGCGGGTCGATCTCTGGCCGGTGATCCCCAAGGCCGAAAGCCCCGAGAAGCGAGAGTGGTATGATCCGGTCGATGTGATGCCCGAGGCGCATCATCACCGCCAGCTTGCCCGCAGCATCGCGCGGGAATTGCGCGCGATGATCGATGCGCGCGTGGCCATCCCGCATCGCGACGGTGCACGGCCCATGAGCGAGGGAGATGTGCTGATCCTCGTGCGGCGGCGCAATGCTCTGTTTCACGAGATCATCGCCGCCTGCAAGGCCGAGGGGCTGGAGATCGCAGGCGCTGACAGGCTGCGGCTGGGTGGCGAGATGGCGGTGCGCGATCTGACGGCGTTGCTGTCGTTTCTCGCGACCCCGGAAGATGATCTGTCGCTTGCGGCCTGCCTGCGCTCGCCGCTTTTCGGTTGGTCGGAGGACCGGCTGTTTCGGCTGGCCCAAGGGCGCGAGGGTGCGTTTCTCTGGGCGCGGCTGCGCGAGATGGGGGATGCGGCGACGCTGGAGATGCTTGACGATCTGCGCCGCCAGACCGATTTCCTGCGCCCCTATGATCTGATCGAGCGCTGCCTGATCCGCCATGATGGCCGCCGCCGCCTGATCGCGCGGCTGGGGCAGGAGGCCGAGGACGGGATCGACGCTTTTCTCGCGCAGGCGCTGGCCTATGAGCAGGTGGAGACGCCGAGCCTGACGGGATTTCTAGGCTGGCTCGAACATGGCGATGTGCAGATCAAGCGCGAGTTGGATGCTGCTGGCGGGCGCTTGCGGGTGATGACTGTGCATGGCGCGAAAGGGCTCGAAGCGCCAGTGGTGATCCTGCCCGATACCGCGGATTATGCCCCGGCGGAGCGGCGTGAGATTTTCGCGCTGGGCGCGGCGCTGGGCTGGCGCGCGGCGCGGGACGAGACACCGGCGGCCTTGAGCGCGGCGGTGGAAGACGCAGGCGAGAAGCGCGCGCAGGAGGATGCGCGGCTTCTCTATGTCGCGATGACGCGGGCGGAAAGCTGGCTGATCGTGGCGGCCGCGGGCGAGGTGAAAGACCCGGGCTGCTGGTATAATCGCATCGCGACAGGTCTTGAGCATGCGGGCGCCGTAGCGCAGGATTTTTCAGCGGGTGCGGGGCTGCGGCATCAGCATCTTGAGTGGCCTGCGATTGCTGATGCGGTGGCGCAAAAAACGGACGATGCCGAAACGACACTGCCCGCGCATTTGTGGCAGCCCGCCGCCGCGCCGACCTCTGCGCCACGTGTGCTCTCGCCCTCGCGACTGGGCGGGGCGAAGGCGCTTGCAGGTGAAGAGGGGCTGGAGGCTGAGGCGGCGATGGCGCGGGGGGCGGCGCTGCACCTGCTGCTCGAGCATTTGCCACTCTGGCCGCGCGCGGACTGGGCGGCGCATGCGCGGGCGTTGCTGGGAAGCATCGAGGAGGGCGCCGAGTTGTCGGAGGGGTTGCTGGAAGAGGCGGCGCGCGTTCTGGACGCGCCCGGGCTTGCGCCGCTCTTCGCGCCGGGCACGCTGGCTGAGGTCGAGATTGCAGGCACGCTATGGGGCAGGGAGCTGTTCGGGGTGATCGACCGGCTGGTCGTGCGTGACGAGGATGTGCTTGCGGTGGATTACAAGTCGAACCAGCTTGTCCCGGCGCGCGCAGAGGATGTGCCGGAGGGCCTGCTGCGCCAGATGGGGGCCTATGCGCAGGCCTTGAGCCAGGTTTTCGAGGGGCGCACGATCCGCATGGCGCTGCTCTGGACGCAGGAAGCGCGTCTGATGGAATTGTCGCCCGATTTGATGTGGGGCGCGCTCGCGCGGGCGGCGCTTGAATCCAACGCGCGCGAGGCATAGGTATGGCGCGTTGAGAAACCCAGATTGGAGAGACCGATGTCCACCGTTGCTGTTACCGATGCCACTTTCGATTCCGAAGTGCGCCAGTCCGATATCCCCGTCATCGTCGATTTCTGGGCAGAATGGTGCGGTCCCTGCAAACAGATCGGCCCGGCGCTGGAAGAACTGTCGGCAGAGTACCAAGGCAAGATCAAGATCGCCAAGGTGAATGTGGATGAAAACCCGTCCACTGCGGCGTCGATGGGCATTCGCGGCATTCCGGCGCTGTTCATGTTCAAGGATGGGCAGGTCGTGTCCAACAAGGTCGGCGCGGCCCCGAAATCGGCGCTGCAAAGCTGGATCGAGAGCGAAGTTTGAGGGAAAGGGGCGCGGCTGGCGCCCCTTCTGCGGTCCTCTGCGCCGGGAGATGCGCCTCCGGCGGGAGTATTTTTCGGCAAGATGAAGAGGCTGCGATGAGCGATTTTCCCGGCTGGCATGGGACTACGATCCTCGCTGTGCGTCGCGGTGGGTGCGTGGTGGTAGCTGGCGACGGCCAGGTGTCGCTGGGGCAGACCGTGATAAAAGGCAGCGCGCGCAAGGTGCGCAGGCTTTCGCCGGGAGGCTATGATGTGCTGGCCGGGTTTGCGGGTTCGACGGCCGATGCGTTTACCTTGCTCGAGCGACTGGAGACAAAGCTGGAGGCGACGCCGGGGCAGTTGGCGCGGGCTTCGGTGGAACTCGCGAAAGACTGGCGCACCGACAAGTATCTGCAGAAGCTGGAGGCCATGCTGATCGTCAGCGACGGGCGCGACTTGTTCGTGATTACGGGCGCAGGGGATGTGCTTGAGCCCGAGCATGATGCGGCGGCGATCGGCTCGGGCGGGAATTATGCGCTGGCAGCGGCGCGGGGGCTCATGGAAACCGAAATGTCGGCTGAAGAGATCGCGCGGCAGGCGATGGCGATTGCTGCCGACATTTGTGTCTATACAAATGGTAATCTGACGGTTGAGACGATCAGCGCTTGAGTTGTGCTTCCATCGACAAGGGCAGAGAGTTGAGCATGCATTTGCGACGATGGCGCTGCGTCAATCGTATTTCGCATGACTTCCCTTGTTTCAAGCCGATCCGTAGCTGACAGCCAGAGTTATCGAAGGAACACCGAATGACCGACCTCACCCCGCGCGAGATTGTCTCCGAGCTTGATCGCTTCATCATCGGCCAGAAGGAGGCCAAGCGCGCGGTCGCGGTGGCGCTGCGCAATCGCTGGCGGCGCAAGCAGTTGTCTGCCGATCTGCAGGAAGAAGTCTATCCCAAGAATATACTCATGATCGGCCCGACCGGTGTGGGCAAGACCGAGATCAGCCGGCGGCTTGCCAAATTGGCGAAAGCCCCGTTTCTGAAGGTCGAGGCGACGAAATTCACCGAAGTCGGCTATGTCGGACGCGATGTGGAGCAGATCATCCGCGATCTGGTGGACAGCGCGATCATCATGACACGCGAGCATATGCGCGAGGCCGTCAAGGCGCGGGCGCACAAGGCGGCCGAAGAGCGGGTGATCACTGCGCTGGCGGGGGAAGGCGCACGGGAGGGCACGCGCGAGATGTTCCGGCGCAAACTCTTGGCCGGGGAACTTGATGACACCGTCATCGAAATCGAGGTCACGGATAGTTCCAACCCCATGGGGGGCATGTTCGAGATACCGGGCCAGCCCGGCGCCGGGCAGATGATGAATCTGGGCGAGATTTTCGGCAAGGCGTTCGGCGGGAAGACCACACGCAAGAAAGTGACTGTTGCCGAGAGCCATGATCTGCTGATCTCCGAGGAGGCCGACAAGCTGCTGGATGATGAGGCGGTGAAAGCCGCGGCGCTCGAGGCGGTGGAGCAGAATGGCATTGTGTTTCTTGATGAGATCGACAAGGTATGCGCGCGAGCGGATATGCGCGGCGGCGATGTCAGCCGCGAAGGCGTCCAGCGCGACCTTCTGCCACTGATCGAGGGCACGACGGTCAGCACCAAGCACGGCCCGGTCAAGACCGATCATATCCTCTTCATCGCCTCTGGTGCGTTCCATATCGCCAAACCCTCGGATCTGCTGCCGGAATTGCAGGGGCGGTTGCCGATCCGGGTGGAGTTGCGCGCGCTGACCGAGGGCGATTTCGTGCGCATCCTGACCGAGACCGACAATGCGCTCACACGGCAATACACGGCTTTGATGGCGACCGAAGGCGTGGAAGTCAGCTTCAGCGAAGGGGGCATTGCAGCGCTGGCGCGGATCGCGGCGGATGTGAATCAGTCGGTGGAGAATATCGGCGCGCGCAGGCTTTACACGGTTATGGAGCGTGTCTTCGAGGAATTGTCCTTCCACGCACCGGATCGGGCGGGCGAGGCGCTGGAAGTGGATGCGGATTTCGTCGAGCAGAATCTGGGCGATCTGTCGCGCTCGGCCGATCTGAGCCGGTATGTTCTGTAAACCGGACTGGACGCAGCCTGATCTTTTCCTTATATAAGTAGTCAGGAATTCGAGGGGCGCGAACCCGCCCCAAGGCTGTCGAAAGGGTCTGGAATGAGCACTGCACCTAATGAAGGCGATCTGCTGATCAAGCCCTCCAGCACAGAGCATGACCTTTACGAGCCCATCGTGGAGGCTTGTAAATCGGTTTATGACCCCGAAATCCCGGTCAATATCTTCGATTTGGGGCTGATCTACACGATCACGATTTCGGACGCAGGCGAAGTGGACGTTATCATGACGCTCACGGCACCCGGATGTCCGGTTGCTGGCGAAATGCCAGGCTGGGTGGCAGATGCCATCAGCGCCGTGCCGGGCGTGCAGTCGGTCGAGGTCGAGATGACCTTTGATCCGCAATGGGGCATGGACATGATGTCCGATGAAGCGCGGCTGGAACTGGGATTCATGTAATGGATGTTGTCTTGTCCGAACGTGACAAGATGCTGTCGGGCGCGCCTTATGATGTGGGGTGCCCCGATCTGGTGAAGCTGCGCCGCCGCGCGCAGAGCCTGATGCGGAGCTTCAATCAGACCATTGAAGGGGAAGCATCACGACCGGAACTTCTGACAGCGCTTCTGGGGACATGGAACGGTGCGATTATCCGCGCGCCGTTTCATGTCGATTACGGGCAGCATATCCACTTCGGGCCGGGCGTTTTCGTGAATTTCAACTGCGTGATCCTTGATGTCTGCGAGGTCAGGATCGGCGCGCGGACCCAGATCGGCCCGAATGTGCAGATCCTCACAGCCGACCACCCCCGCGACGCAACGCGACGGGCGCAGGGTATCGAGTTTGGTAAACCCGTCACCATCGGCGCTGATGTCTGGATCGGTGGTGGGGCGATCCTGTTGCCGGGGGTCACAGTCGGCGATGGTGCGATCATCGCAGCGGGGGCTGTGGTGACCCGCGATGTTGCTGCGAGGGCCACAGTCGGAGGCAATCCCGCACGCAAGCTGCAAGGAAGGCAAGGATAAAGACATGTTCGCAATTCCCGGAAAATCTCCCGTCACCCTCACGCCTGCGGCTGTGCGCCAGATCCGGCGGCTGATGGAGCGCGAGGGTGCATCAGGGCTGCGCGTCGGGGTCAAGAAGGGCGGCTGCGCGGGGATGGAATACACGATGGAGACGGCGCAAGACGTCCAAGAGCATGAAGAGGTGGTGGAACAGGACGGTGCGCGGGTGATCATCGCACCCATGGCGCAGATGTTCCTGTTCGGGACCGAGATCGATTACGAAACCGGATTGCTCGAGAGTACGTTTCGGTTCCGCAATCCCAATGTCACGGATGCCTGTGGTTGCGGCGAATCGATCAAGTTCGACGATGTCGAGACACTGACCAAACGCATGAACGAGGCCAAGGCGTCAGGGTGATTGCACTAGCCCGCACTGCTCGCGTATGACGAGGGGAAAGGGAGAACTGTGATGTCTGATGCCTGCAAACTGGCCGCTGGAAACTGGAAAATGAATGGCCTGCGCGCTGATCTGGACGAGGCGCGGGCTTTGGCTGAGGCTTTCCCGAAACCTGGATGCGGTGTGTTGCTCTGCCCGCCTGCGACGCTGATTTGCGCGATGGCCGATGTCCTGGAGGGGAGCGCGGTCATGGTGGGCGGGCAGGATTGCCATGTGCGCGAGAGCGGGGCGCATACTGGTGATGTCTCGGCACAGATGCTTGCCGATGCGGGCGCGCGGCAAGTCATTTTGGGCCATTCCGAGCGTCGTAGCGATCATGGCGAAAGCTCCGCGCTCGTCGCCGCGAAGGCGCAGGCGGCACATGCGGCGGGTCTGGTCGCGATCATCTGCATTGGTGAGACCGAAGCCGAGCGCGACGCAGGCCAGACGCTGAATGTGGTGCTCGCGCAACTGGCGGACTCCTTGCCGGAAGGCACAACAGCGGCGAATACAGTTGTGGCCTATGAGCCGGTCTGGGCCATCGGGACAGGGCGCACCCCGACATTGGGCCAGATCACCGAGGTGCATGATGCCTTACGCGCGGCCCTACGAGACAAGGCGATTTCGCTCCTGTACGGCGGATCGGTAAAGCCTGGCAATGCGTCCGAGATCTTCGGCATAGAGAATGTCGACGGGGCGCTGGTCGGTGGGGCTTCGCTGAAGGCGCAGGATTTTGGCGCCATTATCGCAGCCCTCGAACAAGCCTGATACAGCGACGTCTTTTGTGCGGACAGAATTGCCCGCACGGTTCGCGCGGACGTGCACTTCGAGCGCGGGTCAGATCCGGTGACGCAGTGTGGGGGTCGCAAGGGCTGCGACGATCACACCGGCGACGAAGCCGCCAAGATGGGCTTCCCAGGCAAGCAGGCCCGAGAGCGCGATCCAGAGAATGACATTGAGCAGGACAAGCCCGATGAGAGAGCGCCATAGCGGCTGCATTGGAGCCCCCACATGCTTGCGTTTTTGCCATTCCCAGAACTTCCAGGCACCGATCAGGCCGAAGACAGCCCCCGATGCCCCGATCATCGGTGCTTCGCTGTTGGACAGGATGGCGAAACCAATCGCGCCCCCGATCGCCGATAGCGCATACAGCAGCAGGAACCCTTGCTGACCGATACGCGCCACGACAATACCCCCCAGCGCGAGCACGGCCAGCATATTGCCGATCAGGTGCAGGAAGCCGCCATGCAGGAACGCATAGGAAACGAACATGATCTCGCGCTGGAATGCATAGACAGGCTCCCAACCGTTGAGCAATGCGTTCCAGAACGCTCCATGCATCATCGCCCAGCGTCGCAGGCCGGCACCGTCAAAGAGACCCGCATTCGCGAGTGTCAGCAAGACTTCCGGCAGGCAGGTGAGCCCAACGAGCCAGATCACCGCAGGAGCGTTGGCGCGTGTTGGCAAGGAGATATGACGCTGTCCCATGAATGCGGCTTTGACATTGTCTTCCCGGCTGCGCAAGTCCTGCGCTGCGCTGTGATCCAAGGGACGCGGGCGACCGACGAGTTTCATGGGCTGCTGATCCTGTCACTCTGCAAGATAAGGCGGACCCTCATCGAAGCCATGACTTACAAGATTTTAGCCACAATTCGGCCAGTATCTGCACGCTAAGCCCTAAAGTTTTCGTAGATTTTCCGCTAATTGGAGCAGGCCGTTCCAGTTTGGAAAACAATATGAACTGTTTTGCCAAGGTTGTTTCGGACACCACCCGTATCGGCGCTGATATTTGACTGCGGCCCTCCCGGGTCTTGGCGCATCGGGATCACCAGTGCCCCGTGTTTCCCATGCTCGCCCATGGCTCTTGCGGAGGCAGGGGGTCGCCGTCCTGCAGCAGTTCTATGGAGATGTTGTCGGGCGACCGGACAAAGGCCATGCGTCCGTCACGTGGGGGGCGGTTGATCGTCACACCCGCGCTCTGAAGCTCGGCGCATTTGGCATAGATATCCTCGACCGCATAGGCGATATGCCCGAAATGGCGACTGTCTGAGGGTAATTCGTCATCGCCATCCCAGTTATATGTCAGCTCGATCGGGCAGTCCGGCTGGCCCGGCGGGGCCATGAAGACCAGTGTGAATCGTCCCTGTTCGCTGTCATGGCGGCGCGTCTCTTCCAGCCCGAGCAGCTTGTAGAAAGCCATCGAGCTTTCGAGATCCTTGACCCGAACCATTGTGTGCAGATAGCGCATGATATGTCTCCCTCTGTTATCACGGAACATATCGCGCAGGCGCGCATGTGCAATGGGGGTTTCAGAATCACTCGGGCCCAGTCTATGCTCACCCCCTCAGCATGTGGTATGTCAGGCGCAGCATGAAACAGTATCTGGACGGTTTACAGCATATTCTGGACCATGGAGTGCCGTCAGATGACCGCACCGGAACGGGCACGCTGTCCTGTTTCGGGATGCAGATGCGCTATGATCTGGCAGAGGGCTTCCCGTTGGTGACGACCAAGCGGGTGCATCTGAAATCCGTCATCCATGAACTTCTGTGGTTTCTCTCCGGCGACACCAATATTCGCTATTTACAGGAAAACGGTGTAAGCATCTGGAACGAGTGGGCGGACGCGCAAGGAGATCTGGGCCCGGTCTATGGCCGCCAGTGGCGCGATTTCGGCGGGGTGGACCAGATCGCCGAACTGGTGCGCCAGATCCGCGAGACCCCCGAAAGCCGTCGCATGATCGTTTCGGCCTGGAAC
The DNA here is from genome assembly GCA_003567315.1 of Paracoccaceae bacterium. Classification (GTDB taxonomy): domain Bacteria; phylum Pseudomonadota; class Alphaproteobacteria; order Rhodobacterales; family Rhodobacteraceae; genus Roseinatronobacter. The sequence goes on from PWZT01000033.1 coordinate 18,876, forward strand.
CCCGTGGATGTGCCGGATATGGCGCTGCCGCCCTGTCATACGCTGTGGCAGGTGCGGGTGCTCGGGGGCAAGCTGCATTTGCAACTCTATCAACGATCCGCCGATATGTTCCTCGGCGTGCCGTTCAACATCGCGTCCTATGCGTTGTTGCAGATGATGCTGGCCAAGGTCACAGGTCTTACCCCGGGGCATTTCGTGCATACGCTGGGCGATGCGCATATCTATTCCAATCACATGGAGCAGGTGCGGTTGCAGCTTACCCGCGAGCCACGTCCATTGCCGCGAATGGAGATCCTGCGCGCGCCCGCCACCATTTTCGATTTCCGCTTCGAGGATTTCCGGATCGAAGGCTACGACCCGCATCCGGCGATCAAGGCGCCGGTGGCGGTTTAGCGCCATGCTGACAGTGATTGTGGCGCGGGCGCGCAATGGCGCTATCGGCAAGGATAACACGATCCCCTGGCACGCGCCTGAGGATCTCGCTGCGTTTCAGCGCGAGACGCTGGGCGGGGCTGTGATCATGGGGCGCAACACATGGCAGAGTCTGCCCCGCCGTCCCCTGCCGCGACGGTTGAATATCGTCGTGACATCGCGTCCAGAAAGGGCCGAGGAGGGCGCGCTGTTTGTCCCCTTGGCCGAGGCACGGAAGGCCGCACAGGAGGCCGGGTATCTGCGGCACTATGCAATCGGGGGCGCGGGGATTTATGCCGCCTTCCTGCCTTTGGCTGAGCGGCTGCTGATCACCGAGGTCGCGCTCGATTTGCCCCAGGCCGACACGTTTTTCCCGGCCTTCGATTCGAGCGCTTGGCAGTTGCGCGCCCGTTTGGCGCTGCGGGCCTCGGAACCGGAATGCGTGTTGCATGAATACCTGCGCGCCTGACGGGTCGGCAATTGCGTTTCGCGAGGGGAGTGCATAAGTCTCTTCCGCAGCCACAAAAGGGACACCAAGATGCAGATTCAGGTCAACACCGACAACAACATCGCCGGGCGCGAGGATGTCATACGATATGTGGAAGGCATACTCGATTCCAAGCTGAAGGCCGTGTCCAGTGCGATAACGCGTATCGAGGTGCATCTGCAGGACCAGAATGCCGAGAAAAGCGGGCCGGATGACAAGCGCTGCATGGTCGAGGTGCGGCTGCAGAATCGTCAGCCCGTCACGACCACCGACACGGCCGATACGATCCAGTCCGCTGTCATCGGAGCCGTGGACAAGATGCGCAATCTTCTCGACCGCGAGATCGGCAAGCAGCGCGCGCGGCGATAACGGATTGCGCGGCACTGGCAGGTGACAAGTGGCGCAACGAAGCGCCGCGCTGGTTGCCAGGCATATATGATCGATTGGAAGCGCCCCCGCTCGGGGCGTTTTTTCATGGGTTGGGCAGATTCCCACGATTTCAGAAAAAATACTTATAAACAGTATTTTGAAGCGCCGCGCCTGTGGGCGCTCCAGGCGTGTTATCGAATAACGCGGTCCCTGCCATTGGGTAACAAGGCGCTGTTATTGCGCGGCAGGCACGGGTCTCGGCAGCTTGGCGACAGCGGTTCTCCCGCGTCATTCCAAGCGATCCGGACAGGTCCCTGTCCCGCAACCAACAGGAGTTTTCGATATGCATCTTGCAGCTACAGCCCCGATCACCGGCACTGCCCTCGCACTGGTCATTGCATTGGTTTCCTTGCCCGCCGAAGCTGGCTCGAACCGCGTCACTGTGGACCAGTGGGGCAACAACCATAGCACCGCCGTTGGCCAGTCCGGCCAGAGGCAGCGCGTCAGCATCACCCAGCGTGGGCGCGGCAATCTCTCGCTCAACACTCAGGACGGCGCGCGCAACCGTGTCAGCGTCGGCCAGTCGGGCTGCGGCAATGTGGCCGATACCGACCAGGGTGGGCGGCGCAACATCGCCGGTGTCTCGCAGATCGGTTGCCGCAATGATGCAACCGTCACCCAGGGCGGGCGGCGCAATGCAGTCGGCGTGATCCAGCACGGGTCAGGCAATACGGCCAACACCACCCAGCATGGCAATGGCAATGTGGTGCTGATCATTCAGGACTGAAAGGCCAGCGCGGTCGGGGGCATCCCGCCCCCGACCGATGCGGCTTCCGTTTGAAAGGAGACAGATCATGTCTGCATTTCCCTACACCATCGCGGCGCTTGTCCTGACCGGGGCGGCCTGCACAGCGAGCCTTGCCACCACGGAGAAGGCCGCGCCCTCCGAGGCGCTGACATGCGAGTTACGGCTTGGCGAGACAGATCGCCATGTCACCATCGCAGCCCATGCCGAGGCGCGCGTGGCGGTTTCCGGCACCTATGAGCTATCCATCGAACAGCGCAGCAGCGCGGGTCGGTCCACCATCCGTCAGGGCGGAGAGTTCGATCTGAAACCGGGCGAAAGCACCACGCTGGGCGAGGCCCGCTTCTCGGGCCGCGCGCGCGATTTTCAGGCCGAACTGACCATCGAGGCGCTTGGCGAGCGCAAGACCTGCCGCTCTGCGCAGCTCTGAGTCTGCCACGCCCAACACACGAAAGGACGCCGAGCATGTACGCAATATTATTACCCTCGACTATACCGCGCCTCGGGACGGCTGGCCTGATTGCACTCGCTCTGGGCTTTCAGGCCGTGCCCGCGCAGGCAGACCCCGGGGAGCGAATTCTTAGAAAACCCGCGATTTTACTGGAGCATATCGCCCGCGGCAGTGACCTGCCCCGCAAGGCCCCCTCTGCGGTCGAGATCATTCAATCCGGCATAGGCCACACTGCGGCTGTGCGCCAATCCGGCGGCAATAATCATGTCAGGATCCGTCAGCACGGGTCTAACCACACGGCGAATGTGACGCAAACGGGCGGGAACAATTACATGACGATCATCCAGGTGGGCAATGGTGCACATGCGGATGTCACGCAAACGGGCAATGAACGCGGCTTCGTCCTGCAATGGTCGAAATGATTTGCAGGGTTTCACGACCTGCCCAAAGCCGGTAAGGGAGCGCGTGACGCATAGTTCAATGACGGCACGCCTTGTCCAAGAAATCCGAAAGCCCTCGTAAGACCCGCGCGCGCGACGATCGCATCGTTGCGCGCTGGCTTTGGGAGAGCTTTATCCGCCATCGCACAGGCTTCATCGTTCTGGCGGCCCTCTTCATGGTGCTGGAGGCCGCGACGCTCGGCGCGTTCAGTTATCTTGTCCAGCCGATGTTCGATGAGGTCTTCATCGAAGGCGACCGGGCCCGGGTTTACATCGTGGCACTTGCGATGGCGTCGGTCTTTTTCGGGCGTGGCCTCGCGCGGCTTGCGCATAAATCGATCATGGCGTGGCAAGCGGAACTGGCGACGGCCGAGTTGCAATCCATGCTGCTCGCGCATCTGACGCGGCTCGATCAGGCGTTTTTCAAGCTCAATGCACCCGGCATCCTTATCGAGCGGGTGCGCGGTGACAGCGAGGCGCTCCGGCGCGTGTTCAAGACGCTTATCACTGGTTTCGGGCGCGATGGCGCGGCGGTGATCGTGCTCTTTGGGGTGGCGGTCTGGACGGATTGGCAATGGACGCTGATCGCGCTTCTGGGCATCCCGCTTCTGGGCGTGCCGCTGGTCGCGATCCAGCGGCTGATCCGGCGGCGCAGCACCGAGGCGCGACTTGCCGCCGCTGACAGCTCCAACCGTTTGGACGAAGCGTTTCACGGCATCGCCACGCTGCAACTGACCGGCTCGGAGGCGCGCGAGATCGGGCGCTTCCGCAAGATCATGCGGTCCTTCGTGCGCAAGGCCACGCGCGCGGCCATCGGGCAGGCAGCCGTGCCCACGGTGATGGATTTCGGCGCGGCGATCGGCTTCGGGCTGGTGCTGATCTATGGCGGCATGCAGATCATCGAGGGCACGCGGACAGTGGGGCAGTTCATGTCCTTCTTCACGGCACTCGGGCTCTTGTTCGACCCGCTGCGTCGCTTCACGGCGCTGACGGCGGAATGGCAGAATATCCTCGCCTCGCTCGAGCGCACCCATGCGCTGTTGCAGGTGAAAGCGCGCGTGACCAACCCGCCCCCGCCGCATCTGCCTGTGCCCGCGCGCGCCGAGGCGAGTGTCGAGCTGCGCGATGTGGGCTTCGCCTATGACAGCGAGCCTGTGCTGCGGGGGCTGTCCTTCACTGCGCCTGCAGGAAAGACCACGGCGATTGTCGGGCCATCGGGGGCCGGGAAATCGACTGTATTTGCGCTGCTCACGCGGCTTGCGGATGTGACCGAGGGTACGGTGCTGATCGGCGGGCAGGATGTGCGGCGGATGGATCTGGCAGCGCTACGCGGCATGTTCGCTGTGGTCAGTCAGGACACGGCGCTCTTCGATGAAAGCCTGCGCGACAATATTGTGATGGGTGCTGCGGATGTCTCGGATGCGGCGCTGGCCGAGGCCGTGCGCGCGGCCCATGTCGATGATTTCCTGCCGCTTCTGCCGGACGGGCTCGACACGCTGGCGGGCCCGCGCGGCTCCAACCTTTCGGGCGGGCAGCGCCAGCGCGTGGCGATTGCGCGGGCGCTGTTGCGCAATGCGCCGATCCTGCTGCTCGACGAGGCGACAAGCGCGCTCGACGCGAAATCCGAAGCCTTCGTGCAGGAGGCGCTGGAGCGGCTGGCCGAGGGGCGCACGACACTGGTGATCGCGCACAGGCTCTCGACTGTGCGCAAGGCCGATCAGATCATCGTCATGGATCGCGGCCGCGTCGTCGAGCAGGGCACGCATGACGAGTTGCTGGCCCAGGGTGGGGCCTATGCGCGGCTCCATGCGCTGCAATTCGGCGCAAAGGATCAGGCGAATTCGCCCTGAACGCACCAGCCATCGCGTTGCGGTGTGTGAAAAAGCCACAGCCGCGCGCCCCGATCCGTCTGCACGCACCAGTAATCGCGCAGCCCAGAGCGCCAGGCCGGATCATCGAGCCACCATTCCGGGCTGATCCGCTCGGGGCCCGTGGCCGCCACCACCTGCCACCAGAGCCCCCGCCACCGGAACCGGCGCGGCAGCGCGCGGCCCGACGCCACAATCGGCTCGGGCGGGAAGATCACCAGCGGGCGCGGCGGCGCGGCGGGCCAGTCACGCGCCGGGCTCGAATAGGCGGCTGCGGCGATGCTGTAGGATTTTTCCGGAATATGGCTGTCGGCGGGCAGGTAGCGCTGCACATTCTCGAAGCCGATGCGATTGCACAGCCGCGTCAGCAGATCGGCCAGATCATCCTGCGCCTGCGCGCCTGTGGTGGTGATCTGCTCGACCGGCAGGGCTTCGGTCGCGACCGCGCTCAGCCGCATCCGCTCGATCCCGAAACCGGCATCCATGCCATCGAGCGCGCGGGCGAAAAGCTGCGCCATCGGGGCCGGGTTGCGCATGGCCCGCGCAAGCCCGATCTCGAGCCGGATATCCTGCCCATCGACGCGCGACAATTCCAGCAGCAAGCGTCGCGCGCCCAGTTCCGCCTGCCGCAGATGCTCGCATAACCGCTCCAGCAACCGCGCGAGCCCCGCCTCGATATCGCCGCGCAGCCCGATGGGCTCGGGCAGCGACAGGCGCACCGCGAGAACAGGCGCTTCGGGCTCGGGGGCCACGGGCTCGGCCACCTGTCCCAGCGCCTGATCGAGCCGCAGCATCGGCCCTGTGCCGAAGCGCCGCGTGAGGCTCGCGCGCGGCACTTGCGTCAGATCGCGGATGATGCGCAGGCCCAGCCGCTCCAGCCCCTCGAGCGTGGCCTCCTCAAGCCGCAGCGCGGCCAAGGGCAGGGGCATGAGCGCGCGTGAGACCCCGCCCTCCGGCACCACCCCGCCCTGCCCATACCGCGCCACTGCCCAGGCCGCGCCGCGCGTCTCGGCAATCGCGGCGCGGGCCTCGAACCCCATGCGCGCAAGCCGCGCGCCCAGATCCGCCAGCAAGGCGTCCTCGCCGCCTGCCAGATGCGCCGAGCCCGTGATGTCGAACACCAGCCCGTCAGGGCCATCGCAGGCGACCCAGGGGCAATAGCGCAGCGCCCAGCGGCGCAAAGCGGCCAGCGCCTGCGCTTCAGTCAGCGGGTCGGCGGGGCGGGTCAGCAGATCGGGGCAGAGCGCGCGCGCATCGGCCAGCGCCATGCCGCGCCCAAGCCCCCGCGCCTCAGCCTCGGGGTTGAGGCAGACCAGCCGATCCGCCCCGCGCAGGCTCGCCGTCAGCGCGAAGGCCCCGGCCACGGGGCTACGGCGCAGCGCATGGCTGGAGGCGAAGCGGGGCAGCACGAGCGAGAGGATGCGGCGGGGCATGGCAGGCCATATGTTCACTTTATGTTCTAGTTAAGTCGTGCGGCAGCCAGAGTCGAGTCGCGCGCCTTGCAGATTGCAAATCCGCCCGCGCTGCCGCATAAGGCGCGGCGAAGAGCGTGAAGGTGGGGCGATGAACTATCTCGAATTCGAAAAACCGCTGGCCGAGATCGAAGGCAAGGCGGCAGAGCTGCGCGCGATGGGCAAGGCCAATCCGGATATGGATGTCGAGAAAGAGGCCGCCGCGCTGGATGCGAAGGCGCAGAAGCTGCTGGTCGATCTCTATCGCAACCTCACGCCCTGGCGTAAATGTCAGGTCGCGCGCCATCCTGACCGCCCGCATTGCCGCGCCTATATCGAGGCGCTGTTTGACGAATTCACGCCGCTTGCAGGCGATCGCGGTTTTGCCGAGGATGAGGCGGTGATCGGCGGGCTGGGGCGGCTCAACGAGCGCCCTGTGGTCGTGATCGGGCAGGAAAAGGGGCATGACACGCAATCCCGCCTGCGGCGCAATTTCGGCATGGCGCGGCCCGAGGGCTATCGCAAGGCGATCCGTCTGATGGATCTGGCCGATCGTTTCGGCCTGCCAGTCATCACGCTGGTCGATACGCCCGGCGCCTATCCGGGCAAGGGCGCGGAAGAACGCGGGCAGGCCGAGGCGATTGCGCGCGCGACCCAGAAATGCCTCGCGCTCGGCGTGCCGCTGGGGTCGGTCATTATCGGCGAGGGCGGCTCGGGCGGGGCGGTGGCCTTTGCCTCGGCCAATCGCGTGGCGATGCTGGAGCATTCGGTCTATTCGGTGATCTCGCCCGAGGGCTGCGCCTCGATCCTGTGGAAGGATGCCGAGAAGATGCGCGAGGCCGCCGAGGCGCTGCGCCTGACCGCGCAGGACCTCAAGAAGCTTGAGGTGATCGACCGCATCATCCCCGAGCCGCTGGGCGGCGCGCAGCGCGACCCGCAGGTGATGATCAAGGCCGTGGGCGCGGCCTTGCGCGCCATGCTGAAAGAGCTTGACGGCAAATCGCCCGACGCATTGCGGCAGGACCGGCGGCAGAAATTCCTCGCGATGGGCTCGAAAGGGTTGGCCGCCTAACCTTCCACGCGGGTCAGATCGGCCACTTGCAGGCAGGTTTCGCGGATGCGGTGCAGCAGGTTCAGCCGGTTGCGCCGGAGGATCTGGTTCTCGGTATTGATCTGCACCGCCTCGAAAAACGCATCAATCGGCGCGCGCAAGTCGGCCATGGCGGCCATGGCTTGCGCGAAATCTTCCTTGGCCATGGCCGGGGCAATGGCGGCTTCGGCGTGGTCGAGCGCGGCGAAGAGGGCGGTTTCCTCCGGCGTCTCGGCCAGCTTCGGATCGGGGCCGAAGGAGTATTCGACGCCATCCTTGGCCTCGGCCTGTGTGAGGATGTTGTTCGCGCGCTTGAAGCCTTGCAGCAGGTTGCCGCCATTATCGGTCTTGAGGAAGTCGCTCAACGCCTCGGCGCGTTTGACCAGAAGCGTGAGGTCGTCATTGCCGGGCATGGCAAGGCAGGCGTCGATCACGTCATGGCGAATGCCTTGGTCGCGGAGATGGACTTTCAGGCGGTCGTGGAAGAAGAAGACTAGCTTTGGCGTCTCATTATCTTCGAATCTAGAGAGTATTTCGTCCTCTGTTCCGCCAAGGAACCCTTCTAGCGATGCCAGTTGTTTTACGATTTCGTCTTTGCTCTCGTGCTCAATGAAAGCTTCACTCAGAAGCCGCTGTTTCTCAGCCTGCTTCGATCTTAGAAATGTAATGACGCAGCGCAGGAATGGGCGCTGCATTAAGGTCAGTAGTGATACTCTAACCCCATTCCCCAACAACAACCGAATAACCCCCAGAGCCGCCCGCCGCAGCGCGTAGGGGTCTTTCGAGCCCGTGGGCTTCTCGTCAATTGCCCAGAACCCGGTCAGTGTGTCGATCTTGTCGGCCAGCGCCACGGCCACCGAAACCGGCGACGACGGCACGGAGTCTGACGGGCCGAGAGGCTGGTAATGCTCCACGCAGGCCCGCGCCACCTCTTCGGGCAGCCCCGCTTCGCGCGCGTAATAGCTGCCCATCAGCCCCTGCAATTCGGGGAACTCGCCCACCATATCGGAGCGCA
>PWZT01000028.1 GCA_003567315.1 Paracoccaceae bacterium
ACCAAAAGCGCCGAGATGACCGAAGCCGAGATGCTGCGTCACGCCTTCATGGAGTTCGACGACCTGCCCGAATGCCTCTCCCCGCCCGAGATCGTGCCCGGCGGCGTGCATGAGGTGCTGCAATTCCGCATCGCTGAACTGAAGCCCGATCTGGTGGTGATCGGCAGCCATTCGGGGCGCGACCCCAAGCGCTTGGGCAATTACACCCGCGATCTGATGCGCGCGCCCCCCACCGATATGCTCGTCGCCAAGCCCGATTGAGCCCCCGCGCAGCTTTGTGCTGCCTGCATTCCGGACATGCGGAAAAACCCTCGCAAGTCGTGAAAATTTGCGCTAAGGAATGGTTTAACGTTGAACTATTCCGGACCGGGAGGGGGTGCCGCACATGGCCACAAGAAAATCCACTGCCAAACCAAATGCTTCTGCGGAAGAGCTGATGGGCTACTACCGCGACATGCTGCTGATCCGTCGATTCGAGGAAAAGGCGGGGCAGCTCTACGGCATGGGGCTGATCGGCGGCTTCTGCCATCTCTATATCGGGCAGGAAGCCGTTGTCGTGGGGCTCGAAGCCACGGCCAAGGAGGGTGACAAGCGCATCACCACCTATCGCGACCACGGCCACATGCTCGCCTGCGGCATGGATCCCAAGGGCGTGATGGCCGAGTTGACAGGCCGCGAGGGCGGGCTGTCCAAGGGCAAGGGCGGCTCGATGCACATGTTCTCCAAGGAAAAGCATTTCTATGGCGGCCACGGCATCGTCGGCGCCAATGTGCCGCTGGGCGCGGGCCTCGCTTTCTCCGACATGTATAAAGGAAATGACAACGTCACCTTCACCTATTTCGGCGATGGCGCGGCCAATCAGGGCCAGGTCTATGAGACCTACAACATGGCGATGCTCTGGACCCTGCCCGTCATCTTCGTGATCGAGAACAACAAATACGCCATGGGCACCTCTGTCCAGCGCGCCACCAAATCGCCCTCGCTCTGGGAGCGCGGTGCCGCCTACGGCATCAAGGGCGAGGAAGTGGACGGCATGGATGTGCTCGCCGTCAAGGCTGCGGGCGAGAAGGCCGTCGCGCACTGCCGCGCGGGCAAGGGCCCCTATATCCTCGAGATCATGACCTATCGCTACCGCGGCCATTCCATGTCCGACCCTGCGAAATACCGCACCCGCGACGAGGTCCAGAAGATGCGCACCGAACGCGACGCGATCGAGCATGTCCGCGAATTGCTGCTGCAGGGCAAGCATGCGAGCGAGGACGATCTCAAGGAGATCGACAAGGAGATCAAGGCCATCGTCAATGAGGCCGCCGAATTCTCGAAGGAGAGCCCCGAGCCTGCGCCCGAGGAACTCTGGACGGATATCTACGCGTAAGCCGAGGGAGGAGACAGAACATGGCAACCGAAGTACTCATGCCCGCCCTCTCGCCCACGATGGAAGAAGGCACACTCGCGAAATGGCTCGTCAAGGAGGGCGATACCGTATCCTCTGGCGACATTCTCGCCGAGATCGAGACCGACAAGGCCACGATGGAATTCGAGGCCGTCGATGAAGGCACCATCGGCAAGATCCTGATCGAGGCCGGCACCGAAGGCGTGAAGGTCAACACCCCCATCGCCATTCTGGTCGAAGAAGGCGAAGAGGTGCCCGCAGAGGGCGCCAAGGCCGAGACCGCGCCCGCCCCGGCCGCGCTGAATGGCGAGGAAGGCAAGACCGCCGCGCCCGCCACGGCCGCCCCTGCCCCGGCAGAGCCCAAGCCCGATACCTCGCCCGACTGGCCCGAGGGCACCAAGATGAAGACCCAGACCGTGCGCGAGGCTTTGCGCGACGCCATGGCCGAAGAGATGCGCAGCACGGACGAGGTGTTCGTGATGGGCGAAGAGGTCGCCGAATATCAGGGCGCCTACAAGATCACCCAAGGCTTGCTCGACGAGTTCGGCGCGCGCCGGGTGATCGACACCCCGATCACCGAGCATGGTTTTGCCGGCATCGGTGTCGGCGCGGCCTTTGGCGGGCTGCGCCCCATCGTCGAATTCATGACCTTCAACTTCGCGATGCAGGCCATCGACCAGATCATCAACTCGGCGGCCAAGACACTCTACATGTCGGGCGGGCAGATGGGCTGCCCCATCGTCTTCCGCGGCCCCAATGGTGCAGCCGCACGCGTGGCCGCGCAGCACAGCCAGTGCTATGCCGCGTGGTACAGCCAGATCCCCGGCCTCAAGGTCGCGATGCCCTATTCGGCGGCCGATGCGAAGGGCCTGTTGAAAACCGCCATCCGCGATCCCAACCCGGTGATCTTCCTCGAAAACGAAATCCTCTATGGCCGCAGCTTCGATGTGCCCGATCTCGAGGATTTCACCGTGCCCTTCGGCAAGGCCAAGACCTGGCGCGAAGGCTCTGATGTGACCATCGTGAGCTTCGGCATCGGCATGACCTATGCGCTGGAAGCTGCCGAGCGCCTCGCAGGCGACGGGATCGAGGCCGAGGTGATAGACCTGCGCACGATCCGGCCCATGGATACCGACGCGATCCTCGCCTCGGTGCGCAAGACCAACCGCCTGATCACGGTCGAGGAGGGCTTCCCGCAAGGCTCGGTCGGAAATTACATCACCTCGGTGGTGATGGAGCAGGCCTTCGACTATCTCGACGCGCCGGTGATCAATCTGGCTGGCAAGGATGTGCCCATGCCCTATGCCGCCAATCTCGAGAAACTGGCGCTGGTCACGACCGATGAAGTGGTCGAGGCCGCGCATAAAGTCACCTATCGCTGAGGGAGGAGATCGCGATGCCAACTGAAATCCTGATGCCCGCCCTCTCGCCCACGATGGAAGAGGGCACGCTCGCGAAATGGCTGGTCAAGGAAGGCGACGCAGTCGCCTCGGGCGACATTCTCGCCGAGATCGAGACCGACAAGGCCACGATGGAATTCGAGGCCGTGGATGAAGGCACCATCGGCAAGATCCTGATCGAGGCCGGCACTGATGGGGTGAAGGTCAACACGCCCATCGCCGTGCTGCTCGAAGACGGCGAATCCGCAGATGATATCAGCGCAACGCCCGCGAAAGCGCCGGAGGCGAAAGCCGACGCGGGCGCGGAGGCGGCCCCCGCAGGGGGCTCCGACAAGCCCGCCCCCGCTTCCGCTCCGCCTGCCCCGAAAGCGGATGGCAAACGCATCTTCGCCTCGCCACTCGCCCGCCGCATCGCCGCCGAGAAGGGCCTCGATCTGAGCCAGATCTCGGGCTCCGGCCCGCATGGCCGCATCGTCAAGGCCGATGTCGAAAGCGCCAAACCAAGCGCCGCGCCTGCGAAAGCCGACGCGCCCGCAGCCAAGGCAGACGCGCCCGCGAAACCCGCCACCGGCCCCTCCGCCGATCAGGTCGCGCGTATGTATGAGGGCCGCGACTATGAGGAAGTTGCACTCGACGGCATGCGCAAGACAGTCGCCGCGCGGCTCACCGAGGCCAAGCAGACCATCCCGCATTTCTACCTGCGCCGCGATGTGACGCTCGATGCGCTGATGAAATTCCGCGCCGATCTCAACAAGCAGTTGGAGCCGCGCGGGGTCAAGCTCTCGGTCAATGACTTCATCATCAAGGCCAGCGCCATGGCGCTTCAGGCCGTGCCCGATTGCAATGCGGTCTGGGCCGGGGACCGGATGCTGCGTCTCAAACCCTCGGACGTGGCCGTCGCGGTCGCGGTCGAGGGCGGGCTCTTCACCCCGGTCCTGAAGGACGCGAATCTCAAATCCCTCTCCGCCCTTTCCGCCGAGATGAAGGATCTCGCCACCCGCGCGCGCAATCGCAAACTCGCCCCGCATGAATATGTCGGGGGGTCGATGGCGATCTCCAATCTCGGCATGTTCGGGATCGAGAATTTCGACGCGGTCATCAACCCACCGCACGGCTCAATCCTCGCGGTCGGCGCCGGGCTGAAGAAACCCGTCATCGACAAGGATGGCGCGATCACCACAGCCACGGTGATGTCCATGACGCTCTCGGTCGATCACCGCGTGATCGACGGCGCGCTCGGGGCCGAATTCCTCAAGGAAGTCGTGACCTATCTCGAAAACCCGGTGACAATGCTCGCCTGAGACATTGCGGCAGGTGGGCGAGCCCCCACCTGCCGCGAAACTATATCTCACCCTTGAACAACTGATCCATCGTCAGCGAGGGCTGCGCGCAGCCTGCCTCGCCCACGATGCGTGCGGGCACCCCGGCGACGGTCTTGCGCGACGGCACATCCTCCAGCACGACCGATCCGGCCGCGATCCGCGCGCAATCGCCCACGCTGATATTGCCCAGCACTTTCGCGCCTGCGCCAATCAGCACCCCATGGCCGATTTTCGGGTGCCGGTCGCCATCTTCCTTGCCGGTCCCGCCCAGCGTGACCGAATGCAGCATCGAGACATTGTCGCCCACCACCGCCGTCTCGCCAATGACGATGGAATGCGCGTGGTCGATCATGATGCCCTTCCCGATCTGCGCGCCGGGATGAATATCGACCCCGAAACATTCGGATACGCGCATCTGGATCAGGCTCGCGAAATCCACACGCCCCTGCTCGCACAGCCAATGCGCGATCCGGTAAGCCTGCACGGCCTGAAACCCCTTGAAATAGAGGATCGGCTTCATGAAGCGGTTGCAGGCCGGGTCGCGCTCATAGGTCGCCACGATATCGGCGCGCGCCGCCTCGCCAAGGCTCGGATCATCGGCATGGGCCGCATCCATGATCTCGCGCAGGATCTGCTCGGACAATTCCGCCGAGGCGAGCTTCTGCGACAGCCGGAAGGCCAGCGCCTGCTCCAGGGTGCGGTGATGCAGGATCGATGAATGAAATACACCGCCCAGAAGCGGCTCCTGCTCCAGCGCTGCCTGCGCTTCCTCGCGAATACGCGCCCAGACCGGATCGAGCTGCGCGATCTCCGCGCGGCGCTGTGCGGGGGATTTGTTTTGCGATATCATTTCTCTGCGTCCCATGGCTGAGGCCGACCAACACGGCATGACCAAGAAATAATGATTCTGGCGCATAAAACAACGCTGGCCATGCAGAAAGCACTCAGACCTTCGCCAGCGTCTGCAACACCCGCAATCGCGCAGGCGGGATCGCGCTGATATCCACGGCTGCAAAGACATGCAGTGTATCGAGGTCGCGGTCGCAGACAGCGTGATCCGACACCCATCCCCCCATCGCCAGATACAGCCGCAACAGGGCGGGGATCCTGCGCAGATCATCGGCTGCGACAGGCCCGGCCGCGCGGGCCAGCTCATAGGTCTCGCCACTGCCCGCGCCGCGCCCCGGTCGCAGCCCCTCCGGCCCGATATGGCGCGCATGCAGATAGCGCAGCGCCTTGCGGTGACGCGCAGGCGCTGCGCCCGGGAACGAGGCGCAGCCGATCAGCATATCCGCCCCCCCGGCCTGCGCCGCCCGCGTGAGCCCCGCCAGCAAGGCGCGCGGGGCGTCAGGATCCTGCACATGGTCCGCGCGCAGACAGATCCGCCCGATCTCCATCAGCCGCAACCCCGAGGCCGCCAGTCGCCCGAGATCATAGACCTGCGCGCAGTAGCTTGTCAGGACTTCCTCCAGGCTGGTGAGCATGCGCAGACGCGCCGCGCACAGGGCTGCGCCGTCCTCACGATCTGTCACCAGAAGATGCACGCAAAGCGGGTCGAACCGGTCGAGATCGCTTGCACGCGGATCCCCACGAAACCGAACGGCCCGCAAGTCCTGCACGGCGCGCATGTCCTGTTCCGTCACCACAAGCCGCAGATGCAACCTGCCGAAGCGCGCCTCAACTGCACCAGGTGAGATCAATGCCGTCGGCGCAAACTGTTTCACGAACACATCCCGCGATTACCACTCCTGACGGGTGCAGTAGCGTCGCCGGACCGGGTTCGCGGCACTAGTTATTGATCAGTTGCGCCGGGTTGAACTGGCCGAAATTGCTCAGAAGCTGACGCAGGATCGTGCCCCCGGTCGGCCCGGTCGAGGTCACCCGCCGCGACAGCGCCACGACTTCCCCGTCCTCCAGCCCGTAGCGTTCGATGTTGCTTACACGGTCCGACCCATCGAAGGAGATCATCACCACTTGCCGGTCAATCTCCTCCGGTGCGCGCCAGCCGCGCTGCACCCAGTCGCTTTGCACATAATACCAGGCCGATCCTTCCATCACGCCTGTCATACTTGGCCGTCCGATCTTTTCCTCGACACTTTCGCGGGTGTCGCGGGCAACCTCGATTTGCGCCAACTCGGTGTCATCGGGCGCATAGCCATGAAAGCGGGGCATCGGGCTGCAGGCGGCGACGACAAGCAGCAACACCGGTAATGCAAGCCTTGGCAGAAATGACATCATACGCGCTGCTCGTCCCTCTGTCTCACAGCCCTGCCTGCGGGTTTCGGCACGCGATCTCAGGGCCAGCCCTCTGGCTGTCAGGTATTGGATACAGAAGGATGCGTGAGACTTCAAGAATGGAACACACGCCCCTATATCTTCGCGAAATCGCTGAAACATGACGAGGCCCGCATGTCCGAGCACGCCACTGACATCACCACGCTGTCCCTGACCCCGCCGCTGCGCGCCACACGGCTGGAGGGACGCAAGCCGCATGAGATCGACCTGCAACCTGATGCCGAGCAGCGCGCCCGGATCGCGCAGATGCTGGGGCTGGAGGCAGTGCGCAAGTTTCGCTTCACCGCCCGCCTCAGCCCCCTTGGCCGCAGCGACTGGGACCTCACCGGCACGCTGGGCGCGACCGTGGTGCAAAGCTGCGCTGTCACCCTCAATCCAGTGACCACGCGAATCGACGAGCCCGTGCGGCGTCAGTTTCTCGCCGACATGCCCGAGCCCGAAGCTCTTGAAGTCGAGATGCCCGAGGATGACAGCCTCGAGAAGCTGGGCGCGGAAATCGACATCAGCGCTATTGCCATTGAGGCGCTTTCGCTTGCGCTGCCCGCATTCCCCCGCTCCGAGGCCGCGCGCGACGCCGACGAGCTGGCGCTCGAAAGCCGCCCGCCGGGGGCCGCGCCCATTGCGGAGGAAAAGGTCAAACCCTTCGCCAAACTGGCTGATCTGAAAGCGAAGCTCGAACAGCGCGAGCGGGATGAGGAATAATCCTTGCAAGGCTCCCAATAATCACTATTTTGCGCGGCTCATGCATTGAGGGCTTGGAAGCGCGGCGCAATCCGTGTATGCCGCGCCGCAATCGCTTCTTCACTTTTCGCATCTGGTGTGCCTTGTCGCAGGCATCTGACCCGGATGCCCTGACAACTGAGGTCTGACATGGCTGTTCAACAGAACCGCGTAACCCGCTCTCGCCGCAACATGCGCCGCGCGCATGACGCCCTTGTGGCGGCAAACCCCAATGAGTGCCCCAATTGCGGCGAACTCAAGCGCCCGCATCACGTCTGCCCTTCCTGCGGTTTCTACAATGACCGCGAAGTTGTGGCACAGGGGACCGAGGTCGATCTGGAAGACGACGCAGCCTGATCGCGCCTGTCCCGCAACAGGGTGGCTCATGGCAAGCGCGCAAAACAGATGACGACAGACACCAGCCAGCGGATCATCATTTCCGTGGATGTCATGGGGGGCGATGAAGGCCCCTCTGCTGTCGTTGAAGGTTGCGCGCGGTCGGCAGAGAAGAACTCCGAGATCGGCTTCTTGTTGCACGGGGACGATGCTGTCATCACCCCGCTGCTGTCCAGATATCCGGTGCTTGGCCCCATCACGCAGGTCAGGCACAGCCCCGGCGTGGTCAGCATGGATGACAAGCCCGCGCAGGTCATGCGCCGTGGGCGCGAAACCTCGATGTGGTCGACCCTGTCCGCGCTGCGCGATGGCGAGGCGCAAGCGGCAGTTTCCTGCGGCAACACTGGCGCGCTGATGGCCGTTGCCGTGCTGCGCCTGCGCAAGCTGCATGGCGTGCATCGCCCGGCGATTGCCTGCCTCTGGCCGTCGCGCGGCGAAAGCGGTTTCAACACCATGCTCGATGTCGGCGCCGATGTGCGCGCCGATGAGGAATCGCTGCTGCAATACGCGCTGATGGGCGCGGCGTATTACCGCAATGCCTTCGACGCCCCCCGCCCGCGCGTGGGGCTTCTCAATGTCGGCACGGAGGACCACAAGGGCCGCGCCGAGATCAAGGAAGCCGCGCGGCTCATCACCGACGCCGCCGAGATCGGGCGCTATGATTTCGTGGGCTTCGTCGAAGGCAATGACCTGCCCTCGGCCCATGTCGATGTCATCGTGACGGACGGATTCACCGGCAATATCGCACTCAAGACAGCCGAGGGCACGGCCAAGCTCATCAGCGACACCTTGCGCGAGGAACTCACGGCCTCGCTTGCCTCGAAACTCGGCGCGCTCGCCGCCACCGGCCCGCTGCGCCGCCTGCGCAAGCGCATGGATCCGCGGCGGATGAATGGCGGCGTATTTCTCGGGCTCAACGGCACTGTCGTCAAATCGCATGGCTCGGCCGATGCCACGGGCGTCTCCGCCGCGATCAAGCTCGCCTTCCGCCTCGCGCAATCGGGCTTTCAGGCGCGCATGGCCGAGCGGCTGGCCTCGGTCGCCGATGCCGTGCAGGAGCGCGTCCTCAATCAGGACGATGCCAGCGCCGACCCCGGCCCCAAAGACAAGGACAAACCCGAGGAGCAGGCATGACCACCACCCGACCTGTTATTCGCGGAACCGGTCACTACCTGCCCGAACGCGTCGTTCCCAATTCGGAATTCGCCGAATCGCTCGACACCAGCGATGACTGGATCGTGTCGCGCTCCGGCATCGAACGGCGCCATTTCGCGGCAGAGGGCGAATACCCCTCCGACCTCGCCATCAAGGCGGCAACTGCCGCGCTGGAAAACGCGGGCCTCACAGCCGCCGACATCGATGCCGTGATCGTCGCCACATCCACCCCCGATTATACTTTCCCCGCAGTCGCGACACAGGTGCAGGCCGGGCTCGGCATCACCAAGGGCTTTGCCTTCGACATCCAGGCCGTCTGCGCGGGCTTCGTCTTCGCGCTGGCCAATGCCAGCGGGCTGATCATGGCCGGTCAGGCGCAGCGGGTGTTGGTCATCGGGGCCGAGACCTTCTCGCGGATCATGGATTGGAATGACCGCGCGACCTGCGTGCTCTTCGGCGATGGCGCAGGCGCAGTGGTGCTCGAAGCGCAGCCCGGCGCGGGCGACAACAGCGACCGGGGCGTGCTGGCCTGCGATCTCAATTCCGACGGGCGCTATCGCGACCTGCTCTATGTCGATGGCGGTGTGTCGCGCACCGGTCAGGCCGGGGCGTTGCGCATGCAGGGGCGCGAGGTGTTCCGCCACGCAGTCGAAAAGCTGGCCGCGACGGCCCATGCCGCGCTCGACAAGGCCGGGCTCCGCGCCGATCAGGTGGACTGGATCGTGCCGCATCAGGCCAATCTGCGCATCATCAAGGGCACCGCGCAAAAGCTGGGCCTGCCGATGGACAATGTGATCGTCACAGTGCAGGACCATGGCAACACTTCGGCCGCCTCGATTCCGCTCGCGCTCTCGGTCGCCAATGCGCAAGGCAAGTTCAAGCCCGGCGATCTGGTTTTGACAGAAGCGATCGGCGGCGGGCTGAGCTGGGGCGCAGTGGCGCTGCGTTGGTAAAGACACGCTCGCGCCTTTAATTCCGCCCGGCAAGCACCTGTTATTGACTCGAAAAACCCTTTGGCTCATGCTTTGCCCAAGGCTTGCCCGGGGGATGAAACATGTCAGACAAGACATTGACACGAATGGATTTAACAGAAGCTGTTTTTCGCGAAGTCGGCTTGTCGCGCAACGAGTCTGCGGCATTGGTGGACTCCGTGCTCCAGCATGTCTCGGACGCGCTTGTGCGCGGCGAGCATGTCAAGATTTCCTCTTTCGGCACGTTTTCCGTGCGCGACAAGAATGCGCGCATCGGGCGCAATCCCAAAACCGGCGAGGAGGTTCCCATCTCCCCGCGCCGCGTGCTCACCTTCCGCCCCTCCCACCTGATGCGCGACCGTGTCGCCGAAGGCAACCGACAGCAGGTGTAAGACATGCGCAAGGCACCGGACGCGTTTCGCACCATCAGCGAGGCGTCGGAGGTATTGCAGACCCCTGCGCATGTGTTGCGGTTCTGGGAAAGCAAGTTCTCGCAGGTCAAACCCGTCAAGCGCGCGGGCGGGCGGCGCTATTACCGGCCTGCCGATATTGACCTGCTCGCAGGCATACGCACGCTACTGCATGATCAGGGCATGACCATCCGTGGCGTGCAGAAGCTGATCGCCGAAAAGGGCGTGCGCCATATCGCAGCGATCGCCCCGGTCTCCGGGGAAGTGCTCAGCGGCATGGCGACGGATACGGAAACTGCGGCGACCACCGAGGCCGCGACACAGGCGCCCGAGCCCGAGCCGCAGGAGAGCGGCGCCGATCAGTCTCGGGACGGTCGCGACATGGAGACCGCCGCAGGGGCCGCGCAGCAGACCGAGCGCGACGCCGACCCGGCGGCGCAGCAGGGCGGCACGGAGCCGCCCGACGAGATCGGCACCGCTGAAACGATCACTTGGGGCACAGATGCGGCCGAAAGCGACACCGATCCGGTGCGTGGCCCCGAGCCTGAGCCTGAGCCTGAGCCTGAGCCTGAGCCTGAGCCTGAGCCTGAGCCTGAGCCTGAGCCTGAGCCTGAGCCTGAGCCTGAGAAGGCTGCCGCGCCGGTGGATGAAGTTCAAGGCACATTTGCATCCCTGCGCAGCACGCCGCCGGAAGGCCCAGCCAATGCATTTCGCAATATCAACAATGCGACTGTCAGATCGCAGCGTCGCGCGTCCCCGCGCCCCGGCGCAATCGCGAATGCCCTGCGCCGCACGCCCCCGTCGCAGGCGTCACTCGAGGCTGCAAGATCCACGCTCGACCGGCTGGAAGCGCTTGTCGCAAGGCTGTCAGAGCCGCGCTGACAACTCGGTCGCTTTTGTCATGACCGGCCAGGATTAGGCCTTGCTCTCGCACATAAATCTTGTAGATAGAGCGGCGTAAAACGTCGGGCTATGGCGCAGTCTGGTAGCGCGTCCGTCTGGGGGACGGAAGGTCGCAGGTTCAAGTCCTGCTAGCCCGACCATATCCACGCCGCTCGGAAATCAGCGCTTGAAGGCGCGTTCAAACGCGGTGGTCATATCGTTCCACGCTTTCTCCATGCCCTCGCGGATGTCGCCCCAGGCCTTCTCGCTGCTGTCGCGCGCCTCACGAAGCTTCTCTTCGAACTCATCGCGCTGTTTCTTCATCTCGGCGATCTGATCTTCGTATTTCTGCTTCATATCGGCCTGCGACTCCCGCGCCTTGGCCTCATATTTCGCAATCTCGGCATTCCATTCGTCAATCTTCGCCTTGGTCTTTTCGATATATGCGTCACGGTCCATAAGTTTCCTCCTTCTCAATTCGTGGTGCTCCAAGAGGTAGGCACTCCGCGCGCGCCTTACAAGCCGCATGGGCTTGCGCGCCCTTCCAACCGGCCCGACCATCCGCTAAGACACAAGCGAACGCCGCAAGCCGGGGAGGCATCATGTCACGCATCGGAGTCCTGCCCGCACAGACCCTGCGCGCCATGATCGCACGCGGCGAGATCACCGCCCAGCCAGACATCGACGAAAGCCAGATCCAGCCCGCGAGCCTCGATCTGCGGCTGGGGTCGCGCGCGTTTCGCGTGCGCGCCTCGTTTCTGGCAGGCAAGGGCCACAGCGTTGCGCAGCGGCTGGCGGATGTCGAAATGCACCAGATGGATCTCCGCGACGGCGCAGTGCTGGAAAAGGGCTGCGTCTATGTCGTGCCCCTTATGGAACGCCTCGCGCTGCCTGTCGGCATTCAGGCTGTCGCCAATGCCAAAAGCTCGACCGGCCGGCTCGATCTGCTCACCCGTGTCATCACCGATGACGGCACCGAATTCGACCGCGTGCCCGAAGGGTATCATGGCCCGCTCTATGCCGAGATCTGCCCGCGCTCCTTCTCGGTGCTGGTGCGCCCCGGGATGCGGCTCAACCAGATCCGCTTCCGCCGTGGGCAGGCGGTGCTTGCCGATACCGAGCTTGCCGCGCTGCATGCCGCGCAGACGCTGGTGCCGGGCGATCCCATGATCTCCGAGGGGCTCGGCTTCTCGGTCGATCTGCGCCCGGACGCTGGCACATTGGTCGGCTACCGCGCGAAACCCCATACCGGCGTGATCGATCTCGACCGCATCGGCGCCTATGCGGCGGCTGATTTCTGGGAAGAGCTGCACAGCGCCGAGGGCCGCATCATCCTCGATCCGGGCGCCTTCTACATCCTCGTGAGCCGCGAATCGGTGCATATCCCGCCCGATTACGCCGCCGAAATGGCCCCCTATCTGGCCATGGTGGGCGAGTTCCGCGTCCATTACGCAGGCTTTTTCGACCCCGGCTTCGGCCATGCGCCCGCAGGCGGCGCAGGCGCGCGCGGCGTGCTGGAGGTCCGCTGCCATGAAGCGCCCTTCGTGCTCGAGCACGGCCAGATCGTCGGGCGGCTGGTCTACGAGCGGATGGCCGAACGGCCAGAGCAGCTCTACGGGCGTGAGATTGCCTCCAACTACCAGGGCCAGGGCCTGAAACTTTCAAAGCATTTCAAGGTGGTATGAGCCAATGTTGGAGTTCCTCGATTTCATTGACTTAGCCTTTGTCATCACCGCCTTTGTCACGCTCTTCGTGGTGATCGACCCGATCGGCACCGCCCCGATCTTTCTGGCGCTGACCCAGGGCATGACGCCCGCGCGCCGCCGCGCCATCGGCATTCGCGCCTGTGTCATCGCCGCCATTCTTCTGGCGCTGTTCGGCATCGCGGGCGAGGATTTCCTGCGCTCGGTCGGCATCTCGATGCCGGCCTTCCAGATCGCAGGTGGGATCCTGCTGTTCCTGACCGCGCTCGACATGCTTTTCGACCGTCGCACCCAGCGGCGCAAGGAACATGCCGATGAGGGGCCGACGCCCGCCGATGACCCCTCCGTCTTCCCGCTGGCCATGCCACTCATCGCCGGTCCCGGGGCGATGGCCAGCATGGTGCTGCTCATCGGCGAGACGGGGCGCAGCCCGCAAGGCATGGGGCTGGTGACGCTGGTAATGCTCGCTGTGATCGCGCTGGTGCTTCTGGCCTTCCTCTCCGCCGGGCTGATCGAGCGGCTCTTGCGGCGCACCGGCACGATGGTGATGACACGCCTCTTCGGGCTCTTGCTGGCCGCCCTTTCGGTGCAATTCGTCCTGAACGGGGCCACGGCCATCGGCATCCTGCCGCAAACTGCGCCAATGCCCTGAGCGCGTCGCCCGGTCTGCCGTCAAGCCCCGTTCCCGATCAGCCCGGCGTATCCGACTGCGCGAATTGCCTTCATCTTGTCCCAAATACGCGCGCCGTCAGGCGCGCTTCTCCCCGAGAGGCGGCATACGCACTCCAGACGATGCGCGGCCCCAAGGGCGGCGCGCCAATGTGATCGAGGATCGCTCCAGGCGCAGTGAAACCTTTTCATCGGTGACGCCCATTGCGCGTGACATGATCCCGCGCGGTCTCTACGCTGCGTCCCGCAATCGGGACACGCGGGTCAAGCCGGGCAATATCTTGCTTGAAGCCGCAGGCGCTGTGGCGTCGGATATGGCGCGTCCCGTGATCGGTCGGGAAGGTCAGCGAGAGGCGAAAGGGCACCGCGCATGAGAAAGCATACGCAAACCGCGCCCCCGGAAAATCCCGCCTTGGCCGAGGGCCTGGACGTCAAGGCGCGGGCCGATGCGCCCGTATTCTGGCCGATCCGTCTGCAACAGCGGCTGGGCCTCCCCGGCATCAGCGGGGGTCTCGTCACAGCCACGTATCTGCTGCTCGCCTGGCTTGCAGCGGGGCGCGGGCCAGTCGCGGCATTCCCAACCGCACAAATGGGAGAGACGCTGTTTTTCGCGCTCTCGCTCGGCCTGATCGTCGAACTGGCCGCGCTCATACCGCGCGCCGCGCAGCGCGATCTGGACGCACTGGCCAGCGAAATGACACCAAACACCGCGCTTTTCGCGCAACTCAAAGCCGCGCTGATCCGCTACCCATCCAGCGATGTCGCGGTGAATGCCGCAATCGGGCTCGGGATCGGCGTGGCGCATGTCGCCCTGCTCGGGACCGGCCGGGAGGCTGTGGCGGGCGACGCGCGCGCTGTCATCCTGGCACTCGGCACGATCCTGCTCTGGGCGATGATGGTGCAAACCGGCTCCCTGCTTGTCGCCAATGCCCGGCTTTTTGCACAAATCGGGCGCAGCGCGGTCAGGGTGGAACTGCTTGCACTCGACCGGCTCCGCCCCATTGCAAGCGCCGCCCTGCGCCCGATGCTGCTCGTGATGGTGCTGCTGGCAGCCTACCCGCTGATGTTGCTCGGCACGGACGGGTTTGACGCATCGGCCGCCATCGGGCCCGTGGCCACAGCGCTGCTTGCGCTGGCAGTGGTATGGCTGCCCTTACATGGCCTGCGCGCACGCATTCACACGGCGCGTGCGCAGCAGATCGCCCGGATCGATGCTGCGTTGCAACAGACGTTGCAATCGGTTGACCGGCATGGCGCCCCTGCCGATCCGCAGCGCGCAGAGGCGTTGAGCGCTCTTCGCAGCAGAGTGCTGGCCGCGCCCACACTGCCTCTCGGGCTGGGTGGTGTCGGGCGGGGGCTGATCTACCTCGCACTGCCAGTGGCAACCTGGGGTGGCAAGGGCTTCGCCGAAGGAGTGCTGAGCTGGCTCTTCTGACCCTCTGCCTGGCTGACCGGTGCGTGGAGCATACTGCGTGGCCCGTCCGGCTTGGCTGTGTTGGGCTGTTCATCGCCAAGCCAGATGCCGGAGCAAAAAACCAAGGGCTTGGCGAACCGAAAAAGCCTTGCTAGGTTACGGGCTCATGTGTCTTTCCCAAAGCCGGTTTTCATGCGCCACAGCCTGCCCACGATCCCGCAATTCTACGTGACCGCCCCCCAGCCCTGCCCCTATCTCGCGGGCCGGATGGAGCGCAAGCTGTTCACGGCGCTGCAGGGCGATCAGGCCGAGGCGATGAATGACACGCTCTCAAAACAGGGCTTCCGGCGCTCGCAGAATGTGCTCTACCGCCCCTCCTGCGCGGATTGCTGCGCCTGCCTGTCGGCGCGCATAAGGGTCGCGGATTTCAAACCCACCCGCTCGCAACGCCGCGTGATGAAGCGCAACCGCCATCTGCAGCGCCATGTCACCAGCGCCTGGGCCACCGAGGATCAGTACGACCTTTTCCGCCGCTACCTCGATTCGCGCCATGCCGATGGCGGAATGGCGGATATGGATGTGTTCGAATTCGCCGCGATGATCGAGGAAACGCCAGTGCGGACGCGGGTGCTGGAATATGTGGGCCATGGCGCGAACGGGCGGCGGCAATTGCAGGCCGTGTGTCTCAGCGATGTGCTCGATGACGGGTTGAGCCTTGTCTATTCCTTCTTCGACCCCGACCACGCCGCGCGCTCGCTTGGCAGCTTCATGATCCTCGATCAGATCGAGCTTGCGCGTCAGATCGGCCTGCCTTTCGTGTATCTGGGCTATTGGGTGCCGGGCAGCCCCAAGATGGATTACAAGGCGAAATTCTCCGCGCTCGAAGTCTATCACGAGGGCGCATGGCAGACGCTGCGCGACCCGGCGCGCTATTCGGGCACAACCCATCCGCTCTCGGTCAAACCCATCGCCGAGCAAGTGGCCGGGCTGACATTGCCCGGGACGCTCAGCGCGCCGATTGCCCCGAGAACCCCGCGCCGCGAAAAATGAACTGCCCCCGGAGGGCGGAGACGCTGAACCCGCGCCCCAGCGCCAGCCAAAACGACCCCGCGCCTCAACTTCATCTTGCCAGAAATACTCTCGCCGAAGGCAGCGCGCCGACAGGCGCGCTCCCCGACTGTGAAACATACCGCCATAGCTTGATCGTGCGGCGTTCTAGCGCAGCATCACCACCACTTCGCGCGCATGCGGGGCGTCGCGGTGCTCGACAAGGTAAATCCCCTGCCAGCGCCCCAGCAGCATCCGCCCGTCGATCACGGGGATTTGCAGACTGGTCGGCAAGAGCGCTGCCTTGATATGCGCGGGCATGTCGTCCGGCCCCTCGATCCGGTGGGTGAGCCAGTTCATCTGCGGATGATCGGCATGGGGCGCGAGCCGCGTCAGAAACCCCATCAAATCGGTCTGCACATCCGGGTCGGCATTTTCCTGAATCAGCAGGCTGGCGGAGGTATGGCGGATGAACAACGTGAGCACGCCTGTGCCCTCCAGCATCGGGATGATGCTCCGGGTGATCTCGTAGAATCCCGCGCCCTGCGTGCGGATGCTCAAGCGTTGGCAGGCAGGCTCCGGCATCGCAGGGCTGCGTCAATTGGTATTGCGCGCAGGCGCAAAGGGCAGCGGCAGCACGGGCACGCCGTCATCAAGCAGCGCCTTGGCCTCGTCGGGCGCGGCTACACCATGGATGGGCCGGTCGGGAATGTCGCCGAGGTACATCGCCCGCGCCTCGGTCACGAACTGATCGCCGACGTCATTGGAATGCGCTTCAATATAGGCGCGCAAGTCTTTGATTTTCTGTGATATATCTGGGGGTTCGGGCGTGCTTTCAGGTATTGCAGGCGCAGTGCTCGCCCCCGTGATCGCGGGTGCCATCAACGCCTTTTCGATCTTGCCGGAACCGCAATGCGGACATGTCACCATCCCGCGCGCATTGAGTGTGTCAAAGGCCGACCCGGATTGAAACCAGCTTTCGAAACTGTGCCCTTCGGCGCATTTCAGAGAGAACTTTATCATGAACTGAACTACTCGATTACGCATGGAGAATTATACAGCAGCAATTTCAGATCAAGCCAAAATACCTTGCCGAACCCTCTGTTCCGGCTAGTTTTCGCCGAAGTCTCACGGAGGGTGCCATGCTCAGGATCGCTGCAATGCTCGTTTCACTCTTTGCCCTGCCTACCCATGCGTTTACCTTCACCGGGCTTGATGGAAGCCGCATCGACTTGAGCGACTGGCGCGGGACACCGGTTCTGGTGGTCAATACGGCCTCGCTGTGCGGCTTCACCCGGCAATATGGCGACATGCAGGCGCTTTACGAGGAATACGGCCCGCAAGGGCTTGTCGTGCTTGCGGTCCCGTCCGATGATTTCCGCCAGGAGTTGTCGAGCAATGAGGAAGTCGCCGATTTCTGCCGCGTGCAGACCGGGCTGACCTTCCCGATCACGCAGATCACGCCCGTGCGCGGGTCGCAGGCACACCCGTTTTACCAATGGCTTGCCGAGGAACATGGGCATGTGCCCTCGTGGAATTTCAACAAGGCGCTGATCGGGCCGGAGGGAGAGTTGATGGGCTTCTGGGGGTCGCGGACCCGCCCCACGGCACGCGCCATCACCAGCCAGATCCGCACCGCCCTGCCCTGATCCACTTTTTCACATGGTGAAATCGTTTTTCATAATCAGACCGCCAAGTGCCAAATCGGGCCGGTTGCTGGCAGGGTATTTTTTCGCATGATGAAACCGTTTTTCATCGGCTCGGAAATCTACCGCGGCTCCAGCTATGGCGCGTGGCACCCGCTGCACATCCCGCGTGTCTCCACCGTGATGGATTTGGCGCGTGCGCTGGGCTGGCTGCCGCAGGCGCAATTCCGCACCAGCCCGCGCGCGAAACCCGAGGCGCTGACGGCCTTCCACACGCCGGATTACATCGCAGCATTGCAGGCCGCCGAGGCCGCGCAGGAGGTCAGTGACGCGACGCGCAAGCGGCACGGTCTGGGCAGCACCGCAAACCCGGTCTTTCCCGAGATGTTCCGCCGCCCCGCCACGGGCGCCGGGGGCGTGATGCTCGCGGCGGAGCTGGTGCGCGATGGCGGGGTCGTGCATGTGCCCGGCGGGGGCACGCATCACGCGATGGCCGATTACGCGAACGGATTCTGCTATCTCAACGACCCCGTGTTCAGCCTTCTGGCGCTGCGCCATCTGGGGCTGTCGCGCATCGCCTATGTCGATATCGACGCGCATCATTGCGACGGGGTGGAGGCGGCGCTCTCGGGCGATGACGACATGCTGCTGATCTCGGTGCATGAAGAGAAACGCTGGCCCTTCACGGGCAGGCTCGGCGATGCGGGCAGTGGGCGCGCGATCAATCTGCCTGTGCCGCGCGAGCTCAATGATAGCGAGATGCGCGTGATCCTGCAGCGGCTGATCCTGCCCGCGCTGGAGCGTTTCGCGCCCCAGGCCATCGTTCTGCAATGCGGATCGGACGCGATCGAGGAAGACCCGCTGTCGCGGCTCGCGCTGTCGAACAATGCCCATGCCGAGGTCGCGCTGGCGCTGCGCGGAATGGCCCCGCGCATGGTGGTGCTGGGCGGGGGCGGCTATAACCCGTGGTCCGTCGCGCGCTGCTGGACGCGCATCTGGGGCGCGCTCAATGGCCATGTGCTCGACGGCGCCCTGCCGGACGCGGCGCGGGATGTGCTGGCGGGGCTGTCATGGAACCGCCGCGCGCGCGGGCGCAACCCGCCTGCGCATTGGTTCACCACGCTCAATGACCCCCCGCGCGAAGGCCCGGTGCGCGCTGAAATCCTCCAGCGCATCGCCAAACTTGCCGCTACATCACCTTTTGCCCGCAACTTCGGCAGAAAAACCGCCTGAGCGCCCGCGCCGCAGCTCTGGAACGCTTGCACCACACTCTCGCGGCGCATAAAGAGTGGCGCGGAAAGTCTGGGGGAGAAGGATCGGCCGATGCCGCTTCTGGTCATGAAATTCGGCGGCACTTCGGTGGCTGATCTGGGGCGCATCCGCAACGCGGCCGAAAAGGTGCGCGCGGAAGTGGCGCGCGGCTATGATGTGATCGTCATCGTATCGGCCATGTCGGGCAAGACCAACGAGCTTGTGGGGTGGGTGAACGAGACCTCGCCGCTTTATGACGCGCGCGAATATGATGCGGTGGTGAGTTCGGGCGAGAATGTCACCGCCGGGCTGATGGCGCTGACATTGCAGGAGATGGATGTGCCCGCGCGCTCCTGGCAGGGCTGGCAAGTGCCGATCCAGACCACGAGCCAACATGGCGCGGCCCGCTTTGTCGATATCCCGCGCGCCAATCTGGACGCGAAATTCGCCGAGGGCTTCAAGGTCGCCGTGATCGCAGGCTTCCAAGGCGTGAGTCCCGAGGGCCGCATCACCACGCTGGGGCGCGGCGGCTCGGACACGACCGCAGTCGCCTTCGCCGCGGCCTTCGAGGCAGAGCGCTGCGACATTTATACCGATGTCGATGGCATCTACACGACCGATCCGCGTATCACCTCGAAAGCGCGCAAGCTGGAAAAGATCAGCTTCGAGGAGATGTTGGAACTGGCCTCGCTCGGCGCGAAGGTCTTGCAGACGCGCTCGGTCGAGCTTGCCATGCGCTACAAGGTGCGGCTACGCGTGCTGTCATCTTTCGATGATACGGATGAGCAATCAGGAACTCTGGTCTGTGATGAGGATGAGATCATGGAATCGAAAGTCGTCTCGGGCGTGGCCTATAGCCGCGAGGAAGCCAAGCTGACCCTCGTCACAGTCGAGGACCGCCCCGGTATCGCCGCGGCCATTTTCGGCCCGCTCGCCGAGGCTGGGGTGAATGTGGACATGATCGTCCAGAACATCTCGGAAAACGCGCAAGGCCATGACAAGCCCGTGACCGACATGACCTTTTCCTGCCCGGTCGATCAGGTCGCGCGCGCGCGCAAGGCGCTGGAAGGCGCGCGCGATGCGGGCCAGATCCGGTATGACAGGCTGGAGGTGGATGAGGATGCGGCCAAGGTGTCGGTGGTGGGCATCGGGATGCGCAGCCATGCGGGTGTTGCCGCGCGAATGTTCAGCGCCCTTGCTGAAGAACGCGTCAATATCAAGGTGATCGCCACCTCCGAGATCAAGATTTCAGTGCTTATTGACAGAAAATATATGGAACTGGCCGTTCAGGCGCTCCATGATGCGTTCGAATTGGACAAGACCGGCTGACGCATCCCACGCCGGATAATTTGGAGGGGCCATGCCCCACAGACTCGAGACCGACAGCCGAAAGCTGCTGCGCCGCCTGCGCGACGAGATGTCCCTGTCCAATCCCGGGCAGGAGCGGCTGGACCGGATTACCACGATCATCGCCGAGGCGATGAGGGTGGAGGTGTGCTCGATCTATCTGTTTCGCGACCCCGACACGCTGGAGCTTTGCGCGACCGAAGGGCTGAAGCCGGAGGCTGTGCACAAGACGAGGCTGCGTCTGGGCGAAGGGCTGGTGGGCAAGGTCGCGCGCACCTCCAAGCCCGTCAACAGCGCCGATGCGCCTGCCGAGCCCGGCTTTCGCTATATGGCCGAGACTGGCGAAGAGGTGTTCACCTCTTTCCTGGGCGTGCCGATCCAGCGCCTGGGCGAGCGGCTGGGCGTGCTGGTGGTGCAGGCCAAGGAACGGCGGCTATACTCGGAAGACGAGATTTACGGGCTCGAAGTGGTCGCGATGGTGCTCGCCGAGATGACCGAGCTGGGCGCTTTCATCGGCGAGGAGACGAGCTTCGCCGCGACCCACAAGCACCCGCTCATGGTGCGCGGCGTGACCGCGCAGGAGGGCGAGGCCGAGGGCGAGGTCTGGCTGCACGAGCCGCGCGTTGTGATCACCAATCTGGTCAATGATGACAGCGCCGCCGAATTGCAGCGGCTGGAAGATGCGGTCGCGGAGTTGCGGGTTTCGGTCGATCAGCTTCTGGCCAATGCCGGTGGGCGCGACAAGGAGCAGCAGGAAGTCCTGCTCACCTACCGGATGTTTGCCAATTCGCGCGGCTGGCTCAAGCGGATGGAAGAGGATATCCGGCTTGGGCTCTCGGCCGAGGCCGCAGTGGAGAAGGAACAATCCGCCGCGCGCGCACGGCTCGAGACTGTGCCCGATGCCTATTTGCGCGACCGGCTGCATGATCTCGATGACCTCTCGAACCGGCTGTTGCGCATTCTCACGGGTCAGGGCAACGAGACCGGCGCCGAAATGCCCGAGCGGCCCATCCTTGTTGCGCGCAATATCGGGCCGGGGGAATTGCTCGATTACGGGCGCAAGCTGCGCGGGGTCGTGCTGGAGGAAGGCTCGGTCGGCAGCCATGCGACGATCGTGGCGCGCGCGCTCGCGATCCCGCTTCTGATCAATGTCCCGCGCATTTCGACCGAGGCGCTGACGGGCGATCACATTCTGGTCGATGGCACCGAGGGTGTGGTGCATCTGCGCCCCGATGACAGCATCTCGGCGGCATTTCGCGACAAGATGGCGATGCAGGCCAAGGCGCAGGAGCGCTTCGCCAGCCTGCGCGACAAGCCCGCGCAGGCGCGCTGCGGCACGACCGTGAGCCTGAAGATGAATGCCGGGCTGATGGCCGATCTGCCCTCGCTGCCCTCGTCGGGGGCGGATGCGGTGGGGCTGTTCCGGACCGAGCTGCAGTTTCTGGCGCAGGACAAGATGCCCAAGCGCTCGGATCTGGTGGCCAATTACGCGCGCGTGCTGGATGCCGCGCAGGGCAAGCGCGTCTATTTCCGCACGCTCGATATCGGCTCGGACAAGGTCATGCCCTATATGAAGCGCCCCGATGAGCCAAACCCGGCGATGGGCTGGCGGGCGCTGCGCGTGGGGCTCGACAAGCCCGGGGTGCTCAGGATGCAACTTCAGGCGCTGATCCGCGCGGCCGATGGGCGGGCGCTGAGCGTGATGTTCCCCCTGGTCGCCACGATCAGCGAATTCACCCGCGCGCGCGACATGTTCCTGCGCGAGATCGAGCGCGAGCGGCGTTTGGGGCATGCGCTGCCCGAGAAGGTGGAAGTGGGCGCGATGCTGGAGACGCCCTCGCTCGCCTATGCGCCGCAAAGCTTCTTCGAGACAGTGGATTTCCTCTCCATCGGGGGCAATGACCTCAAGCAGTTCTTCTTCGCGGCGGATCGCGAGAACGAGCTGGTCCGCAAGCGTTATGACACGCTCAATGTGAGCTTTCTGACCTTTCTGCAGGTGATCGTGGATCGCTGCCACGAGAGCAACACGCGGCTTTCGTTCTGCGGCGAGGATGCCGGGCGGCCCGTTGATGCGCTGGCGCTGGCGGGGATCGGGTTTCCGTCACTGTCGATGCGCCCGGCCTCGATCGGGCCAGTGAAATCCTTGATCCGCCGGGCCAATCTCAACGAGGTCTCGGAGCTGATCGCGCGCGTCCAGTCGCGTGGGCTGGAAAGCGCGCGGCCCGCGCTTCTGGATTACGTCGCCACGCTGGTGGAGTGATACTGGCACCGCCCTCTCCCCTTGCATCGCACCCAAATCCGTCCTTGCCGCAGGCAAGGGCAGCGCCCTCGGGGCGTGCAGGGGCGGGTGGGTGGGTGCGGCCCGAGGGCGCTTTTGCGGGGCGAAGCTGCCAAACGGATCAGCCGGAAACCTCTTGCGGCACGGCTTTCGTGACTGCACCGCCCACCCCATCCCAAGCGCCAGGCACGAGCGCCAGGCCGAGCACGCGCGCGGGGTTCGTGGGCGGCGGCATCTCCACCCCCTCGCATAGGGCAAAGCCGAAGCGGCTGTAATAGGGCGCGTCACCCACCAAGAGCACGCGCGCCCAGCCACCCGCACGCGCACGCGCGAGGCTTTCGCGGATCAGCCAGCCACCCAGCCCCTCGCCCTGATGCGTGGGATGCACCGCAATCGGCCCCAGAAGCAGGGCGTCACGGCCGCCCACCTGCACGGGCCAGTAGCGGATCGCCGCCGCCAGCCCGTTCTCGTCGCGCAGGGTCAGACACAGCGCCGCCACAGGGGGCACATCATCGCGCAGCCGGTAGGAGGACAGCGCTTCGCGCCCGGGCGCGAAGCACAAATCGAAAAGCGCCTCGACCTCCCACCAGTCGGCCGGTGTTTCCTGTGTTATCTGCATGCTCGGCCCGCGCGGATCTGTGCTGGCAGCGCCCGTAGCATGACGCTAGGGTGCGCGCAAACATAACGGAGAAGCCTCGCATGTTCTACGAGCCCCGGCACGGCCACGGCCTGCCGCATAACCCGTTCAACGCCATCGTGACCCCCCGGCCCATTGGCTGGATTTCCACGCGTGGCGCGGATGGGCAGGACAATCTCGCACCCT
Source organism: Paracoccaceae bacterium (assembly GCA_003567315.1). GTDB lineage: Bacteria > Pseudomonadota > Alphaproteobacteria > Rhodobacterales > Rhodobacteraceae > Roseinatronobacter. Next base: position 23,123 of record PWZT01000028.1, read on the forward strand.
ATTCCTTCTTCAACGCCGTGGCCTATGTGCCGCCGCAGGTGATGTTCGCCTCGACCAGCGCCAAGCCGGATCGCGATGGCACCAAGGATTCGGTCGCCAATATCCGCGAGACCGGCGTGTTCTGCGTCAATATCGTGGAATATTCGGCGCGCGATGCGATGAATGCCACCTCGGGGCCCTGGCCGCGCGAGGTCGATGAGTTCAGCCATGCCGAGCTTGCGCGCGCGGATTGCCGGATGATCGAGGCCGCGCGCGTGGCGCAGGCGCCTGCGGCGCTGGAATGCCGCATGACCGAGATCGTCACACTGAAAGGGGACGCCAATTTCCTCGTGCTGGGCGAGGTGGTGGGCGTGCATATGCGCGCGGATTGTCTGGTGGACGGCCGCTTCGACATCACGCGGTTTCAGCCGCTCGCGCGCTGCGGCTATCGCGATTACGCAACCGTGCGCGAGGTGTTCAGCCTCAAGCGGCCGGGCGAATAGGCCCGGCGGCGTCGCGCGTCACTCGGCGGCCGACGGGGTGGACTGATCGCTTTCGGCCTCACTCGCGGCCTTGCGCGGCTTGCGGGGGGCGCGCTTGGGCTTTGCAGGCGCATCGCCAGAGCCATCCTCCGCCGTCTCGGCCTTCTTCGCACGTGGCTTGCGGCGATTGGCGGGCTTTGCCGGTGCCTCGGCCTCGGGCGCGGGGTCAGCTTGGCTTCTCTGGCTCTCGGGGGTCTCGACCAGCCCGGACTCCTGCCCGCCCTGTTCGCCCATATCCTGCACGGTAAAGGCGCTCGCATCGTGGCTGTCGCGGCCCGCGCCATTCACCTGGGGCTGGCTGGGCTGCGCATCGCTTTCCCTTGCAGGGCCGCGCTGGTCGTCGCGGCGGTTCTGATGCTGCTGGTTGTGATGCTGCTGATTGCGATTGTCGGAACCGTTATTGTTGCGCCGGTCGTCCTGCGCGTTGCGGTTGCGCTCTTCCTGCTGCTGGCGCCGGGCTTCCTGTTCGGCCTGCTGCTCGCGCTGCGCCTGCGCCAGCATGCGTGTGTAATGCTCGGCATGCTGCTGGAAATTCTCCGCCGCGACCCGGTCATTGGACAATTGCGCGTCGCGGGCGAGCACCTGATATTTATCGATGATCTGCTGCGGCGTGCCGCGCACCTTGCCCTCGGGGCCGGAGCTGTCGAACACGCGGTTTACGATATTGCCAAGCGTTTTCGGGCGGTTCGATTTCGAACGCGAACGTTTGTTGGGTGATCTCATGCGTAACTGATTCCTGCCTATATTGGCACGCTGTGCAGCGCTTCGGTCTTGGCGGCCAAGCGCCGATCCGGACTGCGAATTGGGAGCGTTTTTTGGCGCGGCGGCTCCGTGTTGGCCGCTGCCTGATAGCTGAGATGGCATGCTTGAGAGCGCAAGGCAAGCCCAATGCTGCGAAAATCTCCATTCTGTGCGGTTTTTGGCGGATTTGTCATGGCACGGGGCGCTCAGCGGGCCTGCGCGACCACCACCCGGCCGCGCCCGGTCAGATCGGGCAGGATGCGTGGATCATGCAAGCCCGCATCCGACATCAGCGAAGCCACCTCGGGCCCCTGCCCCAGCCCGATCTCGACCATCAGCCAGCCATTGGGGCGCAGATACGTTGCTGTCTGCGCAGTAATCGCACGATAGGCCGCAAGCCCTGTGCCATCGCACGCGGCGGGCACGAGCGCCATGCGCGGCTCCCACAGCCGCGTGTCGAGGGCGAGCGTGTCATGGTCAGGCGCGGCGATATAGGGGGGGTTGGCAACGATCAGATCGAACTGGCCCGCGACCTCCGCGAACCAGTCGGAGCACTGAAATGCCGCACGCGCTTCGAGCCCGAGCGCGGAGGCGTTCTTCCGCGCGACCTCCAGCGCGGCGGCGGAGAGATCGACGCCGAGCCCCGTGGCCTGCGGGCGCTCTGCCAGAAGCGTGAGCAGGATCGCGCCGCTGCCGGTGCCGAGGTCGAGAAGGCGCGAAAAGGGCTGCGCGAGGGCGGCCTCAATCAGGGTTTCGGTCTCGGGGCGCGGGTCGAGCACATCGGGGGTGACATGAAAGCGCCGGCCCCAGAACAGCCGCGCGCCGGTGATCTGGGCAACAGGCTGGTGGCGGGCGCGCGCGGCGATGGCCGCGCGAAAGCGCGTGATCTGCGCAACGCTCATCTGGTCGTGCAGCGCCAGTGTCAGGCGGTCAGGCGCGAGGTCCAACGCATGCGCCAACAACCAGCGCGCATCGCGGGGGGCGCCCTCGATCCCGGCGGCGCGCAGTTGCGCGATGCCCTCGGCGAGCAGGGCCTGCGCCTGCATCATGCCTCCATTTCGGCCAGACGCGCGGCCTGATCGGCGGCGATCAGCGCGTCGATCACCTCGTCGAGATCGCCCTGCATCACCGCCTCGAGCTTGTAGAGCGTGAGGTTGATGCGGTGATCGGTCATGCGGCCTTGCGGGAAATTATAGGTGCGGATGCGCTCGGAGCGGTCGCCCGATCCCACCTGCGCGCGGCGCGTATCCGCGCGGGCCTCGGCGGCGCGCTGGCGCTCCATGTCAAAGAGTTTTGCGCGCAGCACCTGCATCGCGATGGCGCGGTTCTGGTGCTGGGATTTCTCCGAGGAGGTGACGACGATGCCGGACGGGATATGGGTCAGGCGCACGGCCGAATCGGTGGTGTTCACATGCTGCCCGCCCGCGCCCGAAGCGCGCATCGTGTCGATGCGGATGTCCTGCGCGGGGATGTCGATATCGACCTCCTCGGCCTCGGGCAGCACGGCGACCGTGGCCGCGGAGGTATGGATGCGCCCACCCGATTCGGTGACCGGCACGCGCTGGACGCGGTGCACCCCGGATTCGAATTTGAGCCGCGCAAAGACCCCCTCGCCCGCGATCCGCATGACCGCCTCGCGCAGGCCGCCAAGCTCGGTTTCCGACAGGCTGACCATCTGCACCTGCCAGCCGCGACTTTCGGCATACCGCTGGTACATGCGCAGAAGATCGGCAGCGAAAAGGCTCGCTTCCTCACCGCCCGTGCCGGGGCGCAATTCGATCAGCGCGGGGCGCGCATCGGCGGCGTCGCGCGGCAGAAGGGCCAGGCGCAGGGCTTGCTCCAGCTCCGGCAGCGCCTGCTCGAGCCGCGCGAGTTCTTCCTCTGCCAACGCGCGCATCTCCGGATCGTCGCGCAGCGCAAGCGCCTCTTCGCGATCCGCGAGCGCCTGCTGATAGGCAGTGATCTGCGCAACGACGGGCTTGAGTTCGGCATATTCACGGGTCAGCGCAGCGATCTCATCCGAGGCCACGCCCTCCATCAGCCGCGCTTCGACGAAGCCGAACCGGCGGGTGATCTGATCGAGCGTGTCCGAGGCAAACATGCGCGCTGTGATGGCGAAAGCCGCGCGCCCGGTCAAGGCCGTATGCGGCCATGCGACCTGTTCGCTCGGCGCAGCGCTGGACGGCAGGCGGCAGAGGAATTACAACATGCAACAAAGGCCATTGCGGCCGTTGATTTCAGATTCGGGACCTCATGGGCGATTTCGCCGCGTATCTTGATACGGCTTTCTGGGTCAGTGCCGGGGCAATCCTTCTGTTGCTGGTCATCTCGGGGCTCTTTTCGGGCTCGGAAACCGCGCTGACTGCCTCGAGCCGGGGCAAGCTGAAAGCACAGGCCGACAAGGGCGAGACCGGCGCGCAGCGCGCGCTCACGCTGACTGATGACAGTGAGCGCATGATCGGCGCGATCCTGCTGGGCAACAACCTCGTCAATATCCTTGCGGCGTCGCTGGCCACCGCGCTGTTCACGCGGCTTTTCGGCGATAGCGGGGTGGCGCTGGCCACGCTGGTCATGACGCTTCTGGTGCTGGTCTTTGCCGAGGTGCTGCCCAAGACCTATGCCATCTCCAACCCCGAACGCGCGGCGACGCGCGTGGCCCCGGCGCTGCGCTGGGTGGTGGCGATCTTCTCGCCAGTGGTGAGTGTGGTGCGCTTTATCGTGCGTCGGGTGCTGGCCGTGTTCGGGGTGCGCATCGACCCTGACAGCAACATCCTGTCGGTGCATGAGGAAATCGCGGGCACGCTCGCGCTGGGGCATTCCACGGGCTCGGTCGAGAAGGAGCATCGCGACCGGCTGATGGGCGCGCTCGATCTGTCGGAGCGCACGGTCGAGGAGATCATGCGCCATCGCAGCCAGATCGAGACCGTCAACGCCGAGGATCCGATCGCGGACATCATCGCGCAATGCATCGCTTCGCCGCATTCGCGGCTGCCGATGTATCGCGACGAGCCCGAAAACATCATCGGCATTCTCTATGCGCGCGATCTGGTGCGCGAGATGCACCGGCTGGTGCTGGAAGCCGGGGGCGATTATTCGGCGATCAGCGCGCTTGATCTGAATGCGCTCGCGCGCCCGCCCTATTTCGTGCCGGAGACCACGCCTCTCGATGAACAGATGCAGGAATTCCTGCGGCTGCGGCGGCATTTCGCGCTGGTGGTGGATGAATACGGCGCGCTGCATGGGCTGATCACGCTCGAGGATATTCTGGAAGAAATCGTGGGCGAGATCGAGGATGAATATGACACCGACCTCGCCCCGGAGATCGAGGTGAGCGAGGCGGGGGATGTGCAGGTCGATGGGGCGATGACCATTCGTGACCTCAACCGCGCGATGGATTGGAGCCTGCCGGATGAGGAAGCGGTGACAGTCGCCGGGCTGGTGATCCATGAGGCGCAGGCCATCCCGGAGGAGGGACAGGTGTTTTCCTTCCACGGTACGCGCTTCGAGATCGTGGCTCGCGACGGCAACCGGATCACCCGGCTGCGGCTGCGGCGGCGCGAGAGTTGAGCGGCGCGGTGCCGGGTCTTGGCGGCAGATTTGAGTATTTTTGGCAAGATGAAGCAGGGTTGGGCAGTTTTTTCCCAGTCGCTCAGGCGGCCTTGTCGGAGGTCAGGGCGAGGAAGACATCCTCGAGATCGGCCTCTTCGCTCGAGACATCCACGATCTGCCCGCCTGCGCGTGTGACCGCCGCGAGAATCTCTCCCGCCGAGACCTTGCCGCGCCGATAAGTGATCGCGATATACCCGTCAGCGCGATGTTCGAGTGTCACATCCTCGGGCAGGTCAAGCTGGCCCGGTGTGGTTTCGAGCTTGAGCAGCAAGGTTTTCGCATCGAGCCTGTCGAGCAGCGCCGAGGTCTTGTCGCGCACGACGACCGCGCCGTGATTGATGATGGCGACCTGGTCGCACATCTCCTGCGCTTCCTCGAGGTAATGCGTGGTGAGAATGATGGTCATGCCCTGCGCGTTGAGCTTGCGGACATTGGCCCAGAGCATCTGGCGCAGCTCGATATCGACGCCCGCAGTCGGCTCGTCAAGCACCAGAACCTGCGGGCGATGCACCAGCGCCTTGCCCAGCAGCAGCCTGCGCCGCATCCCGCCCGAGAGCGTACGGGCATAGGCTTCGGCCTTGTCCGACAGTCCGATCAGATCGAGGATCTCATCAGTGCGGCGCTGCGACTTCGGCACGCCATAAAGCCCCGCCTGCACCTCCAGCGCGCCGCGCGGGGTGAAGAAGGGGTCGATATTCAACTCCTGCGGCATGACCCCGATGGCGGCGCGGGACTGGCGTGGGTTGATATCCTGATCGAAGCCCCAGATCACCACGCGCCCTTCAGTCTTGGTCACAAGCCCCGCGAGAATGTTGATCAGCGTGGATTTCCCTGCCCCGTTGGGCCCCAGCAGCCCGAAGATGCTGCCTGCGGGAATGGTCAGATCGACGCCCGTGAGCGCAGCCTTGGGGGCAGAGCCCTTCTCGCCCGCATAGGTCTTGCGCAAGCCCGTGATCTCGATCGCGGTGTCGGTCATCGCCTGTTCTCCTCATTCGCGCCCGCGCCATAGATAAGCGTTTGCGCGCGGATGAAAAGCCGATTGACAGTCGCGGGGTTGACCGGGGCGTTCAGGGATGATGAGGCTGTGGGGCGAAAACCAGGACAGAACAGGAGGTTCAAGCGATGGTCGAATTGCTGACGAGTTTCGAAGGGCGCATCCGGCGGGGTCAATACTGGCTGGGCCTTTTGATCATTGTCGTGGCGGCGCTTGTGCTTGGCGCGATTTTCGGCGCCCTGTTCGGTGACGGATTTTTCGGGCGGCTCTTGGTGCTGCTGATCACGCTGGGGCTGCTCTATCCGGCGCTGGCGCTGGGCACCAAGCGGCTGGCGGATCGGGGCCAGCCGCCGCTGCCGAAACTCGCGATCTTCTTTGTGCCGGGGGTGCTGCTGACCGTAATCGACGCCTTCCAGATCGGGTATCGCCCGGTGCAGGGCATTCCGGGGGCCGAGGGCGTGATCATGATGCCGGGCACGCCAAGCATGATTCTGGGCGTGATCGCGCTGGGTGTGGGGATCTGGGCGCTGATCGAGCTGGGTATTCTCAAGGGCGACCCGGAGGCAAATGCCTATGGCCCGCCGCCGGGCTGAGCGCCTTGGCGCTTGCCCGACCTGCGCGCGATCCTGTATGCTTGGCCAAACACCAGATGACAGAGGCGAGATGCATGACCAACCCCTTGAGCTTTGATCCCCCCGAACAGGAAATCGTCACCGCGATGCGCGTGTGCTGCGACGGGGGCGAAGGCGCGCTGGGGCATCCGCGCGTGTGGCTCTCGATCAGCCACGAGACCGGCATGGTGGAATGCCCCTATTGCGACAAGCGCTTCATCCATGAGGACTGGGCGGATGACCACGCGGCCTGAGCGTCGCTGAGCAGCATCGGGGTCTCACCACACATCAGATCGCCATCGATGCGGGTGCGGGTGCGGTCCAGAAACGGCTCGATATTCTCACCCGCCCAGGCCTGCACCCGCCCGAAACCGCTGATGATCCCCGTCCCGCGCGCAGTGCCAGTCTCGCTGTCCTGATAGTAATAAACGATCCGGCCCGCGAGCCCGTCCTCGCATTCAAAACGCGCGCGCCCGAATTGCAGCGTCTCGCCGACCGCCCATTCGCCAGTGCATGCCACGCCCGTATTGGTCTCGCCTTCCAGCGTGCCTTCATTCCAGCCTATCGCGCGCCCCACGAAATAGACGCTTTCACCCGGCATGCAGGCGACAACGGGCGCGCAGCTTTGCGGGGATCCCGGGACATTTTCGCAATCGGGCAAGTCCAGCGCTTGCACCGGTGCGCAGAAAGCTATCGTCATCAGCACCGCCATTGGGTAGGACTTGCGCATATCGACCTCGCCGCGTCACAACGGTCGAGAGCTTAAGACAAGCGAGAGGGGCATCGCAACATGAGTTTCGGCAAGGGCAGCCATCTGCATCTGATTGACGGCTCGGCCTATATCTTCCGCGCCTATCACGCGCTGCCGCCGCTTACGCGCAAATCCGACGGGTTGCCAGTGGGCGCCGTGGCAGGCTTTTGCAACATGCTCTGGCGCTATCTGGGCGAGAATGGCGCGAGTGCGGATGCATCCACCCATGCCGCCGTGATCTTCGACTATTCCTCCAAGACCTTCCGCAACGACATTTACGACCAATACAAGGCCAACCGCCCCGAGCCGCCCGAGGATCTGCGGCCGCAATTCCCGCTCACGCGCGACGCGAGCCGCGCCTTCAACCTCGCGACCATCGAGATCGAGGATTACGAGGCCGATGACATCATCGCCACGCTCGCGCGGCAGGCGCGCGAGGCCGGGGGGCGGGTGACGATCATTTCCTCGGACAAGGATCTGATGCAGCTTGTGGGCGACGGAGTCGAGATGCTCGATGCGATGAAGAACAAGCGCATCGGGGTGGAAGAAGTGGTCGAGAAATTCGGCGTGGGCCCCGAGCGCGTGGTGGATGTGCAGGCGCTCGCAGGCGATTCGGTCGATAATGTGCCCGGTGCGCCGGGGATCGGGATCAAGACGGCCGCACTTCTGATCAATGATTTCGGCGATCTGGAAACGCTGCTGGAGCGTGCCGAAGAGATCAAGCAACCCAAGCGCCGCGCAACCCTTGTGGATCATGCCGAACAGATCCGGATCTCCAAGCGGCTGGTGCTGCTCGACGATCAGACCCCGCTCGATTTCACGCTGGAGGATCTCGAGGTCCGCGCGCCCGAGGCGGACACGCTGCTGGGCTTTCTCAATGACATGGAGTTCCGCACGCTGACCCGCCGCGTGGCCGAGCATTTCGGCACCGAGCCCCCTGCCCTACCAGACCCCGCGCCCACCGCGCAGGCAGAGGCGCAGGACGCCGAGCAACCGGCGTTTGCCGAGGCCGAATATCTCTGCATCCGCGATCTGGACGATCTGCGCGGCTGGATTGCCGAGATCGAGGAGTTGGGCCATGTCGCGGTCGATACCGAAACCACCTCGCTCGATGAGATGCGCGCGGAGCTTGTGGGGATCTCGCTTTGCGTGAGGCCCGGGCGCGCGGCCTATATCCCGCTACAGCATCGCGCGGGCGGGGGCGATCTTTTCGGCAGCACGGAACTGGTCGAGGGGCAGATCCCGCTCGATGCCGCGCTGGATCTGCTCGGGCCGATGCTGGAAGACCCGGCGATCCTCAAGATCGGGCAGAACATGAAATATGACGCCAAGATCTTCGCGGGGCTCGGGATCACGGTCGCGCCCATCGATGACACGATGCTGATGTCCTATGCGCTGCATGGGGGCCTGCACGGGCACGGGATGGACGCGCTCTCGGACCGCTACCTCAACCACCAGCCCATCGCCATCAAAACGCTTCTGGGCGGCGGCAAATCCGCGATCACCTTCGACCGTGTGCCAATCGAGGAGGCCACGCGCTACGCCGCCGAGGATGCCGATATCACGCTGCGGCTGTGGCAGATGTTCAAGCCGCGCCTGCACGCCGCGCAGGTGACGCGCGTCTATGAAACGCTCGAGCGCCCGTTGGTGCCGGTACTTGCCGCGATGGAGCGGCATGGGATCAAGGTGGATCGCGACGCGCTTTCGCGCATGTCCAATGCCTTTGCGCAGAAGATGGCGGGGCTCGAGGCGGAGATCCACGAGCTTGCGGGCGAGACATTCAATGTGGGCTCGCCCAAGCAACTGGGCGAGATACTGTTCGACAAGATGTCGCTGGAGGGCGGCAAGAAGGGCAAGACCGGGGCCTATGCCACGGGGGCGGATGTGCTGGAGGATCTGGCCGCCGAAGGGCACGACCTGCCTGCCCGCGTGCTCGACTGGCGGCAACTTTCGAAACTGAAATCGACCTATACGGATGCGTTGCAGGACCATATCCACCCCGAGACTGGCCGCGTGCACACCTCTTATGTGATTACGGGGGCAGTGACGGGGCGACTTTCCTCGACTGATCCGAACCTGCAGAATATCCCGATCCGCTCTGAAGAAGGGCGGCGCATCCGTACTGCATTCGTGGCCGAGCCCGGCCACAAGCTGGTCGCGCTCGACTACAGCCAGATCGAGCTGCGGATCTTGGCCCATATCGCAGGGATCGACAGCCTGAAATCGGCCTTTCGCGAGGGGCAGGACATCCATGCGATGACCGCCTCCGAGATGTTCGGTGTGCCGATGGAGGATATGACCTCGGAGGTCCGGCGCCGCGCCAAGGCGATCAATTTCGGGGTGATCTACGGAATTTCGGGCTATGGGCTTGCCCGCAACCTGCGCATTCCGCGCGCGGATGCGCAGGCTTTCATCGACACCTATTTCGAGCGTTTCCCCGGCATCCGCGCCTATATGGATGACACAGTGGCCTTCGCGAAAAAGGAAGGCCGGGTCGAGACGCTGTTCGGGCGGCGCATCCACACGCCCGAGATCAACGCCAAGGGCCCCGGCGCAGGCTTTGCGCGGCGTGCGGCGATCAATGCGCCGATACAGGGCACTGCGGCTGACATCATCCGCCGCGCGATGGTCCGTCTGCCGCAGGTGATTGAAGACCAGCCCGCGAAGATGCTGTTGCAGGTGCATGACGAGCTGGTGTTCGAGGTGGCGGAAGACGCAGTCGAGATTGTGATCGACCGGGTCCGCGAGGTGATGGAGGCTGCCGCCGAGCCCGTGGTGAAGCTGAGCGTGCCGCTGGTGGTGGATGCGGGGGTGGGCGCCAGTTGGGCCGAGGCGCATTGACGCGAGGCCGCATTGAGTATTTCTGGCAAGATGAAGCCGCAGATCAGATCAGTCTGAATTGATGGACATCGACCATGCCGCGATCGGTGATCTTGAGATGCGGGATCACGGGCAGCGCGATGAAGGCGAGTTGCAGGAAGGGCTCTTCAAGCGTGACGCCGAGCGAGATGGCCGCTGCGCGCAGGGCAGTGAGTTGGGCATGGACCTCCTCGTAGCTGTCGAGCGACATGAGGCCGGCGACAGGCAGCGGGAGTTCGGCGAGGATTTTTCCCTCATGCGCGACAACAAACCCGCCTTCGATTTCTGACAGGCGGTTTGCGGCGCAGGCGAGATCTGCGTAATCTGTGCCCACGGCGACGATATTGTGGTGATCATGCGCGACCGTCGCCGCAATCGCACCGCGCTGCAGCCCGAAGCCGCGCACGAAGCCAGTGGCGATATTGCCGTTCCGGCCATGGCGCTCGATCACGGCCACGCGGGCAAGGTCGCGCGCGGGATCGGGGCGTTTGTCGCCCTCCTGTGGCGCGATGGCCTCACGCAGATGCTCGGTGAGGATCTTGCCCTCCATGATGCCGATGACGGGCGTTTCCGGCGCATCGCCCGCGCAGCGGAAATCCTCTGGCCCGACTCTTGGCGCCTGCACGGAGTTGCGCGCAACTGGCGCGATGGTCTCGCGCGCCGCAAAGGCGTCCTCGGAGACGACCTGCCCGGCGCAAAGGACCAATGAGGCGCGGCACTGCGCCAGATCGGGCAAGGCCACGATATCGGCGCGTTTGCCCGGGGCGATCTGGCCGCGATCCTTCAGCCCGAAAGCTTCCGCCGCCGAAAGCGAGGCCGCGCGATAGACTGCAAGCGGGTCGCACCCCAGCGCGATCAGGGAGCGGATCATATGGTCGAGATGGCCATGTTCCGCGATATCGAGCGGGTTTCGGTCATCGGTGCACAGGCACATATAGGGCGCGGTCACCGGCGTCAGCAGCGGCGCGAGCGCGACCATGTCCTTGCTGACCGAACCTTCGCGGATCAGGCAGCGCAGGCCCTTTTGCAGCTTCTCGCGCGCCTCTTGTGCGCTGGTCGATTCGTGTTCGGTGCGGATGCCCGCCGTGACATAGGCATTGAGGTCACGCCCCGACAGCAGCGGCGCATGCCCGTCGATATGGCGGCCCGCGAAAGCGTGGAGTTTCTCCATGCAGCCCGGATCGCGGTGGATCACGCCGGGGAAATTCATGAACTCCGCAAGGCCGATGACCTGCGGGTGATCCGCGAGGGTCTGGAGCGCCGCCGCATCGAGCGCGGCACCTGCGGTTTCCATATGCGTGGAGGGCACGCAGGAGGACAGGTTCACGCGGATATCCATGACCGTGCGCGTGGCGGCCTCGAGGAAATAGCGGATCCCGTCGAGCCCTGCGACATTGGCAATCTCATGCGGGTCGCAGATCGCAGTGGTGACCCCGCGCGGGGCCACGCAGCGGTCGAATTCGAAGGGTGTTACCAGCGAGGATTCGATATGCAGATGCGTGTCGATGAAGCCCGGCACCAGCGTCTGGCCGGGCAGTTCGATCACCTCGCGGGCGTCATACTCCGCGCCAATGCCGACAATCACCCCCTCGCAGATGGCCACATCGCCTGCGATGCGCGCGCCGGTGACAGTGCAGAGCACGTCGGCCCCGCGCAGGACCAGATCGGCGTGTGTCTCGCCGCGCGCGGCGGCAATGCGTGTCTCGAGGCTCATGGACCGCTCCCCTGTTGGATCGGCGCCACTGTGCCGCGCGCCTCACGGCGAGGCAAGGGCTCAGGCTGGCGCAGTGGTGCGCGCGCGCGCATGGAGGTCGTAATCCTCGGGGAACTTGGCCTCCAGTCGGGCGCGCAATTCCGGCGACAGGGTGATCTGCCAGTCAGGCGAGACATTGCGCTGCTCGAGCGTAATCGGGTGATCGAGCCGCGCGCCGAGCCAGTCAGTGAAGGCCGCCATCGCGTCATAGCGGAAGAGATGGTCAACCGTGGTGCCGCTCTGCGGGTGGATCAGGAAGCGCCAGGGGCGCCCGACCGCGGCATAGGGGGGTTGCGGGTCTGACAGATAGCCCTCGACGAACTGATCGAAGCTGAGCCCGCGTGTGCTGCGCGGCGTGCCATTGAGCCATGCCCCGTGGCGGAAGCGGAACCAGCTTCCCAGCCAGTCATCGAGCCTGCGGATGAGCGCGGTGGTCTCGGGGGGTGTATCGGTGAACATCAGGATGGCTTTTTCAACGCGCCATTTATAGCGCTGAAAGGTGCAGTGCTTCAGATTGGGATCATTCTGAAACACAATATCGGCCTTGGGCGCCAGCGCATGCTCGATCGCAGTGCTGCCACTTTTGGGGGCGGCGAGAAAGACCAGCTTGTGTTTGTGAAAATAGAGCATCCGCACCTCATGTGAGCCTTACGATGGTTGTGCCACCCTCGCTTTGGTGCTGCAAGCCTCAGTGTGTGGGGCGCGCTACTGCAATAGCGTCGAAGCTCGCAGAGTGTTCGCCGTGCGAGGTCTTGTCCCAGTAGAATGGTGCGGAAATCAACTCCCAGAGCGCCTTGTATACCGCGAGCACGGCGAGCGGGAAATAACCATGCAGCGTGGGCAACCATAACCGCAGATGACGATGCCCGGAGCCGCGCAACGCAACATAGCCCACAGTCAGGGTCACGGCCTCGGACAGCACGAAGACCCCGATGAAGCCAACCATCACAGCGGTGCTGAACACTTCCTGCAACGGATGGCCGAGCCCCAGCAGCATGAGCCAGAAGGTCCACAGAAGCGGCGCGAGCATGAACTGGACCAAAGTACCGAGAAACAGCACCTGGATGCCGAAGAATTTCCATGCGCCGAGTTGCTTCCAAAGCGCGTACGGATTGCGCATATGCACCAACCACGTGACAGCGTAGCCCTTCAACCATCGCGAGCGTTGCTTGACCCAGGGGATCGCGCGGCAATTCGCCTCTTCCAGAGTGACAGTGCCCAGAAGCTGCGTGTAATAGCCATGCCGTGCGAGCCGGATGCCGAGATCGGCGTCTTCGGTGACGTTATGCGCGTCCCAGCCACCGAGCTTTTCGAGAATATCGCGCCGGAAAAAGAGCGTGGTGCCGCCCAGCGGCACTGCAAGCCGCAGGCGCTGCATCCCGGGCAGGATAATGCGGAACCATGTGGCATATTCGATGGTGAAACAGCGCGACAGCCAGTTGCTGCGCGCATTGTAGAAGTCGAGCACGCCCTGCACGCAGGCGAGATTGGGCGGGCCGTTCTGGAAGCAGCGCACGACACGGTGGATCTGGTTGGGCTCGGGCGCGTCCTCGGCATCGTAGACGCCGATGATCGCGCCACGCGCAAACAGCATCGCATAGTTGAGCGCGCGCGGCTTGGTCTTGAGTGGCGCGTCGGGCACGACGACGACGCGCATCCAGCGCGGCAGATCCTCGCGGTCAAGCGCCGCACGGGTGGCGAGATCGTGTTCTTCCACCACCAGCAGGATATCGAGCAATTCGCGCGGCCATGTCAGCCGCGAAAGCCGGTTGATGAGGCGCGGCAGGACGCGGGTTTCATGAAACAGCGGCACCAGCACGGTCACGATGGGCTGGCGTTGCGCCACGATGGTCTTGTCGGGGGGTGGCGCGCGGGGATCGGCCTGGTTGCGGTTCTGGGCCGCAAAAGCCGCAGCGACCTTGAGGCAGGAGGTCACCGCGAGGGTGAGGGTCGCCACCAGCGTCAGCACGAGCAATGTCTGCAACGGCGCCAGGATCGCCAGCGCGAGGATGACGACCAGCGCTGCGGCCAGGACATGGCCGAACCAGCGGCTTTGCATCCGTCGGCAGCTTTCCTTTTCGGCGACGCAGGTTTCGGCCCAGAGCTTGAGCCGGTTGCGCCGGGTTTTCAGCAGCGCTGCGACCAGATCGGCCTCGCTGGTGATGACCATCGCCACGCGGCCCAAACGTGCCTCGAGCATGGGCCGGGTCTGCTCGAACTCCGAGGGGCGGGCGCAGGCGATGATGGTGACATCGCCCGCACGCCGCAGCGGCAGGCATTTCAGGCTCAGGCATCGCGGCACGCCGACCCGGTCGATCAGGGCAGGATCGGGCATCGTGTCGGCGGTTAGCGAGATGAAGCTGGTGTCGTACTGACGCGCGAGCGCGGCGTTCAACTCGGCCTCGGTGACCAGATTGCGCGAGATCAGGAAATCGCCCAGATAACTGGCCTGACGCGACTGCGCTTCGAGCGCGCGCATCAGATCATCATGCGCGATGACCCCCATTTCCAGCAGGATATCGCCCAATTCCTTGCGCCGGGGCGCGTCCTTTCGGCGAACCACGAGCTGCAATAGCGGCCCGGAACCGCCGCCTGCTCGCCGGTGAGTGCCGAAAAACGCTGCCTGCCCCATTGTCTCGTGCCCATACCCTGCCCCGGCATATGTGGCACGTAACCGGTAAACAAAAAGTTAATATGGCACGATCAGGCCGGTTTGCGGGCGGCCATCGAGGCGGCGAAACGCTCGAACAGGTAGAAGCTGTCCTGTGGGCCCGGGCTGGCCTCGGGGTGGTGCTGGACCGAAAACACCGGCTTGTCCTTGACGCGGATGCCGCAATTCGACCCGTCGAACAGCGAGATATGGGTCTCGACCACATCCGCAGGCAGGGTCTGGCTGTCCACGGCAAAGCCATGATTCATCGAGGTGATCTCGACCTTGCCGGTTTCGTAATCCTTCACCGGATGGTTCGCGCCGTGATGGCCGTGGTTCATCTTGACCGTGCGCGCACCAAGGGCAAGCGCGAGCATCTGGTGGCCCAGACAGATGCCGAAGACCGGCAGATCGGCGGCCAGCACCTCGCGGATCATCGGCACGGCGTATTCCCCCGTCGCCGCCGGATCGCCCGGGCCGTTGGACAGGAACACCCCGTCAGGTTGCAACGCCAGCACATCCTCGGCGGTGGCGGTGGCGGGCAGTACGGTCACATCGCAGCCCGCCGAGGCGAGGCAGCGCAGGATATTGCGCTTGGCCCCGTAATCGATGGCCACGACCTTGTGCTGCGGGGCACTCTGGCGGGTGTAGCCCTCGGGCCACGCCCAGCGCATCTCATCCCAGCGGTAGCTCTGCGCGCAGGTGACATCGCGCGCCAGATCGAGCCCGACAAGCCCGCTCCAGCCCCGCGCACGCGCCACCAGCGCCTCGATGTCGAAATTACCCTCGGGGTCATGCGCCAGTGCGACATGCGGCGCGCCCTGCTGGCGGATGGCACGGGTCAGGCGACGGGTATCGACGCCCCCGATGCAGATGCGCCCACGCTTGCGCAGCCAGCTCACCAGATCCTCGGCCGCGCGCCAGTTCGAGGGCGCCGTGGGATCCCATTTCACCACCATCCCGGCAGCGACCGGCTCGGCGGTTTCGTCATCCTCGGGGTTCACCCCGACATTGCCGATATGCGGGAAGGTAAAGGTCACGATCTGCCCGGCATAGGAAGGGTCGGTCATGATCTCCTGATAGCCGGTCATGGCCGTGTTGAAACACAGCTCTGCCACAGTCTCGCCCGTGGCCCCGAAGCCGCGACCGTGAAAGATGGTGCCATCGGCAAGGGCAAGGCAGGCTGTTGCTTTGGGCGATTGGGCAGACATGGGCGGGCCTCCATCGGATTTGCGCGCATCTCTAGGGCGCGCCGGGAGAAGAATCAAGCGACGCAACCACACGGCTTTGACGCCTTGTCGGCAGCAGGGCGCTTCGCTAGGATCGCGCGGTTGACCTCGCATCCCCGAAGGAGCCCCGAATGTCCTTGCGCGACAAGATAACCAGCGAGTTGAAGGCCGCAATGAAGGCACGGGACACCAGGCGGCTGGCCACGCTGCGCCTGATCAACGCCGCGATCAAGGATCGCGAGATCGCGGCGCGGGGCGATGAGGGGACCAATGGATTGTCCGATGCGGACCTCGTGGCCGTGCTCACGCGCATGGTCAAGCAGCGCCGCGATTCGGCGCGCGCCTATGAAGAGGCCGCGCGGCTCGATCTGGCAGAAACCGAACGCGCCGAGATCGAGGTGATCGAAAGCTTCCTGCCGCGCCAGTTGGACGAGGCGGAGATGGAGAAAGCGATTGAGGCCGTGATCGCCGAGACAGGCGCCAGCTCGGTGCGCGATATCGGCAAGGTGATGGGGCTGTTGAAGGCGCGCCATGCCGGGCAGATGGATTTCGGCAAGGCCGGCGCGCGGGTCAAGGCGCGGCTTGCCTGATCCACTCTGGAGCTGGGCGAAAACGCGCTATTTCCATCCGCAATCAACGGAGGGGATATGATGATTTCGCGGCTCGCTACGATCACCTTAACAACTGGTTTAATGGCACTGTCGCCCCTTGCGGCAGGGACCTTCGAATACTCACTCGGGGACACTGTCTTCGAAGGCTTTGTCGCCATGCCCGAGCAGGCGCCCCGTGGCGCGGTGCTGATCGTGCATGACTGGGACGGGCTCAACGCGCATGAGATCGCGCGGGCAGAGGCGATGGCCGCGGCAGGTTATGTCGGAATCGCGCTTGACCTGTTCGGGCGCGACGCGGTGCTGGAAGGTATCGAGGATTATCGCCGCGAAACAGGCGCGCTTTATGGCAACCGCGCCGAATTCCGCGCCCGGATGCAGGCCGGGATCGAGGCCGCCTCCGCGCTTGAAGGCGTGCCAGCAGACATGGTGCTCACGGGGTATTGCTTTGGGGGTGCAGCGGCGCTTGAAGGCGCGCGCGCGGGTTTCGACATGGCAGGGTTTGTGAGCTTCCATGGCGGGCTCGCCACGCCTGACGGGCAGGATTACAGCGCCACTTCGGCGCCTGTGCTGGTGCTGCACGGGTCTGCGGACCCCGTCCCCGGATCCGGCATGGCAGATCTCGCGGCCCTGATGGGTGCGCTTGATGACGCGGGCATTCAGCATCATGCGCGCATTTTCGGCGGTGCGCGGCATGCCTTCACGGTCGAAGGCTCGAATGACTGGGATCCAGACGCCAATGCGGGCGCTGAAGCGGCCCTGCTGGAATTTCTGGAGGACGTCTTCTGAGGATCAGATCGAATACCGATCCTCAGCCATGGAATCCTGCCGCAGCCTTGTCTCGAAGGCCAGCGATATATGCTGTTTGAGCGCCTCATAGGCGCGGTCGCCATCGCCCTCGGCGATTGCCTCCACGATCCTGGCGTGTTCTTCCAGCGTCTGCTTGCCGCGCCCCGCGAACGAGATCGAGGTCGTGGCCAGAAGCGCCATCGAGCGGTGCACCAGATCGAGTTGCTGCACCAGATAGCGGTTATGCGAGGCGAGATGGATCTGCTTGTGAAACCGCTTGTTGGCACGGCTCAGGGCTTGCGGGTCATCGATCAGGCCGCGATCCTCCTCGATCATGGCGCGCAACAGGCGGACTTCCTCCTGCGTGGCGTGGCGCGCGGCCAGGCGCGCGGCGAGCCCTTCGAGCTCGGAGCGCACCACGTAAAGCTCGGCAAGCTGGTTGTGATCGAGCGATGAGACAATCAGCGAGCGCCCGTCGCGGGTGAGCAGCGATTGTGTCTCGAGCCTTTGCAGCGCCTCGCGGACCGGCGTGCGCGAGACCCCGAACCGCTCGGCCAGTTCAGATTCCACCAGCCGGTCGCCGGGTTTGTAGAGGCCGACATCAATCGCCTCGAGGATCAGCGTGTAGGCGTCTTTCAGCGGTTTGGCGTCCATGCTCATGACAGTCTCGATGCGCTTTTCCTCCACAAAAGCCGGGATCGGCCCGGATGACAAGCCCTCTCGGCTTGCGATGGCGACGGCGCGCGCTAGGATACCGCACATGCCAGCAGAACATTTCAGCCATGTCGAGGCATGGGTCTTCGATCTCGACAACACGCTCTACCCGCCCGAAATGCGCCTGTTCGACCAGATCGAGACGCGCATGACGCAATATGTGATGGACACGCTGGGCGTCGATCAGCCTGAGGCGAACCGGTTGCGCAAGCACTACTGGGCGGAGTACGGCACCACGCTCGCCGGGTTGATGAGCGTGCATGACATCGACCCCCTGCCCTATCTGGTGGCCGTGCATGACATCGATTTCACGGTGCTCGCCCCCGATCCGGAGTTGCGCGACCAGATCGCAGCCCTGCCCGGGCGCCGGATCGTTTACACCAATGGCTCGGCCGATTATGCGCAGCGGGTCCTTGCGGGGCGCGGGCTCTCGGGGCTGTTCGACGCGGTTTATGGCGTGGAGGATGCAGGCTTCCGGCCCAAGCCCGAGGCGGCAGCGTTCGAGCGGGTCTTTGCCCGCGACGGGCTTGCGCCGCGCGTTGCGGCCATGTTCGAGGATGACCCGCGCAATCTCGCCGCCCCGCATGCGATGGGGATGCGCACCGTGCATGTCGCGCCAGAGCCGCTGGAGGCCGCGCATATCCATCACCACACCGATGATCTGGGCGGTTTTCTGGCGCGGCTGCGGGTCTGAAGGCCGGCAAGACAAAAAGTCGCGCGACATTCTGTCATGCTGCGGCGCAGCAAAATTGCCGGTATTGCCGCTGCATCGAACTGGAGGAAGAGATATGGCCGATATGACCGCGACAAAATCCACCCGCAAGGCACTTCCCAAGATGCTGGAAAACGAACCCTGGGGCATCTGGGCCGCAATCCTCCTGGTGATCGCAGTCCTGGTGATCGCAGGGCTGACCATGGGGCTCAGCGGGCTGGTCATGGTCATGGTCCCTGCCTCTATCGGCATTCTCGCTGTCTTGAGCCTTGTCGTCTTCGGGTAGCGCGCACGTCGCTTGCTGATGCGGCAATCTGCCCTGCTGATCCGGCCCACGGCCATTCATACATCCTCGATGCATAATTCGAGGAGAACGAAACATGGCATCGAAAGGCGACCCGCATCGCAAACCCAATGACTGGCGCAAGGAAGAGGAGCCCTGGCCGCTCTGGGCGGCGATCATGGTGTTTCTCAATGTCTTTGTCATCGCAGGGATGGTCTGGGGATTGCCCGGGATCGTGACCGTGATGGTGGGCGCTGCGATGCTCGCGGTGGCGCTGCTGGTGCTGATCGTCTTTGGCTGATGCGTGCGGGCGCGCCCTGTCAGCGCAACCGTGGTGGGCGCGCCGGGTCGCTGCCCGGTGGCGGGCTTTCCTCCTTCACGGGCGGTTGCGGCAGATCGAAGCGCAGCCCGACTCGGGCCAGTTCGGCCGCGCGCGGGGCATCGGCGTCGAGAAATGTCACATCGAGCATCCCGGCCTCGACGCCCGAAAACCCCAGCGCCGTCTGCACCGCCCGCGTCAAGGCCGCCTCAGACCCCGGCGCAGGCGCGATGAAGGCCAGCATGTGCCCGCGCGCGCCGCTCTCATATTCCACGCCGGTCAGATAGGCCATCCGCGCGAGCCCTTCCATCCGCGCAAGCCGCTGGTCGAGCGCGAGCAGCAAGGGCTCCGGCAGACCCCTGGGCGGGTGCAGCGCAACCGCGCGCGAGGTCAATTCCTCGGGCCGTTCGGCAATCATCCGCGCCAACCAGTCGAGAATTTCCGGAGGCAGCAGCCGTGAGGATGGCGCGACCCCGAGGTTCAGCCCCAACCCCATCTGCTGCCCCGCCAGCATCTCGACCAGTGTCCGGCCCGAGAGCGCGGCATAGGGCGATGGCAGGCCGGTGAACTCGGTCAGACGGTCTTCGCTGTCGAAGGCAAGCACGATCCTGCCATCTTCGAGATCGAACACCTTGGGGGTGATCTGGTCGCCCTGCGCCTCCTGCTCCAGCAACAGCACCAGCTCGGACTCGACCAGCCGCCCGTAATAGCGCAGGCGCAGACTTGTGTCCTCGGGCGCGGCCTCGCAGGCTGCCCAGGCCTGATCGAGCAGCGTCTCATCCGTCATTCGCACACCTCTCCGTCACTGCGGGTGCAGCTAAAGCGGGGGGCAGGGCTTGGCAAGGCCGGAGAGCCCGGCTTGTCTTCCATGCGGGGAAGGTCTATTACACATGTGAAGCAAACTGGAGCTCGCATGCTTTCGCGCGGCACCTCTGTCCAACCCCTGACCGGGATCATCCTCAACCTCTCGGCGCTTCTGGTGCTGTCCAGCATGGCCGGTGTGGTCAAGGCCGTGAGCGCGCATGTGCCCACCGGTCAGGCCGTGTTTTCGCGCGCCTTCTTCTCGCTGCCCTTCATCCTGATCTGGATCGCCATGCAGGGCCCGCTGATGGACGGGCTGCGCATGGCCCGCCCCCGCCTGCATCTAGTGCGCGGGCTTCTCGGCTCGGCCACGCTGGGGATGAATTTCGTGGCGCTCTCGCTCCTGCCCCTGCCCGAGGTCACGACCATCGGCTTTGCCGCACCCGTTCTGACATTGATCTTCGCCGTGGTGCTGCTGGGCGAACGCGTCCGCCTGTTTCGCTGGACCGCCGTCGGGCTGGGGCTGGCGGGCGTGATGATCGTGGTCTGGCCGCGGCTGGCGCTGGGCGGCGAGGTTGACCAGATGGCGCGGATCGGTGCCCTGATGGCGCTGGGCGCGGCGTGCACGGCGGCGCTGGTCAAGATCCTCGTGCGCCGCATGGTCGTGACCGAGACCACCCCTGCCATCGTGTTCTGGTTCGCGATGACCGCAAGCCTCCTGTCGCTGGCCACACTGCCTTTCGGCTGGGTCATCCCGTCGGGCGAGATCCTGCTTTTGCTGGTGCTGACAGGGGCGCTGGGCGGCATCGGGCAGTTGATGATGACGGCGAGCTACCGCTTCGCCGATGCCTCGGCGCTCGCACCCTTCTGGTATGTGCAACTCTTCTTCGCCACTGCCATCGGCTATGTGTTTTTCGGCGAAGTCCCGACCGGGCCGATGATCATGGGCGCGAGCCTCGTGATCGCATCGGGACTGCTGATCCTGTGGCGCGAATCGCAGCTGGGCAAACAGACACAGGAGCGCATGCCGCTGAACTAGATTGCTTTTCGATCACGGTGTCGCGTCGCCGGTGGGACAGCGCGCCCTCTGATTTGTACAGGGCCTTTCGTGCGCAGAAGCGCGCCTGACGGCGCGCGGCCTTCGGCGAGAGTATTTTGGGCAAGATGAAGTCACGGCGCGAAGGCTCGTCTCGGCAGGTGCAGGCTTGCCGGGACCGGGACGACCGCTTTCGCGACAGGGCTGGCATCCTGCGCCGTGATCTGTTTTGATACCTTGCAATCAATCAGAAGGAGCCAGACCCATGCGCACCGCGCTTATTGCCCTGCCCGCCGCGCTCGCCCTTTCGGCCTGTATCGAGGCCGATTTCACGCTTGATGTCCTTGGCGAGGATGAGGCCCGCATCACTGGCTTCATCGAAATGCAGCGCCAGATGTTCGAGATGGCGGGCGCGGACGACTCCTTCTGCCCCGACGATGAGGGCGCCAGCATGACCATGACCGACACCCATGTGCGCTGCGAATTCGACACCACCGGCACCTTCGAGGAAGTGATGATGGACGGCGTGGGCCCGGGCGAAGAGGTCGGCGCGGACGAAGACACGCCGGGCGAGATCGCCTATCTGGGTGATGGCCGCGTGCGCGTCTTCCTGCCGCTGGGCATGATGGGCAGCGAGATGGACGAAATGGCCGAAGACCCGGCCATGATGGAGATGATGGCACAGATGATGGCGGGGCTGTCGGTCAGCTACACAGTGCGCGGGCGCGAGATCGAGAGCTCGACAGGCGAGATCTCCGAAGATGGCACCAGCGCCAATATCAGCTTCGGGGTCGATGACCTGATGGGACCGGCCGAAGAGCGCCCGGTCGATTTCGAAACGATTGTGCGTTACTGACGCTGCGCGCGCAGAAAGGCGATCAGCGCCCGGGTCGAGCCGTCCTTGGCGCTGGCATCCGCCCCCTCCAGCATCGGGCCGAGCGCAGTTGCAAGTTCCTTTCCAAGCTCGACCCCCCATTGATCGAAGGAGTTGATCCCGAGGATCACGCCTTCGACAAAGACCCGGTGTTCATAGAGCGCGATGATCTGGCCCAGCGTGAAGGGGGTGAGTTGGGGGTAGATCAGCGTGGTGGACGGGCGGTTGCCCGGAAAGACCCGGTGGCGCGCCTGCCGCTCCAACGCGTCGCCTTCCAGCCCCTTGGCTTGCATCAGCGCGCGCGCTTCCGCCAGCGACCGCCCGCGCAACAGCGCTTCGGATTGCGCGAGGCAATTGGCGGCCAGTAGCCGGTGCTGATGCGCGAGCCCCGGCTCATGGCCTTTTGCGGCGAGCAGGAATTCGCAAGGGACCACGCGCGTGCCCTGATGGATGAGTTGGTAGAAGGCGTGCTGGCCATTGGTCCCGGGCTCGCCCCAGACAATCGGGCCGGATTGGCGGTCCAGATCGCGCCCATCCATGCCCACGCGCTTGCCGTTCGATTCCATCTCCAGCTGTTGCAGATAGGCGGGCAGACGCGCGAGCCGCTGGTCATAAGGCAGCACAGCGCGTGTGGCATGACCGCAGATCTGATTGTGCCAGATGCCGACCAGCGCCAGCATCACCGGCATGTTCGCGGCCAGCGGTGCGGCGCAGAAATGGCGGTCCATCGCGCGCCCGCCTGCGAGAAACTGGTCGAACGCCTCCGAACCGATGGCCAGCATCAGCCCCAGCCCGATCGGCCCCCAGAGCGAGTAGCGCCCGCCCACCCAATCGGCAAAGCCGAACACGCGCTCAGGCGCGATGCCGAAGGCAGCGGTCCTGTCGCGCGCGGTCGAGACAGCGGCGAATTGCGCGCCCGGATCGGCCACGCTCTCGGCCATCCAGTCGCGCGCGGTCTGCGCATTGGTCATCGTCTCGATGGTGGTGAAGGTCTTGGAGGCGACGATCACCAGCGTCCTCTCCGGGTCCAGCGCGCGTAGCGTATCGGCGATATGCGCCCCGTCGACATTGCTGACATAATGCAGGCGCGGGCCATCGTGATAGGGGGCAAGCGCGCGCGTCGCCATGGCAGGCCCCAGATCAGAGCCGCCGATGCCGATATTGACCACATCGGTGATCGCGCCGCCCTGCCCCTTGAGCCGCCCCTTGCGCACAGCCTCCGCGAAGGCATAGGCCCGGCCACGCTCGGCGCGCAATTCGGGCATGACATCGGCGCCATCGACCTCGATCACTGCCGCATCATCGGCGCGCTGCGCGATATGCAACACGGCGCGGCCTTCGGTCTCGTTGATCTTCGCACCGCCGAACATCGCCGCGCGCGCCCCCTCAAGCCCCGCGCTTTCGGCCAGACGGAGCAGCAGCGCGCGCCCCTGCTCGTCGATATTCGTCTTGGAATAATCCAGCCGCATGTCATTGCAGGTGGCCGAGAAATCCTCGGCCCGCCCTGGCGCCTCGAAAAGCTCCAGAATATGCCGCCCCTCATGCGCGCGTTGGTGCCGCGCCAATTCGCCCCAGATGCTCATGCTCGCCCTTCATGCTTCATCTTGCCAAAAATACTCAAGAAAACGCGCGCGGCACGGCGCGTCATTCGGACCAATGCACCTGCGCCTGGTCCAGGATCGCCGCGATCGGCGCCTCGGCGGGCGCGAGCTTCGCTGCGCGCGTGATCGCGTCGCGCTTGGCCTGCCCGGTGATCAGCACATGCACGCGCACGGCGTTCTTGAGCACTGGCAAGGTGAGCGTCACGCGCGGCTCTCCGGCGGCCTCGGCGCGCATCGGCAGCAGGCTCGGCGCATCTGCGCGCAGCGCCGCCTTGAGGTTATCGGCCCCCGGAAACAGCGAGGCGGTATGCATATCCTCGCCCATCCCCAGCAGCAGCACCGAAATCGGCAGATGCGGCGCGAGCCCTTCGCGCAGTTCCTCCAGCCCCTCTTCGGGGGTCGCGTAATCGGCATGCAGCGGGACCAGGTGCGCGCTCGCCGCCCGCCCCACCAGCAGGCGCTCGCGCAACAGCCGCGTGTTCGAGCGCGGGCTGTCCTCGGGCACCCAGCGCTCGTCATTGAGCACCACGGAGATTTTCGCCCAGTCGATTTCCGCGCCGCTGAGCGTGTCGAAGACAGGCCCCGGGGTGGTGCCGCCGGGAACCGAGAGCGTGGCCCGCCCGGAGCCGCGCAGCGTCTCGCCCAGCTGCGAGGCGATGCGTTGCGCCACGCGCAGCATCATCATCTCGCGATCCGGGTATTCATGAAAATCCATCAGCGAATCTCCCGCCAGCGCCGCCCGTCCTTGTGCATCAGCATGAGGGCCCCTTCCGGCCCTGTCGAGCCCGGGTCATAGGGCTCCGGCCGATCTCCGCGCGTCTCCCAGCCCTCGATGATGGGATCCACCCAGGCCCAGGCGGCCTCAACCTCGTCGCCGCGCATGAACAAGGTCTGATTGCCGCGGATCACATCCATGATCAGCCGCTCATAGGCATCGGGCACATAGAGATCATTGCCCAGCGCCTCGGCGAAACTCATGTCGAGCGCCACATCCTTGAGCCGCATGCCCCCCGGCCCCGGCTCCTTGATCATCACCCGAAGATCCATGCCTTCATCGGGTTGCAGGCGGATCACCAGCACATTCTCGCGCCAGAGATTGGACTCGCCGAAGATCGAATGCGGCGGCTCCTTGAAGGTGATGGCGATTTCCGAGACGCGCGATTTCAGCCGCTTGCCAGTGCGCAGGTAGAAAGGCGTGCCCTTCCAGCGCCAGTTCGACACATGCAGCTTCATCGCGATGAAGCTTTCGGTGCGCGACTCGGGATTGCCTGCCTCGGTCAGATAATCCGCGCCGCCATTGCCACGATACTGGCCGCGCACATAGTCGCCCGGCCGCAACGGGTCGAGCGCGCGGATGACCTTGAGCTTTTCGTCGCGCATCGCATCGGGCTCGAAACAATGCGGCGGCTCCATCGCAATCAGGCACAGAAGCTGCATCAGATGGTTCTGCACCATATCGCGCATCGCGCCGGAATTGTCGTAATACTCCCCGCGCCCGTCAACGCCGACAGTTTCGGCCACTGTGATCTGCACATGATCGACGAATTGCGCGTTCCACAGCGGCTCGAACAGGATATTGGCGAAGCGCACCGCCATCAGGTTCTGGACCGTTTCCTTGCCCAGATAATGATCGATCCGGTAGATCTGATCTTCGTGGAAATATTCCGCCAGCACCTGATTGAGCGCGCGCGCGGTCTGCAGATCCTTGCCGAAGGGCTTTTCCACCACGATCCGCGAGTCGCGATCGGCAATCCCGCGCTGGTGCAGGCGTTGCGCGAGATCGCCGAAGAGGCTTGGCGCGACCGAGAAATAGAAGGCCCGCACGACACCCTCGCGCATATGCTCGCCCAGCGCCTGCCAGCCACCCTCGCCGCGCGCATCAATGGCGACATAGCCCAGCATATCCATGAAACCCGCAAGCACATCGGGCTGGAGCTCATCCTTGGGCAGAAACTCCTCGAGCGCCGATGTGACCTGCGCCTGAAACTCCGCGCGCGACATCTCACTGCGCGCCGCGCCGATGATGGCGGCACCTTCCGGGATCTGACCCTCTTTCCAGCGTCGATAAAGCCCGGGCAGGATCTTGCGGCGCGCCAGATCTCCCGTAGCCCCGAAGATCACGAGATCAAATTTCTCGACCGGAATGACGCGCGCAACCATGACACCCTCCGTGTTGGATGATACCTGATGGCACCATCACCCTGCAGGTTTGAGAACCTGTTAGCGCTATCAGCAGGATTTACCGGCTCGGGGCGTCCATGTCCACCCCGCCCGGATCAGGCTTCAAGCTCCGTATCCCAATACAGGTAATCGAGCCAGCTTTCATGCAGGTGATTGGGCGGAAACCGGCGGCCGAGATTGCGCAACTGCTCGGATTCGGGGCGCATGGGGCGCGTGCGCAGTTTCATTCCGGCCTCGCGCAATGTCTTGGAGCCCTTGCGCAGATTGCAGGGCGCGCAGGCCGCGACCACATTCTCCCAACTCGTTACGCCGCCAAGTTTGCGCGGGATCACATGGTCGAAGGTCAGATCGTTCTTCGCGCCGCAATACTGGCAGGAGAATTCATCGCGCAGAAACAGGTTGAAGCGGGTGAAGGCCACGCGCTTGCGCGGGCGCACATATTCGCGCAGCACCACGACCGAGGGCACGCGGATCTCCATCCGCTGGCTGCGCACGACATGATCATATTCCGCGAGAATATCCACACGGTCGAGAAACACTGCCTTGACGGCATCCTGCCATGCCCAGAGCGAGAGCGGGTAGTAGGAGAGCGGCCGGTAATCCGCGTTCAGGACAAGGGCCGGAAACTGGCGCAGCGCCACCGGCTCGCGCACAAACTCAGTTCTGAAATCACCATCCACAGGTGCCGCCTCCGATCTGGCAGCCCTTGGGGCGAATGTGTCGCGCCCCGCGGGGCCGAAAGAATGCTGCGCCACAGCATCATCATGAGCAGCACTATATCTTGCGAAAACCATCTGGCAAGCGTTTCGAGCGCACCAGATGTCGCAGGCGGGAAGCTAGGGGAAAACGGTGACATTGCAATGACACTGCACAGCGCGGGTGCAGATTGCCTCTCTCAGAGGCAGTCCTTGGCGCGGCGCGGCGTTCACCGCTCTTCGGCCTCGCGCTCAGCTTCGGCTTCGGCTTCGGCTTCGGCCTCTGCCTCTCGCTCGGCCTCGGCCTGTTCGGCTGACCATTCCACAGCCGCCTGCAAGGCAACAGCCGAGGAGGTGGGCAGAATCGCGACATAGCTTTCGCTCTCCTCGGTCGGCATCGGCGCGCGGCGTGTCATCCGCCACAGCGCGTAGACCGCGATGCCTGCGAAGGTCACAGCCATCATCAGCCAGAACGCCTCCGGCCCGATCTGTTCCATCGCAGCGCCTGTGGTCAGCGGCCCGAGGATCGCCCCGAGCCCGAAGATGAAGACCAGCGCGCCCGAGGCCGCAGCCATTTCGTCCTGCGCCAGCCAGTCATTGGCATAGGCCAGAAACAACGCATAAAGCGGCGTCGTCATGCCGCCCGCCAGCAATGCCATGGCCAGCAGCACCACCTGCCCGCCCGGCAAGGCCCAGCCGATGAAGCTGAAGACCGCCCCGATGCAGGACGCGCCGAAAATGAGCAGGCGCCGATCCATCCGGTCCGAGAGCCAGCCGATGGGAAATTGCAGCAGCAGCGCGCCCGTGAAGAAGGCCGCGACCAGCAGCGCGACTTCGGCGGCGCTCATCCCGGTCTGGCTGCCGTAAACCGCGCCCATGCCGGTCTGGGTGGCATAGACGCTGCCGAGCAGGAAAATGCCGATGGCCGAAAGCGGCGTGCGCCTGAAAAGCTCTTTCAGGGACAAGGCGCGTGTGATTTCCGCGGCCGGAACCGGGGTGGCGGCCAGCAGTATCGGCGCAAAGGCCAGCGACACGAGGATCGACGCGCCCATGAACAGGACCGAGGTGGTCTCATCGCCCGCGCTCAGAATCCCCTGCGCGCCGATCAGACCCAGCGTCTGCATCATCATATAGGTCGAAAGCACCTTGCCGCGGGTCTCGTTCGTCGCGGCATTGTTGAGCCAGCTTTCGGCCGTCACATAGATGCCCGACATGCAGAACCCGATCAGGATGCGCAGGAGCGTCCAGGCGATCGGATCGACCAGCAGCGGAAAGGCAATGAGCGCAGCCGACATGAAGCTGCCCAGAGCGGCGAAGACGCGCACATGGCCGACATTGCGAATCAGAAGCGGGGTCAGCCGCGCGCCTGACAGAAAGCCGATGAAATAACCCGAGGTGACGATCGCGAGCGCTGTGGTGGAAAACCCCTCCAGCCCGCCACGCACACCGATCAGCGTGAAATGCATGCCGTTGCCCAGCATGATCAGCAATATGCCCAGCATGAGGGGCCAGACACCCGAGAACACCTTGCCCATGATCGCGCCTTTCGCCCGAGCCTGTCTTCTCCCCGCGTGGTCTGTCGCACAGCCAATGCTGCAGCGCAGCGCAATTCGCGTCATTTGCTGGCGTTAAAGCGACATCCCTGCCCCGTCGGCGTGGCTCAGGCGCTGACAGGCAGTTTCTCGCGCAGGAAGGACAGCGCCAGCGACAGCCCGTCATGCGCAATTCCGTGGCCCGTGCCCTTGGAGACATGGCTGTAGGTCTCGAAACCCGCCGCAACCAGCGCATCCGCCGCTTCGGGCAGCGAGGCGGGCGGGACGACCTCATCCTGATCGCCATGGATCAGCAGCACGGGCGGCTTGGAGACAGCCTCGGCCGCCAAGAGTTCCGGGCGCATCAGCCGCCCCGAAAAACCGACAAGCCCGCCGATCGGGGCTGCGCGGCGCGGGGCGACATGCAGGCTCATCATCGTGCCTTGCGAGAACCCGACCAGCGCGAGGCGGTCCGGGGTCAGCCCTTCATCAGCCAGCACCTTGTCGATGAAGGCATCGAGATCTGTCGCAGCCGCTGCGAGCCCGGCCAGCGCCTGTTCCTCGCTCGACCCGTCCAGCCAGGGGATCGGGAACCACTGAAAGCCGAACGGGTTGGCAGTGCAGCGTTCGGGCGCATCGGGCGCGAAAAACACCGTATCGGGCAGATGCGGCCCCAGCGGATCGGCGAGCCCCAAGAGATCGCTCCCATCCGCGCCATAGCCATGCACGAAGATCACCGCCGTTTTCGCAGCCCCACCCGAGGCCGGTCCGCGACGTTCCGATTTCAGCGCGCGTGTCATGTGATTCCTTCCCTGTCGGTTTCCACCCGGTAATAGGCCCAGAGCAACCCCGCTGCAACGCTGCGCCAGGGCGACCAATCAAGCGCGCGGCGCCGCAAAGCGGCCTCGCGGGGGCGTTCGGGCAACGCGTAGAGCCGCTTGACCGATTCCTGCAGCGCCAGATCAGCCGGCGCAAAGACATCCGCCCGCCCGAGGCTGAACATCGCGTAGATTTCCGCCGTCCAGCGGCCGATGCCCGGAACTTCGACAAGGATGCGCACGACCTCCTCATCGGGCAAATCGCGCAGCGCCTCGAAATCGATGCCCGAGGCGGCCAGCGCCCGCGCATAGCGCATCTTCTGCATCGACAGCCCCGGCGCGCGCAGCCCCTCATCATCGGCGGCCAGAACTGCCTCGGGCGTGGTGAGGCCCGCCGCCTCCATCCGACCCCAGATCGCGCGGGCGGCATGCGTGCTGACCTGCTGGCTGACGATCGCGGCAAGCAGATGCGCGAAGCCGTCGGGCCTGCGCCGCAAGGGCGGTGTGCCGGTCAGCGCAAGCGCATGGGCCAGGCGCGCATCGCGCTCTGCGAGCCATGCGGCGCCTTCCTCCATGCAGGCTTCGGTTTCGAGAATGCGCCCGACTGTCACCCGCGCGTCCTTTTGCTGCACATGTAAAACACCTCTTCCAACCGCTCGGCAATGGCGCTAATCCTGCGCGCATGAGCGATGCAGTTGCAACCCCCGATAACAGCCGCGCCAAGCGCAATGTGGCCGTCCTTGTCGCAGCCCAGGCAGTCGTGGGCGCGCAATTGCCGATCCTGTTCATCATCGGCGGGCTGGCAGGGCAGATGCTCGCGCCCAACCCGTGCTGGGCGACGCTTCCCATCTCGATGATCGTGCTGGGCTCCATGGCTGCCGCAACCCCGCTTGCGAGCTTCATGCAGGCTTACGGGCGGCGCGCGGGCTTCTGGGTGGCCTGTGGCGCAGGCGCTGTGGGGGCAAGCATTTCGGCCTATGGGCTGATGCTCGATTCCTTCCTGCTGTTCCTGCTCGGCTCCTTCATCACCGGCACCTACATGTCGGCCAATGGCTTCTACCGCTTCGCCGCGACCGACACCGCGAGCCCCGAGTTCCGGCCCAAGGCGATTTCTTATGTGATGGCAGGCGGCCTGCTCTCGGCAATCTTCGGCCCGCAGCTTGTCTCGCTGACCACGGATGCGATGTCGGTGCCGTTTCTTGCGACCTATTTCACAGTGATCGCGCTCAATGTCGCAGGCGCGGTGCTGCTCAGCGCGCTCGACATCCCGACGCCGCCCAAGCCCAGCAGCACGGCTCTGGCAGGGCGCTCGCGCAAGGAATTGCTGCAAGTGCCGGTCATCGCCGTCGCGGTCATATGCGGCACGGTCTCCTACGCGCTGATGAACCTGGTGATGACCTCGACCCCGCTCGCGGTTGTGGGCTGCGGGTTCGACACGTCGGATGCGGCCAATATCGTCTCGGCGCATGTTCTGGCGATGTATGCGCCCTCCTTCTTCACTGGCCATCTGATCGCGCGTTTCGGCGCGCGCGCGATTGTCGGGCTGGGGCTCATTATCCTCGCAGCCTCTGGTGCAGTAGCCATGACCGGGGTGGAGCTGGAGCAGTTCTACATCGCGCTGATCCTGCTCGGCATCGGCTGGAATTTCGGCTTCATCGGGGCGACGAGCATGTTGACTGCCTCACACGGCCCCGAAGAGCGCGGACGGGTTCAAGGCATGAATGATATGATCGTGTTCGGCGGTGTTTTTGTCGCCTCGCTGAGTTCCGGCACGCTGATGAATTGCGCGGGCGGCACGGCTGAAACCGGCTGGCAACTGGTCAATCTCGCCATGCTGCCCTTCCTTGCGCTTGCAGGCAGCGCGCTGATCTGGCTCGCCCTGCGCCCGCGCGAAGTGTGATCACGCGCGCGCCGCGCGGGCCTTGTCAGACTGTCCTCTCCTGTGCTCTGATACTGTCAGGGGAGGACGATAATGCGGGATTTCAGATCACAGGCCGACCTGCGCGCCATCGAGGCTGAGGCCGATTGGGCCGCGCGCGACACACCGAAAACGGTTTTTCAGGCGCTGGAGCGCGTTGCAGAACGCCATGGCGCGCGCCCGGCGATCAGCTTCCAGATGTTCTCGGATGCGCGCGCGAAGGCTCAGACGCTGACATGGTCCGAGTTGAAGGGCCGCGTCACCCAGGCCGCCAATCTCTTCCGCAGCCTCGGGGTCAGCGAGGGCGAGACTGTCGCCTATATCCTGCCCACGCTCAATGAAACCGCGATCACGCTGCTCGGCGGGATGACCGCGGGCCGTGTCGCGCCCATCAACCCGCTGCTCGAGCCCGAGAAGATCGCCTCGCTGCTGCGCGAGACCGGCGCGAAAGCCGTGGTCACACTGCGCAGCTTTCCCAAGACCGATGTGGCGCAGAAGGTCGCCAAGGCCGTTGCGGATGCGCCGAATGTCGAGACTGTGCTCGAGTTGGACATGCTGCCGCATCTGAGCCCGCCGAAAAGCTGGATCGTGCCCCTGATCCGCCCGAAAAATGCGGTCACGCACAAGGCGCGCGTGCTGGATTTTCACCGCGAACTTGCCCGCCAGCCCGCCGACAAGCTGACCTTCGCGCCCGCCAATGGCGACCGGATTGCGGCGCTCTTTCACACTGGCGGCACGACCGGCATGCCGAAACTCGCCCAGCATCGGTTCGAGGGCATGATCTATAATGGCTGGCTCGGCGCGGAGCTTCTGTTCACCGAGAAGGACGTGCTCCTCTGCCCGCTGCCGCTCTTTCATGTCTTCGCGGCCTATCCGATCCTGATGTGCTGCATCATGTCGGGCGCGCATGTCGTGTTTCCCACACCCCAAGGCTATCGCGGGGATGGCGTGTTCGACAATTTCTGGAAGCTGATCGAACGCTGGGGCGTGACCTTCATGATCACTGTGCCGACCGCGCTCTCGGCCCTGATGCAGCGCAAGGTGGATGCCAAGATCGACACCCTGCGCACGGGGATCTCGGGCTCGGCAGCCCTGCCGCGCGAGCTTTACAAACGCTTCGAGCAGGCCACTGGCGTCCAGATCGCCGAGGGCTACGGGCTGACCGAGGCGACCTGCCTTGTCTCCTGCAACCCGATCGAGGGCACCAAGAAGATTGGCTCGGTGGGCCTGCCCCTGCCCTATACCAAGGTGAAGATCCTGCGCGAAGATAATGGCGGATTCACCGAATGCGGCGTCGATGAGGGCGGCGAGATCTGCATCCTGAGCCCCGGCGTGAAGGAACCCACCTATACCGATGCCGAGAAGAATAACGGGCTCTATGCGCCGGGCGGCTATCTGCGCACGGGCGATCTGGGGCGGCTCGATGCCGATGGCTATCTCTGGATCACCGGGCGGCAGAAGGATCTCATCATTCGCAGCGGCCACAATATCGACCCGGCCGAGATCGAGGAGGCGCTGCTCAGCCATCCCGAAGTGGCCTTTGTCGGCGCCATCGGCCAGCCCGACGCCAAGGCCGGCGAGTTGCCCTGCGCCTATGTCGAACTGGTCAGCGGAGCGCGGGCCACGCCGGAAGCGCTGCTCAAGCATGCGAAAGAGCATATATCCGAGCGCGCGGCGATCCCCAAGCATATCGAAGTAATGGACACGCTGCCCAAGACCGCTGTGGGCAAGGTCTTCAAGCCCGATCTGCGACGACTCGCGATCAAGCGCGTTCTCAACGCTGCGCTGAAGGACGCTGGCCTGTCAGCGGAGGTAAACGACGTCGTCGAGGACCGCAAACGCGGGCTTGTCGCGCGCATAAAGGCGCCAAGCGCAGTAAGCGACGACGATCTCGCGCAGGTGCTTGACGCGTTCACCATTCCATCCGAGCGCGCCTGAGCAGCCAGCCCCTGCGCCGCGCGGCGAGTCATATTAGTCGCATGCCAGCCAAAAATCGGGCCCTCCCGGAGCGCTCACGCATGTCAGCCTTGACATGGCGCCGCTCGCTGCCGATTCTGTTCGAAAAAAAATGTGAGGCAGACATGAGCAGTATCAGAACACCCGCGCTCGGCGCGGCTGTCCTTGTCGGTGTCGCGGCATGCGGTGGCGGCGGATCGGGGACCCCGGGAGACCAGGCGCGCAGCGCGACAACGATCAGCACTGACAATAGCGTGCATGCCGCCGAAGCCAGCGTCTCGCGCAATGATGACGGTCGCATTCTGCTGTCGATCACCGATGGCCCCATGGAAGGTGTGAGCGTCTTTTGCGAAGACGCGACGCTCGGGGCCTGCCAGGTCGTCGGCGGGCCTGCGAACACGAGCGGCGAAGGCAGCCTGATCAATCGCAGCTACGGGCAATTCGCCTTTGTCGGCAATTTCAGCATCATGAAGCTTGTTGATGGCGAGAAGCAAGGCTCCACCCAGCTTGTCCATGATGCCAATCCCGATCTCGGCCACACTGATGTCACCCTCCCCGAGGGCACGCGCAACTATAGCGGTCAATTCACGGCGACGGCGGATCTGGCCGATGGCCCTTCGGGTCTGGTCGAGGGTACCGCGTCGCTCGCCGCCGATTTCAACACCGCTGTCCTTGGCGGCAGTTTCACGGGGAGCTTCGATGATGCGACCGAAACCCGCGTGACCGCGAGCTTCAACAATGTCACCATCGACGCGGCCAACGGGCAGTTCACGGCGACGGATGACACACTCATCCTGTTTCAGGATAGAGAAGTTTCCGGCGACATCGATGGCGCCTTCTATGGGCCCAATGCCAGCGAGGCCGCAGGTATCTTCAGCTTCGGGGGGGACGACATCGGCAGCATGGATGGTGTCTTTATCGCCTGCGAGGGGGCCTCTGCGTCCTGCATCAAGCACTGACCTGGGGCTTCATCTTGCCCAAAATACTCAAATGCAGCACGCGCGGCACAGCACAGCGCCCGCGCAGACGCGCTGGCGCCTGAGCTTCAACTCCGCACGGTCCCATCGCCACTGACCAGATACTTGAAGCTGGTCAGTTGCTCGGCCCCCACAGGCCCGCGCGCATGCATCTTGCCTGTGGCGATCCCGATCTCCGCACCAAGGCCGAACTCGCCACCATCGGCGAACTGGGTGGATGCGTTATGCATCAGGATCGCCGAATCGAGCCCGGCAAAGAAACGGCGCGCGACCTCCCCGTCCTCGGCAATCACCGCTTCGGTGTGCTGCGAGCCGTGGGCACGGATATGCGCGATCGCGCCTGCAACATCCTCGACCACCGCCGCCGCCATGATCATGTCGAGAAACTCGCGCCCGAAATCCTCCGGCCGCGCAGGGGTGACCCCGGGCAGATGCTCGAGCCCCGCGGCCCCGCGCATCTCCACCCCGGCCGCGACCAGATCGGCGATGATCTGCGCGCCCAAGCCCTCCACGATATCGCGATGCAGGAGCAGGCATTCCGCCGCCCCGCAAATCCCCGTGCGCCGTGTCTTGGCGTTCAGCACCACGCGCCGCGCCTTCTCCGGATCGGCCGAGGCATCGACATAGACATGGCAGATCCCCTCGAGATGGGCAAAGACCGGCACTCGCGCCTCGCGCTGCACCAGCCCCACCAGCCCCTTGCCGCCGCGCGGCACGATCACATCGATATGCTCGACCATCCGCAGCATGTCCGAGACCGCAGCGCGATCCGTGGTCTGCACAAGCTGGATCGCATCCTCTGGCAGCTTGGCCGCGCGCAAGCCAGCGATCAGCGCCGCGTGGATCGCGCGGGAGGAATGAAAACTCTCCGACCCCCCGCGCAGGATCACCGCATTCCCGGCCTTGAGGCAGAGCGCGCCCGCATCTGCGGTCACGTTGGGCCGCGATTCGTAGATCACGCCCACCACCCCCAAGGGCGTGCGCACGCGCTGGATATGCAGCCCCGAGGGCCGATCCCATTCAGTCATCACCGCGCCCACCGGATCGGGCTGCGCCGCTACCTCGCGCAAGGCCCCGGCAATGCCCTCAACGCGGCTCTCATCCAGCGTCAGCCGGTCGAGCATCGCCCCCGACAGACCCTTGGCACGCGCCGCTTCCAGATCGCGGGCATTCGCGGCGAGGATTTCCGCGCGGCTTGCCATCAGCGCTGCCGCCGCCTCTTCCAGCGCGCGGGTCTTGGCCTCTGGCGCGGCCGTTGCCAAGGCGCTTGCCGCCGCCCGCGCCCGCTTGCCCATTTCCAACATCTCTGCGCTGATCTCACTCATAATGCCATCTCGTCTCTGTGAATGAGGGCCACGCGGCCCGGATAGTTCAGGATCCCGGCGATCTCGCGCGACTGGTGGCCTGCGATTGCGGCTGCCTCCGCGCTCGAATAGCCTGCAAGCCCGAGGCCCAGCGGCCCCTCCGGCCCGGCAATCGTGACCGGATCGCCGCGCTGGAATGCGCCCTCCACCCGCGTCACGCCTGCGGGCAGCAGCGATTTGCCCTGTGCCAGCGCGCGCACGGCGCCTGCATCGACATGCACGGCCCCGCGCGGCTTCATCGCCGCGATCCAGCGTTTGCGCGCCGAGCGCGGATCGCCCTGCGCGGCAAACAGCGTCGCGCGCGCGCCGTCGCGCAGGCGCTGGATCGGATTGCCCGCCGCGCCGGCCGTGATGATCATCGCGCAACCCGAAGCGACCGCCGTCTTGGCCGCCATCACCTTGGTCTTCATCCCCCCGCGCGAGAGCGCCGAGAGCGGCTCGCCTGCCATCGCCTCGATCTGGGGCGTGATCGCCTCGACCAGATCGAAATGCCGCGCTTGCGGGTCGCTTTGCGGATTGCCCGAATAGAGCCCATCGACATCGGACAGGAGCACCAGCAGATCCGCGCCAATCGTCACCGCCACCTGCGCGGCGAGCCGGTCATTGTCGCCATAGCGGATTTCATCGGTCGCGATTGTATCGTTTTCGTTGACAATCGGGACCACGCCCAGTCCCAACAGCGTCGCCAGAGTCGCGCGGCTGTTCAGGTAACGGCGGCGGTCATGGGTGTCCTCCAGCGTCAAGAGCACCTGCCCGGTGGTGATCCCATGCGGCGCCAGCGCCTCCTCATAGGCCCGCGCCAGCCGGATCTGCCCCACCGAGGCCGCAGCCTGGCTCTGCTCCAGCGCCAGCATGCCCGCAGGCAGGCCCAACACCCCGCGCCCCAGCGCGATCGAGCCCGAGGAGACGATCACCACATCCGCACCGCTTGCGCGCAATCCGGCGACATCCTCGGCCAGCGCACGCAGCCAGCCTGCGCGCAATCTACCCTGCTCCACAAGCAAGGCCGATCCGATCTTGATCACCACCCGGCGCGCGCCCGCGAGCGCGGCCGCTGCGCTCACGGCTGCCATGGCCCTTCATCCTCATCCTTGGGCTTGGCGCGGTCGATCCGCACCATCAGCGCGCGCAACCCCTCCGGCATCCCTTCGCCCGAGACTGCCGAGATCAGATGCACCTCCCGCCCGCAGGCGGCTTCCAGCGCCTCCCTTTTCGCGGCGCGTTCCTCCGCATCGAGCGCGTCGATCTTGTTGAGCGCGATGATGCGCGGCTTCATCGCCACATCATGCGAATAGGCGTCAAGCTCATGGTCGATGATGCGCCAGTCCTCGGCCACGTCCTCGGAGGTGCCATCGACGAGTTGCAAGAGCACTGCGCAGCGTTCGACATGGCCCAGGAACTGATCACCCAAGCCCCGCCCTTCGGAGGCACCTTCGATCAGCCCGGGAATATCGGCCATGACAAACTCGCGCCCGTCAATGCCCACGACCCCCAGATTGGGATGCAACGTGGTAAACGGATAATCCGCGATCTTGGGGCGCGCGTTGGACGTCGCCGCGAGGAAAGTCGATTTCCCCGCATTGGGCAGCCCCGCAAGCCCGGCATCGGCGATCAGCTTCAGCCGCAGCCATATGGTGCGCTCCCCCCCCGGCTGACCGGAATTGGCGCGGCGTGGGGCCTGATTGGTGGCGGATTTGAACTGCAGATTGCCCCAACCGCCATTGCCGCCCTTGGCGAGCAGCACCTTCTGCCCGACTTCGGTCAGATCGGCGATGACCGTTTCCTGATCCTCGTCGAGGATCTCGGTGCCCACCGGCACACGCAGCGTGATGCTGTCGCCATCCTTGCCGGTGCGCCCCTTGCCCATGCCGGGCTGGCCGGATTTTGCGAGGAAATGCTGCTTATAGCGGAAATCAATGAGCGTGTTCAGCCCGTCCACGACTTCGGCCCAGACATCGCCCCCGCGTCCACCATCGCCGCCATCGGGCCCGCCATATTCGATGAATTTCTCGCGCCGGAACGACACGCAGCCGGACCCGCCCCCGCCCGAGCGGATATGGACCTTGGCGAGATCAAGGAATTTCATGCGCGCATCCTCCGGGGTTTCAGGCAGCAGCCTTTAGCGCAGGATACACCCGAGCGAAAGGCCCCTTGCGAGACGACGCGGTGCCCGCGCACCGAACTCTGCCCGCGCCCGGGCATTGGAGCCAACACCTCACGATGACAGTTGAAAATCAGGCCTGAAGCGGGCGCAATAGAAAGACAATCTTAACCTCGCTGCGCTATCACTAGGTCATGCGATGGCGGTGATGAGCTGTTTCGTGTTTTCTCCCTCTCAAACTGGCTGCACCCTTCGGGTGCAGCTTTTTTCAGTGCGGGATCATCGGCTTGTTCCTTGTAAATCGCGGTCAAACAGGCATCTGGACCTGGAAAATATCCTGTTCAGTTTTTTAGTTGACGCATCAGTGATTTCATCCTACGGTCTGCGCAATTCGTCGGCCAGTCCGACAGGGAGAGATAAAAACAAAAGAAAATAGGGGCCTGCGGGCCCTTATTTTTGTGGCACATTCCCAGGTGCCGAAAGCCTGCAAGCCACCATGTCATTGCAACCGGTCTGGAGTAGTTACGTGAGGGGTCACATTCACAATCCATCACAGAGCCCGCAGCGCGGTTTTTCCGACTGACAGCCCGCAGGGGCCATGCTACGAACACCTCCGTAATCGACACGGAGGGAAAGTTCCGGATATGCCTAAGGACAGAATATCGCTTTATTCAACAGCCACGGCCATGGCCCTGCTGCTTGCATCCGCCACCAGCGTGAGCGCGCAGACCGAGGAAGCCGAACAGCCACAGCTTCCCGATCTTTCGACCGGGGAAGTCATCACCCCCGATGGCGAAGCCGACAGCTATGTCGGCAATACCCATGGCGATTGGGAACTGGTCTGCGCACGCGTCCCCGATGAGCCCGATCCCTGCCAGATGTATCAGCTCCTGCGCGATGCCGAAGGCAACGCCACCGCTGAAATCACGATGTTCCCGCTGCCAGAGGGTCAGGAAGCCGCTGCCGGCGCGACCATCCTGACCCCGCTCGAGACATTGCTGACGGCGCAGCTTGTCATGTCGGTGGATGGTGGACAGGCCAAGCGCTACCCCTTCACCTTCTGCACAGCGATCGGGTGTATCGCCCGCGTGGGCTTCACGTCCGAGGAGGTCGATGCGTTCCGGGCCGGCGCTGTTGCGCAATGGTCGCTGGTGCCGGTTGCAGCGCCCGATCAGGTTGTGGAACTCGATATGTCGCTCATGGGCTTCACGGCAGCTTTTGCGGAATTGACCGAGCAGCTTGAAGAGTGATGTGCGCAAAGCAGCCAAGGTGATGAAACCCGGCCCACGTGCCGGGTTTTTTCATGCGCCGTGCAGCGCGCTACAGCCCCTGCCCCGCCCCGGGGTCGCGCAGCCGCGCAAGGCGCAGCGCCGCCTGGCGCGCGAAGAGGCAGGTCAGGCTCTTGCGCCGCGCCGCTGCGAGCGGCGTCGCCTGCGGCATGTGGATCAACTCGCCGCCATAGGGGTCGGCAAGGAAAAGCCCAGTGTCGGAGGGCAGGATGTCTTGCGGAAAATCCCGATCGACCGCCCAGAAAAACCGGTCACACCATGGCAGATACCCATGCCATTTCTGATCCGACAGGAAATCACTGCGCCCGGATTTGCATTCGATGATCCAGACCTCGCCCTTCGGTCCCAGCGCCATGATATCGACGCGCAACCCGCGCGCAGGCACGAATTCGGTCAGCGATGCAAAGCCGAGGCTCTCGAGACAGCGGCACACGCCGCGCGCAATGCTCTGCCCGCGTGTGAGGTCCATCTCCTGTTGTTCGCTTAGGCCCATCGACACAGCATGAACGTTAGGTGAACACAGGTCAAGTGTGTGCGCGGGGTTGCGGAGTACGTCACTGCGCCCTATGTCGACACTAGGCAGGTTCTGCTCTTCGCGTGTGCGGCTCTTTTCCAGTGGCCGATAACCATTTCCGAGGGAGCTGGCTCTGACAGGGTCGTGGCCTTGTTATCTGGCGCCCACCTGAAACTTCAGGCTCTCGGGAAATTCTCACCGCCACGGTCGCTGCGGGCCTGCCACTCTCGTCCCGCGCGGGGCGCAGAATATCGCGCGATCACTTCTCGGAAATGCGCACAGGCACCGGGTCGAAGCCGCGGATCGGCATGCCGCGGTCATCATCGTCGTCATCATCCTCGTCTTCATATCCCATGCGCATGATGCGGATGGCGAATTGCACCCCCGCAAACACCAGACCGTTGAAGAAGAAGATGAGAAACAGCCCGAGCAGTCCGTCATTGGACCCAAGCAGCAGACGCTGAAGGTTGGCCACGTCGAAATACACCAAAATTCCGGTGAACACTGCCGAGAGGCCAAAGCCAATGGCAACCTGCTGGATATAGACTTTCACGAGTTTCGGCATGCCATCGCTCCTTCAGCTATTCCATTACGACAGTTAATGCATCTTAGCGCTGAAACAAGCGCGCAGAGCCACACAATCAGCAGATGATTAAAACCGGCGAAAGATCGCGTATCAGATGGGCGCGTATCAGATGGGCGCGTATCAGATGGGCGCGTATCAGATGGTCGGGGCGGCAGGATTCGAACCTACGACCTACGGTACCCAAAACCGTCGCGCTACCAGGCTGCGCCACGCCCCGACTGCGCGACCCTTTACCCGGCTTGCTGAGCCGAGAAAAGAGGAAAACCTGCCTTAACGCCAGAAAAGGCGCTCACTCGCACGGCCAGAGCGCGATGCTCTGATCGAGACGCGGGTGCCGCAATTCGCTGCCCTCCGAAATCCCCAGCATCGCGGACAGCCCGCCATTGATCTCGAGCACCATGAGCACATTGGGCCCGCCGGGGATCGGGGTTTCATCATGCGGCTGGGCGTTCTCATGCAGTCGCGTGACCTGCCCTGTCGGATCCACGAACAGCATGTCGAGCGGGATAAGCGTATTGCGCATCCAGAAGGAGGGCGATGTCGGGGCCTCGTAGATGAACAGCATACCCGCAGTGCGCGCAAGCCGCTCGCGATGCATCAGCCCCTGCGCCCGCAACGCATCGGTATCCGCGATTTCCACAGTGAAGCGCGCCTGCCCCCAGGGGCCGCGCAGATCGACCTGATCCTCGCGACAACTCGCCTGCGCCACCCCGACCAGAAGCGCGAGCCAGATCGCGGCCGTGGCAAGGAGTTTGCTCATGTCCCGGGCCCGTCCTCGGTCTTGGGCGTGAGCCCGGCCTCCCATGGCTCGACCGAAACCGCCATGCGCCCGCGCTCACCATCCACCACGCGCAGCGCCACGGCCTCGCCTGATTGCAGATCCGCCATGCCCGCGCGGCGCAAGGTCTCCATGTGCACGAAGACATCCTCCGACTTGCCGAAAACATTGGCAAAGCCGAAGCCCTTGATCTTGTCGAACCATTTCACGCGCGCGGCCTCGAGCGGGATGGCGGGATCAGCGACGGGCGCATGCGGATCAACCGCAGCCCCGGGGTCGTCGGCTTCTTCGGGGGGATGGATTTCCAGCACTGTCTGCGTCTGCAGACCGCGTTCGGTTCGCTGGATGGAAATGCGCATCCGCGCCCGGTCACAGACCGAGCTGACACCGAAATTGCGCAGCGCATTTGCATGCAGCAACACATCGGCCTCGACCTCGTCCGACAGGATGAACCCGAACCCCTTGGCGGGATCGAACCATTTCACGACACCCGAAATGATCTCTGCAGCAGCTTTTTCTGTATCCATTGAAATCGGCTCGCTCGATCCGGTCGATCTGTGGTCGGTTTTTTCTGGTCCTTCAAGATATGTCAGCACTTGGTGTCAAGAAGATGGCTGATGTCATGGATTGGTCTCCTGCATGGTCTCAAGGGGAGAGTCTTGTCACATCCCAGACGGCACCGGCGGCGGCCTTACGCCAGCGGAATCGATCATGCAATCGGAAGCTGCCATCGGCCCAGAATTCGATTTCGACAGGGTGAATGGTGAAGCCCCCCCAGTAAGGCGGGCGCGGCGGATTGGTTCCGTGGCGCGCCGTCTGGCGCGCAACCTCGGCCATGAGTTCGGCGCGCGACCCGAGCGGCTGCGACTGGCGCGATGCCCAGGCCCCCAGCCGGCTGTTGAGCGAGCGCGAGGCGAAATAGGTATCGGCCTCAGGCCCATCGAGCTTGCTGACATGCCCGCGCACCCGGATCTGGCGGCGCAGGGATTTCCAGTGCATCACGAAAGCCGCCTTGCCCGCGCCTGCGAGTTCCTGGCCCTTGGCGCTCTCATAATTCGTGTAGAAGGTGAAATGATCCGCACCAATATCCTTGAGCAGCACCATGCGCACATTGGGCATCCCGTCGGCATCGACTGTCGAGAGCGCGATGGCGTTGGGGTCGTTGGGCTCGGTCAGTTCCGCCTCATCCAGCCAACGCCGTGCGATGACAAAGGGATCATCTCCCGCAAATATCCCGTCACGCTCGCTCAACTGCCCTCCAGTCGTTCGTGATGGAAACGCTGCCCTTCCGCCTGGAAAATGGCACCTTCCCGATCATGAACAAATTAAAAGAAACGCCTTATCTTGTTAACAATCTCGCAAGAAAGCGCAAGACCGATCTCAACGCCCGAAAGCGCTCTGCCACCCGGGATCATAGAGCCCGAACACGCCCAAGCAATCTTGCGGGCAGCGCATGCATGACATAAACAGCCCGTGGGTCAATACGAATGGGCAGTGGCATGAACGGATTGATGAGCGGAAAACGCGGGCTGATCATGGGGCTTGCGAATGACAAATCCATCGCCTGGGGCATCGCCAAGGCGCTTGCCGATCAGGGGGCGGAACTGGCGTTCTCCTATCAGGGCGCGGCGTTGAAAAAGCGCGTGCAGCCGCTCGCCGAACAACTCGGAACACCGCGGGTCTTCGAATGCGATGTCAGCGACATGGCGTCCCTTGACGGGCTTTTTACGGAACTTGAAGCGCTCTGGGGCAGCATCGATTTCGTGGTCCATGCCATCGGCTTTTCCGACAAGAGCGAATTGCGCGGGCGGTATGTGGATACCTCGCGCGACAATTTCACCATGACGATGGATATCTCGGTCTATTCCTTCACCGCTGTCTGCCAGCGCGCGGCGAAGCTCATGCCCGATGGCGGCAGTCTGCTGACCATGACCTATTACGGCGCCGAGCAGGTCATGCCGCATTACAACGTCATGGGCGTGGCCAAGGCCGCGCTGGAAGCCTCGGTGCGCTACATCGCCGAGGATCTGGGCAAGGACGGCATCCGCTGCAACGCCATCAGCGCAGGCCCGATCAAGACGCTGGCGGCCTCGGGGATCGGCGATTTCCGCTACATCATGAAATGGAACGAGCTGAACTCGCCTTTGCGCCGCAATGTCACACAGGACGAGGTCGGCAAGGCGGCGGTCTATCTGCTCTCCGATCTGGGCAGCGGCACCACGGGCGAGAACCTGCATGTGGATGCAGGCTATCATGTGGTCGGGATGAAAGCCGTAGATGCACCAGACATTGATGTCGTGACAGGCAAGAAGGACGTCTGACATGAATGACCGTCTGCCGCATG
This sequence comes from Paracoccaceae bacterium, assembly GCA_003567315.1. GTDB lineage: Bacteria > Pseudomonadota > Alphaproteobacteria > Rhodobacterales > Rhodobacteraceae > Roseinatronobacter. The sequence goes on from PWZT01000028.1 coordinate 65,631, forward strand.
AAAAAGGCTTTCATATAAGCTGGGATCAGATCCATCGCGACAGCCGCGCCCTTGCCTGGCGACTCGACAAGCAGGGCCCGGATGATGGTCAATGGAAAGCCATCGTCGCGATCACGCGCGGCGGGCTTGCGCCGGCGATGATCATCGCGCGCGAGCTGGATATCCGCGTGGTCGATACGATCAGCGTGAAATCCTATGACTGGCAGAAACAGGCCGACGCCAAGGTTCTCAAATCACCGCAGCCCGATCTGATGGGCACGGATGGCGCAGGCGTGCTGATCATCGACGATCTGGTGGATACCGGCAAGACGCTGGAGCTGGTGCGCCAAATGTATCCCAAGGCGCACTTCGCTACAGTCTATGCCAAGCCCAAGGGCCGCAACATGGTGGACAGCTTCATCACCGAAGTCAGTCAGGACACCTGGATTTTCTTCCCCTGGGACATGGCGCTGCAATATGTGGAGCCCTATCGCGGCCGGTAAGCGCGCGCCAGACGCTCGAACAGCCCGATCACAAGCGCAGCCAGCATCGCAAGCATCGCAAGGGTCAGCAGGCCGAATTTAGCCGCCGCGAAGCTGGAATAGACGAACGCGACAAGCTGCGAAATATTCTGCGGGTTGGCCAGCATCACGAAGGACATGAGGTTTTCCAGCACATCCATGGTTGCGCCTGCGAGCCCGAGCACAGCGCCTGCAATCCCGGCACGGGCGCCCCAACTGCCCGGACCGCCGAGCCGAGCCAGAAACGTGCCCAGCAGAACGGAGAGCACCATGATCGAGGCGATAAAGCCGAAATCGATCATCTGGGTGCGCCAGTATATATCGAG
>PWZT01000041.1 GCA_003567315.1 Paracoccaceae bacterium
CCCCCCGCCCGAGATGCGGATCTTCTCACCAGGCGCTTTCGCATGCTCGATCAGCACGACACGCCGACCACGCCGCCCGGCCTCAATGGCGCAGAACATGCCGGCAGCACCTGCGCCAAGAATGATCACATCGCAGCGCATTATCATCTATGCAGGCACCGCAGCGAAAGAACGCCGCCCGCCACAGGCGGGCACGCCCTGCCGCGCGCACCCCGAGCGCGCGACGCAGCACCCGGCACTACATCCACCGGGGTGCCAAAGGCAGGGCGTCCCCCCTTCACGCGCTCACTCCGCCTCGGCACTCTGGCGCGCCCACATCGCCGCGTAGCGCCCGCCCTGCGCCAGCAATTCCTCATGGCGGCCTTCCTCGATGATCCGTCCCTCTTCCAGCACGATGATCCGGTCCGCATCGACCACGGTCGAGAGCCTGTGCGCAATCGTCAGCACAGTACGCCCCTGCCCCATCTGGCGAAGCGATACCAGGATGTCCTGCTCGGTCTGCGTGTCGAGCGCGCTTGTCGCCTCATCGAGCACGACAATCGGCGGGTTTTTCAGCAGCGTCCGCGCAATCCCCACGCGCTGCTTCTCCCCGCCCGAAAGCTTGAGCCCACGCTCACCCACGGCCGTGTCATACCCCTCGGGCAGCGAGAGAATGAAGTCGTGGATGCGCGCGGCCCGTGCTGCGGCCTCGATTTCGGCACGACTCGCGCCTTCGCGGCCATAGGCAATGTTGTAGGCGATCGTGTCATTGAAGAGCACAGTGTCCTGTGGGACCACGCCAATGGCCGCATGCAGGCTCGCCTGCGTCACTGCGCGCAGATCCTGCCCATCGATGCGGATCGCGCCCCCCGTCACATCGTAGAAACGAAAGAGCAGCCGCCCGATGGTGGATTTGCCGGAGCCGGACGGGCCGACAATCGCAACGGTCTCGCCACCTTTCACATCCAGATCAATGCCCTTCAGGATCGGCCGTGCCGGATCATAGCCGAATTGCACAGCCTCAAAGCGCACATCGCCACGCCCTACCTGCAAGGGCATCGCATCGGGCGCATCGCGCACATCCGGGGGCTGGTCGAGCAGATCGAACATCTCGGCCATATCCACCAGCGCCTGCCTTATCTCGCGATAGACAGTGCCCAGAAAGTTCAAGGGCATCGTGATCTGGATCATGTAGGCGTTCACCATGACGAAATCGCCAACTGTCAGATCGCCCCGCTGCACTCCGATGGCCGCCAGCACCATCACCACCACAAGGCCCGTCGTGATCAGAAGCGCCTGGCCGAAATTCAGGAAGGCGAGCGAATAATTGGTCTTGACCGCCGCCTCCTCGTAGCGCGCCATCGCGCTGTCATAGCGCCGCGCTTCCATCCCTTCGGCGTTGAAATATTTCACCGTCTCGAAGTTCAGCAGGCTGTCGATGGCCTTCTGGTTCGCATCCGTGTCCTGCTGGTTCATGATCCGGCGCTGCGTGACGCGCCATTCGGTCACGCGGAAGGTAAACCAGACATAGAGGCTGATCGTCACCACGACCGTGACCAGATACCAGATGTCAAAAAGCCAGAAGAAGATCACCGCGATCATCAGCAGTTGCAGGATCAGCGGGAAGATCGAGAAGAGCAGGAAGCGCAGCAGAAAATCCACGCCTTTCACCCCGCGCTCGATGATCCGGCTCAGCCCGCCTGTCTTGCGCGTGATATGATAGCGCAGGCTCAGATGGTGTATGTGCCGGAATGTCTCCAGCGCAAGCTGGCGCAGCGCACGCTGGCCCACGCGGGTGAAAAACACATTGCGCAATTCCTGAAAGCCGATCTCCATCAGCCGCGCCACACCATAAGCCACTGTCAGCCCGATCGCACCGATGGCCAGCATCCAGGCGGCCCCTTCAGCCGCGAGCGCGTCAACCGCCGCCTTGTAGAAAAACGGGGTTGCCACTGCGATGAGCTTTGCAAGCACCAGCATGGCCAGCGCCAGCACCACGCGCTGACGCGCCCAGAGCTGTGTCGCGGGCCAGAGATAGGGAACGACGCGGCGGATCGTGCGCCACCCGCTCGCGCGTTCCTGCGCAGAGCTTGGCATGGCCGCCGGGGCGGCATCAGGGGCAGTTTGATCAGGCGCGGACATTGATTACTTTCCTGGAAACCTGCGCGCAATCTAGGGTGCAGGTGTCGGAATGACCAGAGAGTGCGCCTAATCCTCTGCCTCTGGTAGCACGAAAACCTGACCCGGATAGATCAGATCCGGGTTGCGGATCTGGTCGCGATTGGCCTCGAAAATCCGCATGTAACGCAGCCCGTCGCCATATTGGTGCTCGGACATGGCCCAGAGCGTGTTGCCGGGCTGCACGATCAACGCTTGCGGGCCAGTACCCTCGCGCACGAATTCCGGTGTCGCGCGCTCGAACGGGATCTCGGCGCGCGAGGTCACCTGCGCATCCTCGTCGAGTTCATCCACGCGCAGCCTGTAGACACCGCGCTCTATCCCTGCGAGTTGCGCCTGCCAGTTACCATCGGGCGCGGCGCGCGCGCGCAGGATCGGCTGATTATCGAGATAGATCTGGATATCCGCCGCCCCGCCCGCCGTGCGCCCGCTGATCGCGACCTCGCCCTCTGCGTTATACACGACCGAGTCGATGCTGATATTCTCTTGGCCATCGCTGTCCGTCAGCCCCGGCGCAGGACCCAGCATCTGCACCCTGCCATCGGACCGCACCAGCAAGGCCATCGGAGGTTGCGGCTCGGATAATTGACTTTCACTGGCAGTAGGCTGGTCCTTTGCAGCGATGTCCGGTGCCTCTGCCGCCAACTCCGAGGGCTCTGTGGGGACCGGCACTTCGCGCGCCTCAGCAGGCGCGCTGCCATCGGGGGGCTGCGCAAGATGGGGCTGCGCAGGGGCGGTCACATCGGGAAACAGCGGTTCAGGCTCAACCGCGCGCGCGATCTGCGCAGGCGTGTCGGGATCGGATGCTGCCGCGGGGCTGCGCGGCGCAAGCATCAGCGTATCTGTCGAGCGGACGCGCTCACCACTCGGCAGCCGCACTTCCAGCTCCAGCACCTGTGGCGCCGGGCTCGGGTCGATTTCGAACATCATCACGAACTCGCCCGCCGCGCTGCTGACGGCCTGCGCAACATGTCTTTCGTCGATCAGCGCCGACACAGCACTGGTCGCAGGGGCCTCGCCCGCGATCAGGACATCTCCGAGATCCGTGACGCGCACAACATCGAAGCGTGGGGCGAATTCACCCGATGGCGGGGTCATCGCGGCTTGCAGCTCCGGGGCTGAGCTGGACTCCGGGGCGGCCCCATCACCCGTTTCCACCATCGTCGCAGCGGGGCGGGGCAAATCAGGTGGTTCGCTCTCGGACGGAAAGACCAGCACATAGGCCACGCTGGCGGCCCCTGCGACCGCGATGGATCCCACCGCCCATTGAGCCAATGTGTCTTTCGGCAGATATTTCAGCATCGCGCATCCTGCGGGCGTGCACCGACACCCGATATTGCAACAGAATAGCAATCTGGATAACCGGGAGCAAAGCAAATCACTTCACAGGATGTCGCGCATGCCTCCAGCCCTCCGTTCTGTCTGCGTATTTTGCGGCGCGCGCGCGGGGACTGACCCCGCCTTCACCGCAGAGGCCCGCGAAACAGGTGCGATGCTCGCCCGCAATGGCTGGCGGCTGGTCTATGGCGCGGGCGATGTCGGCATCATGGGCGAGGTGGCGCGCGCTGCCTTGCAGGCGGGGGCGAGCACGATGGGTGTGATCCCCACCCATCTGATGCAGCTGGAGCAAGGCCGCGCCGATCTGGGCACACTGGTCATCACTGAAACGATGCATGAGCGCAAGAAAGTGATGTTCGCGAATTCAGACGCGATACTCGTGCTGCCGGGCGGGGCAGGGTCGCTTGATGAGTTCTTCGAGGTGCTGACATGGCGCCAGCTTGGTCTGCATGCCAAACCGATCCTGCTGCTCGATACAGCCGGCTATTGGACGCCTCTGGCAGAACTGATCGATCACATCATCGCACACGGATTTGCCGAACCAAGTATCCGGGGCTTTTTCGAGCTTGTGCCGGATCTGGCCACGGCCGAAGCCCGGCTATCGGTCACGCTTGCCCAACCTCAGAAAAGGATCATGAAGCCCGAAGGTTCTCGTTAAGACCGGGTGACGATCAGAGAGCGGGTCACCCTGTATCACCAACGCCGATCAGATCGCCGCCATTGATCGCACAGACAACGGCTTTGCGCAGGGGACGGTTAAACATGAGTGAATTTTCAATGACGATTTCGACAGTCGACGGGTCAGCAATAAACGGCGATGAGGAGTCGTGACTTCCCGCTGAAATCAGCAATCAGTCTCACCGCTGTTGCCAAGTATGATCTCTCTTGAGGCAGACGAGAATTCACGGCTCCAGACCACCCATGCCGTGACTGCGATGCCGACAAGCAAAACCAAGGCTCCGGCCAACCAGACAAGCGCGCAAAGTGCGAAATACATCGAGCGCAAGCCAGCATTGAAGTTCATGGCTGCGCGGCCGTTGAGCTTTCCGGCCTTCAAGGCCAACGGCATGCTTTGCGGATCGTCCGGGTCATTCGGAACAGCCCCCATCACGACCGAACTGTAGCCGAAGACGCGGTTGGCCCATACGAATTTCAGAAATGCATTGCCCAGCATGAACAGCGCCAGCAGGAGTTTGGTCTGGAGCACTGCGCCACTGTGTTCCACATGGCTCAGCCGCCTTGCGACCCCGTCGAGAAGCTCCACATTGCCGATCAGTGCCAGTAGACCGCCTATCGCCAGCAGACATGTGGAGGCGAAAAAGGACGTGCTCTGGCGCAGGCTGGTCATGATTTGAGAATCGAAAATGCGCGGCTGGCGCGTGACCATCACGCGCATCCATTGCAGCCGATAGTCCGACATCAACACTGTCACCGACGGACGCGCAGCCGAGGGATGGCCAATCCGCCATCCGAGCCACAACCAGACAGCGAGGAACAGGGCAACGGCCAGTGCATCAAGCCAATCCAAGCCATGCGATACGTTAAGCTGGTTCATGATGTTTCTCGCGCGTCATGCGCCAACCGACTGGCCATTTTGATAAACCGTCACCTGATAAAGACAGCAGATCAAGTCATTTCGACTGTTTTTTCTGGCGACTGTGCCGATGGGTTGTTTCGCGATCATGTGCCGGATCGGAAAACTCTTGCACCGTGGGCGGTTACCGAAAATGCGTCTCGGCACGCTCAGGAGCCCGGCTGGTTCTTGATCAGCGAAAAACGGTAAACTTGCAGAACGCTTGGCAAAACGACATCGAGAGCTAGACTGCACACCCAGCGGTGTGATCGCGTCGGCACCCGGAAAACGAGGAGACAACATGGAAGCCCTACTTGCCAAACTCAGAAAGATTGCGCTGAACGATCAGACGCCACGTCTGTTTCTGATCGGCGCGACCGCGGTACTATTTCTGATCGTGATCATTGACGCTTTCGGCGCACGCGAACGTGCTGTCGTGTCGCGCGAAGCCGGTGGAATCGCACGGTTCACAGATGACGACTCGGATGTGACGGTGCCTTCCGTCTATCGTGTGCCGCGCGATTTCGCCAGCGAATCCCTGCGGGAAGCGCGCCTGGCCGCGCAGGAGGATAGCAATGGCGAAGGAGCAGACCTGCCCGCTGAGGACGATGTTGCGGAGGCCGAGGATGCAGAAGACACCGACCCGGATATGGAGGCCGAGGAAGTAACCGCCGAGGCAGAAGCTGCCGAAGCGGAAGCTGTGCAGGAAGACGTCGCCGAGACTGACGCCGCTGAGGAAGAGGCCGCCGAGCGAGATGCAACCGAGACCGAAGTCGCCGATACCGAAACTACAGCAGATGAGCCTGCCGCGGAAACGCCCGCCACAGATGATGACCTCGCAATTCTCGCCAATGCGGATATCGCCAATGGCGAAACAGTCTGGCGCCAGTGCCGTTCTTGCCATGTCCACGATGCAGAGCAAAACCGCGGCGGTCCGCATCTGGTCAATATTATCGGACGCGAAATCGCAGCGGCCGATGGCTGGCGCTATTCAAGCGCGTTGCAGGATTCCGAGGGCGTATGGACAGTCGAGGCCTTGCTGGCCTGGCTGGAAAACCCGGACGCTTACATACCGGGCAACCAAATGGCATTTCGCGGTCTCCGGGATGAACAAGACCGGATTGATGTCCTGGGCTTCTTGAACGAGAGCACACAGTAACCGCGCTGCGTTATCCCTGGTGTGCGCGCCTTTGGCACCAGGCTGAGCTGCGAACAGGTGATAGGCCGCGTCCTGCACCGCCTAGCCTATGTTGTGTGACCTGCGCCCATTGCGCCTTGTCGAAGGGCCTCGCGGCTGCGACGTCCTCCAGGGTGTGATACTTCAAGCTGCTGTGCGGGCGCGTCTCGTGCTGTCATCGATCCTCGATTCCTCGGTGATTTCAGGGGCTTCGACTCGCTGCGCATCACCGCCTCGACCGAGGGTGCGGTGATCCCGCGGCTCTACGGGCTTATTCGGCTCGGCGGCAACATCATCTGGGCGACCGGCTTCCACGAGAAAACGCAGACCACCACGCAAGTTGGCGCGGTCGCGTGCGCACCACGGAGTATCTCTACTTCGCCAGCTTCGCGGTGGCGTTCCGTGAAGGCTCCGAAGCCGGTCCCAAGGAGTAAATCTCTCCGGGGGAGAGATTGGGGGCGAAGGAGGCCTGGCAGGGCAAGGACTCACCGGCATCGGGCGCATCTGGGCCGATGGCAAGCCGCTCGATCTCTCCGGCATCACCTGGCGCTGGTATCCGGGCAATGATGCGCAGGCGGCGGACCCGTTCATCGCCGCCCGGATGAACTTCGGCGCACCGCCTATCCAGAAGGAGAACATCCCGGATGAATGACACCGTCACCCTGCTGACCCGCCGCGCCGGCTTGGCTTCGTCCAGCGCCAACCGCGATGATCGTACCGTCGAGGTGATCTTGTCGACCGGCACGCCTGTCGCAGCCGCGACATGGCTGGGCATACATCGAACGCCTTGGCTTGGCGCCTGCGGCGGTGGAACTGTAGCGCACGCAGGGTGCCGGAGTGCTCTATTGACCTGCCCCCGTTTTCAGGGCCACTCGTAAGTCGAGTCTGTTCTCCTTTTGTGTGCCATCATTCGGCGGCGTGAGCAATGGGCGCAGGCGCGGAGCCATCAATTAGCTCAAGCGGCTGCGCCCATTGCATCTTGTCGAAGGGCCTCGCGGCCGCGAATTCCTCCGGGGTTTGA
>PWZT01000087.1 GCA_003567315.1 Paracoccaceae bacterium
GTGATCGGGCTCGACGCCTCGGACGCGGTGCTGATCTCGGCCAAATCGGGGCTCGGCATCCCCGATGTGCTCGAGGCCATCGTCACCCGCCTGCCCGCGCCGACCGGCACGCGTGACGCGCCCCTGAAGGCGATGCTGGTCGATAGCTGGTATGACCCCTATCTCGGCGTCGTCGTGCTGATCCGGGTGATGGACGGGGTCATCCGCAAGGGCGACAATATCAAGATGCTGCAGACCGGCGCGAAATACGGCGTCGACAAGCTCGCGGTGCTCAAACCCGCCATGGTCGATGTGGCCGAGCTGGGGCCGGGCGAGATCGGGGTGCTCACCGCCTCGATCAAACAGGTGCGCGACACCAAGGTCGGCGACACGATCACGCATGAGAAGAAAGGCTGCGAGACCCCGCTGCCGGGCTTCAAACCTTCGGTCCCGGTGGTGTTCTGCGGCCTCTTCCCGGTCGACAGCGCCGAATTCGAGGATCTGCGCAACGCCATCGAGAAACTGGCGCTCAACGACGCTTCCTTCAGCTACGAGATGGAGAGCTCCGCCGCGCTCGGCTTCGGCTTTCGCTGCGGCTTTCTGGGGCTCTTGCATCTCGAGGTCATCCGCGACCGGCTCGAGCGTGAATATGGCATCGAGCTGATCACCACGGCGCCCTCGGTGGTCTACCATGTCCATATGCGCGACGGCGAGATGAGCGAGCTGCACAACCCCGCCGACCTGCCCGACCTGACCCATGTCGCCCATATCGAGGAGCCGCGCATCAAGGCCACGATCCTCGTGCCGGATGATTTCCTGGGCGATGTGCTCAAACTCTGCCAGGACCGGCGCGGCATCCAGCTCGAGCTGACCTATGCCGGCAGCCGCGCGATGGTGGTCTATGACCTGCCGCTCAACGAGGTGGTGTTCGACTTCTATGACCGGCTGAAATCCATCACCAAGGGCTATGCGTCTTTTGATTACGAGATCACCGGCTACCGCGAGGACAAGCTCGTCAAGATGCAGATCCTCGTCAATGACGAGCCGGTGGACGCGCTCTCGATGATGGTTCATCGCGACCGCGCCGAGGGGCGGGGCCGGGCGATGTGCGAGAAGCTCAAGGACCTGATCCCGCGGCACATGTTCAAGATCCCGATCCAGGCGGCCATCGGCGGCAAGGTCATCGCCCGCGAGACCCTAGCGGCACTGCGCAAGGATGTGACGGCGAAATGCTATGGCGGCGACGTGACGCGGAAGAAGAAGCTGCTGGAGAAGCAGAAGGCCGGCAAGAAGAAGATGCGCCAGTTCGGGAAGGTGGAGATCCCGCAGCAGGCGTTTATCTCCGCGCTCAAGATGGATGGATGAGCCGCGACTGCACCCTCATGCTGCAGCGCGGCTGATCGAACGCGGCGCGACCGAAACAGAGGTCAAGGCGACCGTCACCAACGGCGAGCGTTTCCCGGCGAAACACGGCCGCACGGGCTTTCGCCGGAACTTCCCCGGCCCGTGGGACTGGCGCGAGCGAAGATTCGACACAAAGCAGATCGAAGTCTATGCTGTCTTCGAGGATGAGAGTTGGCTTGTTATCACCGTATTGGTCAAGTTTTTCTGAAAGGGCCACGCGATGCAGATCACCCATGACCCGCGGGCGAATGTCGCCTATATCCGCTTCCGCGCGCGGCAGGGGACTGTGCAAACCCTGCGGCTGACTGAGGATTTCCTCGTCGATATCGACGAGACCGGCGCAGTCTGTGGCGTGGAGTTGCTGAACGCGAATGAACAACTCGTCGCTGGGGATGACGGGAAGCTGATTTTTCTGAACCAGCTCGACGGGACGCAAGGCGAGATGCGGGTGGCGTGAGCCAGTTCGGGAAAGTGGAGATCTCGCAGCAGGCGTTTATTTCGGCGTTGAGGATGGATGGGTGAGGACCGGCCCTCGGCTTTGGCCGAGGGTGAAAACGCTCCGGGGGAGCGTTTTCAGGTCCGAACGCCCGGAGCGCAAGCGAAGGGCCGGAATGATGGGGAGATCACTTTTTCCGCACAGTTTCCGATACTTACTGCTTATGAAAACGTTCACAAAAGAATTTTCGGCTAAGTTGCGATACGTCGTCTCATTTCTTGCTATAAGATGACGAGTATAAAAATGATAAAGATCGAGATCACACATGGGAAAATTCATAGACGAATATTTGGTCGTTGCATGCGGTCTAGTCGCTACGGAAGCCATATTGCGCGGACATGATCCTGAAGAGGTCATCAGAGAATTTGAAAAACATTATTCGTCAATATACGATGACGAGAATTTATTTGATGTATTTGCGTTGGCTGCCGAAGCTTGCTTTGATACCTTGCCGAAGCTAAAAGAACACCTTGGAATATTTGATACCAATAGAGATGCAGCAATCTATACGGTAAGCATTCTTTCTACCACAGTAACGAATTTCGATGAAACCGGGCAAGAAAGAGGGATGCTTGAGGGACACCACTTCAAATACAATGAGGCGCCAATTGAGAATGTTAAAGAATCGGTTCAGGAGATTCTACTCAAATATAGCGTCCTATTGATGTTTGGAGAAATCTCCATATCGCAGGTCCATTCATTGCAAAAAAATAATCCAAATTAATCTATGCCCACCATCATCCGCCACGAGGGCTTCCGCTATTTTTTCTACTCGAACGAAGGCGACCCGCGTGAGCCAGTGCATGTGCATGTCATGAAAGACGGGCGCGAGGCGAAATTCTGGCTTGATCCGATAGAACTCGACCGAAACCACGGCTTTGACGCCAAAACCTTGCGCCAGATCGCAAGGGTGATACACTTCAACCAAGCACGTATCGCAAGGGCATGGCATGACCATTTCAGCGCATAAAGTCAGCTTCGACGACGCTACGCTCTGGCTCACCCTGTCGGATGGCCGCATCCTCGGCGTGCCGCTGGTCTGGTTCCCGCGCCTGCTCGGAGCGACACCGGAACAGCGCGAGGCAGTTGAAATCACGCCTTTCGGCCTGCATTGGGCGGAACTCGACGAAGACATCTCTATCCCGGCTCTGCTCGACGGCAAGCGCGCGAACACAGCGGCCTGAGCCGCACCACTCTCAAATCTAAAGGAAAAGTGGTGGGCGACCCTGGAATCGAACCAGGCGTGGGTCTCCCCGGCGGAGTTACAGTCCGCTGCCGCACCTTGCAGCTCGTCGCCCTCTGAGCGCTCGTCTACCGTGGCCCCTTGCACCCGTCAAGGCCCTAAAACGCCCTTGCACCCGCAGCCCCCGATGGCCCATTCTCGGGCCCTGAGCGACAGGGGAGCGCCATGAAAAAACCCGCCTGGGTCATCGAGAAGGAGAAGGCCCGGCGCGCGGCCAATGCCGAGACGCTGTGGCTCTTCGGCCTCCACGCGGTCGAGGACGCGCTGCGCAATCCGGCGCGGGACAAGCAGCGGCTGGTGCTGACGCGCAACGCGGCCGACAAGCTCGCCGAGGCCGTGGCCGCGTCGGGCATGGCGCCCGAAATCAGCGATCCGCGCAAATTCGCCGCCCCCCTCGATCCGGGCGCCGTGCATCAGGGCGCCGCGCTCGAAGTGCGCCCGCTCGACTGGGGCCCGGTCGCCGAGGTCTGCGCGCCCGAGGGGGTGCGGGGGCTCGTGGTGCTTTTGGACCGCGTGTCGGACCCGCATAATGTGGGCGCGATTCTGCGCTCGGCCGAGGTGTTCGGCGCCAAGGCCGTGATCGCCACCCAGCGCCATGCCGCGCCCGAGACCGGCGCGCTCGCCAAGACCGCGAGCGGCGCTCTGGAGCGGCAGCCCTACCTGCGCGTGCGCAATCTGGCCGAGGAGATCGCGGCGCTGCAGGCGATGGGCTATGTGGCGCTCGGCCTTGACGGGACCGGCGCGCTGCCGCTCGCTGAGGGGATCGCGCGTTTCCCGCCGGGGCCGCTGGCGCTCGTGCTCGGGGCCGAGGGGCCGGGGCTGCGCGACAAGACGCGGGCGAGCTGCGATGCGATCCTGCGCATCCCGGCGGCGGGGGCGTTCGGCTCGCTCAATGTCTCGAACGCGGCGGCGGTGGCGCTCTACGCCGCGCGCATGGCGCAGGGGTGAGGGTATGGCGATGATACGCACGGGTCTGGTTCTGGTGGTCTGTCTGGGGCTCGTGGGCTGCGCCACGGTCTCGCGCGAGGAATGTCTGGCGGGGGATTGGACCGCCATCGGGCAGCGCGATGGGGCCGCCGGGCGCGATGGCGCGGCGATCTTCGCGCGTCACGAGCGGGCCTGCGCGCGGCTGGGCGAGACCCCGGACCGCACCGCGTGGCAGGCGGGCTATGCGGCCGGGCTGCGTGACTTCTGCACGCCGCTGGGCGGTCTGCGCGCGGGCGAGGCCGGGCGGCCGGATCGGAGCGGCCTCTGCCCTGCAACGGCGCGTGCAGGGTTCGAGGAGGGCTACGCGCTGGGGCTGCGCGCGCATCGCCAGCGCGAGCGGATCCGCTCGATCGCGCGCGAGGCACGGAGCTTGCGCAGCAGCGACCCGCGCGATGTGCGGCCGACCGAGCCGCTGATGCTGCAGCTCGAGCGGCAGACGGCCCAGCGGGAGCTGGCCCGGATCGAGCGCGAGATCGCGGCGTTCAGAGCAAGGCAATAGGGCTGCGCTCGCCCTCGAGCACCCGGCGCAGCACCAGCGGGTAGAGGCGGTGCTCGAGCGGCAGGACCCGCGCGGCCAGCGTCTCGGGCGTGTCGCCAGGCAGGATCGGCACGCGCGCCTGTCCGAGGATCGGGCCATCATCGAGCGCGGCGGTGACTTCATGGACGGTGCAGCCGGCCTCGCTGTCGCCCGCAGCGATGGCACGGGCATGCGTGTCGAGCCCCTTGTATTTCGGCAGTAGCGAGGGGTGGATATTGAGCATTCGTCCCTCGTATCGGGCCACGAAATCGGGGGTGAGCACGCGCATGAACCCTGCGAGCGCGATCAGATCGGGCTGGGCGGCGGCAAGCGCCCGCACAAGCTCGGCCTCAAACCCTGCGCGGTCGCCGCGGTAGGGGCGGTGATCGACCACCGCGGTCGGGATCCCCATCGCCTCGGCCTTGGCGAGCCCTCCGGCGGCAGGGTCATTCGCCAGCACCAGACAGGGCCGCCCCGGATGATCGCCTTGCATCGATTGCGCGAGCGCCACCATGTTCGAGCCTGACCCGGAGATCAGGATCGCGACCCGCTGGCTCATGCAAGCGCGCCGGAAAAGCGGATGCCTGCGCCTTGCGTGATGTCGCCCAAGCGGTGGACCTGCTCGCCTTGGGCCGCGAGAAGGCTCGCGAGCGGCTCGGCCTGATCTGCGGCCACGACCAGCACCATGCCGATCCCCGCATTGAAGGTCTTGAGCATCTCGGGCGTAGCAATCCCGCCCTGATCGGCCAGCCAGCGGAAAACCGGCGGCAGGGTCCACGCGCCGAGATCGACCTCGGCGCCAAGGCCCTCGGGCAGCACGCGCGGCAGGTTTTCGGTCAGTCCACCGCCAGTGATATGGGCGAGCGCATGCACGCCCCCTGCGCGGATCGCTTCCAGCGCTGGGGCCACATAAAGCCGGGTCGGCGCGAGCAGCGCGGCGCCCAGAGGGCCCTCGGTGAAGGGCGCAGGCGCATCCCAGCCGAGCCCGGTCTGCGCGACGATCTTGCGCACCAGCGAGTAGCCGTTGGAATGCACGCCGTCCGAACCGAGGCCCAGCAGCACATCGCCCGGCTGCACACCTGCGGGCAATTCCGTGCCCCGCTCCATCGCTCCGACAGCGAAGCCTGCGAGGTCGAAATCCTCAGAGGCATACATGCCCGGCATCTCGGCCGTCTCGCCCCCGATCAGGGCGCAGCCAGAGCGTTTGCAGCCCTCTGCGACACCGTTGATGATGCGGGTCGCGGCAGGCACATCGAGTTTGCCAGTCGCAAAATAATCGAGGAAAAACAGCGGCTCGGCGCCTTGGCAGACCAGATCATTGACGCACATGGCGACAAGGTCGATGCCGATCGTGTCCAGATGACCGGTATCAATCGCAATCCGCAGCTTGGTGCCGACCCCATCGGTCGCAGCCACCAGCACCGGGTCGCTGAAGCCCGCCGCGCGAAGGTCGAAGAGCGCGCCGAAGCCCCCGAGACCCGCCATGACGCCAGGGCGCATGGTGGCCTTGGCGGCGGGTTTGATCGCCTCGACCAGCGCATTGCCTGCGTCGATATCGACCCCGGCCTGCGCATAGCTCAACCCATTCTTGCCCTCTGCCATGCTCCTGCCCTCGCTGCCCGGTCCGCCTATGGTCGCGCGGATACAAGATCCGCGCAGACAGGGCAAGCTGGCAGCCGGTCCTTGACTGCTGCAGTGCAGCACCTACATCACATTCAAAGATCGCAATACTAAGGAGTGATGAGTATCATGGCGACACCAGCCTCCCCCATCGTACGAGCCTTTTTCGACCGGCCGACCGGCAGCCTGCAATATGTCCTGCATGACCCCGAGTCTCGGCACGGGGCCATCATCGACCCGGTCTGGAACTTCTATCCCGAAGCCGGCGCTGTCACTACCGAGAGCGCCGACGAAATCCTTGCCTATGTCGCGGCAGAAGTTCTGCAAATCGACTGGGTGCTCGACACGCATCCGCATGCCGATCATTTCAGCGCCGGGCCGTATCTGTCGGAAAAGCTCAGCGCGCCCCATGCCATCGGCGCCAAGGTGACCGAGGTGCAGCGGCTCTGGAAAGAGATCTACGGTCTGCCCGAGGATTTTCCCACCGATGGCCGACAATGGGACCGGCTGCTGAGCGCGGGCGAGACCGTGATGGTCGGCTCTATCCCCATCGAGGTGATTGACTCGCCCGGCCATACGCTGGCCTCGGTGACCTACATTGCGGGCGATGCAGCCTTCGTGCATGACACGCTGATGATGCCCGCCTCGGGCACCAGCCGCGCGGATTTTCCGGGGGGCGACACGCGCGCGCTCTGGCAGTCGATCCGGACGCTGCTCGACCTGCCCGCGCAGACGCGGCTCTATGTCGGGCATGACTACCCGGCCGA
>PWZT01000082.1 GCA_003567315.1 Paracoccaceae bacterium
AGTTGCCTGCCGCTGTTCGGGCTGCATTTCATCACCGCCGCTTCGCTCGCCTGGCTGATGCGCGGCAATATTCTTGCCTCGATTCTCGCGACCTTCTTCGGCAATCCCTTCACCTTTCCCATCATCGCGGTCACGGCGCTGGAGCTTGGCAGCTTTCTGCTGGGCCGCGAGCAGGCGGCAAAAGCCTATGATGCGATGAATGCCTTTGGTGCGATCTGGGCCGAGCTGTGGGGCAATTTCCGCGCCATCTTCACGCCCGCGGAAATCCGCTGGGAGAAGCTTGGCAGTTTCGGGCTGGATATCTTCGTGCCCTACATGCTCGGGGGCATGATCATCGGGGCAGTGTGCGGGACGGCTGCCTATTTCCTGTCGCTGCCGCTGATCCGCGCCTATCGCAACCGCCGCATGAAGAAGCTGCAGGAGCGTTTCGATCTCGCACGCAAGCATGATCGCGCGAAATGAGCGGGCCGTGCTCTATTGAGTTCTCGGATCAGTGGCGTATGTTCGGGCGCGAGAAGCCACGAGGACTTTCATGCCGCTGACAAACCCCGACAGCCCGCTGCGGCTGGGTGTGAATATCGATCATGTCGCGACCCTGCGCAATGCGCGCGGCGGTGCCGATCCTGACCCGGCGCGTGCAGCCCTTCTGGCGCAGCAGGCCGGGGCCGACGGGATCACGCTGCATCTACGCGAGGACCGGCGCCATATTCGCGATGCGGATCTGCCTGCCATCATGGGCGCGGTCAATCTGCCGATCAATCTGGAAATGGCCGCGACCGACGAGATGCAGCGCATCGCGCTGGCGCACAAGCCCGATGCCGTCTGTCTGGTGCCCGAACGCCGCGAGGAGCGCACGACCGAAGGCGGGCTGGATGTCGCCCGCGACATCGCGCGGCTGACCGACTACATCGCGCCGCTCAGCGCCGCCGGGGCGCGGGTGTCGATGTTCATCGCGCCCGATGAGGCGCAGGTCGAGGCTTCGGCAAAGATCGGCGCGCAGGTGGTCGAGCTGCATGTGGGCGCCTATTGCGAGTATTGCACCGACGGCAATGACGCGGCCCGCGATGCCGAGCTGCGCAAGCTGTTTGCCGCTGCGGCGCTGGCGCAGGAGCTGGGGCTGGAGGTGCATGCCGGGCACGGGCTGAACTTCGCCAATGTCGGCCCTATTGCGGCCATCCCGGAAGTGGTGGAGCTCAATATCGGCCATTTCCTGATCGGCGAGGCAGTGTTTGTCGGGCTGGAAGCTGCGATCCGCGAGATGCGCCGCCAGATGGCGCTGGCGCGGATGTGAGCGGGGCATGATCCTCGGGATCGGTACGGATCTGGCCAATATCGAACGGATCGCAGGCACCTTGGCGCGCTTCGGCGACCGCTTCCGCCACCGCGTTTTTACCGAAGAGGAACTCGCCCGCGCGAAGCGGCGCGGTGATGACGCCGCGACCTATGCCAAGCGCTGGGCCGCGAAAGAGGCCTGCTCCAAGGCGCTGGGCACCGGGCTTGCGATGGGCATTGCCTGGCGCGATATGTGGGTGACCAATCTGCGCGGCGGCCAGCCGGTGATGCATGTCAGGGGCTGGGCGGAGGAGCGGCTGGCCAAGATGACGCCCGAGGGCCATGAGGCAGTGATCCATGTGAGCCTGACCGATGATCACCCCTGGGCGCAGGCTTTCGTCGTGATCGAGGCGCGGCCGCGCGCGCGCTAGACCTGCCCCCGATCGGCCGTTACCAGTCTGCGCCTTGATCTTATCTTGCCCCAACTGCGCGCGCCGAAGGCAGCGCGCCGCTGGACGATCTTCCCCACGGGGAAGATCAGATACACTCACGGCAGCGCGCTGCCCCACTGGTGACGCGCAACGCCGCAGCTCGACCCCGATGCGCTTCATGCGGCAAACATCGGGAAGGTCACCCCAAGCGCCCAGGCCAGCACGAGCCCGAGCCCCAGCCCCGCGCCAGCGGGCAAGCCCGTCCTGCGACCCACCCAGCCTGCCATCGTGCCGAAGAGCAGGAAGAAGAGCACGATCACCGGCAGGATGATCAGCAGGAAAAACAGCGCCTCGAAATCGAGCGCGACCGCAAGGCCCAGCGACAGCAGAAACGCCACCCGCAGCGTGAGCACGCGCCAGAGCGGGGCCTTGCCGCCCTGGCTCAGCAGCGCATCGCCCAGCAGGAACGGCACCGCCCCGAGTGCGAGCCCCGCAATGACGGTAGCGCGCCCGGGATGGGGCAGGAAAGAGGCCACATAGCGGTCGATCGCGCCACCAAGGATCGCGATGCCGAACAGCGCCACGGCCAGCGCGATCCAGAGCACGCGCAGCGGGAACTGCCCGCGCAACTGCCCCCAGACGCCCAGCAGCGTCAGCGTCATCAGCCCGTAGAGCCCCAGATGCAGCGCCAAATAATCCGCCACCAGCACGGGCAACACACGGATATCAAACGGCGCGAGGACAAGCGGCACCAGCAGCGCGGGCGCGAGCGCGGCGAACAGGAAGCGGCGCGGGCTGAGCGGCGCTTGCGCGGGGCCTGTCCCTTGCGGCAGCCAGCGTGCAAGCGGCCATGCCAGCGCGACAATCGCGGCCAGAAGCGCGAGTATCCAGCCGCCGCGCAGCGCCACCGGCGCATCGCTTTCGCGCTCGAAACTCGCATCGAGCCAGTCCCGCGCGGCAGTGAGCGCGGTCGCCGAGTAGAGCACGCCCACATGCTCGACCTTGGGCGCGATCACCGCGCGCCGCCCGGTGCCCTCGGCGGGCGCGCCCACGGTCTCGCCTGGCCCCGCCTCTGGATCGGCCAGCCGCAGCGCGCGCAGGGCTTCTTCTGCCAGCCGCGCCTCCCATTCGCCTGCGATCACCAGCAGGTTGCGCGGCTCGGTCGCACTCACGGCCTCGCTGAACATCGAGATCGCGACCACCGCATCCGCCTCGGGGCGTTCCAGCGCCTGCCGCACGATGATGTCCGAGGCCATGGAATGCCCCAGATAGACCAGCCGCCCATCCGCGCGCGGATGCGCCAGCAGCGCCTCGGCCACGCGACGGGTCTCCTCCATCAGAAGCCGCGTGGTGCCGTCAAGCGATGTGACATCGCCCGACATCGGTCGCGGGTTGCGCCCATGCCCCTCGAAATCGAAACTCGCCACCAGATAGCCCGCCTGCGCAAGCGTCAGCGCGAAAGGCTCCATCAACTGGCGCGAGCCTGCAAAGCCATGCGCGATGACCACGGCGGGCGCGCTCGCATCGCCTTCGGGCAGGAACAGCGTGGCCGGGGTGTCGCCCTCGACCTCCAGCTTGGTGATGTCAAGCCCTGCGCGATCGGCCTCGAGCTGCCAGACCGAAAGGGCGATGGTGACGAGGGCGAGAAGGGCGATCAGACGGCGCATGAGACCTCGTTTGCGGACCTGCCCCAGATAGAGCGTGATACGCGCCCGAGGAAAGGGCAAACACGCCGCGTCAGCGCCGATAATCAGGGTTGATCCTTCGCAGGCCAGCCCCTAGTAAGGCGCAGATTCATTCAGGCCGCCTTTCGTGCGGCCTGTCATATATGCGAGGATGCTGATGCAAGTCACCGAAACCCTGAATGATGGCCTCAAGCGCGGCTATACGATCACTGTCACAGCCGATGAGCTGGACGCGAAAGTGGACGAGAAACTCCGCGAGGCGCAGCCCGAGATCGAGATGAAGGGCTTTCGCAAGGGCAAGGTGCCGATGGCGCTTCTGAAAAAGCAGTTCGGCCAGCGCCTGCTGGGCGAGGCGATGCAGGACGCGGTCGACGGCGCGATGAACCAGCATTTCGAGGAGAGCGGCGACCGCCCGGCGCTCCAGCCCGAGGTCAAGATGACCAATGAGGACTGGAAAGAGGGCGATGATGTCGTGGTCGCGCTGAATTACGAGGCGCTGCCGAAGATCGAGGCCCCGGATTTCTCGGGCATCAAGCTCGAGAAACTCGTCGTGAAGGCCGATGACGCAGCCGTGCAGGAGGCGCTCGAGAACCTGGCCAAGAACGCGCAGAATTTCGAGGACAAGGACGGCGCGGCCGAAAATGGCGACCAGGTCACGATGGATTTCGTGGGCAAGATCGATGGCGAAGCCTTCGAGGGGGGGGCTGCGGAGGATTTCCCGCTGGTGCTGGGCTCGAACCAGTTCATCCCCGGCTTCGAGGAACAGCTTGTCGGCGTGCGTGCGGGCGAGGAGAAATCGGTCACGGTCAATTTCCCCGAGGATTACGGCGCGGAGCATCTGGCGGGCAAGGAAGCCGTGTTCGACTGCACGATCAAGGCTGTGAAATCGCCGGGCGAGGCATCGATCGACGATGAGCTGGCCAAGCAATTTGGGGCTGAAAGCCTCGAGGCGCTGAAGGGCCAGATCGCCGAGCGGCTGGAAGCGGAGTATGGTCAGGCGAGCCGCGCGGTGCTCAAGCGCGGGTTGCTCGACGCGCTGGACGAAAAGGTCGAATTCGATCTGCCGCCCTCGCTGGTCGAGGCCGAGAGCAAGCAGATCGCGCATCAGCTCTGGCATGACGCGCAGGAAGATGTGGACCAGAACGACCACAGCCATGGCGAGATCGAGACCACCGAGGAAAGCGACAAGCTGGCCAAGCGCCGGGTGAAGCTGGGGCTTTTGCTGGCCGAGATCGGCTCCCAGGCGGAGGTGAGTGTCAGCGATCAGGAAATGACGCAGGCGGTGATCGAGCAGGCGCGGCAATATCCGGGACAGGAGCGGGAATTCTTCGAATTCATCCAGAAGAACCAGCAGATGCAGCAGCAACTCCGCGCGCCGATCTTCGAGGACAAGGTGGTCGATCACATCATCGATCAGGTCAGCGTGACCGAGAAGGAGGTCAGCAAGGAAGACCTGCAAAAGGCCATCGAGGCGCTCGAAAACGACGAGTGATCTGCGCTCGGATGGGATATGCGGAAGGCGGCCTTGGGGCCGCCTTTTTTCATATGGTGAAATCGTTTTTCAATTTCGGGTGCAAAGACTGATCTGACCGAACGATGTATGCCGCCACGGATGCTTTGATGCGACGCGGCGAAACCGTCGATTGCCGGGCGCAGGATCTCTTGCGGGACTTGCGCCGCGCGCCGGATCGAGGCCAAAACACTTCTCCTTACAGCACCACATCGAAAACTGTCCCGCCCGGCGGCCACGCCGGGCAGCGCCTGCCTGCCCCCCGGCAGGCGCTTCAGACGTCACACTCGAGCGCAACCTCTGGAATTGCTCAATTGCTGCGCGGGTGGCGCCCTCACGCATCAGCGCCTACCCAGGCAGGCGCTGCCCTCCTCTCTGCACTAAGCCGGGAATGCAGAGGGTCGTTGAGGCAGTTTCGAGCGTGATCCGGCGCGGATTGGAGCGCACAGCCCAAATCTACACATCCAACTCCTCCACAAACCGCGCATTCTCGCTGATATACTGAAACCGCAATTCCGGCTTCTTGCCCATCAGCCGCTCGACCAGATCCGAGGTCTCGCCCGGCATGTCGTCATCGACCAACACCCGGATCAGCCGCCGCGAGGCGGGGTCCATCGTGGTTTCCTTCAGATCCTTCGCGTCCATCTCGCCCAGACCCTTGAAGCGGGCCACGTCGATCTTGCCCTTGCCCCCAAGCCCCTCGGCCATGAGCCGGTCCTTCTCGGCCTCGTCCAGCGCATAGACGCGGCGCGGCCCTTGGGTGAGGCGGAAGAGCGGCGGGCAGGCGAGGTAGAGATGGCCCGCATCGATCAGCGGGCGCATCTGGGTGTAGAAGAATGTCATCAGAAGCGCCGCAATATGCGCGCCGTCCACATCGGCGTCGGTCATGATGATGATGCGGTCATAGCGCAGATCATCGAGCCGGAACTTGGACCCCAGCCCCACCCCCATCGCCTGACAGAGATCGTTGATCTCGGCATTCGTGCCCAGCTTCGACGACGCCGCGCCCAGCACATTGAGGATCTTGCCGCGCAGCGGCAGCAGCGCCTGCGTGCGCCGGTCCCGCCCCATCTTGGCCGAGCCGCCCGCCGAGTCGCCCTCGACGATGAACAACTCCGTGCCCGCGCGATTGGTGGCCGAGCAATCCACCAGCTTGCCGGGCAGGCGCAGCTTCTTGGTGGCGGATTTGCGGCTGGTCTCCTTCTCCTGCCGCCGCCGCAGCCGTTCCTCGGCGCGCAGCACCAGAAAATCGAGGATCGCGCCCGCGGCTTTCGGGTCGGCCGCCAGCCAGTTGTCGAAATGATCGCGCACGGCTCCTTCAACCATGCGCGCGGCCTCGGTGGTGGCGAGGCGGTCCTTGGTCTGGCCCACGAATTCCGGCTCGCGGATGAAGCACGACACCAGCGCGCAGCCGCCTGCGGCCATGTCCTCACGCGTGATCTGAGCGGCTTTCTTGTTGTTCGCCAACTCGCCATAGGCGCGGATGCCTTTCAGCACCGCCGCCCAGAACCCGGCCTCATGCGTGCCGCCTTCGGGCGTGGGCACTGTGTTGCAGTAGCTCTGCACGAAGCCGTCGCGCGCGGGCGTCCAGTTGATCGCCCATTCGACCGATCCAGGCTGGCCGAATTTCTCCTGAAAGCTCACCTTGCCCGCAAAAGGCTTGTCGGAATAGGTGACGCTGCCGGCAAGCTGCTCGTTCAGGTAATCGGCCAGCCCGCCGGGGAAATGGAAGCTGGCCTCCATCGGCGTGTCGCCATCCTCAACGGCCGATTTCCAGCGGATTTCCACGCCCGAGAAGAGATAGGCTTTCGAGCGCACCATCTTGAGCAGCCGCGCGGGCCGGAAGGTGAGCGTGCCGAAAATCTCGGCATCGGCATGGAAGGTCACGCTGGTGCCGCGCCGGTTGGGGGCAGGGCCGATCCTGGCAACTGGCCCCGTCGGCACGCCGCGCGAAAATTCCTGCGCATACAGTTCGCGATTGCGGGCGACCTCGACGCGCATATGGTCCGAGAGCGCATTGACGACCGACGCGCCCACGCCATGCAGCCCGCCAGAGGTCTGGTAGGCCTTGCCGCTGAACTTCCCGCCTGCATGGAG
>PWZT01000007.1 GCA_003567315.1 Paracoccaceae bacterium
CCGTGATCGTCATGCCCATGGTCGTCATGCGAATGGCCGTGATCATCATGCCCGTGATCGTCGTGGGAATGCCCGTGATCATCATGCCCGTGATCGTCATGGGAATGGCCATGATCGTCATGCCCGTGGTCGTCATGCGAATGGCCGTGATCGTCGTGGCCGTGGTCGTCGTGGGAGTGGCTGTGATCATCATGCCCGTGGTCGTCATGCGAATGGCCGTGATCGTCGTGCCCATGGTCGTCGTGGGAGTGCCCGTGATCGTGCGAATGCCCGTGCCGGAAATCCTGCAGATGCAGATCCGAGGCTTCGATCAGCGTCACCACCTCGCCGCGCGCCTCGACACCGGCCTTCGCGCGCGCGAGCCAGGGGGTGAATTCCTCGCCCACCCAGAAGATCAGCTCTGCCTCCGCCAATGCGCTTGCCTGCGCCGGACGAAGCTGGAAGGAATGCGGATCGCCGCCGCGATCAAGCAGCAGATCAGCGCTGCCGACATCGCCCATCACCATCTCGACAAGCGAATGCGTGACCTGGAAATCCGTCATCACCCGCAGGTTTTCCGCTGCAAGCGGGGTTCCGAACATGGCGCAGGCCAGAGCGAGGGAGTAGCGCATCCTATCCTCCTTGTGTTATCAGATACCGAGACATATCTAA
Source organism: Paracoccaceae bacterium (assembly GCA_003567315.1). Classification (GTDB taxonomy): domain Bacteria; phylum Pseudomonadota; class Alphaproteobacteria; order Rhodobacterales; family Rhodobacteraceae; genus Roseinatronobacter. The sequence goes on from PWZT01000007.1 coordinate 652, forward strand.
CGTAATAACATAACAGTCAAGGTGGGCTGGATGACAAATAACGACCGCGCGGCGGGGTTCTGCTGCGCCGATCACAGCGGGGCTGCGAATGCCAAGGCGATTCTCGCGCAGGCCGAGGCGCAGGCGAAAGCGCGCGGGCTGCGCCTGACGCCGGTGCGCAAGCGCACGCTGGAGCTATTGCTCGAGGCCCATGGCGCGCTCGGGGCCTATGAGGTGCTCGAACAACTGGCCGCCGAGGGCTATGGCACGCAGCCGCCCGTGGCCTACCGCGCGCTGAATTTCCTGGTCGAGAACGGGCTTGCGCACCGCATCCGCAGGCTCAATGCCTTCACGGCCTGCGCGCATCCCAGCGAGGAGCATCGCGCGGCGTTTCTGATCTGCGCGGGCTGCGATTCGGTCACCGAAGCGCCTGCGCGCGGGGTGAGCGATGCGCTGACTGACGCCGCAGCGGCCGCCGGTTTCGCGCTCGAACGCGCGACGGTCGAGGCCGTGGGGCTGTGCCGCCGCTGTCAGGAGGCGCGCGCGTGAGCCTGATTTCGGCCACAGGGCTTGGCGTCGATTATGGCGGGCGGCGGGCGCTGTTCGATATCGATTTCGCGATTGAGCGCGGCGAGATCGTCAGCGTGGTCGGCCCCAATGGCTCGGGCAAGACGAGTTTTCTGCGCGCGCTGCTGGGCGTGGTGCCGCCCGCGCGCGGCAAGATCACCCGCGCGAAAGGGCTACGCGTGGGCTATGTGCCGCAGCGGCTGCATATCGACCCGGCGCTGCCCTTGCCCGTGGCGCGGTTCCTGTCGCTGCCCCGTCGCCAGAGCGGCGCGGATATCGCCGATGTGCTCGCGCGGGTGGGGGTGCCCGATGTGGCGCGGCAGAACATGACGACGCTCTCGGGCGGGCAGTTCCAGCGGGTGCTGCTGGCGCGCGCGCTGCTGGTCAAGCCCGATATCCTGATGCTCGACGAGCCCACAGCCGGGCTCGACCAGCCCGGTGTGGCGAGTTTCTACCGGCTGATCGACGACACGCGCCGCGAGATGGGTTGCGCGGTGCTGTCAGTAAGCCATGATCTGCATGTGGTGATGTCGGCCTCGGACCGGGTGATCTGCATCAACGGCCATATCTGCTGCGAGGGCGCGCCGCATGTGGTGCGCGCGGCACCTGAATACCGCGCGCTGTTCGGCTTTGGCACCGGGGGTGCGCTGGCGCTCTATCAGCATGATCACGATCACGCACATGACCATGCGCATGAGCATGCGAAGGCGCATGATCATGGCTGATCCCATAGGACAGCCGCCCGCCTGTGCGCCCCGCACAGGCAGCGCCCGCGAGGCGGGCATGGGCGGGCGGGTGGGCCCTCCGAGCGGGCGCTTTTTCCCCGCCTGCGCCACGCAGGCCGCCCGCCCCGGAGGCCGCGCACATGCTTGACGATTTCCTCACCCGCGCGCTTCTCGCAGGGCTCGCCGTGGCGCTTGCCACCGGGCCATTGGGCTGTTTCGTGGTCTGGCGGCGGATGGCGTATTTCGGCGATGCCACCGCCCATGCCGCGATCCTCGGCGTGGCGCTGGCGCTCGGCTTTCAGATCAGCATTTTCCTGGGCACGATGGTCGTGGCGCTGATCATGGCGATGACGGTCTCGATGCTCGCCGGGCGCGGCTGGGCGATGGATACGACGCTTGGCGTGCTCGCGCATTCGGCGTTGGCCTTCGGGCTGGTCGCCGTGTCGTTCCTGCCCGCCGTCCGCGTCGATCTCTCGGCCTATCTCTTCGGCGATATTCTCGCGGTCTCGCGCTTCGATCTCGCAGTGATCGCGGGGGGCTCGGCGCTGGTGCTGGGGCTGATCCTGTGGCGCTGGTCGGCGCTGCTGACAGCGACGCTCAACGAGGATCTGGCGCATGCCTCAGATGTCGATCCGGGGCGCGAGCGGCTGGTGCTGACCCTCGCGCTCGCGGTCGTGGTGGCGGTGGCGCTCAAGATCGTGGGGGCGCTGCTGATCGCGGCGCTGCTCATAATCCCGGCGGCGGCGGCGCGCAATTTCGCGCGCGGGCCCGAGAGCATGGCGCTGAGCGCGGTGGCCATTGGCGGGCTGTCGGTCTGGGGCGGCTTGCAGTTGTCGCTCGCGCAGGACACGCCTTCGGGGCCGTCCATCGTGGTGATGGCCTCGCTGATCTTTGTGACCAGCACAGTAGGCGCGGCGCTGTTTCAGAAGCGGCTGGGGCGGTAGGGCGCAAGCTCGATCTCCGGCGCGCGGCCTGCGACAAGCGCCGTGACCAGCCGCGCCGTGATCGGAGCCAGTGTGAGGCCGAGATGCCCATGGCCATAGGCATGGATCACATCGCCCCCGCCTGACGAGAGCCCGATCACAGGGCGCGAATCGGGCAGCGAAGGGCGGAAGCCCATCCAGCGGCGGTCGGGCGCGGGCAGATCGGGCAGGATCGCGCGCGCGCCGCGCTCCATCATGGCCCAGCGATGCGGCGAGGGCGGCGCGGAGAGCCCGCCAAGCTCCACAGTGCCCGCAACACGCAGCCGCCCCGCCATCGGGCAGAAATAGAAGCCGCGCGAAACCGGGGTCATCTGGCGGATCAGGCGCGGCTCTGTGAAGTCATATTCCAGATGATAGCCGCGCTCTGTCTCGAGCGGCACGCGGTCGCCCGCCTGCGCGGCAAGCGGCCTCGACCATGCGCCCGCAGCCAGCACAACCTTCTTCGCTTGTAGCTGCATGCCGGGGCCTGTGAGCCGAATATGTCCGCCTGCACGCTCCAGCTTTTCGGCCATTGCAGGAAAATGCGCGACGCTTGCGGCCGCGACCGCTGCGCGCAACAGACGCAACATCTCGCGCGGGTCATCCACGGTCACAGTGCGCGGAAAGAAGGCCGCGCCGACGCCCACATCGCTGGGCAGGCCCGGTTGCAACTGCCCAAGCTCCGCGCGGCTGATCGCCTCCACCTCCACCCCATGCGCATGGTATTTGCGCAGATCGGTCGCGCGGCGCTCGGCCTCGGTCTCGAAGAGATAGAGCGAGCCCAAGGGCTTCAGCAGCGCCTTGCCGCCGATCTGTGCCGCGAGATCCTGCCATGCCGCCGGGGTGGGGGCGAGCAGGGCGGCGATGGCCTGCGCATTCAATGTCGCGCGGCCCGGCAGGCTTTCGCGCGCGAACCGCAAGAGCCACGGCGCGAGGGCGAAAAGCGAAGAGGGCCGGAACGCGAGCGGGCTGTCGCGGTTGAACAGTAGGCTCGGCAGTTTGCGCAGCACATCGGGCGTGCCCACGGGCATGACCGCGTAATCGGCGATGATGCCGGCATTGCCGTAAGAGGCGCCTGTCTCGTCATCCTTGGGCGCGACGAGCGCGACCTCATGGCCTGCCTCGGCCAGGGCCAAAGCGCAGGAGAGCCCCACGACGCCCGCGCCGATTACAGCGATTTCGCATGTCTCGCGCGCCATCTCAGGCGGCTTTATCGGCCGTGAATTGCAGCCGCGCGAGCCGCGCATAAAGCCCGCCCTGAGCCACAAGCTCGTCATGCGTGCCCGTCGCGATGATGCGGCCCTCGTCAAAGACCACGATCCGGTCGGCCTGTTTCACTGTCGCGAGCCGATGGGCAATCGCAATCGTGGTGCGGCCCTTGGAGAGGTGATCGACCGCGCGCTGCACCGCGGCCTCGGATTCGGCGTCGAGCGCGGAGGTGGCCTCGTCCAGAAGCAGGATCGGCGCGTCGCGCAGGATCGCGCGGGCAATCGCCACGCGCTGTTTCTGCCCGCCCGAGAGCATCACGCCGCGCTCGCCGAGTTCGGTCTTGTAGCCCTCGGGCAGGCGCGTGATGAACTCATGCGCATTGGCGGCTTTCGCGGCCTCGATCACCTCGCTGTCGGAGGCACCGGGGCGGCCGAAGCGGATATTGTCCATCGCCGAGGTGGCGAAGATCACAGGATCCTGCGGCACAAGGGCGATGGCGCGGCGGAAATCGCTGCGGGCCATGTCGCGCAGATCCACCCCGTCGATGCGAACCGCGCCCGAAATCGGATCGTAATAGCGCATCAGAAGCTGCAGGATCGTGGTCTTGCCCGCGCCCGAGGGGCCGACAAGCGCGACCGTTTCGCCCGGTGCGATGGTCAGCGAGACATCGCGCAACGCCTGCTGGCCGGGGCGCGTGGGGTAGTGAAACGTGACGTGATCGAAGCTGACCGCGCCGCGTGTGGGGCGGGGCAGGGCGCGGGGCTCTTCGGGGTCATGCACGCTGTCTTCATCCTCGAGCAACTCGACCAGCCGCTCGCTGGCCCCGGCAGCACGCTGCAATTCGGACCAGATCTCGGACAGCGCCCCGACCGAGCCTGCGACAATCACTGCATAGATCACGAATTGCGCCAGCTCGCCGGGGGACATGACGCCTGCGGCCACATCGCGCGCGCCGACCCAGAGCGTGCCGAGAATGCCTGCGAACACGAGAAAGATCACGATCACGGTCAGCAGCGCGCGGGTGAAGATGCGGCGGCGGGCGACATCGAAACTGGTTTCGGTCACGCGGTCGAAAGCGGCGCGGGAGGCGGCTTCATGGGTGTTGGCCTGCACGGTCTGGACAGAGGTCAAAGCCTCCGACGCATTGCCCGAGGACGCTGCGATCCAGTCCTGATTCTCGCGGCTCAGGCGGCGCAGCTTGCGGCCCATGACCACGATGGGGATGATGATGGCAGGCACCATCAGCAGGACGAAGCCCATCAGCTTGGCCGAGGTCAGGCCCAGAAGGATCAGCCCGCCTATCAGCATCAATGCGTTGCGCAGCGCAATCGAGACCGAGGAGCCGATGACAGACTGGATGAGCGTGGTGTCGGTGGTGATCCGCGAGAGCACTTCGCCGGTCATGATGCGTTCATAAAAGGCGGGGCTGCGCTCGATCACGCGGGCAAACAGCGCCTTGCGGATATCGGCCACGATGCGTTCGCCCAGACGGGTGACGAAGTAATAGCGCAGCCCGGTGCCGAGCGCGAGCAGGGCGGCGAGGATGAAGGCACCGGCGAAATACTGGTTGAGAAGGGCGATTTCGCGCGCCTCGAACCCATCGACGACGCGGCGCACGGCAAGCGGCAGGGCAAGGGTGATCGCAGCCGTGGTGACAAGCGCGATGATGGCCAGCGCCAGCAGCCCGCGATAGGGGCGCATGAAGGGCCAGAGGCCACGCAGGGCGCGAAGGTTTTTCGATTTGGCGCGTTCTTCCTGCGCCGGAGCCGTATCTGCCATGCCGCCTTTGCTCTTGCTTGACCTGAGTTCGGTTTAGGTGAGCGATTGCGGCGGGGCAAGCCCTTCTGCCCGTGGCACGGGCGCGCAAGGGCGCGAGGTCAGGCGGCTTTCTGCATGCGCAGGAAGGTGAAGAGGCCAAGCCCGGTGAGCGGTTTTTCCTCGACGATCTGCAACTCCTGCACGCCCATCACGCGGTCCTTGGGGAAGTTGGAATGCCAGCCCATCCAGTCGGCGAAAGGGGCGAATTTGCGCTCGAGCCAGGCGAGCCAGCCTTCCTCGCGGGCGAAATGATTGACCAGCAGGATCTGCCCGCCGGGTTTGCACACGCGCGCCATCTCGGCCATGACCTGTTCGGGATCGGGCACGACCGAGATCAGATGCATGGCCACGACAGTGTCGAAACTGGCATCGGGGAAATCGAGGTCGCGCGCATCCATCTGGCGCAACTCCGCGACATGGGCGAGCCCTTCTTCCTCGGATTTGCGGCGGGCGCGGGTGAGCATGGCTTCGGAGAAATCGATGCCCGTGACCTTGAGCGACGGGTCATAGAAGGGCAGCGCGAGCCCGGTGCCGACGCCCACTTCGAGCACATGCCCCCCGGTCTGGTTGGCGACGCGGGTGGCATGGCGGCGGCCTGCATGGGTGATGCGTCCGAAAGTGACGTCATAAATGGGCGCCCAGCGACGGTAGCTGGAAGTGATCGCTTCTGGTTTCACGAATTGGCCTCACATCTGGTTTTGCACCGATGTGGTTTTTTATTGACTGATGGTCAATAAAAACTGCCGTCATCGCGGCGAAAAAAATCCGTGATGGCCGCGCGGGGGGCTCACATCGAGAAGGAGATGCCGCAGCCGCAGCTTGAGGAGACATTGGGGTTGTCGATGACGAAGCGCGCGCCGATCAGTTCCTCGGTGAAATCGATCACGGCATTTTCGAGAAAGGGCAGCGAGACCGGGTCTATCAGCACTTTGTGCTCGCCCTTGGAGAGCACCAGATCATCGGCTGCGGGCTCGTCGAACCTGATGTCATACTGAAATCCCGAACAGCCGCCGCCATCGACAGCCACGCGCAGGGCCTTGACCTCGCCGGTATCTTCGGCGATTTCGGCCAGACGGGCGAAGGCGCGGTCGCTCACGCGCGGGGGCAGGGTCAGGGTCATGATGGTCTATGCTATTTCCGATTACTTTGCTCTGATATAGACAGCCGGGCGGGGATCGGCAAGAGAGGCGCGCGAAATGCTCAAACCCTATGCGACACGTCCCGAGGACTCGCGCGGGCGGCTTCACGCGGAGGCAATGAGCACCTTTCGCTCGCCCTTCCAGCGCGACCGCGACCGGATCATCCATTCCTCGGCCTTCCGGCGGCTCAAGCACAAGACGCAGGTCTTTATCGAGCATGAGGGGGATTATTACCGCACGCGGCTCACGCATTCGATCGAGGTGGCGCAGGTCGCGCGCACTCTGGCAGGGGCGCTGGGGCTGAACACGGATCTGGCCGAGGCGATTGCGCTGGCGCATGATCTGGGCCATCCGCCCTTCGGGCATACTGGCGAGGATGCGCTCTGTGATCTGATGGCGCCTTATGGCGGGTTCGACCATAATGCGCAGGCGCTGCGGATCGTGACGCGGCTGGAGCGGCATTATGCGGATTTCGACGGGCTGAACCTGACCTGGGAGACGCTGGAGGGGATCGCCAAGCATAACGGGCCGGTCACCGACCGCGCGGGGCGCCCGCTGAAAGGCGATGCGCTGCCTTACGCCCTGGCCGAGTGCAACGCGGAGTTCGATCTGGAACTGTCGGGGTTTGCCAGTGCCGAGGCGCAGGTGGCCGCGATTGCCGATGACATCGCCTATAATCACCATGATCTGCATGACGGGCTGCGCTCGGGGCTGTTCACGGAAGCGGATCTGATGGAGTTGCCGATCACGGGGCCGGCCTTTGCCGAGGTGGACCGGCTTTATCCCGGGCTTGAGAAGATGCGCCGCCGCCATGAGGCGCTGCGGCGGGTCTTCGGGGTGATGGTGGAGGATGTGCTTCTTGTGGCGGGCACGCGGTTGGGGCCTGCGCAGCTTGGCGCGGCGCAGGATGTCCGCAATCTGCGGCTGAAGATCATCCGCTTCTCGGACCGGCTGTTTCGGGAATTGAAGGTGATACGGCAGTTTCTGTTCACGCGGATGTATCGCGCGCCGAGCGTTGTGGAGATGCGTGCGCGGGTGACCGAGATGGTGCGCGCGCTGTTTCCGCTCTACATGGCGCGGCCGGAGCTTTTGCCGGAGGAATGGCAGCGCGATGTGGCCGCAGCGCGCGATGAGGTGGCGCTGGCGCGGGTGGTGGCGGATTATGTCGCGGGCATGACGGATCGTTTCGCGATTGGCGAACATGCGCGGCTGGTGGGCGCGTGAGGGGGGGGCGCCCTTCGGCCCCCATCGAGGGGGCCTCAGGGCGGCGCTGTCGCGCGGGGACTTTCGTGGGCGGGGTTTTGTGGAGAGACCGGGTTTGAGGGGCGCTGCCCCTCTTTGGCCTGCGGCCAAATTCACCCCGGAGTATTTTTTGGCAAGATGAAGACAGGAGAGGCTGATGAGCGTGCAGAATGATGGCGGGGCCGGGGGCAGGGGGAGTATCGTGCGGCGCATGGCCTGGCCCGAGAGCGCCTCGCGGCCTGTGGTGACACCGATCCAGCCTTCGGTGGTCTATGCCTCGCCCGACCCGGACACGCTGGATGCGCAATATGAGGGGCGGGTTGCGGGCTATACCTATGCGCGCGAGGGCCATCCCAATGCTGCAGTGCTGGCGGCCAAGATCGATGCGATGGAAGGGGCTGAGGCGGGGCTGGTGCTGGGCTCGGGCATGGCGGCAGTGAGTGCGGTGCTGATGGGGCTGATGCGTGCGGGCGATCATGTGCTGGGCGGCGATCAGCTTTATGGCCGCTCGCTGCGGCTGATGCGCGAGGATCTGCCGCGGCTGGGGATTGCGACCTCGCTGGCTGATCCGACTGATGCGGCGGCGTTCGCGGCTGCGATCCGGCCCGCGACGCGGCTCATTCTGCTGGAGGTGGTGTCGAACCCGACGCTGCGCGTGGCCGATATTGCTGCGATTGCGGATCTGGCGCAGGCGCGTGGCATTCTGCTCGCGATCGACAACACCTTCACCACGCCGCGCGGGTTTCTGCCTTTCGCGCATGGGGCGGATATCGTGATCCATTCGGTCACGAAAATCCTCGCTGGCCATTCCGATGCAACGCTGGGCTATGTTGCCGCGCGCGATCCTGCCCATCGCAAGGCGATCTATGATTTCGCGGTCACCACCGGCATGACGCCGAGCCCGTTTGATTGCTGGCTGGCCGAGCGCGGGCTTTATTCTTTTGAATTGCGCTATGACCGGGCCGAGGCGAATGCGGCTGCCCTCGCCGAGCATCTGGTGGGGCTGCCCGGGGTGCAGCGGGTGCTGTATCCGACGCGGCCCGATCACCCGGATCACAACCGCGCGATGGGCCTTCTGGGCGAAAGGGGCGGGCATATGGTCAGCTTCGAGATCGCGGGCGGGCGCGCGGCGGCGAACCGTCTGACGCGGGCGGCGGCGCAGATCCCCTTTGCGCCTACGCTGGGCGATATCGGCACCACGCTCTCGCATCCGGCAAGTTCCTCGCATCGCGGGCTGAGCGAGGCGGGGCGCGCGGCGCTGGGGATCACGGAAGGGTTTTTCCGCGTCTCGGTCGGGGTGGAGGAGATCGGGCTTTTGCGCGACGAGTTCGAGGCCGCAATTATGGCCAGTCAGCAAGAGGGCGCGCAATAGGGCTTTATTCCACTTGACAGACAGAGCCTCGCTGGCAGACGCTGCGCAAAAGGTCAGGGCCAACAGCGGCCTGTCAGCGATTAGGGAGGGCGCATTCATGCTTGTCAATCAGATCATCCGCAACAAGCCGCAGCAGGGGGTGATCACGATTTCGCCCGGCAGCAGCCTCGAGGATGCCGCGAAACTCTTGTCGGAGAAGCGGATCGGGGCGGTGGTTGTCTCTCCGGACGGGGAGAAAGTGGCGGGGATCCTGTCGGAGCGCGATATCGTGCGCGAACTGGGCAAGCGCGGGGTGGCCTGCATGTCCGACACGGTCGATAGCGTGATGACGCGCAATGTCTTTGGCTGCAGCCCCGAGGACAACACCGATCTGGTTCTCCAGACCATGACGCAGAAGCGCTTTCGCCACCTGCCCGTGATGGAAGACGGCAAGATGATCGCCTTCATCTCCATCGGGGATGTGGTGGCCGCGCGCATGTCCGAGCTGCAACTCGAAAAAGACGCGCTCACGGGCATGATCATGGGGTATTAGAGTGCTTGTCGCGCAAGGTGACGCGTCGCATATGGGGCAGCGCCGCCGGGCGTGCATCTGCCGCCCCTGGCAGGGAAGCGCGCCTGACGGCGCGCCGCCTTCGGCGCGCGCATTTTGGGCAAGATGAAGGCAGAGCGCGCAGGGTCGTATCGGCTTCGCCGGGCTGATCGGGAATGAGTCTCGCGCCATCACGCCGCGCGACAGGCTTGCATCTTTGCGCGCAATATTGTTGCTTGCCTGCCAAAAGGGAAGCTGAGGGGCGGCCATGCGTATCGGACTTTATCCGGGGACTTTCGACCCGCTGACTTTGGGGCATCGCGACATCATCACCCGCGCGACACAGCTTGTGGACCGGCTGGTGATCGGGGTGGCGATCAATCGCGACAAGGGGCCGCTGTTTTCGCTCGAAGAGCGCGTGGCGATGATCGAGGCGGAAGTGGCCGATCTGAGCGCGCGCAGCGGGGTCGAGATCGTGGCGCATCCGTTCGAGAATCTGCTGATCGATTGCGCGCGCGATGTGGGCGCGCAGATCATCATTCGCGGGCTGCGCGCGGTCACGGATTTCGAGTATGAATTTCAGATGGTGGGCATGAACCGTGCGATGGATGACAGTATCGAGACCGTGTTCCTGATGGCGGAGGCCCGCCATCAGGCGATTGCGTCGAAACTCGTCAAGGAAATCGCGCGGCTCGAGGGCGATGTGTCGAAATTCGTTTCGCCCGCGATCCAGAGCGCGCTGTCGCGCAAGTTTGCTCAGCGCCCGTAAACGGCTTTTTCGGCCAGTTTCGCCGCATCGGGCTTGTAGATATCGAGATCTATGGCGACTTCGAGCGGCATGGCCTCGAGTTCGGCCTTGGTGCGGCGGTAGGCTGCACGCTGTCTGAGGCTGTTTTGCAGAGTGGTTAGAAGAGTGCTCATTTTTGCGCTCCTTTGCGGTATGTGACGTCGTGGTTGCGGTAACATCTGCTTCGAAGATGGGCCATGCTGCGACGCAGCACAAGAGACGCAGGCGCAAGGCCGCCTTGCGTTTTTTGCAATCATTCCTGGCCCGGATTCAGGGGGAAGGTGACTTCTGATGCCATCCGATGTGGGGCTTGCCGCCAACGAGAATAGCCGCTGGGCCAAGCCTTTCGAATATGCGCCAGATCAGCCATGTCACGAGATACACGCAGATAAGCAGGATCAGGAATTCGATCTGCCAGGGAAGCGAGATCTGCGCAACGAGCGCAAGCCCGACCAGGGTAACCGGGAAGTGGATGACATAGAACGGGAAAACGGCGCTGTTCAGTCTGGCAAGCAGGCTGGAAGGGCGGCTCAAGAAGCGTGAGGCCAGACCAAGGGCCGCGATGCACCAGGCCCAGGCAGTTGCGGCCTCGATAACGGAGAACATTGTGGCGTTGGGCGGGTCGAGCCCGAGCGGGCGCCATCCGCCTTCTGCAAGCGCCTCGCCCGTTGGTATATCCTCGAGCAGGGCCATCGTGAGCAGCGTTGCCTTGAGCAGGAACAGCAAGATGGCGGCGCTCAGGAGTTTCCAGACATGGTGTCGGCACCAGTCCAGCACAACTCTGTCCTGCGCGCCGATCAGATAGCCGCCGAGAAAGAACAGCAGATAGAAAGGGAACTGGTAGTTGTCACCCGTCAGCGCCGCAGCATGGGGTTTGAGCAGCACGATGGCGACCGCGGATGATGCGCACAACCCCACCAGCAGGCGCGCGGGACTGATTTGCAGACGCGCGAGTTGCGCGCGATAGATGAAGGCGGGCCAGCAAATCACGGTGTAGACTGCGAGGTTGAACAGGAACCAGAGATGCTGGATTTGTCCTGGCTCGGGTGAGGAAATCCAGCCCCACCAGAAGGGGAGAAAGGGCTGGGTCTCGCCTGTCATGCGGGCCATTGCGTAGCCCCCGAAGACATTGAGCGCGAATATTCCGAAAACCGCCGGCACCAGCAGTCGCAGAAGTCTGGCAGACATGAAGACTGCCCCATAGCTCTGGCGAGTGAGATACCATGTGCCGAGCCCTGCGATCAGGAACAGGGACGGCAGGCGCCAGCTATGGCTCCAGTAGATGAAGAGGGTCATGCCATCGCCTGCGAGCTGGTTGTTCACGAAGCGATAGATATCCTCGCCCCAATCCACAAAGCCGACCGCGACGTGATGCGGCACAAGCAAGGCGAAAAGCAGGACTCTGAGCCAATCGAGTTCATAGCTGCGCGACATCGGACCTCATCAGTGCCAGCACGACGGAACAATGATAGCCCCTGGTTGCGCGGGCGCAATGAAAGAATGCGGGCGCGGAGAGAGGGTCGGGTCAGTCGGACAAGGCCCCGCCGATGCGGCGGACCGTGCGGGCGCCGGGCAGGTCCGCGCCGAGCATTTCCTCGCGGGACTGGCGCGCGAAATTGGTCAGAAGCGCGCGGTAGAAGCCATCGGCCGTGTCGATGGCCGCGCCGACGAGTGCGCCAGTGCGGCTCTCGCGCGCGGCGCCGGCGACTGTGAGGGTCGTATAGCTGGCCAGCAGGCTCCCATCGCGCTCGAGCACGCGCACGCTGCCTTGCAGCCGCGACTGGTCGCGCCCGAAGGCGGTCGCGGTGCCGCCCGCCACATTCAGCCGCGAGATGGTGACAACCACAGGCAGGCCGTCCTCGGCCATACGGTCGCGAAATTCGCGCTGCAGGGCCGCGCGCAGATCGGGGGCGAGGGCGCTGGAGCGATTGGCCGCCTGCCTGCTCTCGAAGCTCGCGCCCTCGGTCTCGATGGTGAAATCGGCGATGCGCAGGGTGGCGCGGCGGTCGCGGGGCAAAGGGTTGGTGCCCGCACCCGGGGCGCAGGCGGCGAGCGTGGCGGCGCTCATGCCCAGCAGGATCAGGCGACGCGGAATGGAATGGGACATGTGATACCTCCTGTCTTGGTCTCAGGCCGCGCGTGTTGCGCGCGGCCTTGCGGTCCAGGTTCGGGCAGTGCCGGGTTGGGGAGGAGTATAATGGCCTGCGCGTCAGCGTCCAGCGCGCGCCGGGTCAGCCGGCTTTCGCCATGGCTGCGGCTGTGTCGAGCATGCGGTTCGAGAAACCCCATTCATTGTCATACCAGGACAGCACGCGCACCAAGCGGCCCTCGAGCACCTTGGTCTGATCCAGATGAAAGACCGAGGAATGCGGGTCGTGGTTGAAATCCATCGAGACATTGGGCAAGTCGGTCACGCCCAGAATCCCCTTGAGCGGGCCCTCGGCGGCGGCGGTGATGGCGGCGTTGATCTCTTCCGTGGTCACGTTGCGGGCGGCCTCGAAGGTCAGATCGACGGCCGAGACATTGGGGGTGGGGACGCGGATGGCCACCCCGTCGAGCTTGCCTGTGAGTTCGGGCAGCACCAGCCCCACGGCTTTCGCAGCACCTGTCGAGGTGGGGATCATGCTCATCGCGGCGGCGCGGGCGCGGTAGAGGTCGGAATGCATCGTGTCGAGCGTGGGCTGGTCGCCGGTATAGGCGTGGATCGTGGTCATGAAGCCGCGTGTGATGCCGACGGCCTCGTGCAGTACCTTGGCCACGGGCGCGAGGCAATTGGTGGTGCAGGAGCCGTTCGAGACGATCCTGTCATCGGCGCTCAGCGTGTCGTGGTTCACGCCATAGACGATGGTCTTGTCCGCGCCCTTGGAGGGGGCCGAGACCAGCACCTTGCCGGATTTCTGCAGATAGACCTGCGCCTTGTCGGCATCCTTGAAGATGCCGGTGCATTCGAGCACGATATCGACATCGTCCCATTTCAGATCGGCCGGATCGCGCTGGGATGACACGCGGATCGGGCCGCGCCCGACATCCATCGTATCGCCATCGACGCGGATCTCGCCCGGGAATTTTCCGTGCACGGAATCGAAGCGCAGCAGATGCGCGTTGCTCTTCACAGGGCCCAGATCATTGATCGCAACGATTTCCAGATCATCGCGCCCCTGTTCGACCAGCGCGCGCAGCACCAGCCGCCCGATGCGGCCGAACCCGTTGATGGCAAGACGTGTTGGCATCGTTATATCCCCCGATTTGAGCTTGCGTTTGCGCTAACATACCTGCGGCGCGGGAATCAAGCGCCAAGCGCATGGGGGTCAGTCTAGCAGATTGTGCAGCCTTGCGCGCGGCTGGGGCGTTCGGGCGCGTAGCCTGCGCCCATCAGCCGGAACATGCCACCACCGAGGTCGATCACGGGCACATCAAGCTCGGGCGCGATGATTTGCGCGGCGCGGGCCGTGCGGTTGCCGGTGCGGCAGATGAGCGCCACGGGCTGGCCGGGCTCCAGATGCGGGGCGAGATCGGCAAGGAACTGGTCAGGGCTGTCGAAGGGCAGGAGCAGCGCATTGGGCAACACGCCGGTTTCGACCCATTCATGCGGCTGGCGGATATCGACCACGAGCATGGGCGCGGATTTGATCTGCTCGGCGGGAGGTTCGGCATAGTAGCGTTGCTGCGCGGTGGCGGCCTGCGCGAAGGTGATGAACAAAAGGGCGGGCAGGAGTCTGAGCATGGATGCACCTCTTTGAGTATGTGCATGTGATAGCCTGATGGTTGCGGGATGGGAAGTGAGGCAGGGTGGCGCAGGCAGTGAAGGTTACGCGGATACACCTGCTTCGCATATGAAAAAGGCCGCACCTGCTTGGTACGGCCTTACACATGCGATCGTCATGCGGGAGTTCAGTGAATCAACCGCCCCATCGCACCGGCGACATCGGCCATGCGGCAGGAGAAGCCCCATTCATTGTCATACCATGCCAGCACGCGCACCATGCGGCCGCCCACCACCTTGGTCTGGTCCGGCGCAAAGATGGAACTATGCGGCGTGTGGTTGAAGTCGATGGAGACCTTGGGCTCGGGGTCATAGGCGAGCACGGCGCCCATCGCACCGGCTGCAGCCTCGCGTACGATCTCGTTGACATCTTCCACCGTCACGTCGCGGCCTGCATAGAAGGTCAGATCCACGGCCGAGACATTCGGCGTGGGCACGCGCAGCGATGTGCCGTCGAGCTTGCCCGCGAGTTCGGGCAGCACCTCGCCCAGGGCTTTCGCGGCCCCGGTGGAGGTGGGGATCATCGCCATCGCCGCCGCACGCGCGCGGTAGAGATCCTTGTGGCGGCGGTCGAGCGTGGGCTGGTCGCCGGTGTAGCTGTGCACAGTGGTCATCACGCCGGATTCGATCCCGATCGTGTCATTGAGCACCTTGGCAAGCGGTGCCAGGCAGTTGGTGGTACAGGAGCCGTTCGAAACAACCAGATGATCGGAGCGCAGGCTGCGATGGTTCACGCCATAGACGATGGTCGCATCGGCGTTCTTCGCGGGCGCGGAAACCAGCACGCGCGAGGCGCCACGGCCAAGATGCACTGCTGCCTTGTCGCGGTCATTGAACTTGCCGGTGCATTCGAGCACGACATCGACGCCCTCCCAGTCCAACTCGGTCGGATCATAGGTGGACATGACCTTGATCGGCCCGCGCCCGAGATCGAGCTTGTCGCCATCGACCCGGATCGTGCCGGGGAAGCGGCCATGCACCGAGTCGTATTTCAGAAGATGGGCGTTGGTCTCGATCGGGCCGGTGGCGTTGATCCTGACCACCTCGACATCGTTGCGCGCGCTTTCGGCGATATGGGCGAGCGTGCAACGCCCGATCCGTCCGAAGCCGTTGATTCCGATGGTGATGGTCATGACTGCGTCTCCTGTGCCGTGTGTCCAGTCATATACCCAGCCCAGAGGGATGAAAAAAGGGCGAAACCCGTTTCGTAAAAATACGTTAGCGCAATCTTCGCATGATAGCGCGAACTTGGTCCTTTCGGCGACAGGATGGGCGCGGCTTTGGCGGGTTGCACTGGCGCGCGCGGCGTTGCATGTAGTGGGGCGCGGCAGGGATCAGGATAGCGGGTTTGGCCTTCTTCGAGAATATGCTCAGGCTGATCGACATGCAGTCTTTCGCGTCGGTCTGGTTCTGGATCGTGCTCGCGCTCTATTGGTCATCGGTCAGCCAGACCGTGCTCGGCGCGCCCTATGACCTGATCCTGCGCGCGCGCAAGGGGGGCGCGCAGGATCAGCAGGATCTCTCGGCGCTGGTGGGCATCCATGTCCGCCGCAGGCTGGCCTTGATGCGCCGCGCCGGGCATTGGATCGTGGGCTTCACCATGGCCATGCTGACGCTGGTCTTCATGCTCGCCTTCCTCTACTGGCTGGAATTCGCGCAGGCGTTGGCATTGCTCTTGCTGCCGATGACACTGGTGCGTTTCTTCAGCCTGCGCCTGTGTTTCCGGATCGAACGCGAACACCCCGACGGGCAGCGCCTGGCGCGGATGCTGCTGCGTCACAGGCTCTGGATGCAGGGCTTGGGTATGGTGGCGATTTTCGTGACCGCTGTCTGGGGCATGCTACATGTGATGTCGCGCTCGGCGCTGGGGTGGTGATCGCCGCCGTTTTACCCTGAAAGGAAGCTTGAGAGATGTCTTTGCAGGCAGGCCGGATCATTCTTGGTGGTGCGCCCGAGGGGTATGACGCTGTGTGCCTGGCGCGCGAGAGCGCCAAGAGCGGCGCTTCCGTGCTGCATGTGGCGCGCGACGATCGCCGGGCCGAGGCCATGGCGCAGGCGCTCGGATTTCTTGCGCCTGATCTGACCGTGCTGCATTTTCCGGCATGGGATTGCCTGCCTTATGACCGCGTCTCGCCCAATCCCGAGATCGCCGCGCGTCGCATGGCGACGCTGGCCGCGCTCGCGCATGGGGTGCCGGGACCGTTCGTGCTGCTCACCACGCTGTCGGCCGCGCAACAGCGCGTGCCCGCGCGCGCGGTTGTGGCGGAGGCGTCGTTTCGCGCGCAGGTGGGCAAGCGGCTCGATGAGGCGGGTTTGCGCGCCTGGCTGGTGCGCATGGGCTTTGCGCAGGCGCCCACTGTGACCGAGCCCGGCGATTTCGCTATTCGCGGCGGGATTTTCGACATCTACCCGCCGGGCGAGAGCGGGCCAGTGCGGCTTGATCTTTTCGGCGATGTGCTTGACGGGGCGCGGCGCTTCGATCCGATCAGCCAGCGCAGTCTGGAAAAGCTCAAGGTCGTGGAATTCGCGCCGGTCTCGGAGATCATTCTCGATGATGCGGCGATCACGCGGTTTCGGCAGAATTACCGCATCGAGTTCGGCGCGGCGGGCAGTGACGATCCGCTTTATGAGGCCGTGAGTGCAGGGCGCAAGCATCAGGGGATGGAGCATTGGCTGCCCTTCTTTCATGAACGCCTCGATCTGATCTTCGACTATCTGCCCGATGCGACCATCATGCTCGATGACCAGATCGACGCGATGCGGCTGTCGCGCTGGGAGGGGATCGAAGATCAGTATGATGCGCGGCGCGAGGCGATGCAGGCGAAGGGGCGGCTTGACACGGTTTACAAGCCCTGCCCGCCGGGGCTGCTTTACCTCGATGATGGCGATTGGAACGCGGCGCTGGAGGCGCGGCGCGTGGTGCAACTCAATCCGCTGCGGGCGGCGCCGGGGCCGGGGGTGCTGGATGCAGGCGGGCGCGCGGGGCGCAATTTCGCGCCCGAGCGGCAGGCCAATGCCAATGTGTTCGACGCGCTTGCCGATCATATCCGCACGCGCCTGCCCGAGGGCAATGTGCTGGTCGCAAGCCACAGCGAGGGCGCGCGCGACCGGCTTGCAGGGCTGTTGGAGGATCACGGCGCCCCGCAGGCACGACAGATTACGACGCAGCGCGAGATGCAGGACGGGCAGGGGCTTTATCTGACGGTCTGGCCGCTCGAAGCCGGGTTCGAGGCGCCGGGGCTGACGGTCATCTCGGAGCAGGATGTGCTGGGCGATCGGCTGGTGAGCCGCGCCAAGCGGCGCAAGCGGGCCGAGAATTTCCTGACCGAGGCGCAGGCGCTGAGCACGGGCGATCTGGTCGTCCATGTCGATCATGGCGTGGGGCGCTATACCGGGCTCGAGACCATCACCGCGATGGGCGCGCCGCATGAATGCATCGCGCTCGAATATGCGGGCGGCGACCGGCTGTTCCTGCCGGTCGAGAACATCGAGCTGCTGTCGCGCTATGGCCATGAGGAGGGCTTGCTCGACAAGCTTGGCGGTGGGGCGTGGCAGGCCAAGAAGGCGCGGCTCAAGGAGCGTATTCGCGAGATCGCGGACAAGCTGATCCGCATTGCCGCCGAGCGGCAATTGCGCAACGCGCCGCAATTCGATCCGCCCGAGGGCATATGGGAGGAGTTCCTCGCCCGCTTCCCCTATGCCGAGACCGAGGATCAGCTACGCGCCATCGAGGATGTGCTGGAGGATTTCGAGAGCGGGCGGCCCATGGACCGGCTCGTGGTGGGCGATGTGGGGTTCGGCAAGACCGAAGTGGCCATGCGCGCGGCCTTCATCGCGGCGATGTCGGGGGTGCAGGTGGCGGTGATCGCACCCACGACCCTGCTGGCGCGCCAGCATTACAAGACCTTCGCAGAGCGGTTCCGGGGCTTCCCGATCACGGTGCGGCCTTTGTCGCGCTTTGTGCCTGCGAAGGAGGCATCGGCGACGCGCGAAGGGCTTGCCAAGGGCGCGGATGATATCTGCATCGGCACCCATGCGCTTCTGGCGAAGGGGGTGAAATTCGCCAATCTCGGGCTTCTGGTGATCGATGAGGAGCAGCATTTCGGCGTAACCCACAAGGAGCGCCTGAAGGAATTGCGCAGCGACATTCATGTGCTCACGCTGACCGCCACGCCCATCCCGCGCACGTTGCAACTGTCGCTGACGGGCGTGCGCGATCTCTCGATCATCCAGACCCCGCCGGTGGATCGGCTCGCGATCCGCAGCTATGTCAGCGAGTTCGACACGCTCACCATCCGCGAGGCGCTTCTGCGCGAGCATTACCGGGGCGGGCAGTCGTTTTTCGTGGTGCCGCGCATCGCCGATCTGCCCGAGATCGAGGCTTTCCTGCGCGAGCATGTGCCTGAGGTGAGCTTCGTCGTGGCCAATGGTCAGATGGCGGCGGGCGATCTCGATGAGCGGATGAATGCGTTTTATGACGGCAAGTATGATGTGCTGCTGGCCACGAGTATCGTGGAATCCGGCCTCGATATTCCGCGCGCGAACACGATGATCGTGCATCGCGCGGATATGTTCGGGCTGGCGCAGCTTTACCAGATCCGGGGCCGGGTGGGGCGCGCCAAGACGCGGGCCTATTGCTTCCTCACCACCAAACCGCGCAGCCCGCTCACCCCGCAGGCGCAGAGGCGGCTGAAGCTGCTGGCCTCGCTCGATTCATTGGGCGCGGGGTTCAATCTGGCAAGCCACGATATGGATCTGCGCGGGGCGGGCAATATTCTGGGCGAAGAGCAGTCGGGCCATATCAAGGAGGTGGGCTACGAGCTTTACCAGCAGATGCTGGAGGAAACGATCGCGAAGCTGCGTTCGGGCGAGATCACCTCGGTCGAGGATCTGGAAGGGCAATGGGCGCCGCAGATCAATCTCGGCGTGCCTGTGCTGATCCCGGAAGACTATGTGCCCGATCTCGATGTGCGGCTGGGGCTTTATCGGCGGCTTTCGGCGCTGACCAGCAAGGTCGAGCTGGAGGGCTTCGCGGCCGAGTTGATCGACCGTTTCGGCAAGCTGCCGCGCGAGGTCAACACGTTGCTCGCGGTGATGCGTATCAAGGCGGAGTGTAAGCGTGCAGGGATCGCGAAGCTTGATGCCGGGCCGAAAGGGGCGACGATCCAGTTCCACCGCGACAAATTCGCCAATCCGGCGGGGCTGGTGGAATTCGTCCAAGGCGAGCAGGGGCGCGCGAAAATCCGCGACAACAGGATTGTGGTGCAGCGCGACTGGAAAACCGAGAAGGACCGTGTGCGCGGTGCGTTCACCATCGCGCGCGATCTGGCTGCGAAGGTCGAGCGCGCGGCGGCCTGAAGGCGGGCCATGAAAAAGCCCCGGCTGCGTGGCCGGGGCTTCGTCTTGTCTCAAGCGGGTTCAGGTGCTGGGCTCGGGCTCCATCCCGCCATCCTCATCCCCGCGCTTGCGCCCGCGCGTTTTCGGGATCGCGACGACCGAGGGCTTGCCGCTGGGGGGCGTATCCTCGTCGTCGTCGCCACGGTCCAGCGGCTCGCCGCGCATGACCTTGGCGATTTCAGGGCCAGTCAGTGTTTCATATTCCAGAAGTCCCTGGGCGAGGTTTTCCAACTCGTCGCGATGCTCGGTCAGGATTTTCTTGGCCGTCTCATAGCCTTCATTGACCAGCTCGCGCACCTTGTCATCAATCTGCTTCTGCGTGAGCTCGGCATGGCTGCGACCACCGCCATAATTGCCGAGATAGCTCTGCTGCTCATTGGCGTAATCGACATAGCCCAGCTCTTCGTCAAAGCCGAATTGCGTGACCATGGCGCGCGCGATCTTGCTGACCTGCTGGATGTCGCTCGCCGCGCCCGAGGTCACAGCATCCTCGCCGAAGATGATTTCTTCCGCCACACGCCCGCCCATCGCCATGGCGATCTTGGACTTGTATTTGCGGTAGCTCACCGAAAGCTGGTCGCGTTCGGGCAGCGACAGCACCAGACCCAGCGCGCGCCCGCGCGGGATGATGGTCGCCTTGTGGATCGGGTCATGCTCGGGCACATGGAGCCCCACGACTGCATGGCCCGCCTCGTGATAAGCAGTGAGCTTCTTCTCGTCCTCGGTCATGACCATGGAGCGACGCTCGGAGCCCATCATGACCTTGTCCTTGGCGTTCTCGAAATCGTCCATCGTCACGAAACGTCGGTTCGCGCGCGCGGCCATGAGCGCTGCCTCATTCACCAGATTGGCGAGGTCGGCGCCCGAAAACCCCGGCGTGCCGCGCGCGATGATGCGCAGATCGACATTCGGCCCCAGCGGCACCTTGCGGGCATGCACGCCCAGAATGCGCTCGCGCCCCTTGATGTCGGGATTGGGGACCTGCACCTGACGGTCAAAGCGGCCCGGGCGCAGAAGCGCGGGGTCGAGCACATCGGGGCGGTTTGTCGCTGCGACGATGATGATGCCTTCATTGGCCTCAAACCCGTCCATCTCGACCAGAAGCTGGTTCAGCGTCTGCTCGCGCTCGTCATTGCCGCCGCCATAGCCAACACCGCGCGAGCGGCCCACAGCGTCGATCTCGTCGATGAACACGATGCAGGGCGCGTTTTTCTTGGCCTGCTCGAACATGTCGCGCACACGGCTGGCACCGACGCCCACGAACATTTCCACGAAGTCCGAGCCCGAGATGGTGAAGAACGGCACGCCGGCTTCGCCTGCGATGGCGCGGGCAAGCAAGGTTTTACCAGTCCCCGGAGGGCCGACCAGCAGCGCACCTTTGGGGATTTTACCCCCCAGCCGCGAGAATTTCTGCGGGTTGCGGAGGAATTCGACGATTTCCTCAAGCTCGTCCTTGGCCTCGTCGATGCCCGCGACGTCGTCAAAGGTCACGCGGCCATGTTTCTCGGTCAGCAGTTTCGCCTTGGATTTGCCAAAGCCCATCGCGCCACCGCGTCCGCCGCCCTGCATACGGTTCATGAAATAGATCCATACCCCGATCAGAAGCAGGAAGGGCAGCCACAGAAGCAGCGTGGACAGGAAGCCCGATTGCTGCTGCGGGCGGGCCTCGATCGGGATGTCGGCGGCCAGCAGACGTTCGGTCAGGCTCGCATCTTCAGGTTTTATCGTGGTGTATTGCTGGCCGTCGCGGCCAACAAAGGTCACACGTTCCCCGTCAATCGTGACGCGGCTGACATCGTCATCATTCACACGGGTGATGAATTCCGAATAGCTGACGGATCGGGCGGCGGATGTGTTCTGTCCCGTGCTGAACATGTTGAACAACATGATCATCAGCAGGAAAAGCACGATCCAGAAAGCGAAATTCCGTGCGTTACCCACGGGCGTCTCCTCTGTTCGGTGGGGCAGGGCGATCTGCCACTTGCCTCCATACATAGCAAGTATGGGCTGGCATTCAATCGCAATACGGGTCTGATGGCGTACTCGTGTCGCTTTGGCGCAGGTGCAGGCGCCATTCGGCGCCCACACCCGCCAGCGGCGCGGCGACAAGCTGCGCGCCCTGCCAGATCGCCGGGCTTGCCAGAAGCGAACTGCGTGGGAGCAGCCAGCGGCTGCGGTCGGGGCAGGCTTGCAGGCCGTCCGGGCCAAGCGCTGCGACGCTCAGGGAGTCGGTGTCTGATGCGTCCGCCGGGGGCGTGATCTGCCAGCGATTATCCCAGACCGCGCCGATTGGGGCGCGTAGATCCTCTACGGCCTTTGCCTCGCGCGTGATCCGCAGCGTGCCGGATTTGCGCGTGATGAGGCAGCCATGCAGGGTCGCGCGCGGGGCTTGCAGGGCGGCGCGCAGGGGCTTGAGGCGGGGGCGGTAGGGCTGCGCTGCGATCTCGCAAAGCGCGCGCGCGACGACGCGGTTGCGCGTGTCTTCGCGCAGCGCATCGAGGCCTTCCGCATCGAAAACGATGTCGCCATAGGTATCGCTGCGCAGCCGGGCCTCGGCTTCATCCGCCGCGTCTTCGAGCACTGCGCGCGCCTCGGCCATGCGCAGGGCGGTCTCGGTCAGCCGCGTGTCGCTTGTCCCGAGCGGCGCGAGGGCTGCGCGGATCTGCCGCGCCTTGATGCGGTCGAAACCGGGGTCGTCATTACTCGGGTCGTCGGCCCAGCTCAGCCCGTGCGCCCGGAGCCAGTCGCGTAGCTGCGCGCGCGAGACCTCCAAGAGCGGGCGCAGCCAGACCAGCCCATCGGCCTGTTGATACGCGGCCATGGCGGCCAGCCCATCGACCCCGGAGCCACGGGCGAGGCGCATGAGCACTGTTTCGGCCTGATCGTCGCGCGTATGACCGAGAGCGATGGCCCCGAGCCCTTCGCGCTGCGCCCAGTCCGCCAGCAGCGCGCGCCGCGCGTTGCGCGCGGCGTCCTGCAAATTGCCGCGCCTGTCCCAGCCCTGCCAGTGCAGCACGTTATGAGGAAGGCCGAGGCGTTGCGCGGCCTGCGCGACCATCTGCGCTTCCTGTGCGGCCTCGCGGCGCAAACCGTGATCGACCGTCGCGACATGGAGCTGCGCGCCTTTCCACGCGGCCGCGAGCGCCATAAGCGCCATGCTGTCGGAGCCGCCCGAGACCGCCAGCCCCAGCCGCGCAGGCGGTGCAAGCCGCGCCATGGCTTGCGCGAAATCTGCGGCCAGGTCCGGGGCTTGGGTCACAATGGCTCAGGAACAGTCGAGGCGCGCGCGCGCTTCGGTTGCCTCTTGCGCCTCGGGGCTGTCGGCAAAGCGTTCAAGAAGCTCGTCAAACATCACGCAGGCTTCCGACACCTGCTCCAGCCGCCCGAGACTGTCGCCGAGGGCAAGCAGCGCGCGGGGGGCATCAGCGCCATCAGGGGCCGCGAGATAGAGATTGAGATAGGCGCGCGCGGCATCGGGTTCAGCGCCCCGCGCGCGCTGCGTCTCGCCGAGGAGCATGCTCGCATCGCCGCCCAGCGGGCTGCCGGGATAGGCGTCGAGAAACGCCTTGAGCGCGTCTGCGGCCGCATCGTAGTCGCCATCCTCGGCCAGCGCGCGCGCCTCGTCATAGGCGATGCGTTCACTGGCGGCGAGTTGCGGGGTCTCGCCGGTCTCGGGGTCGCTCGGGGGGGCGGCGACATCGGCGAGCGGGCGCGCGGGCGCCATTTCCGACGGATCGCCGCCTTCGAGTTCGGTCAGGCGGAATTCCAGATCGCCCAGCCGGTTGGAGGCCTCGTCAATGGCGCGGCGGATGCGGAATTCCAGCTCTTCGGTGCGCGCGGTCAATCGGGCGAGTTCCTCGCGGATGCGCTCGACCCGGTCGATGAGATTACCATCGAAACCGGGCTCGCTGGCGGCTTCGCCCGAGGACAGCTCACGCGCAAGCTCGGCCACGGCGGCGCTGAGATTGTTCAGCTCCTGGCGCAGATCCGCGACCGAATCGGCGCGGGCCGGGGCCATGAGCGCCGCAGTGAGCGCGAGACAGATTGCCATCAGGCGAAACATGCGCATGGGCTTAGCTCGTCACGCCCGAGATCGCGGTCACGGCGCGGCGGTTGACGTCCCAGCAGCGCTGTTCGGGGCAGGCTTCGACCGGGCGTTCCTTGCCGTAGCTGACCGTGCGCAGGCGGCTGGAGCTGATACCCTGGCTGATGAGATATTGCATGACCGCATTGGCGCGGCGCTCGCCAAGCGCCACGTTGTATTCGCGCGTGCCGCGCTCATCGGCATGGCCTTCGATCACGATGGCGAATTGCGGGTTCGAGCGCAGCCATTGCGCCTGCGCGTTCAGCGTGGAGCGCGACTCCTCGTTCAGGCTGGAGCTGTCGGTGGTGAAGAACACGCGATCACCGATGCGCTGCTGGAAATGCGCGACCGAAGTCGGGTCGTTCGGATCGCCCAGGCTGCCGGTGGTGATGCCGCCGTTCTGGAAATCGCCGCCGAAGCCATCCGCCCCGCCACCGCCGAATGTGCCGCCGGCGCGCGGGTTGTTACAGGCAGCAAGCGCAAGGCCAGCCATGATCAGAAGCGCTTTTGTTGTCAGGTTCATCTTGGTCTATCCCTCGAAGATGTTGGGTTGTTGTTATGTAGTATGATGTCTGGAGATCAGGGCAGAAGCGGCCCCCAGGCCGGGTCGGAGGCGGGCCCTTGCGTGGGAACACGGCGCAGGTTGCGCCCGGTAATATCGACCGAAAACAGCGCCGGATCGCCGCCCTGTGCCTCGCGCGTGAACATGATGACACGGCCATTTGGCGCCCATGTCGGACCCTCGTCAAGAAACGACGCTGTGAGCAGGCGCTCTTCCGAGCCATCGCGGCGCATCACGCCGATATGGAAGCGCCCGGCATGGGATTTCGTGAAGGCGATCAGATCGCCGCGCGGCGACCATACCGGCGTGGAATAGCGCCCCTGCCCGAAGCTGATGCGCTGCGCTTCGCCGCCTGTGGCGGGCATGACATAGATCTGGCTGGTGCCGGAGCGGTCGGATTCAAAGGTGATGAAACGGCCATCGGGCGAGAAGCTGGGCGAGGTCGCGATCGAGGGCGAGGAGGTGAGCTGGCTGATCTGGCCCGAGGACAGGCTCATGCGGTAGAGATCGGTATTGCCCCCGCGCGCGGCCGAGAAGACCAGCGCATCGCCATCGGGCGCAAAGCGCGGCGAGAAGGTCTGCGCGCCGGGAATGTCGCCTACAAGCTGGCGCTGCCCGGTCTGGGTGTTCATCAGCGCGATGCGCGGCGCGCCGGTCTCGTAAGTGGTGTAGAGGATGCGGTCGCCATTGGGCGAGAAGCGCGGGGCGAACACCAGCGCGCGCCCATCGGTGAGAAACTGCACATTCTCGCCGTCCTGATCCATGATGGCGAGCCGCTTGGTACGATTGCCGCGCGGGCCGGATTCGGAGATGAAGACAACGCGGCTGTCGAAATACCCGTCCTCGCCCGTGATCCGGCTATAGACCGCATCCGAGATCTTGTGCGCCATGCGCCGCCAGTTCTGGGTCGAGCCGGAAAACTGCAAGCCCTCGCCGACCTGCTGGCCCGAGAGCACATCGAAAAGGCGGAATTTCACCGTCATCCGATCGCCCGAGACCGAGACGGCACCCGTGATCAGCGCCTGAACATTGATCGCGCGCCAGTCGGAATAGCTGATTGAGGCATCGAAGCTCGACACGCGTGCGATATGTGCATCGCGCGGGATCTCACGAAAGAGCCCGGTATTGGAGAGATTGGCAGCCACCACGCGCGCGAGCCGGTCCGAATACTCGGAGCCCGCACTGTTTTCGGGCACGAAGGCGGGCATCGCGAAGGGCATGGGCTCGATCACCCCTTCGGTGATCTGCAACCGCAACGGTTGGGCCTGCGCGGGTTGCGGCGCGATGAGGCCCATGAGCAGGGCGAGCAGGGGCAGGAACAGGAAAAACCGGATCATCTGAGTCTCATGCCTTCAGGGTTGAATGTAATCTCTATATCACGCCAGGCGTCGTATTTCTCGGGCGGAAGTCCATAACCATCCGGCCCCTCGCAACGGATGATCGCGCGGCGCGCGGCCTCGAATGCCTGCTGCACCGCAGTCTCGGACCCGCCCGAAGACCCGATCATGCGGATCGTGCCCTGTTCATGGCGCGCAGAAGGGGTCATGGAGAACGCCACAGTCACGGTCACCTGCTGCGCATCGGTCGAGAGCACGCCGATATTCCAGCATTGCTGGATGGCGAGCCGCAGGCCATCGGCCTCTGACGCGCTGAGGCTTGCGCTGCCTGTGTCGGCACTGCCTGCGCTGGCACTGCCGCCGCTGCCCGCAAGCTCTTCGGATAGCGCCTGCGCTATGGCATCGGCGATGGCATCGCTCGGGGGATCCTCGGGCTCGGGCTGGGGGGCGGGTGTCGGTGTGGGAGCCGGGGGCGTCTGAGCGGTCTGTGTCTCGGGCTCGGGCTCGGGTGTGGGCTCGGGCTCGGGCTGGGGCGCGGGCCGGTCGGGACGCGTGCGCGGGCGTTGGCTGAGGGTCGGGGCCATTGCGGCGCGTTCGGTGGCCTCCGTGTCAGTTTCGGTCGCCTCGGTCACGATCTCGGTCGTCGCCTCGGGCGGTGCGGTCTCGGCCTGCTCTTCCTCGACGAGATCTGCTTCGGCCTCCGGCTCGGGCTCGGTGGCCGGCCGCGCGGCCAGATCGATCTCGGCCGACTCGGGCGGCGCGTCGCTGGGCGTGGGGGCCACGCGGTCAGCCGGACGCGGGCGCGGGCGCTCGCTTGCGCCGGGCGTGGGCGCCGGCGAGAAGACCACGCCGGTCGAGGGTTCCGCCGGGGCGGGCTCGGGTTCCGGCTCTGGCTCCGGCGAGGGCGGAGGCGGGGTGACAGGGTCGGGCGCGGCGATCTCGGGCTCCGGTGTCGGCGCAGGCTCCGGTTCGGGCACGGCTTCGGGTTCGGGCGCAGGGGGGGCGGGCGGTGCAGGTTCGGGCTCGGGAGCCTCGCGCGGCCCGCTCAGAGCGGCGAACTCCTCGGCGGAAATCAGCGAGACATCCGTGACAGGGATAACGGGCGCGGTGTCCGGGGCCTGAAAGATATCAAACAGCATCACCCAGAGGATCAGGCCGATATGCGCGACACCCGAGACTTTCTGTCCCGTGTCCATGCCCGCCCATATCTCTCTTGCACCTGTCATCTCTGGGAGTGACCCTTTGTCGCGGCTGCGTTCAGTTGTCCGCGCCGTCGAAACGCGGGCCGTCCTGATCCGTCACAAGCCCGATATTGTTGAACCCGCCCGAATTGAGCGCGCCCATGATCTGCACCACGCGTTCATAGGGGATGGCCCCATCGGCGCGTAAAAAAACCCGGTTGTCGCGCCGCGCCTCGGCGATTGCGCGCAGTTGTGGGATCAATTCGTTGGTCTCGACCTCTGTGGACATGATCATCACCGCGCCATCGGAGGTCAGCGTGATGGAGAGCGGCTCTTCCTGATCTGTCGGCAGCGCCCCCGCAGAGGTGCGGGGCAACTCCACAGGCACACCGACCGTGAGCATGGGCGCTGCGACCATGAAGATGATCAGCAGCACCAGCATCACATCGACAAAGGGCGTGACGTTGATCTCGGACATGCGCGCGGCCCCGCCGCGCCGCCTGCGCCGTCCCGTGCCGCCGGTTTTCTTGGCGAATTGCGCGCCCATCAGGCTGCATCCAGCTGGCGTGACAGGATCGTGTTGAACTCATCGGCAAAGGCTTCATAGCCCGAGATGATCTCGTCACTGTCATCGGTGAGCTTGTTGTAGAAGATCGTGGCCGGGATCGCGGCGAGAAGGCCAAGCCCGGTCGCGAGCAGCGCCTCGGCGATGCCAGGGGCGACGACCGCGAGGTTGGTCGATTGCGCGAGCGCGATTTCCTCGAACGCGTGCTTGATGCCCCAGACCGTGCCAAAGAGCCCGATGAAGGGCGAGGCCGAGCCCACCGAGGCCAGAAAGGTCAGCCCCGATGTCAGATCGCGCGATTCCTTGGTGATGGCCACATCCATGCTGCGGTCGATGCGCGACACCGCACCCGGGATCAGCGCCCCGTCAGGACGGTGCGAGCGGCGCCATTCGGTCATGCCTGCCGCAAAGACGCGCTGGGGCGAGGTGGCAGGGGCGGGGCCGATCGTGTCGTAAAGCTCGTCGAGCGGCTCGCCCGACCAGAAGGCGGCCTCGAAATCCTCTGTCTCGGCGCGCGCGCGACGGTAGGTCAGATGCTTCTGAATGATGATCGCCCATGACCAGAACGAGGCCAGGATCAGGATGATCATCACAAGCTGTACGGTCAGGGTCGCGCGCGCAAAAAGCGCTACAAGCGAGAAATCAATCTCCTGCGCCATTGTCAGGGTCGTCTGGTCCATGGGGCTGCTCACTCGAATACGCCGCTCTCAAGGGCGGCTTTGCGCCAGACCATACATCAAGACAAGCGCCAGACCAACACAAGCGCGTTATACTTGGCCCCTTGCGCCCGTGTTTTTTTCAACTGCGTCCAGAAGAACACGCGGCAGCGGCTGCGGGCGCCCGGTTTCGCCCAGACAAACAAGTGTCACCTCGGCCTCGAACAGCATGCGGCCCGCGCAGAGCACGCATTGGCGCAGTATCAGCCGCGCGCCGGAATGATGCTGATACGCGGTCGTGACATCGAGCAGATCATCGAATCGCGCCGGGGCGCGGTAATCGGCCACGACGCGGCGCACAGCAAAGACGCCCTCACCTGCGGCCTTCATCGCGGCCTGATCGAGCCCGAGCGCGCGCACCCATTCGCTGCGCCCGCGCTCGATGAATTTCAGGTAATTGGCGTAATAGACGATGCCCGCGAGGTCGGTATCCTCGTAATAGACGCGGATTTGGTGGGTGTGGGGCGTCATGGCTCAATTCGGCTGGCTGATGCGTGCGGACAGTCGCAGCGCATGGGCGGGATCACTTGCGACAGCGGGCAGCACAGGGTCATAGGCCGCGCGGATCAGCGCGGCGATCTCGGGACGCAGGATCGTCGTGCCCTCGGCCACAGCGAGCGCGGAGCGGTCGGTGAAGGCGGTGTCGGACCACAGCAGGATCACCTGCACCGCCTGGCTGAGCGCCACGGTTTCGGCGGGCACATCGGCCAGCGCGTCATCCATGCGGATGAACACGAACGCCGCCTTGATGGCATTGGCCTCATCGAAGCGGAACACACGATACTGGTTGGCCTCCGCCTCTTCCAGCTTTGCAACTAATGGCGCGAGCCCGTCGATCAGCCGGTCGAGATTGGGCACCTCAAGCAATTCGGCCCAGTCGCGGAAGAAGAACACCATCAGATTCGCGCCAAGCTCCGGGTCGGTCTCGGCCATCTTGTGATCCGCGAGCGTCACCACGGCCTCGATGGCGCCCTTGACGGTGCGCAAAGTCGCCTCCTCCACGCCGAAGACCACGGGCACGATTGGGCGGCCCCAGCGGGCGCAGAGGAAACTGCCATCGCTGCGGGTGAAATGGGCTTCAATCTCGGCGGCGTTCATGGCGGCTCCCTTCGCGGCCTTCAATATTATTCGGGCCGGGCGAGCGCAAGCCGGGGCCAGGTTGTCACAAAAGCGTGACAGGGGGCGGGGAATTGGCTAAAGCCTTATGACAGGGGCGTTTATCGGAATGGGACCGTGAGGCTGGCTGCAATCTGTCTGACCGTGGCATTGCTCTTGCCCAATGTGGCATTGGCGCAGTTGCGGGTGCAGGACGGGCTTGACGCGCTGGTGGCCAGTGACGCGGAGACCGCGCGCGAAATCTGGGAAAAGCTCGCCGAACGCGGCGATGTGCTGGCGCAATATAATCTGGGCCTGTTGCTGCTGATGGGGCAGGGGGTGGCGCCCGACCGCGCCGCTGCGCTTGGCCTGATCGAAGCGGCCGCCACGCAGGACCATCTGCCCGCGCAGCGGCTACTGGCGGATGTGCTCATGGAGGCGGAGGATTGGGCCGCCGCGCGCCACTGGTACGCGCGGGCCGCAGCGCAGGGGGACGCGCAGGCGCAATTCGCCCTGGGGGTGCTCAAGGAGCAGGGGCTTGGCGGTAATGTGGCGCCTGAACGCGCGCAAGCGCAGTACGCGGCGGCGGCAGATCAGGGGTATGTGCCTGCGATTTTCGCGCTGGGCGCGCTGCTGGCGGAGGCCGGGGAGGCCGCGCGCGCGGCGGATAAATTCGAGCGCGCGGCCGAGGCAGGCCATGTCGAGGCAAAGCACAATCTGGGTGTGGCGCTGTCGCAGGGGCTTGGCCGGGCGCAGGATGCGGAGGCCGCGCGGGGCTGGTATCTGCGCGCGGCACAGGCAGGGCACGCGCCTGCGGCGCATAACCTCGCGCTGATGCTGGCGCAGGGCCGGGGCGGGGCGCGGAGTTTCCGCCGCGCGCTGGCCTGGGCGCTGGTGGCATATGAGGCGGGGCATGCGCCCGCGCAGACGCTGGTTGCGACACTGCGCGAGATCATGGCGGCGGATGTGATCGCGGCGGCAGAGGCGATGGCGGCGGCCTGTGCCGAAGACCCCGCTACCTGCGAGTGAGCCGCACTACCCCGTGCCGGAAAACTGCGCTGCCCAGGCCGCGCGCTGGTCATCGGTGATCTTGGCGAACAGCACATCCGGCACCTCGAATGCATGCCCTGCGGGCAGGGTTCCGAGCGCGGTCGCAGGGTCTTCGGGCCATGACCAGTCATCACAATTCAGCGCGGCCATCATCCGGGCGCTGGCCTCGGGGATGAAGGGCTGCGAGAGCACGGCGTAGAAGCGGATCAGATTGAGGCTGAGGCGGATCTGCGCGGCGGCCATGTCCGGGTCGGTCTTGAAGGCAGACCAGGGCGCGGCATCCTGCAGATATTCATTGCCCAGCACCCACAGCGCACGCAACTCGGCTGCGGATTTGCGGATCTCCATCGCCTCCATATGCCGCTCGTAAGCTTGCAGGCGCGTACGAAAATCTGCGATGAGCTGGTCTTCGCGCGCGCCGAAGCTCCCGCCCTCGGGCACCACCTCGCCGAATTTCGAGCGGCAGAACTTGGTCACGCGGCTGACCAGATTGCCCAACACATCGGCGAGATCCTTGTTCACGGACGCCTGGAAATTCTCCCATGTGAACTCGGCATCGCTGTTCTCGGGGGCGTGGCTGAGCAGCCACCAGCGCCAGTAATCGCCCGGCAGGATCCCGAGCGCCTGATCCATGAACACGCCGCGCCCGAGGCTCGTGGAAAACTGCCCGCCATCATAATTCAGGTAATTGAAGGACTTGATGTAATCGACCATCTTCCACGGCTCGCCCGACCCGATCAGCGTGGCTGGGAAGCTGAGCGTGTGGAAGGGCACGTTATCCTTGCCCATGAACTGCACATAGCGCACATCGCCCGCGCCCTCATCAGTGCGCCACCAGCGCCGCCAGGCGGCCTCGTCCTTGCCATGCGCATCGGCCCATTCGGCGGTTGCCGCGATATACTCGATGGGCGCGTCGAACCAGACATAGAAGACCTTGCCCTCCATACCCTGCCACGGTGCGCCCTCGAACTGTGCAGGCACCCCCCAGTCGAGATCGCGGGTGATGCCGCGGTCCTGCAGCCCGTCGCCGTCATGGAGCCATTTCTTCGCAATGGAGGTGGTCAGGACCGGCCAGCCCTTCTGGCTGTCGACCCACTGATCGAGCGTGTCGCGCAGCTTCGACTGGCGCAGATAGAGATGGCGCGTCTCGCGCACCTCCAGGTCAGTCGCGCCCGAGATGGCCGAGCGCGGATCGATCAGATCGGTCGGGTCGAGCTGCTTGGTGCATTCCTCGCATTGATCGCCGCGCGCGCGCTCATACCCGCAATTGGGGCAGGTGCCCTCGATATAGCGGTCGGGCAGAAAGCGGCCATCGGTCGGGGAATAGACCTGTTTCTCGCTGACCTCCTCGATCAGCCCGGCCGCGCCCAGACGAGCCGCGAAATGCTGCGTGAGCGCGCGGTTGCGTGCGCTGGAGGAGCGGCCGAAATGGTTGAAAGACAGCCCGAAGCCGCGCGCGAGATCAGCCTGCACCTGATGCAATTCGGCGCAATACTCGGCCACATTCTGGCCCGCCTTGGCAGCAGCAATTTCGGCGGGGGTGCCGTGCTCGTCGGTGGCGCAGATGAACATGACCTCGTGGCCGCGCGCGCGGGCATAGCGGGCATAGAGATCGGCGGGAAGCTGGCTGCCCACCAGATTGCCCAGATGCTTGATTCCATTGATATACGGCAGGGCCGAAGTGATCAGGATGCGCGCCATGTCTGTCCCCGAATGCTGCGGATTGCGCCCCGTTTAGTGCAAATCAGCAGCAATGGGAAACCCCGTTTTCATCGCCGCGCGCCAGCCTTGGGGGCTTGTGGCGCGGCCGGGGGCGGGTCGAGCGCCTGCGCGAGTTTGGCGAAGGCCTGCCTTATGCCGCCCGGCGCGTCCTCGGCGATGAAGCCGTCGAGCGCGGGCCAGAGCGCGATTGCGCGGTCCACCAGCGGGTCGGAGCCGCGCTCATAAAGCCCCGCCTGCACCATCATCTCGGCCCGGTCATAAGCGCCCAGCAGCCGCCGTGCCTCGGCGATGCGGGCGTTTTCCTCGGGCCGTGCACAATGGGGCAGCGAGCGGCTGACCGAGCGCAGCACATCGATGGCCGGAAAGCGCCCGCGCTCGGCAATCGCGCGGTCCATCACCACATGCCCGTCAAGCACCCCGCGCAGGATATCGGCGACAGGCTCTTCCATATCGGAGCCCGCCACCAGCACCGTAAAGAGCGCAGTGATCGCCCCAAGACCATCGCGCCCCGGCCCCGCGCGTTCGGCCAGCGCCATGATCTGATGCGCGAGCGAAGAGGGATAGCCGCGCAGGCTCGCCGGTTCGCCGCCCGCCAGCGCCACTTCGCGATGCGCCTCGGCCATGCGGGTGATGCTGTCGGCTAGAAGCAGCACATGCTTGCCCTGATCGCGGAAATGCTCGGCCACGCACATCGCCGCCTGCGCACAGCGGCGTCGGGTAAGCGGGGGCTGGTCCGAGGTGCCGGTCACGACCACGGCGCGCGCAAGCCCCTCCGGCCCGAGCACATCCTCGATGAAATCGCGCAGCTCGCGCCCGCGCTCGCCCACCAGCGCGATCACAACGATATCGGCCTGCATGTGGCGCGCGAGCTTGCCCAGAAGCATGGTCTTGCCCACGCCCGAGCCCGCGAAAAGCCCGATCCGCTGGCCTTCGACAATCGGCAGGAGCGTGTTGAACACAGCCATCCCGGTCTCGAGCCGCGCGCCCAGCCGCCCGCGCCGCGCCGGTTCGGGAGGGGCAGTGTTGAGCGCGCGTTGGCGCGGCCCGGGCAGGAGCGGGCGGCCATCGATGGGCCGACCGTAGGGGTCGATCACCCGGCCCACCCAACTGTCATCGGGGGCGATGCCGCGCGTCGCGATGTGTTCGGCGCGGTCGCCAATCGCCAGCCCGTCGCGCGGCCCGTCGGGCATGGCCAGCGCTTCCTCATGGGTCAGCCGCAGAATCTCGGCACTGACCAGCGTGCCGTCGCGGGTCTCGATCTCCAGCCAATCGCCGATGCGCGCGGTGTCTGTCAGCCCCGTGACCGCGACGAGCTGCCCCTCGATGCGGCTGATCCGGCCAAAGACGCGCACCGGGCGCAACAGCGCCACCTGCGCACGCAACTCGTCGAGTATATCCATTCCGGCCTCCATTTTCCGCAACTGATTTCGGGCTTGGTTACCGATCCTTAATCGAATCAGTCTTAAAGATCGGTGTATGGACCCAAGGGAGAAACCCTCATGTTCGACATACCGGAAGTGATGCGCATGGCGCAGGGCATGGCGCGCCATGCCGCCTCGAGACAGGTCGTGATCGCCGAGAATATCGCGCAGGCCGACACGCCGGGCTATCAGGCCCGCGATCTGCCCGATTTCGGCGCGGTCTATGCGCAGGATACGGGCCTGAAGGCCACGCGCCCCGGCCACATTACGGCAGCTTCATCCACTAACGGATGGCGCGCGCAGGTGGATCAGGATGCACCCTCCGTTTCGCCCAATGGCAATACGGTCTCGCTCGAGCGGGAGATGATGCGCAGCGTGCATAACCGGCAAGCCCATGACATGGCGCTGTCGATCTATGGCTCGACCCGCAGCATCCTGCGCACGAGTCTCGGGCGATAGGGGGCGGGTATGTCTGATCTGTTCAGAAGTTTCACCGCATCTTCCTCGGGCATGGAAGCGCAGGCCCGCCGCTTGCGCCATGTCTCGGAGAATATCGCCAATGCCGACACGACGGGCTATCGGCGCAAGACTGTGGATTTCCACACGGAAGTCGACCGCGCAAGCGGGGCCACGCGCGTTGCGACCGGCCCTGTGCAAATCGATCCGCGCGATCTGCCGCTGATCCATGACCCGGGCCATGCGCTCGCCAATGAAGACGGTTTCTACGAGGGCTCGACCGTCGATGTGATGATCGAGATTGCCGATGCCCGCGAAGCCAGCCGCAGCTACGAGGCCAATCTGCGCGCCTTCGACCAGACACGACAAATGGCGCAGAGTCTGCTCGACCTGCTGCGTCGCTGATATATTCCAGAAAGGAATTGACCATGACGATCGCCCCGGTTTTCGCAGCCCAGAACTATGACCAGGCCCGCAACGCGGCCGCCCCGGTTCCGACCGAGCCCAAACCCCGCAGCGAGGGCGCTTTCGGCGCTGCCCTCGGCAATTTCGCCACTGGCCTGCATCAGGCGGAGACCCATGCGAAAGCCGCCATGGTCTCGGGCGCCGACCCGCATGCGATGGTCGAGGCGCTGGCGGCGACCGAGCTTGCGGTCGAAACCGCGGTCACCGTGCGTGACAAGGTCGTGGAAGCCTATCTCGAAATCCTGCGCATGCCGGTCTGAGCCATGAATGAGCCGGTCATTTTCGACACGCTGCGCCAGGGGCTCTGGGTGGCCACGCTGATCGCCACGCCAATCCTTGCGGCAGCCCTGATCACCGGCGTCGCAGTGGGGCTGTTTCAGGCGCTCACATCCATTCAGGAAATGACGCTGACCTTCGTGCCCAAGCTCGCGGCCATCGTGGTCGTGTTCTGGATCTCGATGAGCTTCATGAGCGCGACGCTGGTGGAATTCTTTCAGGCCGAAATCGTGCCGCTGATCGCTGGGAGCTGACCATGGACAGTGCTGCTTACGTCGCCCTCACACGCATGTCCGGCTTGCACCGTGAGATGCAGGTTGTGGCCAATAACGTCGCCAATGCCACCACGCCGGGTTTCCGGCGCGAGGGGACCGTGTTTTCGGAATTCGTGGTCAATGCGGGGCGGCAGGAGCCCTCGTTGTCGATGGCGCTGGGAAACACGCGCCAGACCTATCAGATACAGGGCGCGCTCGCGCAGACGAATGGCACATTCGACATGGCCATCGAGGGCGAGGGGTTCTTTCAGCTTGAAACCGCGCAGGGGCTGCGCCTGACCCGCGCAGGCATGTTCACCCCGAATGCAGCCGGGGAGCTGGTCAATATGGATGGCCATCGCCTGCTCGATGCAGGCGGCGCCCCGATCTTCGTGCCGCCCGATGCGCGCGATGTGAGCATGGCGCGCGACGGCACGCTCTCGGCCGATGGCCAGCCCTTCGCGCAGGTGGGGCTCGTGCGACCTGTCGATCCAATCACCATGAGCCGCGCGGCGGGCACGCTCTTCGCCGTCGATGGCGATATCGAGCCGCTGGAGACCCAGAGCATCCTGCAAGGGTTCATTGAAGAATCGAATGTCAATCCGATCCTGGAGATGACGCGGCTGATCGAGGTGCAGCGCGCCTATGAGCGCGGCCAGAACCTGCTCGAGACCGAGGATGAGCGCATTCGCTCGGTCATCCA
Source organism: Paracoccaceae bacterium (assembly GCA_003567315.1). Classification (GTDB taxonomy): domain Bacteria; phylum Pseudomonadota; class Alphaproteobacteria; order Rhodobacterales; family Rhodobacteraceae; genus Roseinatronobacter. Next base: position 36,028 of record PWZT01000007.1, read on the forward strand.
GACCCTTGGCCGCTGATGTGTAAAGGAACCAGCACATGAAATCCCTGCAAATCGCCGCAACCGGCATGAGCGCACAGCAGATGCGCGTTGATACGATCGCCAACAATCTCGCCAATATGAGCACCACCGGCTACAACGCCCGCCGGGCTGACTTCGCCGATCTGCATTACCAGCAATTCGCCCGCGCAGGCTCGATCGCGGCCTCGGACGGGACGATCCTGCCGACCGGGGTGCAGGTCGGGCTGGGGGTGCGCCCGACCTCGGTGAGCATGCAGATCGAGCAGGGCTCGTCGAACTTCACGGGCGGTGATCTCGATATCGCGATCGAGGGGCGGGGCTATCTTGAGGTCACATTGCCCGACGGGCAGGCCGCGTTCACGCGCGATGGCGCGCTGCAACGCACAGGTGACGGGTTGATCGTGACCTCGGACGGGTTCGAGGTGACGCCCGGCATCGTCATCCCCAATGATGCGCGCGCGATCTCGATCAATGCGCAGGGCGAAGTCTATGGTTATTTCGCAGGCCAGGTGCAGCCGCAGCTTCTGGGCCAGTTCACGCTGGCGAGCTTTGCCAATGAGAAGGGTCTGGAGGCGATTGGCTCCAACCTGTTCATCGAGACAGAGGCTTCCGGTGCCGCTGCCGTGGCCGCGCCGGGCATGGATGGGCTGGGCACCTTGCGGCAGGGCTATCTGGAGGAAAGCTCGGTCGATCCGGTCCGCGAGATGACCGAGCTGGTCAAGGCGCAGCGCGGCTATGAACTCAACGCCAAGATCATCACGGCTGCCGATCAGATGATGGCCGCGACAACGCAGGTGCGCTGATGCGGCTCATCGTCCTGATCCTGCTCTGGCTGTCGCCGGGGCTAGCGAGCGCGGAGAGCCTTGTCGCCACCCGGCTAATCCGCGCGACCGATATCATCGGCCCCGGCGATGTCGCGTTGCAGCCGGGCCATGTGCCTGGCGGGGCCACGGAGGCCGATCAGGTCATCGGCTATGAGGCGCGGGTCGCGATTTATCCGGGCCGACCGGTGCGGCTGGCCGATCTCGGCCCGGCTGCTGTGATCGAGCGCAATGAGGTCGTGCGGATGGTCTATCGAAACGGCGGCTTGATGATCCTGTCGGAAGGTCGCGCGCTTGGCCGCGCGGGTCTGGGCGATGCCGTCACCGTCATGAATCTGGCGTCGCGCCAATCCGTGCAGGCCGTGGTGCATGCCGCGGGGCTCGTGGAAGTCGGCGGGGCATCAGCGACCAATTCAGAGGGGGACTGAAACAATGCGTGCATCGCACACCTTCGCGCCGAGTCCGGGCTCTTACTGGGCGCGCGGCGCGATTGCGCTCGCCTGCGCCCTCGCTCTGAGCGCCTGCCAGCCGCTGGAGGAAGTCGGCCGCGCCCCGACTTTCAGCCCACCCGAAACGAGCGTCGAACATGCTGCGCTCTATCGCACACCCTTGCCCGAAAGCACCGAATACCGCACCAGCACCCAGCCAGCCTCGCTATGGTCGGCGAGCCAGCGGTCGCTGATGGGTGACCGGCGCGCCGGGCGGCAGGGCGACATCATGACAGTCGTCATAGAGATCAATGACAGCGCCGAGATTTCCAACAACACATCGCGCGGGCGCAGCGGGTCGAACAGCATGGGCGTGCCGGAGTTCTTCGGCATCCCCCAGGCGATTGATCGTCGATTGCCGGGTGGTTTGCAGGTCGCCGCTGGTGTCGAGACCAACAATGCGAGTTCCTTCTCGGGCAGCGGGTCCGTGCGCCGTAACGAAAACCTGACGCTGCGCATCGCATCGACTGTCGTCGAGCGGCTGCCCAATGGCGTGCTGCGCATCGAGGGGCGGCAGGAGGTGCGCGTGAACCATGAGCTGCGCGAGCTTCTGGTCACCGGCTATGTCCGGCCCGAGGACATCTCGCGCCAGAACGAGATCACCTATGACAAGATCGCGAATGCACGCATTTCCTATGGCGGGCGCGGGGTCATCTCGACTGTGCAACAGCCGCGCTATGGCGAGCAGATAACTGAAATCCTGTTGCCTTTCTGAGGGCAGCACCCAGGACGGGACGACGAGTATGGGCAAGATCGTAGCAGTGATCCTGATCCTTCTGGGCATCGGCGGGGGGGCATTCGCAGGGCTGACGTTGCGTCCAGCTATCGAGATGGAAGAGGATGACGACCTCGTCGCTGAACCTGTGGTTGCCCCGCCTGTCGAAAGCCTTGGCGTGTTCGAACTTCCAGGTCACTTCATGGTGCCGGTGATCGCGGAGACGGGGATCCATTCGGTCATGGTCATCGCGCTAGCGCTGGAGATTGACGAGGCGTTCGAGGCGCGTGTCGCGGCGAATGTGCCGCGTCTGCGCGATGCGCTCTTGCAGGTGATGTTCGATCATTCCAATACGGGCGGCTTTGATGGTACCTTCACCTCGCAGACAAGCCTTGGCCAGTTGCGCCGGAGCCTGCTGGAAGCTGGGCAGAAAACCCTCGGGCGCGAGACGGTGCACAGAGTGCTGATCACCGAAATCATGCGCAGCGGGGCCTGAGCGCCGGGCTTGACCTTCAGCCTGAGCGCGATAAGCCTGCAGTCAACACGAAATGAACGCAGGAGAGGCCATGTCACCCGATGCAGGATCAGCGCCGAGCGCAGAGAACAAGGCACCGCAACTCTCGCAGGATTTGCTGGATGGACTGGCCGAACTCGCGGTCAAGGTCGGGCTCAATCTGCAGCCCGAACAGGATCTGGTGATGACCGCGCCGGTCTCGGCCCTGCCGCTCGTGCGCGCCATCGCGCGGGTCGCATATCAGTCGGGCGCTGGGCTGGTCACACCGCTGCTGAGCGATCGCGATGTCACATTGGCCCGCTTTGCGCATGGTCACGAACAGAGTTTCGACCATGCGCCGGGCTGGCTCTATGACGGGATGGCGCAGGCCTTCGACAAAGGCGCCGCGCGTCTGGCGCTGGTGGGCGAAGACCCGCTCTTGCTGGCCGAGCAGGATGCAGCACTTGTGGGACGAGCGAACCGGGCGAACGCCAGAGCTTACCGCCCCGCGCTCGCAGCGATCTCGGGGTTTCATATCAACTGGTCGATCCTGTCCTGCCCCACGCCCGACTGGGCGCAGCGTATCTTTCCCGATCTGCCCCCCGAGGAGGCGTTGGCCAAACTCGCCGAGGCCATTCGCGTGACCGCGCGGCTCGATCATGCAGATCCCGTTGCCGCCTGGGAGGCGCATAACGCGGAACTCGCCAAGCGGTGTGGCATGCTCAATGACGCGCGCTTCGATGCGCTGCATTTCCGCGCGCCGGGGACCGATCTACGGGTCGGGCTGGCCGAGGGGCATTACTGGCAGGGCGGGGCGTCGGAAGCCCGCAACGGGGTTCGGTGCAACCCCAACATCCCCACCGAAGAGGTTTTTACCACGCCCCATGCCGCCCGGGTCGACGGGTATGTGCGCGCCACCAAACCGCTGTCGCATCAGGGCTCGCTTCTGGAAGAAATCGAGATGCGGTTTGAGAGCGGGCGCGCCGTTTCTGCCCGCGCCGCCCGCGGTGAGGATGTGCTGCGCGACATGCTGGCAACTGATGACGGTGCGGCGCGGCTCGGCGAAGTGGCGCTGGTGCCGCATTCCTCACCTGTCTCGCAGACCGGGCTTTTGTATTTCAACACGCTGTTTGACGAAAACGCAGCGTCACACATCGCGATGGGCCAGTGCTACGCGTCCTGCTTTGAGGGCGGCGACTCGCTCTCGAAAGAGCAGATCGCGGCGCAGGGCGGAAATGAGAGCCTGATCCATGTGGACTGGATGATCGGGTCGGCGCAGATGGATGTCGACGGGCTGCGTGAGGGCAGCGAGCCAGTGGCGCTGATGCGCAGCGGCGAATGGGTCTAGCGGCGCTTCTCCGCCATCCGTGATCGCAGCCGCGCGAGTGCCTCGGCGCGACCATGGCTCTTGGCAGTTTTCTGCCGTTGTTCAATGAGCTGAGCCGTCTCGAGCGCGAGGGTTGCATTCAGGTGCAGGCGCTGCTCGGACGCCCAGGCCAGATGGCTTTGTGCGGCGCGAAACAGCGCCGCATCGCTGCAGGGGGTAAGTCCTCTTGGAAGTTGATCGATCCTGCGCTGCGTGCTGTCGCGTTGGGCGGCGGCTCGCTGCAGCCGCGCCATGTCGTGATCGCGGATCATCGAGGCGAGCGCCTCAAGCCGCGCGATCTGCTGCTTGCGGGTCATGCCCAGCGTCCTTTCTTCGCTTTCGCGCGCATGGTGTCTGCGAAACGGATCGCGGCGGCGACCGGGGCATAATGTTCTGGCTCGATTTCGGCATCGATTTCGACGCTGGCATAAAGCGCGCGCGCGGTCACCGGGTCGGAATGGATCGGCACGCCGGCCTCGGTGGCGCGCTCGCGGATGCGCGCGGCGATCTCATCCACGCCCTTGGCCACGCAGACCGGCGCGCCCGGAGATGCCGGTGACCATTTGAGCGCGACCGCATAATGCGTCGGATTCACGATCACGACATTCGCGTCGCTCACGGCTTCGAGCATATGGCTTGACGCGATCTCGCGCCCGCGGCGGCGACGCTCGCCCTTGGCATGCGGATCGCCTTCGGAGCGTTTGTGTTCGTCGCGCATTTCCTTGTGCGTCATGCGGTTGCGGCGCAGATGTTCAGCCCGCTGCCAGAAGAAATCGACCACGCCGATCGAGAGCTTGAGCGCAAAGACAAGCGCCAGAAACCGGATGACCAGCCGCATCAACTCGGTGGCGGCAAGCGCAGGGGTGAGTTGGACCGTCGCGAGGATGAGCGGCAGGTTGTGCATCAGAAACAGCCAGAGCGCGACAGAGATCACGAGGAGCTTGACACTGCTCTTGGCGAATTCGAACAACCCGTTGCGGCCATATTTGTTCTTGGCATTGCTGATCGGATTGATGCGTGATGCCTTGGGCTTGAGCTTTTCCGGCGCGAAGACGATGGCGCGCTGCGCGAAAAGCCCTGCGAGAACCATCAGGAAGGGGATCGCGACGAGGGGCAGCGCGGCGGTGGCGATCTGGGCGATCAGGCCGCCGACCAGCGGCGTTGCGTTGCGGGTGAGCAAGGCCGAGATCGGTTCGGCCTGCTCCAGCAGCACCATGCCGCGTTCGCCGATCTGGGTGAGCGCGAACTCACCTGTGACAAGGGCCGCGAGCAGAAGCCCAAGAAACGCGGCGGCCGTGTTGAGATCGGTCGAGCGCGGGATCTCGCCCTTGCGCCGCTGCTCGAGCAGCTTCTGCTCGGTGGCTTCATATTCCTTCTCGCCGCTTTGTTCCTGATCGCTCATTATGGCACGGCAATCGGGTCGAGGAGGAACAGCCCGAAGGCGTCATGCCAGAGCGGCAGGATGAGCGGTGCGGTCAGAAGCAGCACGGCAAGCCCGCCCCATGTGATCGCGGGCGCGCCGACGAAGGCCACCATGAGCTGTGGCATGGCCTTGTTGATCGCGCCCAGCGCCACATAGTAGAGCAGCGACAGGATCACGAAGGGCATCGCCAGCGTGAAGGCCAGCGAAAACGCGCGGCTGCTTTGCGAAATACCCCATGTGGCGAGGCTCGCGGCATCGGGGAAACGCGCGGGCGGGAAGAAGTCGTAGGACAGCACGATCAGCTCGACCAGCGTCACATGCAGCCCCGCCGTGACCGCAAGCGCCAGCCCGGCCATGACCAGGATCTGCGACATGGCGGGTTGCGGGTCCACCCCGGCGCCGCCAAAAAACTGCGACAGCGATGTGGCTTGGGCCGCCATCGTCCCGGCGGTTTGCAGTGCGATGGTGAACAGCCGCAGCCCGACCCCAAGCGCAAGGCCCGCCACGGCCTCCGCCGCGACAAGGGTCAGCAGAGCGGTTGGCGCGAGGCTCACCGCCGGGAGGATCGGGGCAACCGCCGGGGCCGTGATCGCCGTGAAGGCGAGGGTCAGGCCAAGCCGCACCCGGATCGGGACGACCTGTTCGCCAAAGGCCGGCACCACTGCCATGATGGCCCCGATGCGGATGAAGACCGCAAACCCCGCCTCGAACATCACGGCCAGTTCCGCCTGGAGTTGCGCGGGCAGGATCAACAGCTCCTCGATCATGCGGCGATTGTCCCGACCAGGGCCGGGCGCGCATCGGGCCCGATTTCTTCATAGGACAGCACGGCCGCCGCCAACCCCTTCGCGGTCAGGGCCGTGCGCAGGAAGCGGCGGCGCTGCGCGGACGTGACAAGCGCCGGGCTGATGCCATTCTGCGCCAGATCATTGAGCTTCTGGGCGATGCGCTCGGTCAAGCGGCTGAAATCCTCGGGCGGGAGCGCGATGTCGCTGGTGCCATGCGCGCCGTTGAGCTGGTAGCTCGCGAAGATTTCCTCCCAGTCGGTGTCGAGTTGCAGCAGCGGCAGAGTGCCATCGGTGCGCTTGAGCGGGGCGACAAGCTGGAAGCTCAGCCGTTGGCGCACATGCTCGCATACGGCTTCGGGCCCATGCAGAAGCGAACGGACTTCGGACATTGCTTCGAGGATCAGCGGCAGATTGCGGATCGAGACACGCTCTTCGAGCAGCAGCCGCAGGACGCCCAGCAGCAGATCCATCGGAACCTTTTCGGGGATCAATTCATTGACAAGCCGCTTGTTCGCATCGGCCCGCGCCGTGTCGGAGAGCGTGGTCAACTCGTCGATGATGCGATTGAGGCTCTTGAAGGTGAGCAGGCGCGCGAAATTGGATTTCAGCACTTCGAGCAGATGCGTGGCCAGCACCTCGACCGGGCTCACGACAGTCGTGCCGCCGATGCTGGCATCTTCCTGACGCGCCGCATCGATCCAGCGGGCAGGGGCCTTGTAGACCGGCTCTTTGACATCTTCGCCCGCGATTTCGAAATCCGCTTCTTCATGGACGAGCGCCAGCATCTTGTCGGGGCGTAGCCGGTCGCGCGCCTGTTCGACCCCGTGGATGAGGATGGCATAGGTGCCTTCGGGCAAGGCGGGATCATCGGTCAGGCGGATTTCGGGCAGGATCAGGCCGAATTCGCGCGCGATATGGCTGCGGATATTGTCGATGCGGCTGTCCAGACCAAGTGCGGGGTCGAGCACCATGGGGACCAGATCAGGCGCGAACTGGACATGGATTTCATCGAGGTCGAGAATGTCGCCCATGCCCTTGCGCGGTGCCTCGGGCAGGGTTTCGGGGGGCGCATTGGCCTCTTCCTCGGCGCGCGTCTTGGCAGATTGGGCGAGCCATGCGAGCCCGAGAAGGAAAGCTGCACCGATGACGAACGGCACGAATGGCAGCCCGGGCACAAAGGCGAAAAGCGCCATCAGAAAGCCTACAGTCGCGATGGCGGAGGGGTAGCGCCCGAGTTGCTCGAAAAGTTGGGTGTCGGTCGCGCCATTCGCCCCGCCGCGCGCGAGCAGCAGCGCCGCGGCGATGGAGATCACGACCGCCGGGATCTGGCTGACAAGCCCATCGCCCACAGTCAGGATCGCATAGGTCTCGAAGGCCGCACCGAGGCTCATGCCATGCATCATCGTGCCATTGACCAGCCCCATGACAATATTGAGCAGCGTGATCAGCAGCCCCGCGATGGCGTCGCCCTTGACGAATTTCGAGGCCCCGTCGAGCGAGCCGTAGAAATTCGTCTCGGCCTGTTCGGTTTCGCGGCGGCGCTTGGCCTCCTGGTGGTCGATGGCGCCCGCGGACATGTCGCTGTCGATGGCAAGCTGCTTGCCCGGCATCCCATCGAGCGCGAAGCGCGCGCCGACCTCGGCCATGCGGCCCGCGCCCTTGGTGATGACGATGAAATTCACGATCAGGAGCACGAGAAAGATGACGACGCCGAGAAAGATGGAGCCGGACATGACGAAATTGGCGAAGCCCTGGATCACGCCACCCGCCGCATGGGTGCCCGTATGCCCTTCGCCGATAATCAGCTTGGTGGAAGACACATTCAGTGACAGGCGTAACATCAAGGACGCCAGCAAAACTGTTGGAAAGATGGAAAAATCCAATGGTCTTTGAATGAAAAGCGTCACCGTGAACATCAGGATCGCAAGCGCGAAGGACGCCGCGAGCCCGAGATCGAGCATCCAGGCCGGGATGGGCAGGATCATCATGACGATCACGGCCATCAGCGCCAGGGCCAGCAGGATCGTCGGTTTGAACAGGGTTTGCGGATCGGGCAAGGTCATGGCTGCGCGGGCTCCAATGCGATCAGGCGCGTCTGGTTTTCAGAACTTTGGGAGAAGAGCGACCCGAGCCGTGGCTCGCCCGGGCTTGCCAAAAGGGCAAACTGGTTATCGCGAGCAGTCGGGGGCGCCTGTGGCGTGGCCGGTGCAGTCGGCGCAGGCGCGAGCTGCGCACGCATTTCGCGAAAGCGCGACAGGTAGCGGCGCGCAAACTCTGGTGTCGCGGAATGATAAGCGCCCACAGCGCGCTCCCAACTGCCAAGGCGCTGTTTGTGCTGAGCAAGAAGCTGCGCCGCGTATTCCGCGTTCTGCGCCGGGTCGATCATCTGCTCGAGCGATGCGAATTTGTGCCCGTGCCAGCGGTAATTGACCTGAAAGCAGCCGAGATCGACATTGCGCCGTCCCTGCGCGATCACTGCGCGCGCATGGCGAAGCGCGGCGTCGCGTCCGTCGAACCAGCGCCCTTCGCCAAGCGCGTGGATCGCCCAGGGCCAGGGTTGCATCACGCCGTTGCGGCTACGCCCGGTCTCCACAAGCGCGACTGCGCGCATGACGTCCAGCGGAACCCCATGGCGTTGCGCGGCGGTGCGGGCGGCGGCCTCGCAAAGCTGGGCAGGTGCAGCAGCGCGGGCGAGCATGGGCCAGACGAGAATACTGACGATGATACCAAGTGCCGAAAGAAAACAGGCTCTCTGAACCAGTTTGCGCTTGATGATCTGCATGCTCGCTCCTGCGTGGGCCGCGCGGGTCGGGCGCGGATGCAGGGGCCATCAAGCATGATTCTGGTTTAGATTTGGTAACCAGAGCGGTGGGAAGTGTATTAGGTGACCTTGGCGCGGCGATGAAACTCGGGCTGGTCCCAGCGGCGCTCTGCCATTATGGCGCAGAGCTTTTCCGCCGCAGTTTCAACGTCTTGCTCAGAGAGATAGAGCGGCGTGAAGCCAAAGCGCAGGATGTCGGGTGCGCGGAAATCGCCGATCACGCCGTCGGCGATCAGCGCCTGAATGATGGCATACCCATTTGGGTGGCGGAAACTGACCTGACTGCCCCGGATCTGCGGATCGCGCGGCGAGGCGAGTGTCAGATCGGAGCAGGACGCTTCGATCCGGTCAATGAAAATCTGCTGCAATTCCAATGACCTTGCGCGAAGGTCTTGCATATCGACGCCCTCCCAGACATCGAGCGCGGCATCGAGGGCGGCCAGTTGCAGGATCGGCGGGGTGCCGACGCGCATGCGCTCGACTCCTGCGCCGGGGCGATAGTCGAGGTCGAAGGCGAAGGGCGCTTCGTGCCCGAGCCAGCCCGAGAGTGCAGGCCGCGCCTTGTCGGCAAGGCGGGGCGCGACATAGATGAAGGCTGGCCCGCCGGGCCCCGAGTTGAGATATTTGTAGCTGCATCCGACAGCGAAATCCGTGTTGGCTCCGTATACATCCACAGGGATTGCACCAGCAGAATGCGCGAGATCCCAGGCAGTTAGCGCGCCAACTTCATGTGCGCGGGCGATCAGACGCGCCATGTCGTGTTTGCGACCTGTCCGATAATCCACCTCGGTGATCATCAGCACGGCGATGGTCTCGTCGAGAGCCTCTTCCACCTCTTCCGGCGCAACAGTCTTGAGCTGATACTCTGGCCCCAAGGTGCGGCATAGGCCATCCGCCATATAGAGATCCGACGGGAAATTCCCGGTATCAGAGAGGATTACGCGGCGATCCTCACGCAACTCCAGCGCCGAGGCGAGGGCCTGATAGACCTTGATCGAAAGCGTGTCGCCCATGGTGACGCTGCCCGCGGGCGCGCCGATCAGACGGCCGACACGGTCGCCGACACGCGCGGGCAAATCCATCCATCCGGCCTTGTTCCAGCCAGTGATCAGCATCTCGCCCCACTCATCGGTGATGCTGCGCGCCACCCGCTCCGCCACACCGTGCGGCAGGGGCCCCAGCGAATTGCCGTCAAGATAGATCACGCCCTCGGGCAGATCGAACATTGCGCGAGTGGCTTCGAAATCGGTCATGGCGTGTCCCCATCGGTTTACGCTATCGGTGCAGAAGACAGACACGGAGGTCAAGCCGGATATGAGGGCAAGCGAGATATGCTGAGACATCTTGACTACCCGCCGGTCTGGTTGCTGGGGGCGCTTGCCGTGGTCTGGGGCGAGACCGTTGTCGCGCCGGAGATGCTGCCCTGGCCCGCGCTCACGATTTTCGGGACCGGTATCGTGATCCTCGCCATCGCGCTTTTCGCAGCAGCGGGCGTGGCATTTCTGCGCGCCCGGACCACGATCATCCCGCATCAGATGCCGCAGAGGCTGATCACCGACGGCATCTTTGCGCTCTCACGCAATCCGATCTATCTCGCCGATGTGCTGCTCCTGGTCGGGCTGAGCTTGCGCGGGGAGGCGGTCTCGGGCCTGCTACTGGCCCCTGTACTGGTCTGGGTGTTGCAGCGCCGCTTCATCGAGCCCGAGGAGAAGCGTTTGCAGGAGGCCTTCGCTGACGAGGCTGCTGCCTATTTCAAGCGCACGCGACGCTGGATCTAGCTACCTGTCGCGGCCATGCGTCGCAGCAGCATCAGCCACGCGATCACGCTTTATTGCCTGCTTGTGAAACATAGTTGCGCGGGTTAAGGAGTCGCGGTGCCAATCTGGCCTTAGCCCGGGAAGGGCCGGCCTGCCTGAATGAAAAGGGGGACGACGCGTGAAAGTCGGGGCTTTGCAGGAAATCAAATCAGGTGAAGCGCGGGTCGCGCTGACACCGGACAGTGCCACTCAGATCCAGAAACTCGGGCATGAGTGTTTCGTTCAATCCGGGGCCGGGCTTGCGGCGGGCTTCAGCGATGAGCTCTATCAGAATGCCGGCGTCACGGTGGTAGAAGATGCCAAGGCGCTGTGTGAAGCGGTCGATATCGTCATCAAGGTGCGCGAGCCCGAGCTTGATGAGATCAATCTGCTGCGCGAAGGGCAAACGCTGATTTCCATGTTCTGGCCTGCGCAGAACGAAGAGATGCTGGAAGCCGCGAAAGCACGCGGTGCGACCGTGATCGCAATGGATATGGTGCCACGCATCTCGCGCGCGCAGAAGATGGATGCGTTGTCATCCATGGCCAATATCGCAGGTTATCGCGCGGTGATCGAGGCGGGCAACAATTTCGGACGCTTCTTTACGGGCCAGGTCACGGCAGCGGGCAAGATACCGCCCGCGCGCGTTCTGGTCGTGGGGGCAGGGGTCGCGGGGCTCGCGGCAATCGGGACGAGCGTCAGCCTGGGCGCGATCACCATGGCCTTCGATGTGCGCCCGGAAGTGTCAGAGCAGATCGAGTCAATGGGCGCAGAGTTCGTCTTCCTCGAATTCGAGGAAGCGCAGGACGGGTCCGAGACCGGCGGGTATGCAGCGCCCTCCAGCCCGGAATTCCGCGAAAAGCAGCTCGAGAAGTTCCGCGAGATCGCGCCCGATGTCGATATCGTCATCACGACCGCGCTGATCCCGGGCCGCCCTGCGCCGAAGCTCTGGACCGAGGATATGGTGCAGATGATGAAGCCCGGCTCGGTGATCGTGGACCTTGCAGCCGAAAAGGGCGGCAATTGCGATCTGACCGTGCCCGATGAGCGGCTGGTGACCGACAATGGCGTGATCGTCATCGGTTATACGGACTTCCCCAGCCGCATGGCCGCGCAATCCTCGACCCTCTATGCGACGAATATCCGCCATATGCTGCATGATCTGACGCCCGATAAGGACGGCGTGGTCAAGCACAATATGGAAGATGATGTCATCCGCGGCGCGACTGTGACGCATGAGGGTGAAATCACCTTCCCGCCGCCGCCGCCCAAGGTGAAGGCGATTGCCGCCAAGCCAAAGGAAAAACCCAAGGAGCTGACGGCGGAGGAAAAGCGCGCGCAGGAGATCGCGGCCTTCAAATCGCAAACCAGGACGCAGGTGGCACTTCTGGCCGCAGGGACGGCCTTTGTGCTGGCGGTGGGGTTGGTCGCACCTGAATCCTTCATGCGCAATTTCATCATCTTCGTGCTGGCCGTCTTCGTGGGCTTCCAGGTGATCTGGAAAGTCAGCCACTCGCTGCACACGCCCTTGATGGCAGTCACGAACGCCATTTCCTCGATCATTATCGTTGGCGCTTTGCTGCAGATCGGCTCGACCTCGATCCTGATCACATTGATGGCGGCGCTGGCGCTCTTGATGGCGGCAGTCAATATTTTCGGTGGTTTCCTGGTGACACGGCGCATGCTCGCCATGTTCCAGAAATCCTGACCGGCTGGAGGTAGAGAGAGATGGATTTCGGTTTCACAGTCGCGGCCTATGCGGTCGCCACAGTTCTCTTCGTCCTGTCGCTGGGCGGGCTTTCGGGGCAGGAAAGCGCCAAGCGCGCGATCTGGTATGGCATCGCAGGCATGACCGTCGCGGTGCTGGCGATGCTGGTCGGTCCCGGCTCGGGGCTCTGGGTGCTGTCGCTGGTGCTCATCGCCATTGGCGCGGTCGTCGGCTGGCAGTTGGCGACGCGCGTGCAGATGACGCAGATGCCCGAGCTTGTCGCCTTCATGCACAGCCTCGTCGGTCTGGCCGCCGTGCTGGTGGGCTTCAACGCGCATCTGGAGATCGGGCGCGTGGGCGAGGTGTTCGCCGCCGAGGGGCTGCCCTTCCCGCAACCCGAGGGGCTGATGTCGGTCGCGGCCTATGACCTCTGGCTGCAGCTCACGAATTTTGCTGCCATCATCGGCAAGAAAACCGCGGTCGAGATCACCATCCTGCGCATCGAGCTGATGATCGGCATCTGGATCGGGGCCGTGACCTTCACCGGCTCGATCATCGCCTATGGCAAGCTCGCGGGCCGGGTGGATTCAGCCGCCAAGAAGCTGCCGGGCGGGCATATGCTGAACGCCGGGGCCGCGATCCTCTCGGTGGTCTTTGCCGGGCTCTATCTGGCCTATGCCGACAGCCCCGGCGCGGCGATCTTCATGCTGACCATGCTGACGCTGCTCGCGCTCTTCATCGGCTATCACCTGATCATGGGCATCGGCGGCGCCGACATGCCGGTGGTTGTCTCGATGCTCAACTCCTATTCGGGCTGGGCCGCGGCCGCGATCGGTTTCTCGCTTGGCAATGAGCTTCTGATCGTGGTCGGCGCGCTGGTCGGTGCCTCGGGCGCGATCCTGTCCTATATCATGTGCAAGGCGATGAACCGCAGCTTCATCAGCGTGATCCTGGGCGGTTTCGGCGGCAGTGCAGGCCCGGCGATGGAAGTCGAGGGCGAGCAGATCGCGATCAATGCCGATGGCGTGGCCACAGCACTGAACGAGGCCGACAGCGTCATCATCGTGCCGGGCTACGGCATGGCCGTGGCGCAGGCGCAGCAGGGTGTGGCTGAACTGACCCGCAAGCTGCGCGCCAAGGGCAAGAATGTCCGCTTCGCCATCCACCCGGTCGCGGGCCGCCTGCCGGGGCATATGAACGTGCTCCTGGCAGAGGCGAAGGTGCCCTATGACATCGTGCTCGAGATGGAGGAGATCAATGACGACTTCCCCGACACGGATGTGGTGATCGTCATCGGCTCGAATGACATCGTGAACCCCGCCGCGCAGGACGACCCCAACTCCCCCATCGCCGGGATGCCGGTGCTGGAGGTGTGGAAGGCGAAACAGGTGTTTGTCTCCAAACGCGGGCAGGGGACGGGCTATTCGGGCATCGAGAACCCGCTCTTCTACAAGGACAACACGCGGATGTTCTACGGCGACGCGAAAGCCTCGGTGGATAGCCTGCTGCCGATGATCGAGTGATCGGGAGGAGTTACGGAAAAGGCCCCCGGTTTGGGGGCCTTCTTTGTCGTGAGGGTTATTCGGGTTTGGGTGGGGGGCGGTAGGCTGCGGGGTTTTCCAGCCATTTGCGCCATTCAGCGAAGAAATCGTGTTCGCCGAGGAAAACCGACAGTTTCCAGTCCGGCCAATGGGCGGGCTTGTTGATGCCTTCAGGCAGGGTCACGCTGGCATCGCCGAAACAGGATGTGACCTGCTCAGCGGAAATCGGCACGGAACTGTAATTCACTTCCCGGAGCGCAGCGCCTTGAAGAATCGCCCCGATGAGGTCGGTTGAACTGTCCATCCACGCGTTCCAGAGGGTCGCCCCCTCCAGCCGCGCCCCTTCGAGGACCGCCCCCTCCAGCCGCGCCCGCTTGAGGTTCGCGCCTTCCATCCGCGCGCCCCCGAGGTTCGCGCCCTCCAGCCGCGTCCCTGAGAGGTCCGCCCCCTCCAGCCGCGTGCCCTCCCAGCCGTGCACCGGAAAACACCGCGTCAGACCCGTCGGGTTGCCTTGCTGCTATATCCGCACCCTGCAGATTGGCGCCGCGCAGGTCCAGCCGATAGCCGCGGAAATTGTGTAGCTTCTCCTTCCATGCGTCCAACCCTGCTTTGAACGCATCCAGTGCGTCTTTGCCCAACGGCGCGTCGCCAGGCTTATCAGGCAGGCGCTCGAAACCGGCATGGAATGGCCAGACGGTGGCGTCTGTCGGCTCATCGGGCCAGGCGGCCTCGACCCGCCTTTGCGCGGCGCTCCGCCGCCCGATCACGGTCAGCGCCAGTTGCACATCGGCGCGCAGTTTGGGGAGTTTCCTTGCCCATTGCCGAGCCTCGCGGTCGGTTAGATGATCGCCGAACCGCTCTTTTCGCCTGCGGAGATGGTCGGCGCGTTCTTCCTCGGTGGCGTCGTCCTTCAGAGGCTCCCATTCCGGTTCGGGATAGCCCTCCGGCTTTCGGGCATTCGAGTTCTCTCGGATATAGGCGCAGAGGATTTCCATCACCCGCACATGGTCGCGGCCCTTGTCATTGGCGGTGGAATCCTGCGCGATGCGTTCCAGAGACAGTATCGCGCCCATGCGCACCTCCAGATTGGGAAGGGTTTCTTCAACGACGTCCCATTTCCCTGGATCGACGACGATACTGCCTGCTGGACCCGTTGACTGTTCTCCCAGTCTCACCCGGGTCTCATACAACGTATCGGATTCAGGCAATTTCCATGACAATGTTCTGACTTGCGCCTTGACCGTCTTTTCGGCCCCTAACTGCTCGACCGCCGCCGTGATGCGGTCGGTCATGTGGCCTTCCTGCTCCAGCCGCTGGGTCTTGTGGCGCAGATACGTGCCATAGATCACAAACGGCGCGCCCAAGAATGCCGCGATCAGCGCGCCGAGGCCGAAGGAAGTGTCCGCCAAGGGCGATGGCTGCTCGCTGAACGCCAGCCAAAGCCCCCAGAGCGTTGCCGCCAGCAGCAACACCCAGACCGGCAGCAGCACCCAGGCCAGCGCCGTGAACCAGCTTTCCGGCGCGGGCGGTTTCTCGCGCTCGGCCCCGGTCAGCATGAGCCAGACCAGCCCCACGGCAACGAACACCCCAAGCGCGACGAGGAGCACGGTCAGCCCCTGCGCGGTCAGGAAGGGCAGGGTGAGGGTCACGGGGTCTGAATTCATCGGGCACTTTCACAGCTTTCCCGGCAGAGGCTAGCCGCAGCGGCGTGCGCGATCAACTGCGCGCGAGGGGGTGTCGGGTGGCGGGGTGCAGCGGCTGATCGCGGGTTCCCGCGCCAATGCGCCACAACCGGATGCGCATCTGAGTGATTTCACGCGCCGCCCAAATCGATTCGATTGAAGAATCAACCAAAAACAATTAACATTCGGTCACTATTTCGCTACCATCAGGAGATTACAATGCCTTTTGCTGCCTCTCGTTTCACCTCGCGCCTGCTGACGGTCGCGACTGTCTGTGCCCTTGCTGCGGGGCTCACCCTCGGATCTGCGACGCAAGCGCGTGCCTCCGACCCGGCCACCGCCGCCGTCGCAAGCCTGCTCATCTGGGGTGTGCTCGCCCAACAGCCTCGCCACAAGTGTCACAAACCCTGCTCGAGATCGAACGTCATTGCACGGTATTGCGAGAACCCGAAGACAGGGCTCTACCACCGCTGCTGAGCGCCTGATCCATCACCCGATGCAAACCCCGGCAGCTTGCCGGGGTTTTTTCTTGCCAGCATCCTCTTTGGCGGAAGCTTGTCGTCTGACGCATCGTGTTCTCACAAAGGCTTGATCACAGCAACCGCATCGTCCCCGGGCAGGCGGTTGCGTGCGTCCGCTCGGGTCCATAGCCTCCGGCCCGACGAAAAGCCATTGGCAATCAAGGGAGTAGTCTCATGCGTCTTGCTGGCCTTCTGACCGGCGCCCTGATCCTCGCCGCCCCCGAGGGGGTGCGCGCGGACGACCCGCAACCCCACCCGCTGGTGCCGCTCGCGCCCGATGCCGAGATCACCGACAGCGAATTCGTCGATTTCGTCGAGCTGGCCTTCCCGTCCGGCCCGTTCGAGGACCGTGACCCAACAGCGGTGCTGGAAAAGCAGGGCGCGCATCTGCGGCAGGAGTATCGGATCGACGGGACCGAAATCGCCACTGTGCGGCTCTACCAAAGCTATCTGAAGTATTTCGAGGGGCAGGGGTTCGAGCTGGTCTTTCACGGCATGGATGACGAGTTGCGCGACGAAGGGAGCGCGCGCCGCTTCCTGCGCGACGGGCTGGACGCCTCGGCCAGTCGTCGGTCAGATGCCTATGGCTACATCCTCGCCCGCTCGCCCTCGGATGATCATGTGGTGGCGATGAGCTTCTATGACCGCCGTGGCGATCGCCGGATTCAGGTCGATGTGCTGGAGATGGAAGAGATGGAGACCTTCGATCTCTTTGCCGAGGAAGCCGCGCCGGAGGAAGAAGCCGAGGCGCAAGAAGAGGAATTCGTCCCCAGCACGCAGGATGCCGCAGCGCTGGAGAGCGGATTGGTCGAGGAAGGGCGCGTGGTGGTCGATGCGATCCTCTTTGCCTTCGACGATGACGAGATTCTGCCAGAATCGGCGGACGCGCTGGAAACGGTCGCGGGGCTGATGGAGGATAATGCCGAGCTTGATCTGCTGGTGGTGGGGCACACGGATGGTGTCGGCAGCTTCGACTACAATCTGCGCCTGTCACTGGACCGCGCGCAATCGGTAGTCGCGTGGCTCTCGGATGAGCATGGCATTGCCGAAGGGCGGCTGCGTCCGGCGGGCGCAGGTCCGATGTCGCCGATCACGACCAACCGCAATGAGGATGGGCGGGCGCAAAACCGCAGGGTCGAGCTCGTCGAGGTGGTCGACTGATCCGGCCTTACATTTTGTGGGCGCGCGCTGTGGCAGAATTACAAGTGTGCCATCGTGTGCCGCCCACAGGCTTTCCTTTGGCGTGCTGTAGCATATGCTCTGATTGCAGCACCAGGCCAGGAACGACGCAACATGCCGCCGATCGATGATCACCCGCAGCGCTATGCGCTTGTCAACGAGTTGCATGCGCGTCCGGCGGCCAAGATCACGGCCCCCGGTGTTGCGGTTTTTCTGGCCATCAAACCGGCCAAAAATGCGTCCAAGCGTGATCGGGCGGCGGATCGGGCGCATCTTCTGGCGCTTCTGGACCGGCATGGGGCGGGGCATCCTGCCCCCGATGCCACGCATCATTCGGCCGAGCTCGGGCGCTATCATCTGAAATGGGAGAGCCATACCGAGTTCGTTACCTACACATCCTTCGAACAGGGCAGCGCCGAGCGCCCCTTCGATCCGGCCGGGTTCAACGTGTTCCCAGAGCCATGGTTGCAGGATGCACCGGGGACGCGGTTGACCTCGATCCTGTTCCAGATCGAGATCATGCCGGATGACCGTAGCAAGATGGCCGAGAAACTCGTGGACTGGTTCGTGCCCGAGAGCCTCGCGGCGTCCTATGTGATCGACGGGGCCGCGATGATCGCAAGCGATTTTCGCATTGATCGCGCCGGGCATATTCGCATGGCGGTCTTTGTGAAGCCTGGCACAGGGGGGCGGCGGATCGGGCGGATCCTGCAGCGGTTGTGCGAGATCGAGACCTACAAGACCATCTCCATGCTCGGGCTCACCCGCGCCCGCGCGCTCTCGCCGAAAATGACCGCGCTCGATGACGAACTCTCGCGGCTGACACGGGCGATGATGGAGCCAGACAAGCGCTCCGAAGAGACCCTCGAGGCGCTGCTGCGGATCTCGTCGGAGCTCGAGAATACAATGGTGGAGAACTCCTTCCGCTTCGGGGCGACGGGGGCCTATGAGGCGCTGGTGCATCAGCGTATCGAGGTTCTGCGTGAGGTCCGTTTCGAGGGCCGCCAGACGCTGCATGAATTCATGACGCGGCGCTATGATCCGGCCATGCGGACTGTGAAATCCGCCGAGGCGCGGTTGAGCAAGATGGCTGAACGCGCCATGCGCGCCGGGCAGTTGCTGGGCACGCGGGTCGATGTCGAGCGCTCGGCGCAGAATCAGAAACTGCTGGAGAGCATGGACCGCCGCGCCGATCTGCAATTACGTCTGCAGCGCACGGTCGAGGGGCTGTCGGTGGTCGCGATCAGCTACTATGCGGTCAATCTGGTCAGCTATATCGCCATGCCGGTCATGGAGCCGCTGGGGATCTCGCGCATGGTGGCGATGGCGATACTGGCGCCGCTGGTGGTGGGCACGGTCTGGGCGGCTGTGCGCCGGATCCGGCGACATTTCGAGTAGCGTTAATCGCTTGCGCGCGCGGCCGTCCGGCGAATGGCGTCTATCACCGCCTCGGGGTCTGCGTGATGTGGCATATGCCCGACGCCCTCCAACCGGGTCAGGCGCACGCTGGCCACCTCTTCCGCCAACCGCTCTGAATGGTATTGCAGCCCGACGGTCTTGTCCTCCGTGCCATGCACCACTTCGATGGGCATTGTGAGCGCCGGGTAACCTCCGGCCATCGCATCGACATGGTCATGCAGCGAGTCGATCTGGTTGGCATTGAGCTGAAGCTGCGAAACGCGCAAGGTCAGATCGAGGCCGAGATGGGTGAGGTATCCCTCGGGCACCGGGTCGGGTGCGAAGACGCGCTCGAGCGTGCGCTCGACCGCAGCGCGCGGGGCCAGATGCGAGATCAGCGGCAGCACCAGATATTGACCCAGCGCCGAAGCCGAGACGCGATACCACAGCCCCAACTCGCCGGGCCAGGGGTGCGAGGCCGGTGCGAGCAGCGTCAGGCCCGTCACATCATCCGGCGCGCGCAGCGCCCAGGCGAGTGCAACCGCGCCGCCATAGGAATGCCCAAGCACGATCGGATCGCGCACTTCGAGAAAATGCGCCGCAGCGCGCAGGATATCGGCCTGTTCCAGCGGGCTTTCAGGGCCACCGAAATCATCCGAGAAGCCAAAACCGGGTCGGTCGAAGGCGATGACGCGGAACTCCTCGGCCATGCGGTCCATCAGGTCGAAACTGAAATCGCGCGCATTGCCATTGGCGCCATGGATCATCACCAGATCCGGCCCTTGGCCGCGCACGATGGCATGCACGCGGCCCTGCGGCAGGTCAATGAAACCACCCTCGGGCATGATC
The DNA here is from genome assembly GCA_003567315.1 of Paracoccaceae bacterium. Classification (GTDB taxonomy): domain Bacteria; phylum Pseudomonadota; class Alphaproteobacteria; order Rhodobacterales; family Rhodobacteraceae; genus Roseinatronobacter. The sequence goes on from PWZT01000007.1 coordinate 55,635, forward strand.
TCGGCTCGCGCCATTGTGTTCTCCGGCATGGATGCGCAGGCCGCGAGGATCGCGGCGGACAGGACAAGCCCTGCGGGGTTACTGGCCAATCTGCTCAAGGTCATAGGGTGTGGTCTGGTATATTTCGTTTATCCAGTTGCCATATAGCAGATGCGCATGGCTTCTCCACCGGTTGAGGGGGAGTTTCGCGGGATCGTCATCCGGGTAATAGTTCCGTGGCACATTGATTGGCCTGCCTGCCTCGATGTCGCGGTCATATTCTTCTTTCAAGGTCGTGCTGTCATATTCGAAATGATTGAAGATCATGAGCGCGCGATGGGCGGGGTCTTCCACCAGACAGGGGCCGACCTGATCCGAGGCGATCAGCGTGCGCAACCCGGGCACCGCATCGATCTCGTCCTGGCGCATCTCGGTCCAGCGGCTGACCGGGATCAGCACATCATCCGAGAAACCGCGCAGATAGGGCGAGGCGGGCGCGAGGTTGCGGTGGCGGAAACAGCCGAACGCCTTGGCGGAGAGCAGGTGCTTGGGCAGGCCGTAGAAATGCCACAGCATCGCCATGCCACCCCAGCACACGCCGAAAGTGTTATGGACATGGGTCTGGGTCCAGTCGAAGACTTCGGTCAATTCGTCCCAATAGGTCACGTCGGCGTAGTCCAGATGCTCGATCGGCGCGCCGGTGATGATCAACCCGTCGAAGCGCTCGCCCTTCACTTCGGAGAAGGGGCGGTAGAACTCTGCCATATGCTCGGCGGCAGTGTTCCTGGTCTCATGCTCGGACATGCGGATGAGCGAGAGGTCGATCTGCAGCGGTGTCGCGCCGATCAACCGGGCGAATTGTGTCTCGGTCTGGATCTTCTTGGGCATGAGGTTCAGAAGCCCGATGCGCAGCGGGCGGATATCCTGCCGCGCCGCGCGCGTATCCGCCATGACCATGACGCCTTCATGCTCCAGCACCTCATAGGCAGGCAGATTGGCGGGCAGGGTGATCGGCATGTCAGATCCTCACTCGGGCAGGCGCGCGGCGATCAGGTCGATGAAATCGCCCGCCGCACGGATCTGCGCCACCTCTTCGGCGGTGATGCTCAGTCCCCAGTTTCGTGCCATCGCCGCATAGCGCGGCGCGCGATGGGCGAGCGCACGCGCATAGGTCCAGCGCACGAAGGCATCGGGGTCGATCTCCGCCTCTTGCGCACCGGTTTCGCGTTGGTATTCGGCCCAGGCGGATTTCAGGAAATCTGGCTGGTAATACATCGGCTTGGGCGCTCGGTCGAAGCGGCGGATCAACTCGGCGGTATGCGCCTCGGAACCTTCGATCCAGATCGGCAGCACATGGGCCGCGAGCAGTGTCATCAGCGGATCCTCGGGGTTCTCGGGGTCGGTCACCTCGCAGATGGACCCGCTCGTGTCGCAAACGAAATTCGTATAGCCGTAAAGCGCCTCGGCACGCGCGATGAAATGGGGCGTATCCGAGAGTGAGGCGATCTCGGCCGCGCGGTGCTGTTCCTGCCGCAGCATGTATTCCTCAAAGGGCAGCCCGCCTCTCGCCGGATCACCCGGTTTGCCCAGATAGGTCGAGAGCGGCGCAAGATTGTCGAAGGTGATGTTGGAGCTGATATAGACCGAATCCGAGAGCAGCAACTCGCGCAGCAGCGGCACTTTCATCGCTTCGCGTTTGAAGTTGTCGGCAATGAATTCGCCCATATAGCGCGTTCCGATGCGGTAATCGACCGAGTAATGGAACCAGTCACCATTCTCGCGCAGGAGGTTGGAGAGATGGGTCTTGCCCAGGCCCGACATGCCGAAAAGCATGACATTCTTGCGCGGGGCGCGGCGCCAGTCATCTGCGGTGGGGTACAGCATCCGGGTTCATCCTGACTGAACATTCCGCGCCGGATTATCCACCCGCTGCAAAATGGTCAATGCCGCATCAAAAGACCCCGCCAGCCGCGCTGACGGGGTCGGAACATGGTCCGAGTAGCGGATTTCTCAGAAGCGATATCCGATCCGGATGCCGCCACCGATGGCGGAGTTGCTGCTGAACTCGCTGCCGATATTCGTCGTCGCGCTGCCGATGCGGCTGTATTGCAGACCTGCACTGATGGTCATGGCGTCCATGGTATATGACACGCCCAGCCCGATCGAGTTGCGCTTGCCGGTCGGCCCGAGATTGCTGGTCGGATTGCCATTGCCGGTGTCATGTGAGAGCGACACCGAACCGGACCAGTTTTCATTGAAGCGCCGTCCGACACCAAGCGTGTAGGTGACGGAATTTTTCTGATAGGCGACCAGCGGCGGGGTTGCCGGATCGCTCTGATAGACAGTCGGCTCGATGCTGAAATCCTTCCAGTTGACCCAGCGCACCGAGCCAAAGACCAGCGTGTCCTCGGCCACCCCGGTCTGGAACTCCAGGTTCACCGATTGGGGAATGTTTGTGTTGAAGCTGGTATCGAAGGGCACCACACCGGCCGGTGTCGCGACCTCTTCCAGCGCATTGAAGCTGTGTTTGATCTTCGAGTTATAGGTCAGCGCCACGCGCAGTGCGATTTCGGGCATCTCATAGGCCACACCCAACAGGTAGCCGAACGCCTGATCAGTATTCGTGGACATATCGTATCCGGGCAGCGAGACGCGCCCTGATGTCCAGGAGGACCGGAGCCCCGCATGGGCGCTGAAACCACCATCGAACTTGTAGCGCATAACGCCTGTCAGCGTGGTATTGTCGATCTTGCCGCGCGCACCGCCCAGCGGTGTCCCCATCGGATAGAGCGTATCCGCACCGAAAGGCTGATCGAGGATCAGCGCAAAAGACAGGTTCTCGTTGATGTCGGACTTGAGCGCCAGTGACCCGGTGGTGAAGCGCCGCGCGATATTGCCGCTGTCAGGGCCGCCGGGGCCGAACAATTCGCCAGACACGCGCGGGCGGGCATGGGTGACGCCGAATTCGACATAATTGCCTTCCTCGAACAGGATCGCCATGGATTGCGGGCTGCGTTCGATGCCGCCACCAAGGGCAGGCGTGGCGATAAGTGCAACAAGACCGGTTGCCAGATATTTACGCACGGAAATCTCCTCCTCTTTCCGCAACTGCCCCTCACGGAGGCCTCACCATTTCACGATAGCACCACTATTCGGCAAACCGCACCGAATATCAGACGTGACTTTGCGTAATCATGCCTCAACTGGCACAGCCTGTGACCAAAGCGCCACAGAGCAAGCCCTAGCGGTTCTGCGGGCGCAAACGCGTGATCCCAACTGCGCCGCCGCGCGCCAGATCCGGGTCGAGCGTCATCGGGATGTATTCGCCGCGCCGCCAGAGATCACCGAGATCGTCGTAATGGCGCGAGAGCGGGTGGCCCGATTGCCCCGTGGACAGGATGAAGACCGAGCTTTCAGGGTCGGCAAAGTCATAGACCCCGCGATAGACTGCGCCATGAACATTGGCGAAGGGCTCGGGTTCCTGCCCCGATGTGCGCGCCCGCATCAATGTATGATCGCCCCCGGAAGTGGATTGCCGGATATTCACGAAATGGCGCAGCAGCGGCACATCCCCCAGCACCGCATGATCGTGCTGTGCTATATGCGCATCACCCCAGCGCCAGCTTTCCACATTGTCACCATACTGTTCCGTAAGCCGCAGCAGCGCCTCGTCGAGCGCGGCAATCGCGATCTCGTCGCAGGTCTCGCGGACCGAGGATTGAACGATGTTGCACCATTCCGACGCGCCATCGGTGTCGCGAAACACGCGTTCGATGAAAACCGGCTCGACATGGGTGAAGGCATCCGCGAGCGGCCCGAGTTCGTCGCGGATGATGCGCTGCTGCAGATGCCGCATCCAGGCCGCATAGATCAGCGGCTCGGGCAGATGCTCGTTCATCTCGCCATTCCAGTCAGCCAGCAGGCGCAAAGCGCGCTGGCGCAGATGGGCGCGCGTGCCGACCGGCGCGGCCTCACCTGAGAACCACAGATCGGCGGCGACCAGCGGCAGCAGCAGCCGCGCGGCGGGACTGACCGTATCGAGCTGCGCCTCGATGAAGCTGTCACGCGTATGCACATTGCGCTGGCGCATCAGATGCAGGAAGCGTTCGATGCGCTGAGTGTCGCCCCAGTCATGGCTCACATGCAGCGGGAAGGGGCGGTCGAGCAGCTTGTTGTTGGTATTGCCCAGCAGCCCGCTTTCGGGGTCCATGAAACGCGGGTTCGATGAATAGGGCAGCGTGCCGCGCCATCGGTTCTCACGCCGCCAGCCCGGGGCGGGCATCCGCCCTTGTGTTTCATGCTCCGCATCGCGGCGGGGCATCCGCCCGATGGTCTGCAGGGCGACCCGGTCCTGCGTCGCGAGCATCAGGTTCTGCGACGGGGCGACAAAAAGCTCGCCCGCCTCGATCGCCTCCTCGATGCTCTGGGCGCGCATCAGGCGGATGGCCGCCGTCATCGTCGTGTCATCGGGCTCGAGCGCCGTCCAGCCAAGGCTGGCGACATGCCCTGTCGGTGTGACAGTGTTCAGGTCAAAGAGCGACCCTGAAAGAACAGGGCCGTTCTCGGTCCAGCGCAAAGTCAGCGTCACCGGGTCCTCGTCGCGCACGCGAATGATGGAGCCGCGCGTCTCGAACTCGGCCCAGCCATCGGGGGTACGATAGCGCGTGCGGTCTTCGGGGTGCAGCTCTTCCATGAAGATGTCGCTGTCGTCGAGGTAAGACGAGGTGACGCCCCAGCCGAGCGCTTCGGACCGACCCGACAGGATTGCGGGGATGCCCGGAATGGTCGCCCCGATCACCCCGCCCGATGACAGCTCCAGCCGTGCGAGATACATCAGCCCAGGCGCGCTCAGGCCCAGATGCGGGTCATTCGCCAGCAGCGCGCCATCAGAGGCGGCGCGCTCTGGCGTTGCCGCGAAGCTGTTGGACGCCCCCGCCAGCCCTGCCGGTGCGACCGGCCAGAGCGGATCATTGCGCTGCGTGACCTGCGTGCTTGGCGTGATCTGGGGGAAGAGGCTTGCGTAGTCGGGCAGGGCCGCGACACCACTGCCCGGCGCGTCCGGCATAAGATCGCGCAGGCGCTCGGGCGACACCAGCAGCGAGGCGCGCGCGCGCAGCACCTCCTGCGCGATATGGCTGTTGAGCTGCACGGCCTTGAGCTTCAGGATCGCAAGCGAATCCGCCGGTTGCCAGAGCGGCATTTCCGCCGTGAACATGAAGAACTCGGGCGCACCGCGCCCCCGCGCGCGCTCATTGGTCAGCCGCAGCCAGGCATTGACCCCGTCCGAATAGGCGCGCAGTGCGGCTTGCGTCTCTGCGTCCTGAGCCTCGAACGATCTGCGCGCGAGACCGTAGATATCGAGCCTGCGCATCAACTCATCGGTGCGCAGCGTGCGCCGCCCGAACATCTCCGAGAGCCGCCCCTGCGCTGTGCGGCGCAGCATCTGCATCTGCCACAGCCGGTCCTGCGCATGCGCAAAGCCCAGACCGAAAAACACATCCGCATCGTTTTCGGCGAAGATATGCGGCACATTATGCGTATTGCGCACGATCTCGATCTCGTCGGAGATACTGGAGATCGTGAAATCCTCATTGTAATCGGGCAGCGAGCGGGAGAGGAAGAAATACATCCCCGCCAACACCAGCACGGTGAGAAGGGCGAGCGCGCCGAAAATTCTCGTGAGCCAGCGAAAGAGGGTGAACATGCGCAGAGGGGCTTTGTGTTGACGGTCCTGTTGGCGCTGATAGGTATTGGTCTCGCGCTCAAAGCGCAATCACAAGAATTCGCGAGGGACGGCAATGGCGAAAGTAGCGTTTCTGGGGCTCGGGGTGATGGGCGGCCCGATGGCAGGACATCTGGCGCGTTCAGGCCATGATGTCACAGTCTATAACCGCACGGCCGCGAAGGCCGATGCCTGGGTCAAGGCGCATGGCGGGCGCGCAGCAGCCACACCTGCGGCCGCAGCGGAGGGGGCGGAATTCGTTATGGCCTGTGTGGGCAACGACGACGATCTGCGTGCAGTATGCACCGGGCCAGAAGGCGCCTTTGCCGCGATGGGCGCAGGCAGTGTGTTTGTCGATCACACGACCGTTTCGGCGCAGGTGACGCGCGAATTGCATGGGCTTGCAGGCGAGAAGGGCATCGGCTTCGTGGATGCGCCTGTCTCGGGCGGGCAGGCGGGCGCGGAGAATGGCGCGCTCTCCATCATGTGCGGGGGTGAAGAAGAGGTCTACGCCCGCGCCGAGCCCCTGATGGCGGCCTATGCGCGCATTGCCAAGCGCATGGGCGAGAGCGGCGCGGGCCAGATCACCAAGATGATGAACCAGATCTGTATCGCGGGCCTGTTGCAAGGCCTGTCCGAGGCGCTGCATTTCGGTGAGAAATCGGGCATGGACGGGCGCGCGGTTGTCGAGGTGATCAGCCAGGGCGCTGCCGGATCGTGGCAGATGGCCAACCGCCACGGCACGATGCTCGATGGCGAATTCAATCACGGCTTCGCGGTGGACTGGATGCGCAAGGATCTGGGTATCTGCCTGTCCGCCGCCGAAGAAGTCGGGGCGTCGCTGCCGGTCACCGCGCTTGTCGATCAGTTCTACAAGGATGTGCAGTCCATGGGCGGTGGGCGCTGGGACACATCGGCGCTCATCCAGCGCCTGCGCAAATTCGGGGACGCATGATGCTCTACGCTCTGGAGGGACGGCGCCCGCTACTGCCGGAAAGCGGCGACTACTGGATCGCGCCCGGTGCGCATGTCATCGGGGATGTGCGCCTTGGCGATGGTGTTTCGATCTGGTTCAACTGCACGCTGCGCGGGGATAACGAGCCGCTCGAGATCGGCGAGGGCACCAATATTCAGGAAAATTGCGTGCTGCATACCGATATGGGATTTCCGCTGAGCATCGGGGCGAATTGCACGGTTGGGCACAAGGCGATGCTGCATGGGTGTACGATCGGGAATGGCTCGCTGATCGGCATGGGCGCGACAGTGCTCAATGGGGCTATCATCGGTGAGGGCTGTCTGATCGGCGCGGGGGCGCTGGTGACCGAGGGCAAGGTGATCCCGGACGGCTCGCTTGTGATGGGCGCACCTGCGCGGGTCGTGCGCGAGCTTGACGAAGCCGCGCGGGCCGCGCTTCTGGCCTCGGCGGACAATTATCGCGTGAACATGCGCCGCTTCCGCGATGGCCTCGCGCCGCTGGAATAAACCCAGCGGCTCAGCGCATCCCCATGCCAAGTTGCATCAGCGCCTGCCGGACCGGGCGCGCGGAATACATCGCATCCAGCACCCGCGCCCGCGCATCGCGCAAGGGTTGCGCATCGATCATCGAGGCGCGGTTCAGCATACCCACGCCCATGACGCGCAAGGCGACATCCGGGTATCGCTTGCGTTCATAGGCAGCGAGCATCTGCGGGCTGCCAAGGGGCTCCGCCGGGGCCAGATCCAGCAAGGCGCGCAAATCGGCCAGCGACATGTTCAGCCCCTGCGCGCCGATAGGGGGCACGACATGCGCGGCTTCGGCCATCAGCGCCGTGCGCTCTCCGTGAAAGCGCTCCGCAATCTGGCTGATGATCGGCCAGACAGTGCGCCGTGAGGCGAGCTTGAGCGGGCCGAAAAGGCTGCAGGAACGCGTGGTCATTTCGGTCTCGAACGCGGCAACGGGCAGGTCGGCCAGACGCGCGGCTTCCGGCCCTGTCTCCATCCAGACGATCGCCGAACAGGGTTGCCCGTCGCGATCGGGCAATGGCACGAAGGTAAACGGCCCGCCCGAGCGATGGATTTCGGTCGAGACATTCTCATGCGGCAGCGGATGCGTGACGGCGAAAGCCAGCGCCTTCTGGCCGAAACGGGTCGTGCGCACGCCAATATCGAGCGCTTCGCGCATGGGGGAATTGCGCCCATCCGCCGCGATCAGAAGCTGGGCTGCGACTTGCGTGCCATCCGACAGCCCGATCAGGGCCGCGCTCTCGCGTGTGGTCAGCCGACGCGTGCCGATACCGGGGCGGAAAGTCACATTCGGAAGTTCCGCGAGTCGCGCCGCGCATTCGCGTTTCAAGAGCCAGTTGGGCAGGTTCCAGCCAAACGGCATGTCAGAGATGTCGGAGGCATCGAAATCATGGCTCACACGCGGCTCTGGCGCCTCTCCGCCCGCATCGACGATGCGCATCACTTGCAGCGGCATGGCGTGCGGCGCGAAGCGGTCCCAGAGCCCGGCATCCTCCAGAACCGAGATCGAAGGTTGCAGGAATGCCGTGCTGCGCAGGTCCGAGCCGGGATCGGCTTCGGCGATGATGGGCGGGGCCGGGTCCACGCAGAGCACTGAATAGCCCCGGGTGCCGAAGGCTGCGGCCGCAGTCATCCCGGCGATACCACCCCCGGATACAACGATGTCATATGTCTCTCGCATGATGCATTACCTCATAGCGTTGTTCAACGGATAGTAGCCTGAGCATGGCGCGACGCAATGCGGCATCCTGTTGCTTTAGGCGCGCGCGCGCCGATGAAACCTAGAATTGTTTTGGGGTATAATAATACCTATTTTATAACATATTGTTTTTGTTCATTTAATGCCCATGAATGCCGCTTGACCTTAAGCGCGTATCAGATAGAAAGCGCCCATCCCGCATGGGGCTTTTCCCTGCGGACTTGATTTCATCTTCAAGGGTCACGTCATGAAAACCTACTCTCTCAAAGCTGGAGAGATCGACAAGAAATGGATCCTGATCGACGCCGAAGGCGTCGTTCTGGGCCGTCTTGCCTCGATCATCGCCATGCGCCTGCGCGGCAAGCACAAGGCAACCTTCACACCCCATATGGATATGGGCGACAATGTCATCGTCATCAACGCCGACAAGGTGCAGCTGACCGGCAACAAGCGCAACAAGCCGAATTACTGGCACACGGGCTATCCGGGCGGGATCAAGTCGCGCACCACGGGCCAGATCCTCGAAGGGCGCTTTCCCGAGCGCGTCGTGATGCAGGCGGTCAAGCGCATGCTGCCCGGCGGGCCGCTGTCGCGCCAGCAGATGACGCATCTGCGCGTCTATGCGGGCACCGAGCATCCGCATGAAGCACAACAGCCCGAAGTGCTGGATGTGCGCGCGATGAACAAGAAAAACACGCGGAGTGCATGAGCATGAGTGAAGATCTCAAAACCCTCGACGATCTGAAATCGGTCGTGACACCTGC
>PWZT01000102.1 GCA_003567315.1 Paracoccaceae bacterium
CTCGATCACCCGCAAATGCGCGGCCGCAGGGCGCGGAGCCTTGGCCCCTGGCCAGAGCAGATCGCGGATTTCCTCTGCCGGAGCGCGGTAATCCAGCGGGGCCGCCCGCAAGAGCATCTGCAAGGCCGGCAGGTCAAAGGACTTGCAGGCGGTCCAGACCTGATCAAGCAGCATGTCCAGTGCCGCCGGAGACAGCGCCAGTTCCGACGCCGTCATGATGCGCGGATGTTCGGTATTCTGCGGATTGCCCGCAATCAGCAATTCCTCATGCAGTTTCTCACCGGGTTTCAGCCCGGTGATCTGGATCGGAACATCCCCTGCATCCGTCTCGGGCGGGCGTTTTTCATCAAGCATATAGGGCACCAGACCATGCAGCCGGATCATGGATTTTGCCAGATCCAGAATCCGCACAGGCTTGCCCATATCCAGCACGAAAACATCCCCGCCGCGCGCCATCGCCCCGGCCTGGATCACCAGTTGCGCAGCCTCGGGGATGGTCATGAAATAGCGCGTCACTTCGGGATGGGTGACAGTCACGGGACCACCGCGCTCGATCTGGTCGTGAAACCGCGGAATGACCGACCCGGAAGAGCCCAGCACATTGCCGAACCGCACCATCGAGAAGGTGCAGTCGCCGCCGCGCTGCGCCTCGGCCTGGCAGATCAACTCGGCCAGCCGCTTGCTCGCGCCCATGACACTGGTGGGACGCACGGTCTTGTCGGTCGAGACCAGCGTGAAATTCTCGACCCCGCATTCCACCGCAGCCTGCACCATGACCCGGGTGCCGAAGACATTGTTGTGCAGACCCTCGATCAGGTTTTCCTCGACCACATTCACATGCTTGTAGGCCGCCGCGTGATAGACGGTCTGGACCCCGAACTGTTTCAGGATCATCCGCGTGCGGATCGGGTTCTGCACCGAGCCCAGAACCCCGCTCACCATCCCCTCGCGCTCTGGTCCCAGATGGTCGCGCAATTCGGTCACGATGGAATAGAGCGCGAATTCACTGACATCCAGCATCACCAGCTTGCGCGGATGACAGGCCAGAATCTGGCGGCACAGTTCCGACCCGATGGTCCCGCCCGCGCCCGAAACCAGCACCACCTTGTCGGCGACATGGCGTGCCATCAGATCGGCACGCGGCGGCACCGGGTCGCGCCCCAGCATGTCCTCGGGCATGACCGGCCGCAGATCCGTCACCCGCGCCTTGCCGGCAACCAGATCGCCCATCGCCGGGATTGTCTTGACCTCGACCCCGAGCTTTTCCAGCCGCGAGATGATGCGCCGCCGCCGCTGCCGGTTCAGACGGGGCATGGCCAGCAGCACCTCCCGGACATGCCTGCGATCGCATAACCGCCGCAATTCGCCCGATGGATAGACCTGCACGCCGTTGATCGTGGTGCCCTGCAGCCGTGTATCATCATCGACAAAGGCCACAGGCCGGTAATCGCGGCTGAGATAAAGTGCGGCCGCCAGTTGCTGGCCGGCCGGGCCCGCCCCGTAGATGATGATCGCTTTCGCATCGCGCAGCGCCGGTTTGCGGATCAGCGCCCGGATCCCGAAACGCAGCCCCGCCATGGCCAGAAACACCAGCAGCGCATGGATCACGATCAGCCCCGGCGGCAAGGGCGTGCCGAGCAGATGGGATAGGCCCAGCAGGCCGATGGCCCCAAGCGCCGTGCCGGTCATGATCGCAGGCATCGCCGCCCCGGTGATATAGCGCAGCACGACACGGTAGAGCCCGCGCATATGGAAAGCATAGAGCATCAGCGGCACGGTCATGATCACAGCGAACCAGACACGCGGCTGCGCGAGCGTATCGGTGGCGGCCCCGTGCAGCAGCGCGGCAAGCGGCAGGCAGGTCAGAATGAGCAGGGCATCGGCCCCGAACAGCACCAGACGCTTGGCGCGTCGGCTGAGACTGTCCGCAGGAGAGACAGTCCGCAACTGGCGGAATCGGCCACGCAACCGTATCTTGCGGCGGCGGGTGTTCGGTGAGGGGGGGGACGAATGCAATGAAATCATCTTGAATGCCTGAAGGCTATAAGGGGCTGAATGGACATCATGATAGGCAGAGCTTGACCGGCTAATACTGAAGCACTCGATAAAGTATCGTAAAAATCGTGCTTATCCTTGCACATTTCCTGCCCTGAAAACAAGAGCCCGGGCCTTGCAACAGGCAAGGTTATGCCGAGCGGCGCAAATCGCCGGCAAGCTGTGCCCGGACGGCCCGGAAACTGTCGCTTGATGCGCCTTGTCATGAATATCGCGTATCATACTGTTCAGCCGCGCGAAACGGCCGGGCATCGTGCAACGGCCCGCAAAATTCCGACCGGCGACATCATGCCTGTCCCTGTCCCTGCAGCCAGGCAATCAGCCGCGCCTTGAAGGCCTGATCGACCTTCGGCCCCGACAGGGTGAGCACAGGTTTCAGATACCCCCCCGAAACATCCAGCACCACGCCCGGCGCAGGTTCTTCGCGCGCCGCGCGCGGACGGTCCTGCCCCTGCGGATCTGCGCGCGCGGCGCGGGCCGGCCCTGCCGCTGCCGGTCCTGTATCCCCTCCTGTATTCCCGGCCCCGGTGGCTGCAATGTCAGCGGATGCGGGCCTTGCAGGGGTGAGCATGGAACTCAGCACCAGGCGCTCGGCCTCGGCGCTGTCGGGCGTCGCGGCCCCGAGCGCGGCGCGCAGGCGCGGGGCCAGATCGGGGTCGGCCGCAAGCTGTCCGGCCAGCGCCAGCCCCAGCCGCTCGCCCAGATCGGTCGGAAAGCGCAAGGCCCCGTCCAGCGCCGCGACCACGCTCAGAAACGAGCCGATTTTTGAGCGCCGCGCGCGCGAGCCATGCGCGAACAGCTTCTGCAGCGCGGCCTTGGTCGTGGGAAACACCCCCGCTTCCACCGCGCGCAGCACGATCCGGGCGCGCTCGTAATGCGACAGGCCCAGCCGGATCTCGTTTTCCTCGACCATGGCCAGATAGGCATCGCCTGCGTTCTCGGGCTGTCGCAGGATCGCCAGCACCGTGGCGAAACGCGCCTCGCCGGTTTCCTCATGCAACCGCCTGAGCGCGGCCATCCGCCGCCAGCCCGAGATCAGCCCGAAACGCCCCTCCCCCAGCGCAGTCACCTCGATCGGCACTTGCTGGCCGCGCGCGCGCAGGCTTTCCATCAGGGGGGTCAGCGCCTCTTCATCCAGGCCCAGACGGTCGCGCAGCAGATGATCGACCGTCACCGCATCGAGCGGCAGTTTCTGGATCAGCCGCCCCTCGGCGCGGGCATCGGTGAGCGCTGAGCGCAATTCCTCGAACGCGGCTTCGCGGGCCGTGTCCTGCGCCACGCGGGCAATCGGCGCGCCCAGTGGCGGCAGCGCGGATTTCTGCTCGGGCGCGGCCAGATCCGCCTGCGGCACCGGGACCAGTCGTTTGCGTTTCGCCATTGCAGGCCCTCCTTGAATGTTTCGCGCGCGAAACATGTCGCGCTTCACGTCACCGGATCGTCTGGCGCGCGCGCGGCCAGTTCCTCGCGCCGCCAGATGCCGTAAAGCAGCCGCTTGAACCCGGCCCAGGTCTCGTCGAATGTGGCACGCCCGCGCATATAGGTGTCGCGGTTGAAATCGCGGTAATCGGCCTCGTATATCCCGTTGACCCTTTCGCCCGCCTGACCAATGAGTGCGGTATATTCCTGCCGCCAGGGCAACAGCCGCCGCCCCAGCCAGGCCTGCATCAGCCCCGCCATTTCCGCCTGCTGGCCCGCATCATAGCGGGTGATGATGGTCTGCACCGCGTCCCATTCAAAGGCCAGCTCCTCACGCCCCAGCGCGCGGGCTGCAGCATTCTCGCCCTCCTCGATCGAGGCAAATGTCGCGTGCAGCATGTCGAAGAAGCGCCCCGTGGAATCAAATTCAAGGAAAGACGCGCCGGTCGGCACCAGCAGGATATCGGCAGCGGCCAGCCCGTTGATGGTCAGATAGCCAAGCGCCGGGGGGGTGTCGAGAAACACCAGATCATACTGATCCAGGATCCCGTCTTCGGCCAGCACATCGGTCAGCGCGTCCCAGAGTTTCCAGCCGCGCGCGCCCATGCGCCAGACCGGGATCTGGAACTCGGCCCAATAGAGGTTCAGCTGCGCGCCGATCAGGTCGATATTGGGCCAGTGGGTTTTCTGGATCAGCGTCGCGCTGCGGGTTTTCAGCGCCTCGGCCAGCGTGTCATCCAGCGGCTGGGGGGTGTCGCCCCGCGCCGCCCGCGCCCGGTTCTCGGCCTGCAGATGGGTGGCGTAATGACGCGCAAGCAGCGGGAAAACGGTCTGCCATTCATCCTCGACCCGCCCGCCCAGGATCGAGGTCATGGAGCCCTGGCTGTCGAGATCAATGACCAGCACGCGGTAGCCATCAAGCGCCGCCGACATCGCCAGATGCGCCGCTGTCGAGGTCTTGCCCACGCCGCCCTTGAAATTCGCCACTGCCACCAGTTTCGCAGGCAGCCCCTTGGGACGGTAGGGCAGATAATCTTTCCGCTTGGCCCCCTCCTGCCCGAAAAAGGCGCGCAGCCGCAGCACCTCATCGAGGGTGAACCATTTCGCGCCGCCCTCGGTTTCGCTGATGCCTTGCGGCAGATCGGGATTGGCGCGCAGCACGCGGCGGAAATGCGCGGGCGCGACCGGGATCAGATAGCGGGTGATTTCCCAGGTCGAGAACCGGCGCAGGCTTTTGCGCCCTTCCTCGCCCGCGCCGCGCGCGCGCAGATCCTCGCGACCCTGATGGCAGGCGCTGGCCATTTGCGCGAAATCCGCAGTGCCCAGCGGCGGGTCAAGATCCTGCCGCGCCTGATCGGGGGAGATGTTGAAATAGGGGGGCGGTGATTCGCTGTCACGGGGCATTCCGGGCCTGTCATGTGCTATGTTTTCTGCAGCATATCACAAAACACCGCACATGGAAGAAAACCCGATACAAATTCTGTTTTCTTATCAAAAACAAGGCTTTCCGGACTTGTCGCTGTTGCGGCCCTTCATGCTGATCTGAAGTTATAATCTTGTTAGATATAGTTACAGGGCTCAGATTGCATTCTATCCCCATGATAAAAAACAGAAAACCCCTGCAAGGGTGATTCCGGAACCCCGAAAGAGTGACTCTGATCCCACGTTCACGCGACTCTGATCCCCCGATGAAACAGGCCGGAAGGCTGGACGGGGCCTGTGGATAACTTTATGCTCGGCGTCAATGAAACCCCGATAATCCCCGACGGGCATATGTCCGGCAAAACAGGGGGCGCAGGCAGGCAGTATGGCATTTTCATCGCGTCCCAATGGAGCGCAGCAAACCCAGGCGGCGGGCCGACTGCCCGACCGTCATCCGACGGGTGATTTCTTCATCTGCGATATTTTTGACGCGCTGCCCAAGGATGACATGGCCACGATGGAGCATCCGGTCTTCTCGCTCTCGACCCGACCCGATCTGCGCATTCTGACCTACAGCCATAACGGGGTCGAGGTGACAGTGACGCCCTCGGTGAAAGGGCTGGCCACGCTCTTTGACAAGGACATCCTGATCTTCTGCATCAGCCAGCTGATGGCGGCGATGAATGCGGGCCGGGCCGTGTCGAAGCAGCTCACACTCAAGGCGCATGATCTGTTGGTCGCCACCAATCGCGAGACCTCGGGCGACAGCTACCGCCGCTTGCGCGAGGCCTTCGAGCGGCTGGCGGGCACGCGCATCACCACCAATCTGACCACAGGCGGGATGGAAGTGACCGAAGGGTTCGGGCTGATCGAGCGCTGGCAGATCACCCGCCATAGCCGCGGCGGGCGGATGGCGGCAGTGACGGTCACGCTTTCGGACTGGCTGTTTCGCGCAGTGCTTTCGAAATCGGTCCTGACACTCAGCCGTGAATATTTCAGCTTACGCAAACCGCTGGAGCGGCGCATCTATGAGCTGGCGCGCAAACATTGCGGGCGGCAGGCGGAATGGCAGATCTCGGTCGGCGTGCTGCACAAGAAATCGGGCTCGAACTCGCCCTTGCGGGTGTTTCGCGCCATGCTGCGGGCGATGATCGCCGCCGATATCCTGCCCGATTACCAGCTGGAAGAACTGCCCGGCGACATGCTGCGCGTCACACCCCGCGTGGTGCTGACCGAAGATCCCGGCCCAGCCCTGCGCGCTGAGACGCTGGAGCAGGCCCGCGCGCTGCTGCCCGGTGCCGATATCTATGCTGTTGAAGCCGAATGGCGCAGCTACTGGGCGCGCTCCGGCCGCCCGCGCCTGCGTGCGCCCGACCGTGCGTTTCTGGGGTTTGTCGCCACATGGCGGGTGCGCGATGAGTGACATCGCACCCTGAGGCAGATCCGGAATGTTTCGCGCGCGAAACATTCCGGGCCAGGGATACAGGATGCGGCACCTGCCACCCACTCCGGCACCCTGCGCGTCCGCAGCGTCAACATGGTGATCATCTTCCGCCGCGCCCGGCAGGGCGGCCAGAGGCTACCGGGTGACTGTCTTGTAGCGCAGGAAATCTTTCTGGGGCGGGGTCTTGCCGGTCCAGGGGGCCGTGACGACATCCTGCACCACGGCCTTTCTGGGGCCTTCGCGCATACGTGCCAGCAACGCTTCGATCCGTTTCTCGGGGCCGGACAGGACAGCTTCGACCGTGCCGTCCGAAACATTGCGCACGAAGCCGTTGATCGCGATGGCGCGGGCCTCCCTTTGCAGCCATTTCCGGTAGCCGACCCTCTGCACCTTGCCCGACAGGATCACATGCACAGTCATGTCGGAAACGGTCGCCAGGGCCAGCTTCGGCAAAACCCGTGCCGGCAAGGGCGTGGTGTGGATGACCTCGGCGAGCAAGCCCGAACCGGGGGTGATGGCGAGTACCGCCAGTGTCGCCACCGAAGGAGCCCAGCCAGTTGCCACCATGGCCACGCTTTCCGTGTCTGTCGTTACCTCGTCCAGTGCCACACC
>PWZT01000042.1 GCA_003567315.1 Paracoccaceae bacterium
ATCCCCATGGCCAGCGCCGTGACCTTGCCCGCGCGCCCGGTCCAGTAAAGGAAGATGCTCGCGGCAAGGCCCAGCATCCCGAAGACCTGGTAGCCGGGGGAGGCCCAGACCCCCCAGGTGATATTCTGCCCCCACATGACGCGCTGATAATTTTCCAGACCCACAAAGGTCTTGGCATCCGGGTTGAAGGCCACGGCCATCAGGTTCCAGTCATGCAGGCTGATCCAGATCCCCTTGAAGAACGGGTAGACCAGAAACACGCCGTAAACAGTCAGGAACGGCAAGAGCAGAACAAGTGCGGCCTGGCGCTGCGTCAGCGCGAGGCGCGGGCCTCTTTCCTGGGGCATTTGGCGTCTCCTCCCAGAGTATGCGATTTTCCGCACACACCGCCAATTCGATATGCTAAAAATGTTTAGCAAACTATATTAGCAAGCGTCAAGCTGTATTATGTGCTCATGTCCGAACCCAAGCCCCCCTCCCGTGTCACCATGAAGGACGTCGCCGCGCGCGCAGGCGTGTCGCAATCCACGGTCTCCTTTGTGCTCAACGGCATGGAAGACATGCGGATCGGGGCCGAGACCCGCGCGCGCGTGCTCGAAGCCGTGACCGAACTCGGCTACCGCCCGCGTGCCGCAGGGCGCCCGCCCTCGGCCAAGATCAAGCGTGTGATCGGCCTGATGCTCGACGAGATCGCCACCAGCCCGTTTGCGGCCATCTCGATCGATGGCGCGCAGGAGGAAGCGCGCAAACATGATGCGCTGCTGGAAATCGTCATGACCGGGGGTATCCCGGAATTCGAGGCCGCGACCTTGCGCAAATGGGCCGCCGACGGGGTGCATGGTGTCATCTATGGCGCGATTCTCACGCGCAAGGCCACGCCGCCCGCCATGCTCAGCCGTCACCGCGCAGTGCTCCTCAACTGCTATGACGAGGCCGCGCAATACGCCTCGGTCGTGCCTGCCGAACGGCGCGGGGGCGAGGCGGCCACGAATGCGCTGCTGGCCGAGGGGCATCGCCGGATCGCCTTCATCTCGGGCGAGCCCTGGATGGAGGCGTCGCGCCAGCGTCAGGAGGGTTTCGTCCGTACGATGCGTGCCGCGGGGCTGGGGACAGACCCGGCGCTGATCCGCGAGGGCAATTTCCTGCCCAGCGGCGGGCGGGAAGCGACGCTTGATCTGTTGCGCGCCGGGCCGCGCCCCGATGCGATCTTTTGCGCGAATGATCTGATGGCAGTGGGGTGTTATGAAGCGCTCAAGGAACTTGGCGAGCGCCCCGGCGAGACCATCGCCGTGATGGGCTATGACGATCAGGAAATCGCACAGCACCTCTCGCCGGCGCTCTCCACGGTCCTGTTGCCGCATCGCGAAATGGGGCAATGGGCGAGCCTTGCGCTGCTGGAGGATGACCCCGCACGCCGGGGGCAGGAGCGGATGGCCTGCCCGGTGGTGCTGCGGGCCTCGCATATGCGGGATGGTTGATGCCTGGATCTGTGCCAGGCGCATGGACTGCTTTGCATGCGAGCCCCGGCCCCGCGCCACAAACGCGACCTGTGCGCGCTGCAAAAGCACCCTCGGGCCGCACCCACCCGCCCGCCCTTGCACGCCCCGAGGGTGCTGCCTGCGCGTGGCCGCCGGGCGGGAGGGTCACGCCGGAATGATGCGCATCTTGGTCGTGCCATCGCGCGCGCCACAAGTTGGGGCAGGGTGGTTGTACGGCCCGCATCTCGGCATTATCTTCACCCGCAAAGTACCGGACCGTCCGCAGCCCCTTACTCTGGAGTACCCCGCTTTTGTCTTTCACTGCTGCTCCGGGCGCGCAACAGCCTGCGCTGTCGCCAATCAGGCGCGCCGCGCTAGCTCAATGCGCATGAGCTGGATCACATCGAAACCTGTCCTTCTGGTCATCGTACTCGCGCTGGTGCTGCTGGTGTGGCTGTTGATCACCCGCGCGCCGATCTACCTGCCGTATCATGACGCGAATGCGCCGCCGCCGCCGGAAGACGACAGCTATGTCTTCGGCTTCGCCACGCTCACCAACCCGATCGTGCGCTTTGTCGTGGTGGGCCGCCCCGTGCCGGCCGAGCCTGCTGCGCTGCGTGGCTGGGAGCGGTATCGCCGCAATATTCGCGATGCGCCCGATATCACGCTGCATGGCGTGCGCTTCCGCGTCACCCCCGAAGAGATGATAAGGCTTGACCGCTACGAGCGGACCGGGCGAAAGTATCGGCGCGACAAGATGGTGCTCGAAGATGGCAGCACGGCATGGGTCTACCGGCTGATGGGCGAGCGCGGGATCGAGGCGCTGGCCGATTAAGCCATCTCTGGGGGGATGTGAAGCTGCTGCATGATGCTATCCCGACCGACCGTTTTCTGGCGTTGCCCGACCATCCCGGCCGGTCCAGCGCCGCGCGGCGCACTGGAATCGAGATCGAATTCGCCGGGCTGGATGTGCCTGCGGCCGCCGAAGTCGTGCGCGGGCAATGGGGGGGAGCGATCACGCAGGCCGACCCGCGCGAGATCGTGCTCGAGGGCGGCGCGCATGGCCGGGTGAAGGTCGAACTCGACATCTCGCTCAAGCGCAAATGGGCCGAGGATATGGCCGCGCAGGCGCTGGGTGATCTGGTGCCGGTGGAAATCGTGACAGCGCCGCTGGCGCAGGCCGATCTGCTGCAGGCGGACCGGCTGGTGGCGGCTTTGCGCGCGGCCGGGGCGCTGGGCACGCAAGCCAGGCTTGCCTTTGGCTTCGGTGTGCATTTCAATACCGAATTGCCCGGGCCGGAGGGCGAGGGGCTGGTCGCGGTGGCGCGCGCCTATGCGCTGGTGGAGGACTGGCTGCGCGCCTCCGATCCGGTCGATCTGGCCCGCCGCGTGTTGCCTTTTGTCGATCCATGGCCGAAGGCGCTGGTCGATGCGCTGGCCGGGCTCACGCATGATGATCCCCGCGCGCTGGCGCAGCTTTACGCGGCGCATGCGCCGTCGCGCCATTTCGGGCTCGATCTGCTGCCCGCGCTCGAGCATCTGTGTCCCGAGGTGCTGGCGGATGTGCCCCCGGAGCATCTCAAGGGCGGGCGCCCCACCTTTCACTATCGCCTCCCCGAGGCGCGGCTTGATGCGCCCGACTGGTCGCTGGCCTATGAGTGGAACCGCTGGTGCATGGTCGAACAGGTGGCGGTCACGCCCGGTCTGCTCGCCGCGCTGGCCGATGGCTGGCAGGCGCATCGGCGCGGGCTTGTGCCGATGCGGCAGGATTGGGCGGCGGAGGTGGAAGCGCTGCTTGGCACCGCGCGCCTGCTCGACTCCGACGCGGTCTGATGGCGTGGATCGCCCCGAGCGTGCGGCCTGCGCTTTGCGTATAAAGCGCCCTCGGGCCGCGCCCACCCACCCGACCCTGCACGCCCCGAGGGCGCTGCCCGTGCCTGCGGCACGGGCGTGGGTGCGGCCTCACTGTGTGAGGCGATAAAGCGCAAGGTGGATGAGCTTTCGGGATTTGCGCTTGCGAGCGCTCTGCTTGCGGCCTAAGCGGGGGCGATGCGGATTCTGTTTCTGGGCGATGTGATGGGGCGGGCAGGGCGCGCGGCGGTGAGCCGTGGGCTCCCGCGGCTGCGCGAGGCATGGAAGCTCGATTTCGTCGTGGTGAATGGCGAGAATGCCACCTCCGGCATGGGGCTCTCGCCCGACCATGCCAAGGCGCTGCTGGAAGCCGGGGCCGATTGCATCACCCTGGGCGATCACGCTTTCGACCAGCGCGCCATGCGCGAGTTCATCGCGCAGGAGCCGCGCATCCTGCGCCCGCTCAACCTCGCCAAGGCAGAGGCGCCGGGGCAGGGCGCGCGGGTGTTCGCGGCGGCAGGCGGGCGGCGCGTGCTGGTCGCGCAGGTTCTGGGCCAGGTCTTCATGAAACAGCCCTATTCCGACCCGTTTTCGGCCATCGAGCCGGTGCTGCGCAATCATCCGCGCGGCGGTCTGGTGCAGGCGGCCCTCGTGGACATGCATTGCGAGGCCACGTCCGAGAAATACGCGATGGGCCATTGGTGCGACGGGCGCGCGAGCCTTGTGGTGGGCACGCATACCCATGTGCCCACGGCAGATGCGCAGATCCTCGGCGGCGGCACCGGTTTTCAGGCCGATGCAGGCATGTGCGGCGATTACGATTCGGTGATCGGGATGCACAAGGATGAACCCATGCGCCGCTTCATTACCGGCATGGCGCGCGCGCGCTTCGAGCCCGCGATGGGCTCGGCGACGCTCTCGGGCACCTATCTCGAGACCGATGACCGCACCGGCGTTGCCACGCGCATCGAGATGGTGCGCCTGGGTGGGCGGCTGCCGCAGGCAGGCCCCGCACCGGTCGATCTGGATCTGCAGGGCGGATAGCGGACCGTAACTGAACTATGGCCCGCCACGCGCGAGTGTGGGCAGGCGCGGCACGCGGTTTGGCAGGCGGTGCAAGGAATTCTGGAGATATGCTCCGCTCCGCCCACGCGTCAGCGTGGGCAGCGCCCTCGGGGCGTGCAAGGGCGGGTGGGAGGGTGCGGCCCGAGGGCGCTATTTTTTCCACTCGCGGGAAGCGCGCCTCTGAAAGATCCCTGCAAACAAGCCTGGCCGCCACGCATGATGCAGGCGGGCATCAGCACCCTATCAAACCCCGGGCTTGATCCTGCGCGGGAAACGGGCATGCTCCGCGAGAGCCTCAAATCGGTGACGGGTATCTTGGCTGACATGCAGAATATCGGGCGCATGGCCCCGGGCGCAGCGCTTGCCGCCCTTGTCGGCGTCGGCGCCCTCTGGGGGCTGGGGGCGCCGCTGGTGCGGTTTGCGCGGCTCGAGGGGATCAGCGCATTCACCATCATATTCGCGCAAAGCCTTGTCGGCGCGGCTGTGATGGGCGCGATCCTGATGGCGCGCGGCCGCTTGCGCCTGCCGCGAGATCCCGCCTCGCTGCTGCTCTATGTCGCTGTGGCAGGTCTGGGCATGGTGCTGCCGCATCTCGCGGGCTTCTGGGCGCTGGGCCATATCCCGGCGGGCATCCATGCGATGCTCACCTCGCTCGTGCCGATGTTCGCGCTGGCCCTCACGCTCGGCCTGCGCATCGAGCGATTCGAGCCCTTGCGCGGGCTGGGCCTGCTGCTGGGCGCGCTCGCCGTGGCGCTGCTGGTTCTGCCCGACACGGCGCTGCCCGCTTCCGTGCCTGTGGTCTTCGTCTTCATCAGCGCGCTTGCACCGCTGTGTTATGCCGTCGAGAGCGCCTTTGTCGCGCATATCTCGCGCGCGCGCCGGGGCGATGCAGGCGCTCTTTGCAGGCTCGGTGCTGGCCGCGCTGGTCATGGCACCGCTGTCGCGCGCCGTCGGTGCCCCGCTGCTGCCCGTCGGATCGCCGCTCGCGCTCTGGGCGATTGTCGTCTCGGGCGTTGCGGGCACGCTTGCCTATGCGGGCTATGTCACGCTGCTGCGCCGCGCGGGCAGTGTCTTTGCCACGCAGGTCGCCTATCTCGTCACTGGCTTCGCGATGCTATGGGCGGCGCTTCTGTTGGGCGAGCGGTATGGCCCGCTCGTCTGGCTGGCGCTCGCGATCCTCTTCGCGGGCCTCTTTCTTGTGCAACCGCGCCCGCGATTGCCGGGTCTTCCTCCCTCACGCTGATTTGCTGGTCTTGCATATTCCCTGCGATCTGCGTCAAACACATCTTCGGGCATGACCGCCCATACGGGGAGAGCATATGTTCGGCATCGAGCTGGGCAGCGATACGCAAGCCATCATAGCCCTCGCCATCGTGCTGGGCATGTTCATCGCCTTCATGCGCGAGGCCTACCCGGTCGAGGTCACGGCCATCGGCGGCGCCGTGCTGATGCTGGTGCTGGGCATCCTGCCCAAGGAGGCCGCGTTCACTGCCTTTTCCAACCACGCGCCCTGGACGATTGCGGCGCTCTTCATCATCGTGGGCGCGCTGGTGCGCACGGGCGCGCTCGACTGGATCACGCAGGCCGCCGTGCGCAATGTCGAGAAGAGCCCGACGCTCACCCTGGTCATCCTGACCTTCACTGTGCTCACCATGTCGGCTTTCGTGAACAACACGCCGATTGTCGTCGTGATGATCCCGGTCTTCATCCAGCTTGCCAAGACGATGGGCACATCTGCCTCCAAGCTGTTGATCCCGCTGAGCTACCTTTCGATCATGGGGGGCACGCTCACGCTGCTGGGCACCTCGACCAACCTGCTGGTGGACGGGGTCGCGCGGGCCAATGGGCTCGAGCCTTTCACGGTTTTCGAGATCACCAAGGTCGCGGCCTTCATGGCGCTCGCGGGCATCCTCTATCTGCTGCTGATCGGGCGCAAGCTCCTGCCCGAGCGCCAGTCGATGAGCGATCTGCTTTCCGACCGCACCCGCACCAAGTATTTCACCGAAGTCGCGATCCCCGAGACCTCGCGGCTGATCGGGCGGAAGCTCGCGGAAGTGGATATCTTCAAGCGTGAAGGCTCGCGCGTGATCGACGTGCTGCGCGGGGATGCCTCGCTGCGCTGGGGGGATATGACCGAGGTGAAGCTGCAGGCGGGCGACCGCGTGGTGTTGCGCACGCAGATGTCCGAAGTGCTGGGGCTGAAGAAGAACCCCGATGTGGCACAAGTCGCGCATCACAATGCCCCCGATCCCGGCATGATCGGGCCCGAGCGCGATGTCGACCGCCTCTCCTCGGTCGAGACCACGACGGTCGAGGTGCTGATCTCGCCCGATTGCAAGATGGTCGGGCGGCGTCTGGGGGGCATGCGGCTGCGGCGGCGCTACGGGGTCTATCCGCTGGCCGTGCATCGCCGGAACCAGAATATCGGCACGAATTTCGAAAACCTCGTGGTGCGCGTGGGCGACACGCTGCTGCTCGAAGGCACCCCCGCCGATATCCAGCGCCTTGCGCAGGAGATGAACCTCGCCGATATCGCCAAGCCCACCAGCCGCGCCTATCGGCGCGGACATGCGCCCATCGTGCTCGGCGTGCTCGCCGGGATCGTCATTCTCTCGGCCATGGGCGTGGCACCCATCGCCGCGCTGGCCTTCGTGGGTGTAAGCGTGGTGCTGATCACGCGCTGCATCGACGCCGATGAAGCCTTCAGCTTCATCGATGGCCGTCTGCTCGCGTTGATCTTCGCGATGCTCGGTGTCGGCGCGGGGCTCGAGGCGTCGGGCGCGGTCGAGCTGATCGTGAGCCGGGCGACGCCGTTTCTTGCTGATCTGCCGCCATTCCTGTTGATCCTGAGCATCTATGTGCTGACGCTGACCCTGACCGAGCTTGTGACCAATAACGCTGTGGCGGTGGTGCTGACGCCCATCGTGATCGGCTTCGGCATCGCGCTGGGGATCGACCCGCGCCCGCTCGTGGTGGCGGTCATGCTGGGGGCCTCGGCGGCCTTCGCCACCCCGATCGGCTATCAGACCAACACGCTGGTCTATGGCCCCGGCGGCTACAAATTCACCGATTTCCTGCGCGTCGGCCTGCCGATGCATTTCGTCATGGCGCCGACCGCATCCTTTTTCATCCCGATTTTCTGGCCGCTGTGAGCATCGCCGCGCGGGCGCCGTGCGCTCTTGCCATCCGGGCCGGTTCCGGGCTTTACTAACGCCGCCGGATGGTTTTCCGAGCGCATGAAAAAGACATGAGGGGCAGCCCATGCAGGCGGCAGAGTTTTTCCGCAAATACGGCAATACCGCCGCAACGCCCTGGAGCGCGAGCGGCAATTATGTCCGCAACGAGGCGGATCTCTATGCCGCGCTGGAAGACCTCTACGGCGACACGCCCCGCCCGCTGAACAGGACCGGGCGCTACATGGATATCCTTGGCGAGCGGATCGATTCCGGGCGCGTGAGCACCTATTTCGAAACCGGCGTCAACAAGGGCGGCACGCTGGCGCTGGGGCAGGGGCTGAAGCTCGCCATCGGGGTCGATCCGTCGCCGAAGACCGCGCCCGGGGCGTTCGACGCGGCCCCCTTCCGGCTGGAGGTCAAGACATCGGATGATTTCTTCCTCGAGACATTCTCGCAAGACGCGCCTGATTTCGCGCTCGATCTGGCCTTCGTGGACGGGCTGCATGTGTTCGAATATGCGCTGCGCGATTTCATCGGCTGCGAATTGCTCTCGGCGCCGGGCTGCGAGGTGTTGATCCATGACGTGCTGCCGCGCCGGATGGCCGAGGCCGCGCGCCACCGCCTGACGCGTGCCTGGACCGGCGATGTCTGGCGCGTGCCGTTGGTGCTGCGCCATTTCCGCCCGGATCTGAAGGTCCAGCTCATGGAGGCGGCCCCGACCGGGCTTGCCATCATCGCTGGGCTGGACAGCGCCAACCGGGTTCTTTTGGAGCGCTACAACGAGGTCGTGGCTTATGGGCTGAGCCTGTCGGTGGCCGATTTCATGGCCGCGCGCGACCAGCATGTCGCGGCCGCCTGAGCAGTCAAGCCACCGCGCGCCAGGGTATCTGCGCGCCCTGTAAAAGCGCCTTCGGGCCGCACCCTCCCACCCGCCCCTGCACGCCCCGAAGGCGCTGCCCTTGCCTGCGGCAAGGGCGGGCAGTTGCCCCAACTCCGGCGTCCTGGAAATGACGTGATGCGCGCGAGCGTGCGCTCTGGTCAGGGTTTTTTCAGCTTCCTTTGGCATTCTCGCCTTTCCCGTCTGACCAGCCGCGCGGCTGCTCAAGGGCAGGCGTGCGGGCATTTGTGCAGGGTGGCATGAGGACAGGCAGACAAAATGAGCAATAATGTGAGCCCGCCAAACGGGCCGACACCGGAAAAGATGGTGTCCTATTCGGAACGACTTCTCAATCTGAGCATCGAGCGACTGACGATGCTTCTGGAGAATTATGAACATCTTGGCCCAGGCTGCGGGAAAGAACTGACCGAAGAATTCCGCAGCCTGCGCAAAGCCCTGGAGATCGCTTATCATGAACGTGCCCAGCTACAGAAACTCAAAGGTATCGAAGCCGCAGGCAGTGCCACGCTCGACCTTGCCGCAGCCCGCGCCGAGATCAACAGCCGACTGGCTCGCCTCCGCGCCGCAAGGGGAGGTGGCGGAGTTCCTTGACAGCCTCAGCGATGGCGCGCTCGCGGCCCTGCCCTGGCTCTTCGAGTGCTGGGCCGCGCCGCATCAACTGCCCCCCGAGGGCGATTGGCGCACATGGGTCTGCCTTGGCGGGCGCGGCGCGGGCAAGACCCGCGCTGGCGCCGAATGGGTGCGCGCGCAGGTCGAAGGCGCGCGCCCGCTCGATCCGGGCCGCGCGCGGCGCGTGGCGCTGGTGGCCGAGACCTATGATCAGGCGCGCGATGTGATGATCTTCGGCGACAGTGGCATCCTCGCCTGCTGCCCGCCCGACCGGATGCCCGCATGGGAGGCCACGCGCCGCCGGCTTGTCTGGCCCAACGGGGCGGTGGCGCAATGCTTCTCGGCCTCCGACCCGGAGGCGCTGCGCGGGCCGCAATTCGATGCCGCCTGGTGCGATGAGCTGGCCAAATGGCCCAAGGCCGAAGAAACATGGGACATGCTGCAATTCGCGCTGCGGCTGGGCGATCATCCGCGCCAGCTTGTCACCACCACCCCGCGCGGGCAGGCCACGCTCAAGGCGATCCTGCGCGCGCCCTCGACCGTGATGACCCATGCCGCGACCGAGGCCAACCGCGCCTGGCTCGCGCCCTCCTTCCTCGAGGAGATCCGCACACGCTACCGGGGCACGAGCCTCGAGCGGCAGGAGCTGGATGGCGAGGTGCTGGAAGATGCCGAGGGCACGCTCTGGCCGCTGGCACTGCTGGAGCGCGCGCGGGTGCGCGAAGTGCCCGCGCTCAGCCGCGTGGTGGTGGCAGTCGATCCGGCGGTGAGCGCCTCGGTGCGCTCGGATCTCTGCGGGATCGTGGTGGTGGGGGCCGTGACCGAAGGCCCGCCCTCGGAGTGGCGCGCCTATGTGCTGGAGGATGCGAGCCTGCGCGCGCCCTCGCCCTCGGCCTGGGCCGCAGCGGCGCTGGCGGCGATGGCGCGGCACGGGGCCGAGCGGATCGTGGCGGAGGTCAATCAGGGCGGCAATCTGGTGGCCGAGGTGTTGCGCCAGATCGACCCGATGGTGCCCTTCCGCGCCGTGCATGCCAGCCGCGGCAAGGCCGCCCGCGCCGAGCCTGTGGCCGCCCTTTACGAGCAGGGGCGGGTGCTGCATGCCGCGCGTCTGGGCGCGCTGGAGGATCAGATGATGCAGATGACCGCGCAGGGCTATCGCGGCGCGGGCAGCCCCGACCGCGTGGATGCGCTGGTCTGGGCGGTGCAGGATCTGATGCTGGGGCCAGCGGCAAGCTATGCGCGCCCGATGGTGCGTACGCTCTGGTAGCCAAGTTTTCAGACTGACGCGTTAGGGTGCTTTTCAGACCGGGAAATTTCCCGAAACGCCGGTGGGGGGCTGTCTGCCCCCCACACCCCCCGAGAGTATTTGTCGCAAGATGAAGCGATGCGACCAGGAAAAGAGGCCAGCACATGTTTGAATTTCTGCGCAAGGCGCGCGTTTCCGAGACGGCAGCAGAGCAGGTGCCGGAAGCGAAGGCATCGGCTGTAGGGCCGCTCACGGCCGGGCGGATCAGCGGCAAACTCGCGGTGATCGGCCAGCAGCATGGGATGCGCGACGGGGTGTCGCTGCTGCGGGCGGGGTTTCTGGGCAATCCGGTGGGGTTCCGCGCGGTGAAGCTGATCTCGGAGGCCGCGGGCGCGCTGCCGCTGGTGGCGCAGGATTGCGAGCGCCGCTTCGAGACGCATCCGGTGCTGAATCTGATCACGCGCCCCAACCCCGCGCAGGGACGCGCGGAGCTGTTCGAGGCGCTTTATGCGCAGTTGCTGCTCTCGGGCAATGCCTATCTGGAAGCGGTGCGCGACGAGACAGGCCGTGTTCAGGAGTTGCATGTGCTGCGCTCGGACCGCATGAGCGTGGTGCCGGGGCCTGATGGCTGGCCGGTGGCCTATGACTACACAGTGGGCGCGGCGCGGCACCGTTTTCATGTCAGCGAGGGCCGCGCGCCGATCTGCCATATCCGCAGCTTTCACCCGGCGGATGATCATTACGGCCTCGCCCCGCTGGAAGCCGCGCGCCGTGCGGTCGAGGTGCATAACGCGGCCTCGAACTGGTCCAAGGCGCTTCTGGACAATGCCGCGCGGCCCTCGGGCGCGATCGTCTACAAGGGGCCTGAAGGGCAGGGGGTGCTGACCACCGAGCAATTCGAGCGCCTGCAGGCCGAGATGGAGGCGCATCACACGGGCGCGCGCAATGCGGGCCGCCCGATGCTGCTCGAAGGTGGGCTCGACTGGAAGCCGATGGGCTTCTCGCCCTCGGACATGGAGTTTCAGAAAACCAAGGAGGCGGCCGCGCGCGAGATCGCGATTGCCTTCGGCGTGCCGCCGATGCTCTTGGGGATCCCGGGCGACGCGACCTATGCCAATTATCAGGAGGCCAATCGCGCCTTCTACCGCCTGACCGTGCTGCCGCTCGCGCAGCGTGTTACCGCGTCGGTCGCGCATTGGCTGGCGGGGTTCATCCCCGGCGATGTGGCGCTCAAGCCCGATCTCGACCAGGTGCCGGCGCTGTCGGAAGAGCGTGAGCAGCAATGGCGGCGCGTGGGTGATGCCAGCTTCCTGAGTGACGCCGAGAAACGCGTGCTGCTGGGCCTGCCGGCCCATGTCGAGGGCCCATGAGCGCGCGGCGTCAGGTCGGCGGCTCGCGCTTCCTCTATGACAGTTTCGAGGCCGCGCAGGCGCGCATCGACATGCAGGAGCGCGTTTTCGAGGCCCGCAAGGAGGCGCTGGAGTTTCGCATCGTACGGCTGGAAAGCGCGTTCGAGCGGTTGGAAAAACGCCTCTGGATGGCAGTCTATGCGGTCGTTGCAGGGGTGCTCGTGCATGGCGCGCTGGCCGTTGTGACAGCGCTGCAATGAAAGGAAAAGCGATGGAATACAAGTTCTTGCAGCCTGCGCGCGGGCTCACCCTGGCAGAGGGCCAGATTTCGGGCCATGCCTCGGTCTTCGGGCTGCGCGACAAGGGTGGCGATATCGTGAGCCCCGGCGCCTATGCGGCCTCGCTGAGCCGCATGGCCGCGCGTGGCGACCGCGTGGCGATGCTCTGGCAGCATGACCCGACCCAGCCCATCGGTATCTGGGAGGAGGTCCGGGAGGATGCGCGCGGGCTTTTCGTGCGCGGGCGGCTGCTGGAGGATGTGGCGCGGGCGCGCGAGGCGCGGGCGCTTCTGGAGGCAGGCGCGCTAGACGGGCTCTCGATCGGCTATCGCACTGTGCGCGCCGAGGCGTTGCCGGGCGGCGGGCGCAAGCTCATCGAGCTTGATCTGTGGGAAGTGAGCCTCGTGACCTTCCCCATGCAGGCCGAAGCGCGGCTGTCGGCCAAGGCCGATGCGCTGGCCGAACTGGCCGCCTTGCGCGCCAGACTGCAAGCGGCACGCGCAAGCGTTGCGCGGCTCTGAGCGCAACGTACGCTCACTTCACCTGATCTTGGGGCAAAGGCGCTAGTCTGACCCAGGATCGCAATTCACCCTCTCAAGGAGAGCATCATGACCGACCCCGTGCCAGTGGCGGCGGGGCTGGACGGCACGGCTGTGCCCCTGGCCCCCCAGCCCGATCTGGAACTGAAAACCGCGATGCAGGGCTTCGCGGCCGACCTCGACGCCTTTCAGGCAGAAATCACCCGGAAACTTTCCCAAACAGAAGAGCGACTGACCATGCTGGATCGCAAGACTGCCCTTTCCCCCGCCCGCCCGGTGCTCTCGCAGGCCGATGCTGGCCCGACCCTGCACCACAAGGCGTTCGACGCCTATCTGCGCTCGGGCGATGACAGCCCCCTGCGCGGGCTCGAGCTGGAGGCCAAGGGGATGAACACCCAGATGGCGGCCGATGGCGGCTATCTGGTGGACCCCGAGACTGCCTCGGCCATCCGTGGCGTGCTGCATTCCACCGCCTCGATCCGCGCGATTGCAAGCGTGGTGACTGTGGAATCGACCTCCTTCGATGTGCTGGTCGATCACACCGATGTCTCGACCGGCTGGGCCAGCGAGACTGTCGCGCCGGGCGAGTCCGACACGCCCAAGATCGACCGTATCCCGATCCGCCTGCATGAGCTGTCCGCCATGCCCAAGGCCAGCCAGCGCCTGCTCGATGACAGCGCGTTCGACATCGAGGGCTGGCTTGCCGCGCGCATCGCCGCGAAATTCGCGCGCGCCGAGGCTGCGGCCTTCATCCATGGCGATGGCCAGGACAAGCCGCGCGGTTTCCTCGATCATGACACGGTCGATGAGGCGCTGTGGGAATGGGGCTATCTGGGCTATATCGCAACTGGCGAGCAGGGCGATTTCGCCCCGACCAACCCCGCCGATGCGATTGTCGATCTGGTCTATGCGCTGGGCGCGACCTACCGCGCCAATGCGGTCTTCGTGATGAATTCGAAAACCGCGGGCGCCGTGCGCAAGATGAAGGACACTGATGGCCGCTTCCTGTGGTCGGATGGTCTGGCCGCAGGCGAGCCCGCGCGGCTGATGGGCTATCCGGTGCTGGTGGCCGAGGACATGCCCGACATCGCGTCCGACAGCTATGCGATTGCCTTTGGCGATTTCGCGGCCGGCTACACCATCGCCGAGCGCCCCGATATGCGCGTGCTGCGTGACCCGTTCAGCGCGAAACCGCATGTGCTGTTCTATGCCACCAAGCGCGTGGGCGGCGATGTGTCTGACTTCAAGGCCATCAAGCTTCTGAAATTCGGCGAAAGCTGATCGTCCTCCCGGCCCGCAAGGGCCGGGTGGCGGGTGCCTCGCGGCGAATTCCGGCCTGTCCGGTCCTTCCCCCCCAAGCCCCCTGCACGCGCAGGCCGGGCCTACGGGGCACCCTGTCCCTTCTTCCTGCGCAAGAGGTC
The DNA here is from genome assembly GCA_003567315.1 of Paracoccaceae bacterium. Lineage (GTDB taxonomy): Bacteria > Pseudomonadota > Alphaproteobacteria > Rhodobacterales > Rhodobacteraceae > Roseinatronobacter. Next base: position 13,911 of record PWZT01000042.1, read on the forward strand.
TTTCATGCATCTGAGCGAGCAAACCCCCATCCCCTCCGCCGCGCTGCCGCTGGCAGAGTTTCGCGCGCATCTGCGGCTGTCGTCGGGCTTTGCCGATGACACGACCGAGGACGGGCTCCTGGACACTTATCTGCGCGCGGCGATGGCCACGGTCGAGGGGCGCGTGTCGCGCGCGCTGTTTGCGCGCGATTTCACGCTGCGGCTGTCGCACTGGCGCGATGGCTATGCCGAACGCCTGCCGCTCGCCCCGGTCACGGCCATCAACGCGGTCACGCTGATCGCCGCCGATGGTGCGGAGACGACCGTTGCGCCCACGCGCTACCGGCTCGATGCCGACGGGATGCGCCCGCGTATCGAGGCTGCGGGCAGCGCGCTGCCGACGATCCCCACAGGCGGGGCCGTGGTCATCGCCTTCACGGCGGGCTTCGGGGCTTCGTGGTCCGACATCCCCGCCGATCTGCGCCAGGCCGTGCTGCTTCTGGCCGCACAGCTTTACGAGAACCGCGACAGCGGCGCGCGCGCCGATCTCGATTTCGGCGTCCGCGCGCTTCTGGAGCGTTGGCGCGACATTCGCATCGGGGGCCGCGCATGAGCCGCGCGCCCAATCTTTCCCGCGCGCTCACGCTCGAGACGCCGCAGACCACCCCCGATGGTGCAGGCGGCTTCGTGACCGAGTGGCACGCACTTGGCACGCTCTGGGCCGAGATCCGCGCTTCCGCGGGCCGCGAGCGCCAGACCGAGCTTGGCCCGCAGGGCGAGCAGCGCCTGCGCATGCTGGTCCGCGCCGCCCCGCAAGGCGCGCCCCAGCGCCCACGGCCCGACCAGCGCTTTCGCGAAGGCGCGCGGATCTTCCGCATCCTGTCCGTGACCGAGGCCGATGCGCAGGGCCGCTATCTGATCTGCCTCACGCAAGAGGAGAGCCCCGCATGAGCTATCAACTCGCCGCCGCGCTGCAGGCCGCGCTCTATCAGCATCTGCTGGCCGACCCCGCGCTTGAGGCGCTCATTGGCGACGCGCTCTATGATGCGATCCCGCCGGCCACCCCGCCCGGCACCTATGTGCTGATCGGCCCCGAAGAGGCGCGCGACGCCTCCGACAAGACCGGCCATGGCGCCGAGCACCGGCTCACCATCAGCGTGGTGAGCAATGCCACCGGCTTTCTCGCCGCCAAGGAGGTCGCGGCCCGGATCTGCGATCTGCTCGATGCACCTGCGCTTGCGCTGTCGCGCGGGCGGCTGGTGGGGCTGTGGTTCGAGCGCGCCGAGGCCCGCAGGCTTGCGGGCGACAGCATAAGACGGATCGATCTGCGCTTTCGCGCGCGGCTCGAAGATCAGTGATTTCAACGCAGTGCAAGACGCAGTGCAAGACAAGGAGATGTCCTGATGGGCGCACAGAATGGCAAGGATCTGCTGGTGAAAGTGGATATGACAGGCGATGGGCAGTTCGAAACCATCGCCGGGCTGCGCGCGACGCGCGTGAGCTTCAACGCCGAGACCGTCGATGTCACATCGCTCTCGAGCCAGGGCGGCTGGCGCGAATTGCTGGGCGGCGCGGGCGTGAAATCGGCAGCGATTTCGGGCTCGGGCGTGTTCCGCGATGCCAGCACCGATGAGCGCGCGCGCGCGATCTTCTTCAATGGCGAGACGCCGGAATTCAAGATCATCATCCCCGATTTCGGCATTGTCGAAGGCCCCTTCCTGATCACCGGGCTCGATTACGCGGGCAGCCATAATGGCGAGGCGACTTTCGAGATCGCGCTGGCCTCGGCGGGCGCGCTGGACTTCGTCGCGGATTGAGGGGCAGCGAGATGGGCAATCCCTATTCAGGCGAAGTGCGGCTGGTGATCGACGGGCAGCCGCATCTGCTGCGCCTGAGCCTTGGCGCGCTGGCCGAGCTGGAGGCGGCTATGGGCGAGGACACGATCCTCGCGCTGGTCGAGCGCTTCGAGAGCGGGCGGTTTTCGGCCCGCGATGTGCTCGCGCTGATTGTGGCGGGGCTGCGCGGCGGTGGCTGGCAGGGCAATGCGGCGGACCTCGCGCAGGCCGAGATCGAGGGGGGGCTGCATGGCGCGGCGCGCTCCGCGGCCAGCCTGCTCGCCCATGCCTTCACGCCCCCGCCATGAGCAAGGCGCGTTTCGACTGGCCCGCGCTGATGCGGCTGGGCCTGCATGATCTGCGCCTCGCCCCGCGCGATTTCTGGGCGCTCACGCCGATGGAGCTGATGATCATGGCAGGGCTCGAAGGCCAGCCCGCCCCCCTGACCCGCGCCCGGCTGGAAGAACTGGCCGCGCGCTACCCCGATGCAGCGAAAGGCACAGACAATGACAACGCTCAGTGATTTGGAGGCGCAGATCGCGGCCCTCGAGGCGCGGCTCGGCCAGACCACGGCTCTGGTCGCGAGTTTCGACAGCGAGCTGGACGGGCTCGGGCGCAATCTCGTCTTTACCGGGCGCGAGGTGGACAGCCTCTCGCGCAGCTTCGCCACGGGCCTGCGCCGGGCCTTCGATGGCGTGGTGCTCGATGGCCAGCGCCTGCAGGACGCGCTGCGCGGCATCGCGCAGAGCATGGTCTCGAGCGTCTATGGCACGGCGATGCGGCCCGTGCATGGCGCGCTTGGCGCGGCGCTCGCGCAAGGCGTCGCAGGCGCGATGAGCGCAGTGATGCCGTTTGCGGCAGGTGGCGCGTTCAGCGCAGGCCGCGTGCAGCCATTTGCCAAGGGCGGCGTGATCTCACAGGCCACGGCCTTTCCCATGCGGGGCGGCGCGACCGGGCTGATGGGCGAGGCCGGGCCGGAAGCGATCATGCCGCTTGCGCGCGGGGCCGATGGCAGCCTGGGCGTGCGCGCGGCGGGCGGGGGACGCGCGGTCAATGTGACCTTCAACATCACCACACCCGATGTCGCGGGCTTCCAGCGCTCGCAAACGCAAATCGCGGCGCAGATGTCGCGCCTGCTGGCTTCGAGCCAGCGCAACCGCTGAGGGGGCCAGAGCATGGCATTTCACGAGACACGTTTCCCCGCCAATCTGAGCTTCGGCGCGCTGGGCGGGCCCGAACGGCGCACCGAGATTGTGGAACTGGCCAACGGCCATGAAGAGCGCAACAGCCCCTGGGCGGCCTCGCGGCGGCGCTACGATGCGGGCACCGGGCTGCGCGCGCTCGACGATCTGGAAGCCCTGATCGCCTTTTTCGAGGCCCGCCACGGCATGCTGCATGGCTTTCGCTGGAAGGATTGGGGCGATTACCGCTCTGCGCCGGCCTCGCAAGCGATCACGGCGTTTGACCAGCTCATCGCGCTTGGCGATGGCGAGCAGGTGACGTTTCAGTTGCGCAAGACCTATGCCTCGGGCGCGGAGGAATACCACCGCGAGATCCGCAAACCAGTGGCGGGCACAGTGCTTGCAGGCGTGGGCGCGGATGCGCTGACGCCGGGGGAGGATTTCACGGTCGATGTCACAACAGGCCTTGTGACATTCATCCGCCCGCCCGATGCCGGCGCGGAATTGCGCGCGGGGTTCGAGTTCGACGTGCCGGTGCGCTTCGACACCGATCTGATCCAGCTTTCGGTCGCGAGTTTCAAGGCGGGTGAAGTGCCGAAAGTGCCAGTGGTCGAGGTGCGGATATGAGCCTTGCAACACATCTGGCCAGCGGGGCCACGACGATTGCCCGCGCCTGGGCGCTCACGCGGCGCGACGGGCAGGTGCTGGGGTTTACCGATCACGACCGGGATCTGAGGTTCGAGGGCATCACCTTCCGCGCCGAGGCCGGGCTGTCGGCGCGCGCGCTGGAGCAGGTGACGGGCCTTGCGGTGGACAATTCCGAGGCGCTGGGCGCGTTGCGCGATGCCGGGCTTGCCGAGGCGGATCTGCTCGCGGGGCGCTATGACGGCGCGGGGCTTGCGATCTGGGAGGTCAACTGGGCGGATCTTTCCCAGCGCGCGCTGATCTTTCGCGGGAGCCTTGGCGAGATCACCCGCGCGGGTGGCGCGTTCCGGGCCGAATTGCGCGGGCTGTCGGAGCCGCTGAACACGCAAGGCGGGCGCATCTATCACGGCGCCTGCTCGGCAGTGCTGGGCGACGCGGCGTGCCGCTTCGATCTGGACACCCCCGGCTACAGCGCCGAGGCCGCAGTGATCGCGGTGGAGGCAGGCCAGAAGATCAGCTTCGCGCCCATCGACACAGTCTCGCCGGGCTGGTTCGCGCATGGGCGGCTCACGGTGCTCTCGGGCGCAGCGGAAGGGCTGATGGGCCATATCCGCGAGGACCGGATGCAGGGCGGGCAAAGGGTCATCGCGCTTTGGGAGGGGCTGCGCGCGGCGCTTGCGCCGGGCGATACCGTGCGGCTGGAGGCGGGCTGCGACAAGCAGGCGGCGACCTGCCGGTTCAAATTCGACAACATGCTGAATTTTCAGGGCTTCCCGCATATCCCCGGCGAGGACTGGATGACCGCTTATCCCAAGGCGGGCGCAGCGCATGAAGGCGGGCGGCGCAGCCGATGAGCGATGACATCGTGACATTGGCGCGCGGCTGGATCGGCACGCCCTATCACCATCGCGCCTCTGCGCGCGGGGTGGGGGCGGATTGCCTCGGCCTCATTCGCGGCCTGTGGCGCGCGCGCATGGGCGCGGAGCCCGAGGCGCTGCCGCGCTACAGCCCAAGCTGGGCGGAGATGGGCGGCGAGGAGCGGCTCTGGCGCGCGCTGGCGCGGCATTTGACCACCCCAAACATGCCGGAGGATGGGCAGGTGCTGCTCTTCCGGCTGCAATCGCGCGCGCTTGCCAAGCATCTGGGCCTCCAGACGCAAGGCGGGCGCGGCTTCATCCATGCCTGCCCGCGCGCGGGCGTGGTGGAAGCCCCGCTTTCCGAGCCTTGGGCGCGCCGCATCGTGGCGCGTTTCGCCTTTCCCTGAACCCAGAGACGAACGGAGTAAGACATGGCAACCTTGGTGCTTTCCGCTGTTGGCGCAGCAATCGGGTCGGGTTTCGGCGGCGCGGTGATGGGGCTTTCGGGCATGGTCCTGGGGCGCGCGGCAGGCGCGACGCTGGGTCGGGTCATCGACCAGCGGCTGATGGGCGGCGGCTCGCAGCTTATCGAGCATGGCCGGATCGAGCGGCTGCGGCTGACCGGCGCGGCCGAGGGCACGCCCGTGCCGCGCGTCTGGGGACGGGTGCGGATCGGCGGGCAGGTGATCTGGGCCTCGGATTTCCGCGAGACAGTGACAACATCGGGCGGCGGCGGCAAGCTCGCGCGCAGGCCCAAGGTGGAGGAATACAGCTATTCCATCTCGCTCGCGGTCGCCTTGTGCGAAGGCCCGATCCTGGGGCTGGGGCGGATCTGGGCCGATGGGCAGGAAATCGCGCCGGTCGATCTGAACCTGCGGCTTTATCGCGGCGTGGAGGATCAGCTTCCCGATCCGCTGATCGAGGCGGTAGAGGGTGCGGGCGAGGTGCCCGCCTATCGCGGCACGGCCTATGTGGTGATCGAGGATCTGGAGCTTGGCGCCTTCGGCAACCGCGTGCCGCAACTGAGTTTCGAGGTCATCCGCTCGGTGCAGGGCGATGGCCCGCAGAGCATGGCCGATCATGTGCAGGGCGTGGCGCTGATGCCCGGCTCGGGCGATTTCGCGCTGGCCACGACGCCGATCTATACGCGCGCGTATTCCGAGGCGCTCGATGGCGAGGGCGTGGAGCTGCCGGGCGAGGAGATCACCAACCCGGCGGACGCGCCGCGCAACCTCAATTCGCCGATGGGGCTGAGCGATATCGAGACCTCGCTGGATGCGCAGTTGCGCGAATTGCCGAAATGCCGCTCGAACCTGATGATCGTGTGCTGGTTCGGCTCGGATCTGCGCGCATCCGAATGCGAGATCCAGCCCAAGGTCGAATATTCCAGCCGCGTCGCGCCTGATCAGCCCTGGTCGGTCGCGGGCCGCGCGGCGATCGACACGCCCGAGATCGGGCGCATCGACGACCGCCCCGTCTATGGCGGCACGCCCTCGGATGCCTCGGTGCTGGAGGCGATTGCGGCGCTCAAGGCGCGCGGGCAGGCGGTGGTCTATTATCCCTTCATCCTGATGGAGGTCATGCCCGACAACACGCTGCCCGATCCGTGGTCCGGGGCTGAGCGCCAGCCGGAATTCCCGTGGCGCGGGCGCATCACCACCACGAAAGCGCCGGGGCAGAGCGAGAGCCCGGATGGCACGCAAGCGGCGGTCGATGAGGTCGCGGCCTTCATGGGCACGGCCAGTGCGAGCGATTTCGAGGTCGCCGATGGCGAGGTGCTCTATTCCGGCCCCGAGGAATGGCGCTACCGGCGTTTCGTGCTGCATCAGGCGGCGCTGTGCAAGGCCGCAGGCGGGGTGGAGGCATTCTGCATCGGCTCTGAAATGCGCAGCCTGACGCAGATACGCGGACCCGGAAACAGCTTCCCGGCGGTCGCGGCCCTGCGCGAGCTTGCCGCCGAAGTGCGCGCACTTCTGGGGCCGGAGGTGAAGCTCACCTATGCCGCCGACTGGTCGGAATATTTCGGCTACACCACCGCGGAGGGCGACCGCTTCTTCCATCTCGACCCGCTCTGGGCGGATGACAATATCGATGTGATCGGGATCGACAATTACATGCCGCTCTCGGACTGGCGCGATGGCTATGACCATGCCGATGCGACATGGCGCGGGGTGCATGATCTTGACTATCTGCGCGCAAATGTGGCGGGCGGTGAAGGGTATGACTGGTTCTATGCCTCGGATCTCGACCGCGAATTCCAGGCGCGCAGCCCGATCGAGGATGGCAGCGAATGGCAGGAGCACTGGATCTGGCGCTACAAGGATCTGCGCGGCTGGTGGGAGAATGAGCATCACGAGCGCGTGGGCGGGGTGCGCGCAGCGGAGCCGACCGCGTGGGAGCCGCGCTCGAAACCCTTCTGGTTCACCGAATATGGCTGCCCGGCAGTGGATCGCGGCACCAACCAGCCGAATGTGTTTCTGGACCCGAAATCCTCGGAGTCGTCAGCGCCGTATTTCTCGCGCGCGTGGCGCGATGACGCGATCCAGTTGCAATATGTGCGCGCGGTCAATGAATACTGGGCGGATCCGGCGAACAACCCGGTCTCGGAGATCTATGACGGGCCGATGGTGGATATGTCGCGCGCCCATCTCTGGGCCTGGGATGCGCGGCCCTTCCCGTGGTTTCCGGGCAATGAGGAGCTGTGGTCGGACGGGGCCAACTGGCTGCGCGGGCATTGGGTGACCGGCCGCGCGACGGGCCAGCCGCTCGATGCGGTGATCGCGGAGATCTGCCGCGCGGCTGGGGTGGAACATGTCGATGTGCGCGGTGTGCATGGGGTGGTGCGCGGGTTTGCCATGGCCTCGACCGAGCCGCCGCGTGCGCTGTTGCAGGCGCTGATGCTGGCCTATGGCGTGGAGGTGGCCGAGCGCGGCGGCAAGCTGGTGTTCTTCATGCGCGGGGCGCGGGCGGTGGCCGATTTGGGGCCGCAGGATCTGGTGCGCGATGCAGGCGGGGATCTGGTGCAGATCCGCGCGCCCGAGGCCGAGACCAGCGGGCGCGTGCGGCTGGGCTATATGGAGGAAGGCGCGCATTTCGACATGCGCGTGGCCGAGGTGAGTTTCCCCGATGCGAGCGAGACCCGCGCCACCGGGGCCGATCTGCCGCTGGTGATGACCGAGGGCGAGGCGGCGCTGATCGCCGAGCGTTGGCTTGCGCAGGCGCGGGGGGGCCGCGATGTGGCGCGCTTTCGCCTGCCGCCTTCGCGGGGCTTGGAGGCGGGCGATGTGGTGGCGCTGGAAGGCGGGCTCTGGCGCATCGACCGCGCAACCCGCGTGGGCGGGCGCGAGGTGGAGGCCGTGCGGGTGGAAGACGCGCTCTATGACTGGGGCGAAACTGCGCGCGCGGCAGGCACGGGGCTGGGCTATCAGGCGCCTGGGCCGGTGCAGCCGGTGTTTCTGGATTTGCCGCTGCTGAGCGGCGAAGAGGTCGCGCATCATGGCCGGCTTGCGGTCTCGGCGCGGGCCTGGCCGGGGCTGGTGGCCGTGCATCGCGAGATTGCGCCGGAAGAGTTTGCTCTCGAGGCGCTGATCGGGCGGCCCGCGCGGATCGGGGTGAGCGAGAGCCCGCTCTTCGCGGCCCCGCCGGGGCGCTGGGATCGCGGCGGGGCTTTGCGCGTGCGGATGCTTGCGGGGCAGCTTGAGAGCGTGGCGCCCGGCGCGGTGCTGGAGGGTGCCAATCTGATGGCGATCGGTCAGGGCGGGGATTGGGAAGTGTTCCAGTTCGCCGATGCCGAATTGGTCGCGCCGGGCGTCTATGATCTGCGGATGCGGCTGCGCGGGCAGCGCGGCAGCGACGGGGTCGTCCCGCAGGCCTGGGCGCCGGGCGCTGTGGTGGTGAAGCTCGATGCGGCGCTGGAGGAGTTGGCGCTGCCGCTCGATGCGCTGGGGGTGGCGCGGCGCTACCGGATCGGGCCTGCCAGCCGGGCCTTGAGCGACCCGAGCCAGCGCGATTTCGAGGCCGTGTTTGAAGGCGTGGGGCTCAGGCCCTACCGGCCCGCACATCTGCGCGGGGTCTGGGCGGGCGCGGGGGCGTTGGATCTGCGCTGGATCCGGCGCACGCGGATCGGGGGCGATGGCTGGGGGCTCGCGGAGGTGCCGCTGGGCGAGGCAGCCGAGCGCTATCTGCTGCGCGTGGTGAAAGCGGGGTCGGTGCTGCGCGAAACGGAGGTGACCGCGCCCGAATGGAGCTATTCGGCGCAGGCGCAGGCGGCCGATGAGGCGGGGGCAGGCTTTGCGGTGGAGGTCGCGCAGATCTCGGAGATCTGGGGGCCGGGGCCCTTTGCGCGGCTGGAGGTCGGCGCATGACGCCCCGCCCGCAGACGGCCCGCCCACCCACCCCCGCAAAGCGGCTGCGCCGCTTTGCTTGCCGTCCGCGGGCGGGGCTTGGCTGCCATGCGTGAGATCACCCATGGCGATATTCGTGCCGCCGCGCGCGTGCTTCTGGGACTGCCTGAGACGGGATGGCCGCGCCTCATGCGCGAGATGCTCGATGAGGCGCATTGCGCGGATCGCTACCGCAAGGCGTTTGCGCGTCATCACCCGCGGCTGGGCAATGGCACGTTGATGAGTGCGGCTTTCGCGCGAAGCCCTGTGCCTGAGCCGCCAGCCGCCGACCCGCGTTATCTCGCGGCGATTGCGGCGAGTATCGAGGCCGTGCTGCGCTGGCGGATGGAGCGTGCCACGCTGCCCGCAGAGGGCGAGCGGCGCGTCGAAGACGCGGCGCGGGGGTGGGCGGGCGGGCCCTCTGCGGGCAGCAGGCGGCACTGAATCCCCCTTTCGCAGATGCCTCTTGCGCCTTATATCCGCGCCCATGGCACAGGCACCTCTCTTGCAGCTTTCCTCCGTCGCGCTCACATTCGGCGGCAATCCGGTGTTTGACGGGCTCGATCTCGTTCTCCAGCCCGGCGACCGTGTGGCCCTTGTCGGGCGCAATGGCTCGGGCAAATCCACGCTGATGAAGGTCATCGCAGGCCTCACCGAGCCCGATCAGGGCACCCGCAGCCTCGCCCCCGGCATCAGCGTGGGCTATATGGAGCAGGATCCCGATTTCTCGGGCTTCGCCACCTTGGGCGATTATGCCACCCAGAGCCTCGACCCGGCCGAGCAGTACCGCGTGGAGATGGCCGCCGAGGGTCTCGATTTCGACCCAGCGCTCGCGCCAGAGCGTGCCTCGGGCGGCGAGCGGCGGCGTGCGGCGCTGGCGAAGCTGCTGGCCGAGGCACCCGAGCTGATGCTGCTCGACGAGCCGACCAACCATCTCGATATCAACGCCATCGCCTGGCTCGAGGCACGGCTGCGCGAGACGCGCGCGGCTTTCGTGCTCATCAGCCATGACCGCGCCTTTCTGCGCGCGCTCACCCGCGCCACGCTCTGGGTGGATCGCGGGCAGGTGCGCAGGCGCGAGGCGGGCTTCGAGGGGTTCGAGGACTGGCGCGAGCGTATCTGGGCCGAAGAAGACGAGGCGCGCCACAAGCTCGACCGCAAGATCAAGGCCGAGGCGCGCTGGGCGGTCGAAGGGATCTCGGCGCGGCGCAAACGCAATCAGGGCCGGGTGCGCGCGCTGGCCGCCTTGCGCGCCGAACGCGCGCGCCAGATTAGGCGGCAGGGCACAGCGGCAATGGCGCTGCAGAGCGCGGCACCCTCGGGCAAGCTGGTCGCCGATCTGGAGCATGTGGACAAGGCTTATGGCGACCGCGTGATCCTGCGCGATGTGTCGCAACGGATCCTGCGCGGTGAGCGCTTGGCCCTTGTCGGACCCAATGGCGCGGGCAAGACCACGCTTCTGCGGCTGATCACCGGCGAGGAAGCGCCCGATCGCGGCACGATCCGGCGCGGCACCAATCTCGAGCTGGCCGTGTTCGACCAGAGCCGCGCGCAGCTCGACCCTGACGCCTCGCTCTGGGAGAACCTCACGGGTGATCCGCTGATGCGCGTGCCGGGGCAGGCCGATCAGGTGATGGTGCGCGGCAGCCCGAAGCATGTGGTGGGCTATCTCAAGGAGTTCCTGTTCGACGAGGCGCAGGCGCGCGCGCCGGTCCGCTCGCTCTCGGGCGGGGAAAAGGCGCGGCTGCTGCTCGCGCGGATCATGGCGCAGCCCGCCAATCTGCTGGTGCTCGACGAGCCGACCAATGATCTCGATGTCGAAACGCTCGATCTGTTGCAGGATATTCTGAGCGAGTTCGACGGCACTGTGCTGCTGGTCAGCCATGATCGCGATTTCATCGACCGGATCGCCACGACCACGCTGGTCTTCGAGGGCGCGGGCCGGGTGACGGCCTATGCCGGGGGCTGGAGCGATTACCTCGCGCAGCGCCCCGCGCCCGCAGCGCAGGCCCCCAGGCCCGAGCGCGCGAAACCCCGCACGGCAGAGCCGCAGCCGAAACCGAAAGCGCGCGCCAAATCGGGGCTGAGCTTCACCGAGGCGCATCGGCTGGAAACCCTCCCCGATGAGATCGCGCGGCTCGAGGCCGAGATCGCCAAGCTGTCCGAGTTGCTCTCCGACGCGGACCTGTTCACCCGCGCGCCTGCGAAATTCCACAAGGCGACCGAAGCGCTCGGCGCGCGGCAGGCAGCGCTGGAGGCGGCGGAGGAAGAATGGCTGACGCTGGCGGAAAAGGCAGAGCTTGCGGGGTGAGAGGCGGCGTGGGGTGATTCCCGCGGTCGCGCGTACGCGACTCGGTCAGGTCTGCAATCCGCAGCGAAAAGCATTTCCCGCGTTGCATCAAATGCAAGTCGAAGAGCGCATTAGGGGAATGCGCGGCAAGAAAAACCGGTGCTGGCGCAACATAATTGCCCGGAGCGCTGCTTTTTCGGGCAGGATCCGAAAAACGACAGAAAGATGAAATTCTCTCTTGCGCGGCCCGGGCAGATTACCTAAATACCCCTCACCGGCGGCGGAAGCAGTCGGCGGGCAGAAGCAGCCGCGAGGATGTGGAGCCCATAAATTTCGAGGCAGATCGTGCGGATGGTGCGCTAGGTAAAGAGCGCAGCGTCTGCTGTTTGGCCGCGAGTGCTGTTTGACATGATTGGAACTTGAAGGGATATGCGGACGGTTTGGTTCATTTTCGATGGATCGGCCTGGTGCATATCGGCCTCTTAGGTCTGCTTTTTGGTGGGTCGATGATAGAGGTGTCAGCTTCACTGTTTTGGGGTTTTCGGTTCTCTTTGGAGGATTGGAGCACGAAACAGAAGGACATGGTCGGGATAAGCTCCGGTCATGTGATATGTGCTTGGGTTTGACGTCAAGGATAG
>PWZT01000077.1 GCA_003567315.1 Paracoccaceae bacterium
CCGCAGCGGATTACGCCTGCGACACGGGCGGCGATAGACGCCTGTGTCCCGCTGGCACCCCTGCACAACCCGCATAACCTGACTGCGATCGATGCGCTCACCAAGCTCGCGCCCGAGCTGCCGCAATTTGCGAGTTTCGACACGGCGTTTCACACCACGAATCCCGATCTCGCCACGCATTACGCCCTGCCCCGCGCGCTCACCGAGCGCGGCATCCGGCGCTATGGATTCCATGGGCTGAGCTATTCGGCGCTGGTGCGGAATTACCCGGAGGTCACGGGCCGCACGCTGCCCGAGCGGGTGCTGGCCTGTCATCTGGGCAATGGCGCATCGCTCTGTGCGATCCGGGCGGGCAAATCCGTGGCCACGACGATGGGCTATTCGCCGCTCGAAGGGCTGACCATGGGCACGCGCGCGGGCAGCATCGACGGCAATGCGATCCTGCGGTTGGTGGAGGAAGACGGGCTCGAAGAAACGCGCGCGCTGCTCAATAACCGCGCGGGGCTGCTGGGGCTGTCGGGGCTGAGCGCGGATATGCGGCGGCTGGCCGAGGATGGCAGCCCCGCGAGCGCCTTCGCCATCGCGCATTTCTGCTATTGGGTGGCGCGGCATGCAGGCAGCATGATCGCGGCGATGGAAGGCTGCGATGCGATTGTCTTCACCGGCGGGATTGGCGAGAACGCGGTCGATGTGCGCGCGAAGATACTGGCGCATCTGGCATGGCTGGGGATCGAGGTCGATCCCGACGCGCAACGCGGCCCCCGGCTGACGGTCACGGACAGCCCGGTTGCGGCCTGGGTGATCAAGGCCGATGAAGAGCGCGAGATCGCGCGCGATGTGCGGGCTCTGCTCGATGTGTGAGCATTATGCGAGCGGGGGCACATTCAGCCCTGCGGCTTCGGCTTCCGCACGCAGTTCGCGTTCCAGCAGATCGCAGAAGCGGCGACGGGGGGAGTCCGGGTCATAGGTCAGGCCCAGCACGCGGCTTGGCGCGGGCTCGCCCAGAGGCTCCACCCGGAAGCGCGCGCGGTCGAGCCCCGGGTTTTCGGGCACGACCGAGACCCCGAGCCCGGCCGCGACCAGCGCCAGGACGCCGTCCTGCGTGTCAACTTCCATGGTGGATTGCACCTGAATGTCATTGGCCCGCAGCGCGCGCTCAACCATCTCTCCCACACGCGCATGGCGCGAGAAGCGCACATAGGGATTGTTTTGCAGGATTTCGCGGAAATCCGTGCCCTGCGCCCCGGCCTGGGCCAGCACGACAAGGCGCTGCTCGCAGATCGGGCGGAAGGCAAGGCCATTGGGCGGGTCTGCCACGCCGGTGGTGAGCGCGACATCGATCAGCCCCGCGCGCAGGCTCGCATCAAGATCATGCGCGAGCCCGGTGGTCAGCCGCATCTCGAGGCCGGGATGGCTCTCGCGCATGCGCTTGAGCGCAGGCGGCAATATGGTGGAAACAGCTGTATGCACGGCACCAAGGCGTAATTTCCCGGCATTGCTGTCGCGGCGCAGGCGGTCGGACAGCTCTTCCCATGTCGCCAGCATCTCGCGCGCACGGGCGGCGAAATCGCGCCCCTCGGGGGTGAGCACCGGCGGGCGGCGGCTGCGGTCGAAAAGGCGCAGGTCCATATCTTCCTCGAGCCCACGCATCTGCACCGAAATCGCCGAGGCCGAGAGATCCAGCGCCTCGGCCGCTTGCGCGAAACTGCCATGATCGACCACTGCGATGAACGTATAGAGAGATTTTACATCCATCGTGCTGGTATCACCCTTCTATTCTTTTTGCATGCTCTGCGCCGATCGCGCGGCCTCGCGCTTGAGCCGCGCAGCCTTGACCGTGGAGCGGATGATCATGGTGATGGACAGCACGGTCAGACACCAGAACAGAATCGTGATCGGGCCACGCGCGAAGATCTCCAGACTGCCGCGCGACATCAGCAGCGACTGGCGGAAGGCGTTTTCCAGCATCGGACCCAAGATAAAGGCAATCAGGAACGGCGCCGCCGGAAAGCGGAAGATCAACATGAGATACCCCACAAACCCGGCCGCCAGCATGACCGCGACATCGAAGATCGAGTTGTTGATCGCGAAGACACCGAAGAAGCACAGCACCAGCACACCCGGAAAGAGCAGGTTCGCAGGCACATCGGCAATGTAGCGGAACGCGCGGATCGCAACCGAGCCGACGATCAAGAGCAGGAAGGAGCTCGCCACCAACCCGATGAAGATCGCATAGACAATCTCGGCATTGTTCTGGAACAGGAGTGGCCCCGGCGTCAGTTCATGCACCATGAACGCGCCGATGATGATCGCCGTGATGATGTCGCCCGGAATGCCCAGCGACAGGAGCGGGATCATGGTGGCGCCTGCAACCCCGTTATTGCCCGCCTCGGCAGCCGCGACGCCCTCCAGTTCGCCCTTGCCGAAATTGTCGCGATTGGGCGAAGAGCGCCGCGCCTCGGAGTAGGACAGGAAGGCCGAGGGCGCGGCCCCGATGCCCGGGATCGCGCCCAGAAAGACGCCGATGAAGCTGCCCCGGAAGATGGATTTCAAACTGCGCCGGAAATCCACCCATTTGAGGACAGAATGACCCAGCGCCCGCACCTTCTGATCCTTCTCTGAGGGGTTGCGGATATAGGCGATGATCTCGGGCAGCGCGAAAAGGCCGATCAGCATGGGCACCAGGTTGAGCCCGCCGCGCAACTCGACCGAGCCGAAGGTCAGCCGCTCGGTGCCGCCGATGAAATCGAGCCCGACGGTTGCGAGGATCAGTCCCACTGTGGCCGCGATGATGCCCTTGATCAGGCTGTCGCCTGACACACCTGCGATGATGGTCAGCGAAAAGACGATGAGCGCGAACATCTCGGGCGGCCCGAAATTCAGCGCGAAAGAGGCGAGCCAGGCCGCGAACAGGATCAGCGCGAGGTTCGAGATAAGATCGGCGATGCAGGAGGAATAGAGCGACATGCTCAGCGCCTCGTTAGCGCGCCCCTTTTCGGCCAGCGGATACCCGTCGAGCGAGGTCGCCGAGGAGGCGGGCGTTCCCGGCGTCTTGATCAGGATTGCCGGGATCGAGCCCCCGAAGATGCCGCCCTTGTAGACGCCCAGAAGCAGCAAGATGCCCGAAATCGGTTGCAGCGCGAAGGTGAAGGGCAGGGTCAGCGCCACGGCCATGGTGGCCGACATGCCCGGGATGGCGCCGGCAAAGACGCCCACGAGCACGCCAAGGCCCAGAAAGAAGATGCTCTCCCACTGCGCGACCAGCGAAAAGCCTGCACTCAGTGCCTCGAGAAATGTCACGGCAACCTCACAATTCTGCCCTGCGGGATCGCCACGCCTGCGACCTTGGTGAAGAAGAAATACAGCACGAGCGGCAGTATGATCGCCAACGCAACGCCCCAGAAGAGGCGTTTCCCGCCTGTCAGCAGGACCATCAGCACGAACACCACCATCGTCGTCCAGACCATGCCCACGACCGGCAGCGCCAGATAGGCGACCGTCAGCAGCACGGCCAGCGCGGCAAGGCGAAAGCCTTCGGCGCGCGGCACGCGCAGATCATCGGTGATCGCATCAGGCGGGGGGGGCGCAGTCACGGCGCGCAATGCAAGCAGGCCGCCGCAAAGCAGCATGGTCCAGCCAATGATCGTGGGCCAGAATGAAGGCGAGAGCGCTTGAATGGGCACGCGCCGCGGGATCGTGACATAGCCGGGGATCAGAACCCAGATGATACAGGCCGCAAGCAGCATGACCGCCAGTCCGACCAGAAATTCCGCGCGTCTGGATAGCATCTGTCCCCCCTCGTACGACGGGCGCTTCACCAGTGGAAAAGCGCCCGCTGATTTTGTCAAGTCCGATGCCGGACTACGCGTCGGTGCAAATCAGTCGATCTCGAGATCGAGCTCGACCACTAGCGCGCGGAACACGTCATAGGCGTCCTCGACAAACTGGACAGTGTCTTCCGGCGACATGTATTGCACGATGGACCCGCCCGAGGTCAGGAGGCGATTGAATTCAGGGTTCTGCGTGCCTTCTTCCAGCCATGCGCCCCATTTCTCGACGACTTCATCGCTCAGCCCCGCTGGTCCCGCGATGGCGGTCCAGCCCACCAGTGCCAGCAGTTCGGGCTTGCCGACTTCCTCGACTGTCGGCGCGTCGAACCCGTCAAGACGCTCGGAGGATGTCACCAGAAGCGGTGTCATCTGCCCGCTTTCGATGAAAGGCAGCGCGGGGGAGGAACTGCCGCAGAAGATATCGGCTGTGCCTTGCAACACGGCGGTCAGCGCCTGCCCGTCCCCTTCGGTCGGGATGTGGATGACCGTGTCGGCGAGGTCTTCGACACCGAAGGCGTCAAGCACCATCAGCGACGCGAAATGCGGCATCGTGCCGACACCAGCCGAGCTGAAGGTCGCGCCGCCCGGGGTCTCTTTGACGAAATCGACGAACTCTTCGATCGTCTCGATACCCGAGTCGCTGTTGACGACACAGGCGACCGGGTTGATCTCATACATACCGATGAAGGTAAATTCGTCGATCGTGTAGGGCAGGTTGGGGTTCATCGCCGGGTTCACCGTGTGCGAGCCCACGCGCGCGAACAGGAGCGTGTAGCCATCCGGATCCGCGTCGCGCACTGCGACCGAGCCCGTGGCCCCACCCGCGCCCGTGCGGTTGCTCACCACCAGCGAGCGCGGCACGATGTCTGCCAGCGCATTAGCGAGCGCGCGCCCGGAAATGTCGGTCGCCCCGCCAGGGCCGTAGGGCACATACATCTGGATAGGCCGTGTGGGATATTCCGCAAGTGCCGGAACTGCGACCGCGGCGGTGGCCGCACCGAGTGTCATGGCTGTCAGTGTCTTGCGCATCTTGTCTCCTCCGTTGGTTTATGAAGCTCTGTTTTTGATAAGTCTGTTCTCATTTTTGTGTTCGGTCAAGCTTCAATCCCCGAACAGCCTTGGTGTCACCTGCTCCCCTCCTTGCTCAATGAACTGGCTCGGCCACCCCGCTCTTGATCGGCACGACCGGCGCGGGGGCAGGTTGAATGGCGATATCGAGGCATACGGGCTTTTCAGCACCAAATGCCTGCTCCAGCGCCGCGCGCAGGGCGTCGGCCCCGCCCTCAGCGATCTGCGCCCCGCGCGCGCCCAGCGCGGCGGCGGCCTGATCATAGCGCGCCTCGGCGCTCAGATCGCAGCCGAAGGTACGCTCGGGGCCAAAGCTGCGAAGCTGGATCTGATGTTCGGCGTTCCAGAGATGGTCGTTACCGATGATGGCCACGAACCGCGCGCCTTCCCGCGCTGCGGTCTCGTATTCGGCGAGCAGAAAGCCCGCCGTGCCATCGCCCATGCATGTCACGATCTGCGCCTCTGGCCGCGCAAGGCTGGCCGCGATGGCATAGGCAGGTGCCGCGCCGATAGCGCCCGAAACACCATTGATCACGCGCGCGCCGGCATAGGGCATGGCCTGCATCCATTGACCGAACTCTCCACCATCGCAGATCAGCACTGTATCGGGCATCTGCGCCAGACGCTCGGACAGGACCGCGCCCAAGCGCGCGGGGTGCAAGGCCCCTGCCCCGGTATCATTCTCGGCTCCAACGCGCCGAGCGACGGCCTCGGCCACGCGGGCGCGCCAGTCGTCGCGGGCGGGGCTGTCGCCGTGCCTTTCCGCAAGCGCCCTGGCCGCGGGCAAGGCGTCGGCCTGCACTGCGATCTCCAGCCGCGCCCCAAGCCGGGCGTGCGCGCGGTCAAGCTCCAACTGGTCCGGGTCGATCATGGCGAAGCGTGCGTCTTCCCGCCCCATATCGCCGCCCAGAAAGCCCGTCGTGAAATCAGGCGATTTGCCCAGGAGCAGGATGCGGTCGGCCTGCCGCGTGACCTCGGCCAGCGCGCCCAGCGCCGGGTCGCGCAACCCGCGTGGGCTCTCCATGCACAGCACTGGCGCGGAGATCGCGGCCTGCAGCGACGAGATGACTGGGCCTGCGCGCGTGGCTGACAGCGCGGGGCCAGTGAGCACCAGCGGCGCTTCGGCATCGCGCAGGAAGGCCGTGACCGCGCCCAAGGCATCGGTGCGCATAAGCTGGCGGTGCGGTGTAATCTCTACCGGTGAATGCGCGCCGGGCGCGTCGGTCACCACATCCGCAGGCAAGGCCAGATGCACTGGACCGGGACGCCCCGCCTGCGCGATGCGCATGGCCTGCGCCACCTCTTCCCCCAGCGCATCGGCGCTTGTCGCGCGATGCGCGTGTTTCACGACCGGCGCGGACATCGCGGCCTGATCGAGTTCCTGAAACGCGCCCATCCCGTCCTGCGCGCGCGGCGAATCACCGCTGAGCAGCAGCACCGGGGTTTCGGACGCGCGCGCGGAAATCACGGCTCCCAGCGCATTGCCCAGACCCGCCCCGGCCGTGACCAGCGCGACGCCAATCTCGCCGGTCAGTTGCGCCCACGCCTCGGCCATATACACCGCCGCTGCTTCGTGGCGTACATGCACAAGGCGAATATCGCTGCCGATCAGTGCGTCATAGACAGGCATGATCTGATTGCCGGAGAGCGAGAAGATGCAGCGCACACCCGCCGCCTTGAGCACCCCGACCAGCGCCTCCGCGCCCGATTTTGGCAGATTGTCTTGCATGTATACTCCCCTCTTGCTCACAGCATGCACATTGCATGATATTATTTCAAGATAATTTTTTTGAGTTGATATTTTTTTATTTAATAGGTAGGGTGCTGCCATATTTCGAACGGACGCGGAGGCCCTGGTGCCGGAGATTTCATCCATATCGGTTAAAGTTGCGCGCGGCGGCCCGGAGGGTGCGCAGCGCATGCAGCAGTTTACAGTCCCGGCCTATGAGAGTCAGACTGTGCTCGATGTCGTCACATGGATTCAACAAAACACGGACCCGACCCTCACCTATCGCTTCGCCTGCCGCGTGGGCATGTGCGGGAGTTGCGCGATGATGGTCAATGGCGTGCCGCGCTGGACCTGCCGCACGCATGTCGACAAGGTGCTGAAGAACGGCGCGATGGAGATCGCGCCCCTGCGCAACCTGCCGGTGATCAAGGATCTGGTCGCGGATATGGACCCGTTTTTCGACAAATGGGTTGCGGCAGAGGCGAAACACCACCCCAGCCGCACGCGCGACGACCCCATCCCGGCAATCGACCCCGACGCGCCCGAGCGCCTTGTCGCCAGCGCCGGGATCGAATGCATCAATTGCTCGGTGTGTTACGCGGCGTGTGATACAGTGGCAGGCAACCCCGATTACCTCGGCCCGGCGGCGTTGCAACGCGCCTGGACACTGGTCAATGACGCCAAGGACAGCGCGCGCGATGCGATCCTCGATGCGGTCTCGGGCAAGGGCGGGTGCCATTCCTGCCATTCGATGGGATCCTGCACAGCCTATTGCCCGAATGAGCTGGATCCGATGTCCGCCATCGCCGGGCTGAAACGCGAAACTGCGAAACGCTATTTCAGGGGGCGCGCCAAATGAACGAAATGCATCTCTATATGGCCCAACGGCTCAGCGCGCTGGTGATGGCGCCCTTCGTGCTCGTGCATCTGGGAACCATGATCTATGCGATTCAGGGCGGGCTGACGGCGGCCGAGATCCTCGGGCGCACGCAGGGCTCCGTTTTCTGGTTCCTGTTCTATGGCATGTTCGTGGTCGCGGTCTCGATCCACGCGGCGCTCGGGCTGCGGGTGATTTTGTCGGAGTGGGCGGGCCTGCGCGGCGCGGTGCTGTCGGGCGTGAGCCTCGCCATCGGGCTGGGGCTATTCGCGATGGGCGCGCGCGCGGTCTGGGCGGTCACCGCGGGAGGTGCGCCATGAAAGCTGTCGCCCGCGCGCATCCGCTCTGGCTCGCCTACATCCTGCACCGGCTGTCGGGCATCGGGCTGGCGCTGTTTCTGCCTGCGCATTTCTATGTGCTCTCGCTCGCGCTGACCGATGCAGCGCGGCTGGATGCCTTTCTGCGCTTCAGCGATCTGGCCTTGGTGAAACTCGCCGAGTTCGGGCTGGTCTTTCTGCTGGCCGTGCATTTCTTCGGCGGGCTGCGGCTGATGGCGCTCGAGTTCCTGCCATGGTCGGCGCAGCAAAAGACCTGGGCGGCAGCGGCGCTTGCCGGGTCCTTCATGATCTCCACCCTTTTTCTGATGCGAGCGATCTAGAGCATGTTCACGACCAAAGACATTGACCGGCACGACACGGATATCCTGATCCTCGGCACTGGCGGCGCGGGGCTCTTTGCCGCGCTCCATGCGCTGCAAAGCGCGCCGGAGGACACGCGGGTCACGATTGCGGTGAAGGGGCTGATCGGCAAATGCGGCTGCACGCGCATGGTGCAGGGCGGCTACAATGTGGCGCTTGGCGGCGGCGATACAGTCGAGCGGCATTTCATGGACACGATCAATGGCGGCAAATGGCTGCCAAATCAGGACATGGCCTGGCGGCTCTGCGAACAGGCGGTGGTGCGCATTCGCGAGCTGGAAAACGAAATCGGCTGTTTCTTCGACCGCACCGCCGATGGCAGCCTGCACCAGAAAGCCTTCGCGGGCCAGACGGCCGACCGCACAGTGCACAAGGGCGATCTGACCGGCATCGAGATCATCAGCCGCTTGATGGAGAAAGTCCTCGCGCATCCGGTCGAGAAGCTGCAGGAGCATCGCGCGATCGGGCTGATCCCCACACGCGACGGGTCAGCGCTCGCGGGTGTCTTGATGATCGACATGCGCACCGGGCGTTTTCGCTTCGTGCGCGCCAAGACCGTGCTGATGGCCACGGGCGGCGGCCCGACGATGTACAAGTATCACACGCCAAGCGGCGACAAGACGATGGACGGGCTCGCCATGGCCCTGCGCGCAGGCCTCCCCTTGCGCGATATGGAGATGGTGCAGTTCCACCCCACGGGCCTGCTGGCAGGCGATCACACGCGGATGACGGGCACTGTGCTCGAAGAGGGCTTGCGCGGCGCGGGCGGGCAGTTGATCAACCATAGCGGCCAGCGCTTCATGTTCGATTATGACGCCAAGGGCGAGCGCGCCACGCGCGATGTGGTCAGCCGTGGTATCTATGCCGAGATGCGCAAGAACAACAATCCCGAGCAGGAAGGCGTCTTCATCTCGATGGCCCATCTTGGCCCCGATCATGTGCGCCAGAAATTCGCGGGCATGGTCAAGCGTTGCGCCGATTGCGGCTTCGATCTGGCCGCAGGCAAGGTCGAGGTGGTGCCGACTGCGCATTACTTCATGGGCGGCGTCGTGGTCGATGTGGATACGCGCACAGCGTTGGAGGGGCTCTATGTCGCGGGCGAGGATGCCGGCGGCGCGCATGGCTCCAACCGGCTGGGCGGAAATGGGGTTGCCAACTCGACTGTCTATGGCGGCATCGCGGGCGATGTGATGGGCGCGGATATTCGCGGCATGGGGGGTTTGCGCGAGCCGGATGAGACTGTGCTCGAGGCCGAGTTGGCCCGCGCCTGTCACCCGCTGACCCGCACCCCCGATCTGGTCCAGCCCCTGCGCGCGAAGTTGCAGAATGTGATGTGGGAGGATGTGGGCGTGATGCGCACCGAAGCCGGGCTCAAGCGCGGGTTGACGGGCATTGCGGAGGTCTCGGACGCGCTGATGGAGGTGGGCGTCGCGCCCGACAATCTGGCCTTCAACCTGACATGGCATGACTGGCTGAACCTGCGCTCGCTGTGCGACATCTCTGAAGTGATCGCCAAGGCTGCGATTGCGCGCGACAACTCGCGCGGCGCGCATTACCGCGAGGATTATCCCGAACCTGGCGCGCTGGAGGACAGCTATTTCACTGTCGCGCGCCAGTCGGGCGATGTCGAGGTGACGCGCGAGCCCGTCGCCTTCACCATCGTCCGGCCCGGCGAGACGATCCTGCCGGAACATGAACCCGAAACACTGGTGGCAGCACAATGACACAAATATCGCTCGATCTGATCCAGAGCACCGCCGAAGATCTGATGGCGAAAGCCGCCATCGAGATCCCGGAGGATTACCTCGACGGCTTGAAGAACGCCGCGAACACGGAAGATGGCGATCTGTCGTCTTTCGTGCTTCAGGCGATGCTGGAAAATTACGAGGCCGCGAAAGAGGACCGCAGCGCGATGTGCGGCGATACGGGCGTGCCGCGCTGGTTCGTGAAGCTCGGCAACGCGGCGCAGGTCGAGGGCGGCATGGTCGCGCTGGAAACCGCATTGCGCCGCGCGACTGCGAAATCCACCTTCGATGTGCCGCTGCGCCCCAATCGCGTCCACCCGCTGTGGCGGACCGATCACAACAACAATGTCGGCATCGGCGCGCCCGAGATCGAATACGGGTTCGAGCCCGAAGGCGACTGGATCGACCTGATCACGGTCCACAAGGGCGGGCTCTTTGGCACCGACTACCGGATGCTATTCCCCTCGGATGGTATTCAGGGGATCAAGCGGTTCTATCTCGACAGTCTCATGGCCTTCGGCAAGCGCGGGCTCGCCTGTCAGCCTGCGATCATCGGCATCGGGCTGGGGGGCTCGAAGGATATCTGCATGAGCCTTGGCAAGCGCGCCTCGGTCCTGCGGACAGTTGGCAGCCGCAATTCCGACCCGCGCATCGCCGAGATGGAAGAGGAGTTCAAGGAGCTTGGCAATTCCATTGGCATGGGGGCGATGGGCTTTGTCGGCAAGAACATGGTGATCCAGTGCAATATCGAGGTGGGCTATTGCCATACGGGCGGGATGCCCATGTCGGTCCATGCCTTCTGCCTCTCCTCGCGCCGCGCAGTGGCACGGCTCTTTCCTGACGGGCGCGTGGAATACCGCACGGACCCGGACTGGTTCACCCCCTATCAGCGCCGCGACACGGTCGAATGGGAACAGGCACAGGAGGCCGCAGAATGAGCGTTCGCGAAATCCGGCTATCGACCACACCGACGCCAGAGGACATCGCCAAGCTGCGGCTGGGCGATGTCGTCTATCTCGACGGGCTGATGTATACGGCGCGCGAAGGCGTCTATATGCGCGCGCTGGAGGAAAAGGCCAATATTCCGATGGAATTGCCCTCGGAAAGTGCTGCGAATTTCCACTGCTCGCCCGCCGCGCGGATCAATGCGGATGGCTCTTTCGATATGGGGGCCGTGACCGCGACCGCCTCTTTCCGCTTCGCCAAATGGTTGCCCGAATGGATGGAAAAGACCGGCGCGAAGCTGATCATCGGCAAGGGCGGGATGAGCTCGAAGGATTACAAGGAATTTTTCGTGCCCAATGGTGCGATTTACCTATCGACCGTGGGCTATGGCACGGGCGCGCTGCTGGGGCGCGGGGTGGAGAAGGTCGAGGCCGTGCACTGGAATGAGGAGCTTGGGCTGGCGCAAGCGATGTGGGTCATCCGCTGCAACAGGATGGGTCCGTTCATCGTGGCCTCCGATCTTGAGGGGAATTGCCTTTTCGAGCGGGAAAATGCGAGGATCGCGGAGAATATCGACCGCGTTTACGAGGGCACGAAACCCGCTGTCCTGAAACGCTATGGCGAAAGCGATGACCGTTCGGAAGAGGTGATCTGATGAAGGACAACCCGTTCCAGCCCGGCGCAACCCGCGCCGATCAACCGGAATTCACGCGCGATGAGCTGGGGCTTGCCTATCGCAATTCCGGCGCGCTGCTGGAGCTGTTGTCCCGCGACATCACCCCGACGGGCACGCATTACCTGCTCATCCATTTCGATGTGCCACAGATCGCGCCCGAAACCCATGTGCTCGACCTCAAAGGCGCGTTCGATGCGCCCTATTCGCTCAGCATGGCCGAGATCATGGACCTGCCGCAGATCACGCGCCCGGTGACTCTGGAATGCGCGGGCAATGGGCGTGCGGGCATGACCCCGCGCCCGCTCTCGATGCCGTGGAGCTATGAGGCCGTCGGCACATCGGAATGGACCGGCACGCCACTCGCGCCGCTGATCGAACGCGCCAAGCCCCGCGCCTCGGTGCAGGATTTCGTCTTTACCGGCGCGGATTTCGGCTATGACAAGGGCGTGCCGCATCACTATGGCCGCAGCCTGACGCCGGAGGAACTCGCCGATCTTGATGCGATGCTGGTCTGGGGCATGAATGGCGCGCCGCTTCTGCCGCAGCATGGCGCCCCTTTGCGCATCATCGTGCCGGGCTGGTATGGCATGGCCTCGGTCAAGTGGCTGACCAGCATCGAGGCGATCGAGACCCGCTATCAGGGGTTCCAGCAGGTCCAGACCTACCGTTTCCGCGCCCATGCAGAAGATCCCGGCACGCCGGTCAATCGCATCCATGTCAAATCGTTGATGCAGCCCCCCGGCGTGCCCGATTGGTTCACCCGCGCGCGCTGGCTCGAGCCCGGGCGCGTGACGCTGCAGGGCCGCGCATGGTCCGGTGCGGGCGTGCCGATCGCGAAGGTCGAAGTGCTGCTTGATGGCGCATGGCAGGAGGCCGAATTGACCGGACGCGCGGATACCTATGCCTGGACGGGCTGGCGCATCGACTGGGAGGCGACACCCGGCACGCATGAACTTGCCTGCCGCGCAACGGATGCCAAGGGCAACACCCAGCCCTTGGAGCCCGGATATAACACGGGCGGGTTTGCCAATAACGAAGTGCACCGCGTGCCGGTGCATGTGGCCGGGGCATAAGCCTCAGAGCAAGACATTGATCAGAATGCCCAGCCCGAGGAGCAGTGACAGGCCGATCAGAAGGCGGCGGAACAGCGTATCGCTGACCCGGCGAAAGGCATAAAGCCCGATCTGCGCCGAGATCAGCGAGGCGGGAAGCGCGATCAGGAAAGCCGTGACAGTCTCGGGCGTATAGGCGCCGCGCCACAAGAGCCCGGCCGTGGTCGTGCCGAGGATCGCCACGTTGAAGGGCTGCAGCAGCGCGCGCGTCTCGGCCTTGGGCCAAGGCCGCATCGAGCACCAGATCACCGCGAGCGCGCCCGAAAGCCCGGCCATTCCGGCCAGTATACCGCCCGAAAGCCCGACACCGGCATCCAGCACAGGCGTCCTTTTTTCAAATTTCGGCAGATTTGCGCGAAAAGTGAAAAAACCACCATAGAGGATGAGCAAGGCGGCGATCAGCAGTTTGAGCATATCCGCGTCGATATGCGCGAGCAGCATCAGCCCGACCGGCACGCCTGCGAGCCCCGGCAGGATGAAACGCATCAGCCGCGCGACATTATAGGTCATAGCCACGCGCACTTCCCAAAGCCCCATCATGCCTGTCACGACCGACATCAGCGTGACAATCGCAACCGCGCTGATCGGCTCCAGCACCACCAGCAGAAAGCCCAGCGCGAAGAGCGCTGTGCCAGTGCCCGCAAGCCCGTTGATCAGCCCACCGGCGGTGGCGCCCAGCAGGATGAAGGCGATCTCGTAGCCGCTCATGCGCGCGGCCCGGGCAGGTGGGGATCAGACGGGAAAACGCGCAGCTTGCCTCGCATCGCAGGGTGACTCCATTGGGCTGATTTCCCCGATTTTTCCGAGGCTTAAAACAACTCATACAAGGGCTTATTGGCGTGACACCCCATTGTCAACGCAGCCTCGGGATTTGGTGTCAGAGCCCCTCGAGATCGAGCACAAGCGCGGCGTGATCGCTCGCATGGGGCCGGTGCGCGCCGACATCGGGCAGGCGCGGAGTGGTCGCGCGCTGCGCATCGCGGTCGAGCCCGGCGCGCAACGCGCGCGGGATCGCCTGCGGCCAGCGCTGCGCGAGCGCAGGTGAGGCCAGCAGCGCATCGGGGCGCGCATAATGCTGCTCGGCCGCGTTGAAGAAAGTCCAGCGCTGCGCCTCGGGCATCCGGTCCAGCAGATCGACAGTGAAGGGCGGCAGGATCGGGGCGATTGCCGGATCGCCGGTGTTCTGCGCAGGTTCATTAAGATCGCCGATGATCAGCCAGAGCTCGGCAGCATCGCTCCCGAACTGCGCCTCGATCAGGTGGCGCAGCGCGCGCGCCTCCAGCCGACGGACGGGCCATGCACGGGCGGCATCGGGCCACGGAGCCTTGAAATGACAATGAAAAAAGGTGAGGCCGCGACAGGTGAAGCGCAGGCAATCGCGGCGAAAGATTGGGGTCTCGGGCCGCGTGCCCTCCGGCGCGTCGAGCCCGAGATCGGCGGGCACAAGCCGGGCGTGACTTTGCACATCCTCCAGCGGGCGGCGACTGAGCACAGCAAGATCGCGCCCGCCGCCATCATTGCCGGGCAGACAGATACGATGCGGATAGGCGCGCGCCCCGGCATGGCGCATCAGATGGTCATGGAAGAAATCGAGCGTCGCGCGGTCGAACACTTCCTGCAGGCAGATCAGATCGGCATCGGATTGCGCGAGGATCTGGCTTGTGAGCCGCCGATCAGCAAGATCGAGCGCGGCGGCCGCGCGCGTGCTGTCCTCGGGCATGTCGCCATCGCGCGCACCATCCAGACGGGGTCGCCCGTCAGGGTGGCGCAGGCGCAGGTTCTGGACATTGAAGGTAGCAATTCGCATGCTCTGTGATGGCGGGGCTGCGCGCGCAGGGTCAAGTCAAAACCCTGCGCGCACTGATGGCCAGTGGCACCGGGGCCTTAGCCTTCCCAATCTTCACCGAGATAGGTCGCGAGATAGTCGAGCATGATTTCGCGCACTTCCGGCTCGGGTTCCATCATGCCCTGATCCTCGACCATCCAGTCCAGAAGCTCGTCCCAGACCCGACGCGAGAACCCGGTATTGGTCACAGTTCGCAGGCTATGGCAGGCGATGCAGCCGTAATAGACCTCGTCCACGCCCTCGCCCGGCGGCAGGGGATGGAATTCGAAATCCTCAGGCACATCGGCGGAGGAGGTAATGCGCTCTTCAGCGCTTGCCTGCATCGGAGCTGCCAGCAGCAGGGCGGCAAGTGCCGCCCCGCAAAGTGAAGTGAGTTTCTTCATTGTGTGTTCTAGCCCTCAGACAGCCGTGAAGTGGATGCGGTGGCAAGCGTTGTTGAGATACCCACGCGGGTTCCAACCCGGCACAACCATGGGCTGGCTGTTGCCCTGATTGTCAGTCGCGCGCGACCAGACCTCGTAATATCCGGCCTGCGGCGGGATGATGGTCTGTTTCCAGCGCTGCCAGGAATAGCGGTTATGCGGTGCATGCAGTTCCGCTGTCTGCCAGGTGGCGCCGAAGTCGATGGAGGTTTCCATCCGCACGACATGATTGTCGCCAGCCCAAGCCTGACCACGGATCTCAAAAGGTGCACCGGCGCGCACCTCGGCACCGGCCACGGGGTTGGTGATCGCGGATTTAACGATCATCGAGCCCATGACCATCATGTCCTCGTGCGGCACTTCGGTATCCGGTGCGACCGGGAATCGCGGTATGCGATAGCTGAGGCCCGTCATGCCCGGCCCGTCATGCTCGCGGTCGCGCACCCAGATGCGCGTGACCCATTTCTGGCTGACTGACCCGGCCCAGCCCGGTGCGACCACGCGGGCAGGATAGCCATGCTCTATCGGGATATCCTCGCCATTCATCTTGATCGCGATGATCGTATGCGGGTCCATCATCTTGTCGATGGGGCCGCCGCGCGAGATCGAGGGGCGGTCGGGGTCGCCGGAGAGGTGCTCGTCATAGCTGTAATGGCCAGTATAGACCGCCGATGGTTTCAACCCGGCGCGGCGCAGGATGTCCGACAGGCGTACGCCAGTCCATTCGGAGTTGCCGATGGCGCCGATCGTCCAGGGGTTGCCGCGCGGGGTGGGGTTGAAACCCGCGCGCCCATTGCCGCCGCATTCCAGCTGCGCGCGCATCGTGACATGCTCGAAATCATTCATGAGCTGGTCATAGGACAATTCCAGCTCTTCATTGACCTCACCATCGATTTTCAGCCGCCAGTCAGACTTGCTCATCGGCGCGGGCATGGTGCCATTGTTGCGGATGAAATGCTTGTCGAAGGGGGTGACATCATCATCGAGCAGATGCGCCGCCGCCTCGATATTCACCGGACGGTCATTGTGCACGATCATGTCGGCGTGCTTGGCATCGAAGGTGAAATCATCAACCGTTTCCGCCAGCGCGGCGGGCATCAGCCCGGCAGGCATATTGGCGCTGAAGGGAATGGTGGTGCCGAGTACGGCCCCCATCGAGGCAAGCCCTGCTCCTTTCAGGAAGCCTCGACGATCAGGCCCTGCCTTGCGGCCAAAGACCAGATATTCCGCGCGTTCCGGATCGTCGTGATAGAGCTCTACAAGCCCGCGTTCTTTCTTCGGCATGCTATTCATCCTCCCATGGCAGTACCTGTGACATGAAGGCGCGTGACGTCGTGTCGCAGGCGCCCTCATATGAACAGACGACTCGTGGAGGCAGAATATTCCCCGCTTATGAAAAAAATCAGCTCGCGCAGGGGAGCCGTGCGGATTGAAGGAGTGCAACGCGCAAGCCTGCATCATCCTCATGCGCGCGACTGCCCTGTTGCAGACCTGCGGCCACGGTCGCGAACCGCGCTGTGGCCATGTCGCGCGCAATCATCTCGAAGGCATACCCGCCGCTGTGCCAATGCGCGTGCTGAATTTCGTCCGACAGCGCCATTTGCAGCGATGCCACAATGCGGTCCGGTGCTGAGACAAAGAGGCTCAGGCGGCAGGCATTGGGGCCTTTGAAACCGAAATGCGTCCTCTCCGGCCCTTGCTCATAATGCACGAGTTGCAGCCCACTCGCACTCATCACGGGCTCCATCCATTCCGCGCCTGCGGGCAGCGCGAGCTCTGTCTGCGCGCCCGCATGCGCGAGCCACTGGTCGTGATGGGCTAGCCGCGGCAACTCACGCACCGGCAGATTGGGCGCGGAGCCTGGAACCGATGCGACAAGCAGCAGAACCATGGCGGCAAGCCCGAAGCAGGCCGCGAGCCGGGCAGGCGCAAAGCTGCCTCGGCGCGCTGGCTGGGGTGTCGCAGGCAAGGGCAGGTCAGCGCAGGCAGAGCCTAGCGCGGCCTTGATGCGGTGCAGTCGCGCAGCGCTCTGTGCCAGCTCGGGATCGGCGGCGATCGCAGCAGCCACCTGCGCGGCTTCGGCGGCGGGCAGTTCGCCATCCACGAAGGCATTGAGCTGACACTGCGTGATCGTGGTAGTCATCCACGCTCTCCCAGTCGACGCGCAGATCGCCGCAGCGGCAAGGCGATCACGTTCTTCTCGTCCTGCATTTTCACCACCAATGCTGCCCGTGCGCGGCTGACCCGGCTCATGATCGTGCCGGGTGCGACATCGAGCATCTCGGCCGCTTCTGCATAGCTGAACCCACAGATATCGACCAGCGCAAGGATTTCGCGATGCGCTTTCGACAGTTTCCCGAACGCCTGCCGCACTGCAAGCGCATTGACGACCTGATCATCGCCCTGGCCCTGCGCGAGCTCCTCGACTTCTGCATTGTCATCGAAATCAGGCAGCCGACCTTCGGCGCGCAACCTGTCGATCCAGAGATTGCGCATGATCCGAAAGAGCCACAGGCGGCAGGCGGTACTCTCTTCGGGCATCATGCGCGCGGTCATCACCCGCAGCATGGTATCCTGATAGAGATCCTCCGCCGCGCCGATATCCTCGCACAAGGCGCATGCGTAGCCGAACAGTTTGCGCCGTGTCTGCATCAGCAACGCCTGCTGCGTCTGATCGAGCATGTCGCGAATTCCTCCCTGTCATTGCCTGACATGCAATCGGCAATCACGACAGCCTGCCGGGTTTTTCAGATGCAATCAAGTGTCCTCATGCCCGGAAGGCGACAGGCGCGCGACCCCTTCCCTTTCGCCGCCCCCCGGCGTATAGCCGCGCCCGAGACCGCGACAGGAGCGACAGCGATGCAGGGCAGTGCCAATCTCAACATCATGATCAACGCTGCCCGCAAGGCCGGGCGGGCGCTGGTCAAGGATTTCCGCGAGGTCGAGAATCTGCAGGTCTCCTCCAAGGCGGCCGGGGATTTCGTCAGCCGCGCCGATATTGCCGCAGAAAAGATCATTCGCGAGATGCTGACCGAGGCGCGGCCCAATTACGGCTGGATGGGCGAGGAATCAGAGCCTGTTGAGGGCAAGGATCCAACCCGGCGCTGGATTGTCGATCCGCTCGACGGGACAACGAATTTCCTGCATGGCCTGCCGCATTGGGCGATCTCGATTGCGCTGGAGTTCAAGGGCGAGATCGTCGCGGCGGTGGTGTTCGACCCGGCCAAGGACGAGCTTTTCTACGCCGAAAAGGGGCTCGGCGCCTTCATGAATGACCGCCGCCTGCGGGTGTCGAACCGCTCCGCGATGATCGAGTGCATTTTCGCGACTGGCCTTCCCTTCGCAACCAAGACGACCCTGCCCGCGATGTTGCAGGATCTCGGACAGCTCATGCCCGCCTGTGCAGGGATGCGCCGCTGGGGCGCGGCCTCGCTCGATCTCGCCTATGTTGCCGCGGGCCGGTTCGATGGCTTCTGGGAGCGCGAGTTGCAGCCCTGGGACATTGCCGCAGGGCTGCTGCTGGTGCGCGAGGCCGGTGGCTTCACCGCACCGCTGCGCGATGGCGAAAGCATCTTCGAGCGCGGTGAGGTCATTGCAGCCAATGCAGCGATCTTCGACACCTTTGCCAAGACCTTGCGCAGCGCAGGCGGCTAAGCCCGATCAACGCCGCAGGAACGCGTCCGAAAAGCCCATCCCGCGCACGCGCGACAGGGCACCGTGGGCGTCATGCTGTGAAGCAAACGGCCCGACGCTGACCACATGGAAGCCCTGAGCCGCATGGACGCGTGCAGGCAGACCAGCGTGCTGGAGCCGCGCGCGCAGACGCGTTGCGTTGTCAGGCACGCGGAAACTGCCGACCTGAACCACGTTCCCTGACGCGGCACGGGGCGCGCTGGCGCGGGGGGCTGTGGGCTGCGAATGCGGCCGCGCATGACTGCCATCGGGCAGCGGGATCGGCGCATGCGGGTCATGCACCCCGCCATCCACGATCGGCGTGAGGAAAAGCCGCGGGCTGGTCACGCAGCGCACGAGCGGGCGGCCAAGGGTGGTATCGACAAGCTGGCCATAGGGTGCGGTGGCGGGGCAGGACGGGTGGCGCCCGGAAGCATCCGCGCGTGGCAGCCTCTGAGTGCGCGTGCGCGGCGCAGCGGCAGTCCGGCGCGGGGCGGGCGCTGCCTCGGGCTGGGGCACTGGCGCAACCCTTGCAGGCACCGGGGTCGGTGCGGGCGTCGGCGCGGGGGCTTCGGCCTGTTCTGCAGGCTCTTCTTCCGGGGCCTCGGGTTGTTCGGCCAGTTCCGCCGGATCCTCTTCCGGGGCCTCGGGCTGTTCAGCGAAGGTGGGCTCACCATCGCAAAGTGGTTGGCGATCCGGCCCGTAGCGCGGGATCCATGTCACCTCACCCCCGAAAGTCGAGCGCAGGAAGACACAGCCCCGGCTGTCGACGAATTCGCGCCCCTCGAAATCAGGCGGTGGCAGTTCCGCTGGGGCGAGATCGTTGTTCTGTGCCAAGGCCGGGCCGGACAAGGCACCCATGCAAATCGCAATCCAGAAATACCGCATGCAAACCCCCATTTTCCCAATGGAAAGCATCCCCGCCCCGCGCAGGAAAGTAAAGACGATTCGCGCAAGGGCGCTACATCATACAGTGCCGAAAATACGATCCCCCGCATCCCCTAGTCCCGGCACGATATAGCCCTTCTCATTGAGGTGCGAATCCAGCGATGCGGTAACGATGCGCACATCAGGGTGCTCGCGCGCCATGCACTCCACCCCCTCGGGCGCGGCCAGCAGGCAGATCAGGCAGATGTCGCTTGCACCGGCTTCCTTGAGCAAACTGACCGCTGCCGCTGAGGAATTGCCTGTGGCCAGCATCGGATCGACCGCGATGACCAACCGCCCGCGCATCTCGGGGGGCAGTTTGCAGTAATATTGCACGGGTTTGAGCGTCGCTTCGTCTCGATAGAGCCCCACAAAACCCACTTTCGCCGTCGGGATCACATCGAGCACCCCATCGAGCAACCCGTTGCCCGCGCGCAGGATCGAGACCACGACAGGGTCAGCCCCTGCCAGCATCGGGGCGTCCATATCCGTAAGCGGCGTGGTGATGCGCTGATCGGCGAGTGGCAGGTCACGGGCGGCCTCATAGGTCAGCAGCAGGCTGATCTCACGCAGCAGGCGGCGGAAATCCTGACTTGGCGTGCGCACATCACGCATCAGCGCGAGTTTGTGCTGCACCAGCGGGTGATCGACGATCGTGAGGTTGGGATGGGTCATGTGGCCTCCAGTTTTTTCTTTATCGCGGCGCGCGTCTCCGGGTCGCAGAACGCGGCGTGCAGGGCAATCTGATTGATCTCGGCAAAGTCCTGCTCCGTCCAGCCGAAGGCATCGGCGAGGCGCGTATATTCATTGCGCATGGTGGTATGGAAGAAGGGCGGATCATCGGTCGAGACCGTGACGCGCACGCCCGCGCGGCGCAGCCTGTCGATCGGGTGAGACCGCCAGTCGCGGTAAAGCCCCAGCGCGATATTGGAGCCGGGGCAGACTTCCAGCACCACACCTCTTTCGGCGAGATGTTCAACGAGCGCGGGGTCCTCAACCGCGCGCACGCCATGCCCGATGCGCGATACGCGCAGATGGGTCAGCGCATCGCGCACCGAGTCCGGCCCGCCCCATTCGCCCGCATGCGCGGTCAGCCCCAGCCCGGCCTCGCGCGCAGCATCGAAGGCATAGGCGAAATCGCGCGGATGCAGCACAGTTTCATCGCCCGCGATGCCGAATCCGGTGATGAAGTGCCCTGCGGTTTCCTGCGCGCATTTTGCGATGCGCCGCGCCTGATCGGGGCCGAAATGGCGGATGCAGGTGACACAGCCGCGCAAGGTTATGCCCATCTGCGCTTCAGCTTGCTGGGCGGCGGCCTCGATGGCCGCGAGATAGTCGCGCCAAGCGGCGAGATCGCCGCCGCCGCAGAAATCAGGGGAGAGGAAGGCTTCAGTGTAGATCACACCGGCCTCGGCGGAGCGTTCGAGCACGGCCAGCGTGAGATCGTGGAAATCCTGCGGGCTGGTCAGGACCGTGCAGGCGGCTTCATAGACGCGCAGGAAATCCGCGAAATCGCGATAGGCGTAGGTGCCGTTCTCATCGAAAATGCGCGACAGATCGGTATTCTTGCGCTTGGCCTGCGCGCGGATGAAGGCAGGCGGGGCCGCGCCCTCGAGATGCAGGTGGAGTTCGAGTTTGGGCTGATCGCTCATGGCAGGAAACTCCGCCCCGGGCCTTGCGCTTCGATGCCCAGATGCGCCGCGATGCTGGCCGCGACATCGGCGAAGGCGCAATGGCCGATCTCTCCGCGCCCGAGCCCCGCGACCAGAACCGGCACGCGCTCGCGCGTGTGGTCGGTGCCCGGCGCGGTCGGGTCATTGCCGTGATCGGCCGTGATGACCAGCATGTCGCTGGGGCGCAGCGCCTCCAACGCGCGGGCGGCAATGCTGTCGAACCATTCCAGCGCACAAGCATAGCCCGAGACATCGCGCGGGTGGCCATAGAGCGTGTCGAACTCGACAAGGTTGCAAAAACTCAAGGAATTATCCTCTGCTTGCTCTATCAGCCGGATCAGATGTTGGGAAAGTGCAAGATCATCAAGGCCCTTGTGGACCTCATCGATCCCCTGCCCCGAGAAGATGTCGGCGATCTTGCCCACTTCATGCACGCGCCCGCCCGCTTTCTGCACCCAATCGCAAAGCGTGGGCGATGGTGGTGCGATGGCAAAGTCGCGCCGGTTGCCCGTGCGCTGAAACCCTGACACCACGCTGCCGATAAAGGGCCGCGCGATGACCCGGCCCACGCGCATCGCGTGCAGATGCGGGGCGAGATCCGCGCATAGCTGGTAGAGGCGCGCAAGGCCGAACGCCTCTTCATGCGCGGCGATCTGGAAAACGCTGTCCACGGAGGTATAGCAGATCGGCCAGCCGCTGCGCAGATGCTCTGCCCCGAGTTCCTCTACAATCGGGATGCCGGCTGCGTGGCAATTGCCGAGGATGCCATCGGTCCCGGCCAAGCTGCAGACAGTCCGCACCAGATCGGGCGGGAAACAGGGTATGGTGCGGGGAAAATAGGTCCAGTCCCAGGGCACAGGCACACCCGCAAGCTCCCAATGGCCTGAAGGTGTGTCCTTGCCGCGCGACGTCTCGGTTGCCGCGCCCCAGAGCCCCTGTGGCTCTGCCTCGAGCCCCGGCGTGGCGATGCCCGAGGCAAGCCGGATCGCGGCCCCGAGCCCCAGCGCGTCGAGCACGGGCACGCGCAATGGCCCGCTGCGCCCCTGCTCCGCCCGCCCCGCTGCGCAAGCCTGCACGATATGGCCCAGCGTGTTCGCGCCGTCATCGCCGAAAGCGGCCGCATCGGGCGCGCCGCCGCAGCCGACCGAGTCCAGCACGACAAGAAAGGCGCGCGGCATCAGGGCGCTTCCATATGGCCCGCGCCGAAAGCGCCGGGCAGTAACTCGGCCAGCGTCACAGTCTGGCGCGCGCCCTGCGTGGTCGCCATCGTGACCGGAATATCCGCTGCGGCGAATTCCGCGATTTTCTGGCGGCAACCACCACAGGGGGGCACTGGCGCGGGGCTGTCTGCGACCACGCAAAGCTCTGCAATCGCGTATTCGCCCGCCGCGCACATGGCTGCGATTGCACCTGCTTCGGCGCAGGTGCCCTCGGGATAGGCCACATTCTCGACATTGCAGCCGGTGAACACTGCCCCAGAGGCCGTGCGCAGCGCCGCCCCAACCTTGAAGCGCGAATAGGGCGCATGGGCGTTTTCGCGCACCTTGCAGGCAGCGTCATAGAGCGTCATTCTGGCCTCCGGCAATCTGGCGTGAGTTTGCGCCGCGATGCGGGGCTTTGCAAGTCATGGGAGGCGGTTTTCAGCGACAGGATGAAAAGCTTGCAAAAATTCCGGGGCTTGCTGCTTGCGAGGAATTGTTCAATATTAAACCAATATTCCGGGAGGGGATGCGATGCCTGAGACACCCAGCGACGACAGCCGCCATCCAGCGCTGATCTACCACGAATATCCGCGCCCCGGAAAGCTGGAGGTGCGCCCGACCAAGCCGCTCGCGAATGGCTCCGACCTTGCCCGCGCCTATTCGCCGGGCGTGGCCGAAGCCTGCATGGAGATCAAGGCCACCCCCGATGACGCGGCGCGCTATACGGCGCGGGGCAATCTGGTCGCTGTGGTTACCAACGGGACAGCGGTGTTGGGTCTGGGCAATATCGGCGCCCTGGCCTCCAAGCCGGTGATGGAGGGCAAGGCGGTTCTGTTCAAGAAATTCGCCAATATCGATTGCTTCGATATCGAGGTCGATGAAAGCGACCCGGAGCGTCTGGCCGAGATCGTCTGCGCGCTGGAGCCGACTTTCGGCGCGATCAATCTCGAGGATATCAAGGCGCCCGATTGCTTTGTCGTCGAGCGGATCTGCCGCGAGCGGATGGGGATTCCGGTGTTTCACGACGACCAGCATGGCACGGCGATTGTCGTGGGCGCTGCGGCCACGAATGCGCTGCGCGTGGTGGGCAAGCGGTTCGAGGATATCAAGATCGTCAGCACGGGCGGCGGGGCGGCCGGGATTGCCTGCCTCAACATGCTGCTGAAACTGGGCGTAAAGCGCGAGAATGTCTGGCTGTGTGACATTCACGGGCTGGTGTATGAGGGCCGCGAGGAGGATATGAACCCGCAGAAAGCGGCTTTCGCGCAGGCGAGCGACAAGCGCATGCTCGATGAGGTGATCGACGACGCGGATCTGTTTCTGGGGCTTTCCGGGCCGGGGGTGCTCAAGCCCTCTCAGGTTGCGCGCATGGCCAAGCGGCCGATCATCTTCGCGTTGGCCAATCCGATGCCCGAGATCCTGCCCGATGTGGTCCGCTCGGTCGCCCCTGACGCGGTTATCGCCACGGGCCGGTCGGATTTCCCCAATCAGGTCAATAACGTGCTCTGCTTTCCGTTCATCTTCCGGGGCGCGCTGGATGTCGGCGCAACGGAGATCAATGACGCGATGCAGATCGGCTGCGTGGAAGGCATCGCAGCCCTTGCCCGCGCGACCACCAGCGCCGAAGCGGCAGCGGCCTATAAGGGCGAGCAACTCAGTTTCGGGCCGGATTATCTGATCCCCAAACCCTTCGATCCGCGCCTGATGGGGATTGTGGCGAGTTCCGTGGCCAAGGCGGCAATGGAGTCGGGCGTGGCAAAGCGCCCCTTGTCCGATCTCGTGGCCTACAAGAACAATCTCGATGCCTCGGTCTTCCGCTCGGCGATGATCATGCGCCCGGTCTTCGAGGCCGCGCGCGCCGCATCGCGCCGGATCGTATTTGCCGAAGGCGAGGATGAGCGCGTCTTGCGCGCGGCATCAGCGATGCTGGAGGAAACCACGGAAGTCCCGATCCTGATCGGGCGCCCCGAAGTGGTCGAGATGCGGCTGGAACGCGCGGGGCTTTCGATCAGACCGGGGCGCGATTTCGAGCTGGTCAATCCGCAGGATGATCCGCGCTACC
This sequence comes from Paracoccaceae bacterium, assembly GCA_003567315.1. Lineage (GTDB taxonomy): Bacteria > Pseudomonadota > Alphaproteobacteria > Rhodobacterales > Rhodobacteraceae > Roseinatronobacter. The sequence continues at coordinate 24,485 of PWZT01000077.1, forward strand.
GCGATTACTGGCAGAGCTATCACAAGATCAATGAGCGGCGCGGGGTGACACCCGATCTCGCCCGCGCGATCCTGCGCACCAATACCACGGCGATCGGGGCGATCATGGTGCATCGCAATGATGCCGACAGCCTGATCTGTGGCACGTTCGGGCAATTCCTGTGGCATCTGAATTACGTCACGCAGATCCTTGGGGATGCCGAGCGGCACCCTGTGGGCGCGCTGTCCTTGCTGATCCAGCAGGAGGGCAACCTTTTTGTCGCCGACACGCAAGTCCACCCCAATCCGACGCCAGAGCAGATCGCCGAGACCACCATCGGGGCCGCACGCCATGTGCGCCGCTTCGGCCTGAGCCCGAAAATCGCTTTGTGCTCACATAGCCAGTTCGGCAATCTCGACACGCCGTCCGGGCGCGTGATGCGCGCGGCGCTGGAGATCCTTGACGCGAAAGGCGTGGATTTCGACTATGAGGGCGAGATGCATGTGGATGCAGCGCTCGACCCCGGTTTGCGCGCGCGACTCATGCCGAATGCGCGCTTCACCGAGCCGGCAAATGTGCTGATCTTTTCCAATACAGATGCCGCAAGCGGGGTGCGCAATATTCTCAAGACGCGTGGCGGCGCTTTGGAAGTCGGGCCGATCCTGATGGGCATGGGCAATACCGCGCATATCGTGACACCCTCGATCACAGCGCGGGGGCTGCTGAACATGACAGCACTCGCCGGAACGCCTGTTGCGCATTACGGCTGAGCGCGCCTGAATATTTGCAAACCCGGCAAAGTGATTTGGCAAATAACAGCCAATCACGCAGGGTTTGCAAAATTTCGCCGTCGGCGCCTGCATAATCTGCAAACTTTCCACCCCATGTTGCCGCAAACAGCCATTGCGCGGCGGCTGGCCAGTCGTCTATCCCTGTTGCAGATTTGCGTCTTGGGAGGAATATGCATGCGCTACGCTGATTTGCACCAGAAATCCATCACCGATCCGAACGGCTTCTGGATGGAGCAGGCGCAGGCAATCGACTGGGTGAAACCGCCCTCCAAGGCGCTGTTTGACGAGAATGCCCCGCTCTATGAATGGTTCAGCGATGGCATGGTCAATACCTGCTGGAATGCGCTCGATCGTCATGTCGAGGCCGGTCGCGGGGACCAACTCGCCGTCATCCATGACA
>PWZT01000014.1 GCA_003567315.1 Paracoccaceae bacterium
AATCCCCACGATCTGTTCTTCGGTGAAACGTGATTTGCGCATCGTCTGTTCTCCTTGTTCTGACGAACGTTACAAGAACAAACTCTCCTTTTGAATGGCCCGGATTCTTGGGGGCAGGTCACAGGCCCGAGATGGCATCGGAAAATGGCTGGCCTATTACAATGCCGAGCGGCCCCACTCGACCCATGGAATCTTGACCCCGGATGAGGTCCATGCCAACCACACCGAACCCATTACAATGGCAGCCTGATATAAAACCCTGATCCACCTTAACTGGGCTGCGATCTGGTCGAAAAAGCAGGACCACCTCTCTCGGATAACATCTGTGAACTCAATGCAAAGATTGAAAAAATTTGGAGGTTGCCGGAACAGCTTTTACCTTTGGAGTAGAAAAAGTGCTGCGGCCGCAGGACTGAAGCCTGTTTGAACCTCGCGCAGCTCAGACATCAGCAGGAACCTTTGCGTTATTTCTTTCAGTTTATCTGGTTGCGCCAACTCGTTGAGGTCCGATGTCCCGAACTGCCTCATTGCAGCGTCACGAAGTCGTGTGTATTGATTATCAATCGGCAGCATGCCAAATTCCTTTGGCAGATTGAACACTGTTTCCATGGCCTTTCGCAACGGTGGATTTCCAAGCAAACTGAACCATTGTGCTCGTTCACTGCTGAAGCTTTGAGAAAGACCAGGAAGCTCCCGTTGTAATGTAAGAGCGAGGCGCATCGACTGATCTTGCGCACCGACGCTCACTTCGAATTCCCGCTTTATATATTTCTGCACGATCTTTCCCGCAAAATCCGGCGCGGGAGTTGTTTCGTTGTCTGTGGCGGACAGAAAAGAAAACTCCTTTGCGAGAGACCGATAGCGGCTATCCGACAGCCTGTTCGCAAGTGACGCGGAGTCGTCCACACCGCCTTCGATTATACGGCGGATAAAAGCCCGATAGTCGATATCATCCTGAAGCCCGAATGCGCCGAGAGCAATACGCAGCAATCTTCGATCGTCGACAAGATCTTCTGCGGTCTTGATGTCCGCAAACTTCTCCTTGAAGTAGTCCGTATCGCGGCGGACGCTTGCGCTCTGTGCAAAGCTCTGCTGTTGCTGCTCTTTTGTTCGCTGCAGAAATGACCAGCCAGCGAGCCCGGACATGGGAATAGCGGGTTGAAACGTCATCACGAGCTCGACGCAATGAGGCGCTCTTCACGTGGAAGCAGCAATCTTAGCGCCCTGAGGGATTGATAGAACTCGCCTTTGATTGCTGCTTCAGACGCCGTGTTCAGCAGGTTTCTACTGTCTGCATCCGTGAACACCTGGCTCAGTTGCTCCAGGGATTTCAACAGAGGTCCGACGATTTCTTCCGGTGTTGCGTCGCCGGCGAGAATGAGTTGGACGAGGTAGCAGGTGCGCTTGACAGGAGTGCGCGCCTCGTCCGGGTGGATCGCATCACGGAGCCTGAGGACATTCGCATGCGCTGTCTTGATGGAGAGGCTGGTCCGTTTGGCGCCGTTCTCCACCACTGCGCCATTCAACAGGAAACGCTCATAGGCGGCGAGCCGGATGACAAGCCCACTCATGATTGCACTCCTTTTCCGGCCAGTCCGCTTAGGATCGCATGGTTTATGTCGATCAGGTCGGTGACTGACTCAGTGCCTTCCAGGACGGCGTTTGTGTGCCGGTCAACAAATCTGGCGAGCCCGAGAAGTTGTATCTTCAGCGGCCTGGGAAGTTGATTGTTCTGAGATGCGAGGTCAATCGCGAGTTCCGTCCAGAGACGACGATTCTCAGCCAGCGCCTCGGCGAGTTCGGGGAAGGAAAAACCAGAAGCCTGATGGGCCTTGCGGAGGCGCGCGGTGATCCTCGCAATCACCTCATATTCCGCGGCACGGGTTGTTTTCTGAACATTCGCGGGGTTGCCATAGGCGGCGATAGCCTGTGTGTGAGCGTTCATTCGATCTCTCTCGGATCATTAACCTGCAGGTGGATGTCTGAGCCCCAAGGGGCTGGGGCTCAGAATTAAGATCAGCGGAAGAGAGCCAGAATGTTCTGTGGCTCCTGGTTGGCAATCGACAAAGATTGGGTGGCAAGCTGCTGTTGCACCTGCAGCGACTGCAGACGAGCCGACGCCGCTTCCATATCTGCATCGACCAGCCCGCCAATGCCGGACGTCAGAGCGTCCATCATGTTCTTGTTGAATTCGGCCTGGATGTCGATCCGTCGCTCAGCCGAACCAAATCGTGCCGCAGCCTCGATTGCTTCCTGCAACTGGTCCTCGAACTGGTTCAGAGCGGCGACTGCAGCATCTGCTTCGTCAATGTCCCAATTCAGCGCTGTGTTCAATGCAGCTTTGAGGTTGAGGTCGTTGCCGTCATCTTCCAGATCGATGGTTTCTTGAGTCAGAGTGCCAGCGGCGTTCCGGGTGAGTGCCGCCAGAAACTCCACGTCACCATCGGCGCTCCCATCCACCAGATTCAATCCATTGAACTGGGCAGAATCGAGCACGGTCTCGATCTGATCCTGCAGCACTTCGATATCGTCCTGGATTTTCTCATGATCGACATTCTCACCTGTCCCGGTGACCAGAAGCTCCTTGATCTCGTTCATCAACTCTACAGTGGTTTCCGCAGCAACGCGCGCAACCGTGACGGTCGATTTCGCGAGTGAAAGGCTGTCATCGATCGATTTGAGGCCGGCTACATCGCTGTCCATCGTCTTGGCGATGGACCAGACTGCGGCGTTGTCGCGGGCACTTCCAACGGATTTGCCGGTCGAGATTTCGCTCTGGGTCGTGCTGAGGTCTCGGTTGATGCCGCGCATGGTTTGCAGAGCGACCATAGCACCATTGTTCGTCAGAATACTTGACATTCTTCTTTCCTTTCAAGCTGTGCATTTTGCACATTTCAGATAAAGCACCCCGGGGGTGTCGCATGTCGCGTTCTGCGGTCTTTGCGTGCGGCTCTCGCCAGTCACATGCAGCGTCCTGTCTGCCCCATCAATCTCGCGCCAAGTCCTTTACAAAGGTTTAAAAAACTGCGAAATCTCATTCCGAACGCGATTTTGTTGTGTCTATGGTTAACAAATCAGACCTTGCGCTCCATTCGGGCGTGATTGCGCTGCATCGTGCTGCGCGACCCTTTCTGATCATACACAGAGGTCTCGCGCGTTCTGAGAAGTTGCGTGATCTGTTCGCGCGTGATCTGAAAGCCGTTCAAAGCGGATTTGAGTATCCGCTTGTTCTTGTCGATTTCTTCCTGCAACGCCATCAGGGCATGATCCGGCAGTTCTGCAAAGGCGATGGTTTCCAGAAGGCTATTCTGCTCAGACGCCAGCGACGGCAGGTTTTCATATTCTCCTGCAATCAAGGCGTCTCGTTCATTCGATAGGAGCCTCATCAATGCATCGAGCTTGTCTTGCGCATTCATGGGGTGTTCCCTTCTGGCAGAGTGTTGAGACTGCCGCTGCGCAAGACCATTTCGGCCAATCCGATCCCGCCGCGTGCAGCCATCGCCTGCGCGCGCGCTTCAAGCAGGAAGGAGGAGAATTGTTCTTCACCGATCCCCCCGCCAAATGTTGTGCCTGGGCTATCGATGCCAGTGGCTTTCAGGAGTTCGGCCAGGATCGCGGCTTCGAAATCCTGCGCCGTCCTGGTGATGTCCGCCACGGGTGCGGTCCGCGATGATGAGACCGGCGTATCAAGCGGGGTTGTTGGGGATGAAGGTGTGAGCATGACGATCCTTTCCAAAGCGATACAGGTCAAGATGTAAGGGGTTTCGGTAAAGATTTGGTAATCAATAGGCTGTAGTGGTTGTTTCAGAGACATTTGGGCAGGTTCGTGAAAAGATGATTGTTTCCTCCAAGCTTGGGCCAGAGAATTTGAGCCCGCATCGAAAGCAAAGCCAGAGTGAAGAGAGGCCGCAGCGGGCATTCCAGTCGCTCATGGGCAAGACTGAAACACCCGGTCGGGAGGCAGCACGGTCGCAGCAGCATGAGACATCACATGACGCTGAGCCTGAGGAGAAGAGTGCGAATCACGGTGGCTCAAACCCTGCGCAACGGAGATTCATGCTGTCCTCTGATGAAAGACATGTCACGCAGGAAGGCTTGATGGCCGATCCTGAAGACAATGGATGGCGTGCCCGCGATATCGAAAAACGCGATGATATGCCTGCAGTCAAAGCGGCAGTGCATGAGTCCGATGTGGTGGAAGATGGCGTCCGAATCGCAAGCTCCAAGGGAAAACCAGAGAGCCATCGATTGGGCTTGTCAGAGAATGCTCCAGAAGCTGTGGCGACCGGTAGTCAGCTCGCCGAGTTGGACGATGTGCCAGGAAAGCTGCCGGAAAAAGAAACTGTTGCGGGAGGCAATCTCAGGAATTTCAAGGGCGGAGCTATCGAGACCGTACATCCGAGGGGTTCGTTGGATAAGCACGCTAGACCCGATCGATCAGACCCTGGCGCTGGCGTGACGGAAAAGTCGTACAGTTACCTGAGTACCGGAAGACATGGGGTCGCTGGTGTCACGAAGCAGGAGATGATGGAAACCTTTTCCGATCGCTCGAATGGAAGAGTTGATGCAGCGAGGGTTCGGGCTGAAGCGCCCTCAGGTATCCTGCATCCTCCGCAAGGTAACAAAATCTCCCAGGAAGCGCTGCTTGACTTAACAAAAGGAAATCTGAGCGCGCATCAGAGGGCAACTCTGAAGCTCGAAACACAACAATTCGTCCCCGCGAAGCTGAGCGCGCGAAACGCGAGACAACAGGCAGGCCACGACCTTACGAGACCACAATTGCAATCGTCCAGTGGTGTGACGAACACTCCCAGTTCTGAGCTGCGCCCTATTTTTCAGAACATTGCGCCGGCAGAACAGATGCTTGTGGGAATAAAACACACCGAGGGGCTTGAAGAGCTGAACAGTGAGATGCGAAGCCGCGCCCATGTCGGTGAAAAGACGGCCATGGTTGGGACGTCAGGTGTGTCAACCGTCGCCTCTAGCACATTGGCTTCGTCCTTGCCGCAGACCTTTTCGGCTGGTTCCTTGGTTTCCCAGCTATCGCAAGGGCTGCGCGATGCCGCGAATGGTTCAGTGGTCCTGCAACTCGCGCCTGCAGAGCTTGGTAAAGTCCGGATTGCGATGCTTATGACGGATACAGGCATGCAGGTCTCGGTCGTGGCCGAGCGGCCGGAAACAATCGAATTGATGCGCCGTTTTTCTTCGATACTCACGGATGATCTGCGGTCGATGGGCTATGACGCTCTCGACCTTTCCTTTTCACATAACGGAGAGGAGCAACATCGTGAAGCATACGGGCCGCGAGAGGGCGTCTCTACGGATGCTCTTGGAACTCCAGAGGCCAATATCGAGCAAAATCTCCAGCCCAGGCCTTCGTCAGGGCGTATTGATATTCGGGTCTAAAGTTTTGTCTTTGATATTCAGAACGGAGCGGCGAATTTGTTGCAGCGAAATGGGAAACATACTGAGTTTTTTAAGAATCCTCATATTAATCCGGCGAGACAGTAAAACAATAAACCAGAGACTCAGAAGGGGATAAGATGTCTGTAAATATGGTCTCGAGTACGGTGTCGCCCCAGCTCGACACGGGTGCATCACAGGCAAAGCGCGGCAATTCGAAAATCTCGAGTGATTTCGAGACATTTTTGCGCATGCTGACTGTCCAGATGCAAAATCAAAATCCACTGGAGCCCATAGAGGCCTCTGATTTTGCAGTTCAACTCGCAACCTTTTCCGGGGTTGAGCAGCAGGTTCGCACGAATGACCTTCTTGGTGAGCTTACCAATCGGATGGGGTTGTCGGAACTGGCGGGCTGGGTTGGGCGCGATGTGCTCAGCTCGGCTCCACATTTCATCGACGGTGCCGAAGTTCGCCTCGTGCCGCCAGAAGTTGTCGGCAGTGACTACGCGGAATTGGTGCTCCGTGATCAAAGTGGAATCGAGGTTGGCCGCTTTCCCACCGATCCCAATGCAACGGAAATCACTTTCGATCCGCGTACAGGCAACGATGCCGGGCTCCCCTCTGGGTATTACGAGATCAAGATGGAGAGTTTCTCTGCCGGTCGTCTCGTGTCGACAGCCCCGGTTCTGGGATATGCACAGGTCGAGGAGGCGCGCATCGATGCCGGACATGTGCTGCTGGTTCTGGAGGGTGGGCATATCATAGACAGTTCCAAGGTCATCGGGTTGCGTGAATAAGTCAGCGATGCGTCCCGTCGCTGTATCCAACCGGAACCAATATTCGAAAACAGGCGATTATGGCGATGGCTCCCGATCATTGTTACGCGTCTATGCCGACCCGATACGGCATTAATCCTTGAGCGTTTTAAAAGCACCTTCTGGTGACACCCACCAAATCGCCTCTCGCCTTCGTCTGCAAAGCCTGTAATGACTCTCATGACTTATGGTCGCGACGGACATGGAATGGGTGGCGGTTTATGCAACGCGTGGTGATCAACGGATTTGGCAGGATCGGCCGGACAGTCTTGCGCGCTTGGTTGAAGGGAGCGTGGCCTGATATCGAAATTGTGGCGATAAATGATATCGCTACTGCCGAGGAATGTGCCTACCTATTCGAGTATGACAGCGTATTCGGCCCTTGGCCCGAGCGCGTGGGTCTCCAGCAGGGTTGTCTTGAAATCGGGACACGTCGTCTACGTCTGAGCCATGATGCGTCACTTTCCGATTTCAACCTGTCGGACATAGACCTGGTGATGGAGTGCACAGGCCGCGTTTATAGCATCGACGTTGCGCGGAAGGGACTGCGGGCCGGAGCCAAAAGAGTGCTGATATCGGGTCCATCTGATGCGGCCGAAATAACTGTCGTCATGGGCGCGAATGATCACATCCTGGCGCCAGCGCATACGGTGATCTCGAATGCATCCTGCACGACCAACGCCATCGCGCCTCTGGTGCGTCTCCTGCACGACAATTGGGGCGTGAGCACCGGGTTCATGACGACAGTCCATTGCTACACGGGTAGCCAGCCGACGGTGGATACCCCGCGGGGCGACCCGGCACGGTCGCGCGCGGCGGCCTTGTCGATGGTCCCGACCACGACCAGCGCGCAGCGTCTGGTTGAACATGTGCTGCCGGAGATGCACGGTCGGCTGCTTGGCGCTGCGGTACGCGTGCCGACGGCGTCGGTTTCGGCAGTCGATCTGACGGTCCTGCTTGAAAAACCGGCGACAGTGGCGGATGTCAATCGCGCATTCCGGCGGGCTGGTGGTGTGATCGGCTGGACTGATCGCCCGCTGGTCTCGACAGATTTGCGCGCGCGCCCGGAAAGCGTTGTCATGGCGCTGCGAGAGACGATGCAAACCAATTCGGGCTTGCTGCGCGTATTCGGCTGGTATGACAATGAATGGGGGTTTTCGTGCCGTATGCTCGATATGGCGACACGCATTTCGAAGCTGTGACCCGCGATTTTCCTTGCGTTGTAGCTGCAAAGGCGTCATACGTACGGCGCGACGTTACCACTATCGACTACTGTTCTCCGTCTACGGCCACAGTGACTTCGATCTTGCACTGACTGAGCCGGACTGCCGCATAGTGTGGGCAGTATTTTGACAGGAGACTTCACAATGGCCAATGGCACAGTGAAATGGTTCAACGCAACCAAAGGGTATGGCTTCATCCAGCCCGAAGGCGGTTCCAAGGACGTGTTCGTCCATATTTCGGCAGTTGAGCGCGCAGGTCTGCGTGGTCTGGAAGATGGTCAGAAAGTGACCTTCGATCTGGAAAAAAGCCGTGACGGCCGCGAGTCCGCGAGCAACCTCGTTCTGGCGTGATGCCACGGCCCCTTGTTGGGCCTGATGAAAGATAGTGCAAGCCGCCCAAAATTTGGGCGGCTTTCTTCATGTGAGACCACGGGGGTGGCAGTGCCGAGGTCGGAATTTGCCTTAGCACCAGCACCTGCTAGACCCGGGGTATGGACGCGAATATCCAGTTCTCTCGAATCTTTTCTGACCGTGACATGGTGCTGGCGACCGATCTCGACGGGACTTTCCTCGGGGGCTCCACGCAGGCACGAGAGGCCCTTTATTCGTGGGTGGAGGGAAATCGCGACCGCATTGCCCTTGTGTTCGTGACTGGTCGCGACCCTGGCTTCATCGCTGAACTTTGTGCCGACAATGCTGTCCCCGCACCTGATTTCGTGATCGGTGATGTGGGCACGACAATCGCCAGATTCGAGCAGGGGCGGCTGGACCCCATTGCTGTTCTCGAGGCTCCGATTGTGCGGCGCTGGCACGGCAAGCCGGAACTGGTGCGGACGCGGCTTGCCGGCATCCGCGGGCTATGGTTGCAGCCGACCTCGTTCCGCCATCGCCTGTCCTACCAGTATGACGACCGGTTCGACCCGGCCTCCCTGCATGTGCTGGAAGGCGTTGATGTTGATATTCTGATATCGCATGGGTGCTTCGTGGATATTTTGCCGCAAGGCATCAGCAAGGGCCCGTCGCTGCAAAGCCTCATCGCCTATCTCAAACTGCCGGCGACACGCGTGCTGGTCGCGGGCGATACGATGAATGATTTCTCGATGTTCCAGACCGGGCTGCGCGGGGCCGTGGTCGGGGGTGCGGAGCCTGAACTGCTGGAGGCGACCCAGCATCTTCCGCATGCCTATCGGTGCCGCGCCGCTGGGGCCGGCGGCATCCTCGAGGCGATTCGCGCGCATGCACTTTTCCCCTCAATCCCGGAGGTTCATGAATGAAATCCGATCTGGTGATCGTCTATCACAGACAGCCCTATGAAGAAGTCGAGACCGAGACCGGGGTGGAATACCGCGAAAATTCCAGCCCGAACGGCATCGTTCCAACCCTGAAAGGGTTTCTGGGCAAGGCGCGGCGCGGGGCCTGGGTGGCGTGGAAAGAGGCCGAGGATACCTCCAATCCGGGCTTCGATCCGGTGATCGAACACACTGACAGTTTCGGAACCTATACAGTCAGCCGCCTGCCACTGACGGCCGCACAGGTGAAGAGTTTCTACCATGTGACATCGAAAGAGGCGTTCTGGCCGATCCTGCATGGTTTCAAGGAGCGCTATAATTACGACCCGGTGGATTGGCCCGAATTCCGCTCGGTGAACTGGGCCTTCGCCGAGGCGGCGGCGCGCGAGGCGACCGATGATGCGGTGATCTGGATCCATGACTACAATCTCTGGCTGGTTCCGGGCTATCTGCGCCAGCTCAAGCCGCATGCGACAATCTGTTTCTTCCACCACACCCCTTTCCCCGGGCCCGATATGTTCAATGTGCTGCCGTGGCGGCGCGAGATTATCGACAGTCTGCTGGCCTGCGATTCGGTCGGGTTTCATATCCCGCGCTATGCGCAGAATTTCGCAGCCGTGGTGCGCAGCCTGACTGGGGCGCAACTGGTCGAGGATTGCGAGACGCCCTCATCGCTTTGCGTGGCGGGTGGGGCGCTCAATGACCGGCGCATGCCGCTGACGCTGCGCTATTACGGCAATGATATCAGCATTCACACGCGCCCCGTCGGGGTGAATTTCGACTATCTCGAAGACCTCTCCAACGAGGCCGAGGTGAAGACGCGCGCAGCCGATATCCGGGCTGATATGGGCGAGTGCAAGCTGATCCTGTCCGTGTCGCGCACGGATTACACCAAGGGCAATATCGAGCAGCTCGAGGCATTCGCGCGTCTGCTGGAGCGGCGCAAGGATCTGCATGGCAAGGTGCGGCTGATGCTGGTTTCGGTCGGGGCCAATCGCAACATGACCGCCTATGCCGAAGTGCAGGAGCGTATCGAATCGCTGACGGGCAGGATCAATGGCACTTATGGCTCGCTCGAGTGGCAGCCTGTCGCACTGATTTCGACAGCGATCCCGCTGGCGCAGCTTGTGGCCTATTATCGCGCCGCCGACATCGCCTCGATTACTCCCTTGGCGGACGGGCTGAACCTTGTCGCCTCCGAATTCTGCGCGGCGCAGGATCTCGCGCGCCCTGGTGTGCTGATCCTGTCGGAATTCGCTGGCTGCGCGGTGCTGCTCGAGGGGGCGATCCCCGTCAATCCGTTCTCCAATGCATCCATGGATGCCGCGCTCGATCAGGCGCTGGCGATGGAGCCGGAAGAAGCCTCGGCGCGGATGGCGGCGTTGCGCCGCTGTGCAACCACATGGGACATCACCGCCTGGACGAAGGCGGAGCTTGCCCATTTCGCAGAACTGCACGCCTTGCGTCACACTGCGCCCGACAGCACCCGCCCTGCGGCGTGAAGGCAGTGCGTCAGTCTTTCAGCTTCTGCATGATCCGCGCATGTGCGCGCCCAATCATGTGGGCGGCAATCGGCGCGGTCAGCAGCAGGAACAGCGACGTCGCAACCACTTTGCTGACCACCTCTGCCGAGCCCACATAAAGCCCAAGTCCTGCCATCACCAGAAGCGCGCCCAAGGTGCCCGCCTTGGTCGAGGCATGCATCCGCGTCAGCAGATCTGGCAGGCGGACAATGCCGATTGCGGCGATCATCACAAAACCGGCCCCGGCGATCAGGAGCAATCCGACCAACACATCGATCATGACTTCGTCTCCTCAGGCTCGGCAAGCTTCTGCTGCCTGCGATCACGTTCGACCCGCCGTTCGGCGTAGCGCGCCAACGCGACTGTTGCGAGAAAGCCCACCAGCGCCAGCACGATGGCGACATCGAGGAATGATGGCTCATCCATGAACACGGCATAGACGCCGCAGAAGGAGATGATGGTCACCGTCATCATGTCGAGCGCGACCACCCGATCCGCGAGTGATGGCCCCTTGGCAAGCCGGATGAAGGCCACGGCCATGCCGATCAGGATCAGTAGCAGCGAGAGTTGCGCCGCGATGTTCAGAAAACCCGCCCCGGTCATTTCTCGAATACTCCCATAATCAGCCGCTCAAAACCTTCCTTGATGTCGCGTTTCAACTCATCGGCGTCATCTGCGAACATTGCGTGTACGATCAGTGTTTCGCGATCCTCGGTCACATCCACGCTCAGCGTGCCGGGCGTGAGCGAGATGAGATTGGTCAGAAGCAGGATCTCGAAATCCGATTTCACTTCCAACGGGATCTCGATCAAAGCAGGCTTGTTCTGCGGCACGGGGCGGATCACGTCCCATGCGACCTTGACCGAAGAGACCAGAAGCTCCCACAGGAAGAACAGCGCCAGATAGACCGAGCGTCCGAAGCGCTTGAAATACATCGGGTCGATGCCCGTCAGCGGCAGCGAAAGCCAGAGCGCGAAGAAGCCCAGCACCGCGCCGGTTGCCAGCGATGCAAAGCTGAAATCGCCTGTCATCGCGGCCCAGGCGAAGGCCAGCAGCAGGTTGATGACAAGTCCGTTCATGGCTGCACCCCCAGAACAGTGGTGACATAGTCGGTCGGATCCATCAACTGCATGGCCGCGGTTTCGGCGAATTGCACGAAGGGTTCAGGGTAGAAACCGATCACGATGGTCATGGCCGCCAGCGCGGCAATCGGGGTGATCATGGCGCGTGTCACCTTGGGCGGTGCGCGATCCGGGGTCGGATCATAGCCTTCGGGATGCGGCTTCCAGAAAGCCATGCCCCAGATCTTCGTCATCGAGAAGATCGTGAGCAGCCCCACCAGCAGCGACACAAACGCCACGAACCACGCATCCAGCTCGATCGCGGCTTTCACGATCAGGTATTTCGCCCAGAAGCCCGAGAGCGGCGGGAAGCCTGCGAGGGAGAAAGCCGGGATGATGAAGAGGGCGGCCAGTAGCGGTGCGGATTTGTAGAGCCCGCCAATACGGTTCAGATCCGTGTCGCCTGCATACTGCTTGGCAAGCCCCGCCACGAAGAAGAGATTGGCTTTCACGATGATATGGTGGACGAGGTAGAACACGCCCCCCATCAGCGCGAGCGGCGTGTAGAGCGCAAGCCCGAGCGTCATGTAGCCGATCTGGCTGATGATGTGGAAAGACAGGATCTTGCGGAAATCGGTCTGCGCGGCCGCGCCGATAACGCCGGTAAACATGGTCAGCACCGACACCCAGATCAGGATCTCATGCGTGAAGCCCACATCGCCCACGAAAACCAGCGTGAACATGCGCATCAGCGCATAGACGCCCACCTTGGTCAGAAGCCCCGCGAAAACAGCCGAAATGGCGAAATAGGGTGTGTGATAGGACGCGGGCAGCCAGAAGAAGAGCGGAAAGACCGCCGCCTTCACCCCGAAGCCCACCATGAACATCATCGCGATGACAGTGATCAGCCCTTGGTTTTCGGCATTTGCCACGGCCTCGCGCATGTCGGCCATGTTCAGCGTGCCGGTGACACCATAGAGCAGCCCGATCCCGGCAAGGAAAATCAGCGTCGAGACGAGGTTGAGCGCGACATATTTGATGCCCGCATCAAGCCGGTCCTTGCCGCCGCCGATGACCAGAAGCGAGAAGGAGGCAATCAGCATCACCTCGAACCAGACATACAGGTTGAAGAGGTCGCCCGTCAGAAACGCGCCGGTCACACCAGCGATCAGCGTCTGGAAGAGCGCATAGAACCCAAGCGCTTCGGTTTCCTCGGGGATCTCCCCCAGCGCATAGATCGCGGTCGCAAGCCCTGTGATCGCGGTGATGACGACCATGACCGCAGCCAGATAATCCGCGACAAGCGTGATCCCGAAGGGCGCGTCCCAGTTCGACATCTGCCCCGCGATCACGCCCTGATCAAGGACGGCCGCCATCAGCACGGCCGAGGCCACCAGCGAGAGCACCGAGCCCGCAAGCGAAATCCAGCGCCCGGCCGGGTAGCTGCGCGCAAGAAAGGCCACCACCGCCGTGAGGAAAGGCACGGCGATGGGCATTACCAGAACCCAACTCATTTTGTGGCATCCTCCTTGGGTTCGGCAAAACGCATCTCGTCAGTATCGACGCTCTTCATGCGCCGATAGCCTTCAAAGGCCAGTGCCAGTGTGAAGGCCAAGAGGCCGAAGCCGATCACGATGGCGGTCAGCACCAGCGCTTGGGGCAGGGCATTGCCGACCACGCCGATCGGCGCGTCCTCGCCATAAGGCACCAGCGCGGGGGCGCCCTTGGTCATGCGGCCTGACGCGAAGATGGTCAGGTTGGCGGCGTTGGACAGCAGCACCAGCCCGAACAGGAAGCGCATGAAGTTGCGCGCGAGCATGAGATAGACCGCAGCTGCCGTAAGCACCCCGATCACGATTGCAGTGAGGGCTTCCATCTCAGGTCTCCTCCTCGAATGCATAGCTGAGCGACAGGATGCCCCCCAGAACCACCAGATAGACGCCGATATCGAAGACCAGCACCGTGTTGAGTGAAAAGGCCGAAGTCTCGTAGCTGTCGCCACCGACCCAGTACCATTGCCCGGTAAAGAGCGGATCGCCCATGAAGAAGGCAAACATCCCGGCCAGAAGCGCGATCCCAAGCCCGAGCATGGCGATCACTTCGGGGCTGATGCGAATTGCCTTGCGCGCTTCGGCAGGGCCGCAGGCCAGCGAATAGACGATAAAGGACACCGCCCCGATCAGCCCGCCGATGAAGCCCCCGCCGGGCAGATGGTGCCCGCGCAAGAGCATGAACAGCGAAAACACGAACATCAGCGCGACCAGCAGCCGCGCGGCGGCTGTGAAGATGATGGAGTTCATTTCTCGCCTCCTTTCGCGTTGCGCGCCCGGGCGAACCCCTTGAGCAGCGCAAAGGCCCCCAGCGCTGCGACGGCGACCACGGCAATCTCGCCGAATGTGTCGAGCGTGCGGAAATCCACGAGGATCACATTGACGATGTTGCGCCCGAAGGCTTCGGTCCAGCTTGCGGCCTCGAAGAAATCGGTCAGGCGCCGGTCAAAGGGCTGATCGACCACCAGCAGCACGACCACGGTTGTCAGGGTTCCGACAGCAACGGCCAGCACAGCGTTGGGGAAACTGTGCTTCTGCTCGCCCGTCGGGTCGAGATTGGGCATCTTGAGGAAGGCCAGCGCCAGCAGCACGACGACCAGAAGCTCCACAAGGAGCTGCGTGATCGCCACGTCGGGGGCGGAATACATGATGAAGATGAGCGCAACCCCGATCCCCACCACGCCGAGCCCGACAAGCGCCACGATCCGTGAAGAGGTGAGCACCACCAGCACGATACCGGCGATGATCAGCAGCGCGACGCCCCATTCCATGAAGCCAAGCCCGCCGAGCCCGAGCGCGAGGCCGCCCACATCGCGTGCCATCAGCGTGACGAAGACTGTGAGCGCGAAGACCGCAAACGTCGCGAACATGTATTGGCGCAGCACGCCAGTCTGGATCAGCCTGGTCTGCAGCTTGGTGAAGCCCATGAACTTGTCGAGGAAGACATCCCAGCTCGCATCCAGATCGGGCGATTTCGCTTCGATCCGTGCGAGCCGTTCGCGCAGCCCCTGATGCTTGAAATAGATGAGATAGCCCAGCCCGAAGGTGACGAGGCTGAGAAGCAGGGGCAGGTTGAACCCGGCCCAGAGCTTGACCCGCCCGCCTTCATCGGACGCGCCCATCACAGCGGCCACGGCAGGCTCGATCAGATAATAGGCGGCGATGCCCGGCACCAACCCGAACAAGAGCCCCAGAACCCCCAGCGTGACCGGGCCGAGCAGCATGGGCCACGGGCCTTCATGCGGCTCATGCGGCAACTCGCCTTGCGGGCCGTAGAAGGGCTTGTAGGCGACGATCGCGGCCACGGCGAACATCAGCGCAAATGCGATCAGCGCCATGGGCACGATGAAGAGCCACAGATGCATCTCCAGCGCGCCTGCATAGGCCACTTCCTTGGCGATGAAGCCCAGAAACGGCGGGATCCCGGCCATCGCGATCCCGGCCAGTGCCGCCGCCGCGGCGGTGATCGGCATGGCGGATCTCAGCCCGCCGAGCAGATCCGCATCGCGCGTGCCGGTGGAGTGATCGACCACGCCGATCATGAGAAAGAGCCCGGCCTTGTAGAGCGAATGCACCAGCAGGAAGGTCATCGCGGCAGTGATCGCGTAGCCTGTGGAGCCGGCAAGGAACATGGTCAGCGTGCCGAGCGCCATCAGAGTCGTATAGGCCAGCGTCTGTTTCAGATCGGTCTGGCGCAACGCCATGAAGGAGGCAAAGACCGCTGTGACCGCGCCGAAGATCGACAGGATCCAGATCCACAGATCAGAGCCCGAGAGGCTCGGATGCATCCGTGCGAGCAGATAGACGCCGCCTTTGACCATCGTGGCGGAGTGCAGATAGGCCGAGACCGGGGTCGGTGCGGCCATGGCGTTGGGTAGCCAGAAATGAAACGGCACCTGCGCCGATTTCGTGAAGGCCCCCGCCAGCACCAGAAACAGGATCAGCGTGTAGAATTCCTTGCCCACAAGGCTGCCAGCCGCGTTGAGCTCCGACATCTCGAATGTGCCTTGCGTGACCCCGATCAGGATGAAGCCTGCCAGCAGCGCAAGCCCGCCGGCCGCCGTCAGCAAGAGCGCCTGAAGCGCATTGCGGCGCGATTTCGGTTCCGCATGGCTGAAGCCAATCAGAAGATAGGAGGTGAAGGTGGTCAACTCCCAGAACACGAACAGCGCGATCAGGTTATCCGCCAGCACCAGCCCGAGCATCGAGAGCATGAAGCTGAAGAGATAGATCGCAAACCGGTCATATTGGGGATGGCCCGCCAGATATTTGGCTGCATAGAGCATCACCATGGCACCGATGCCCGTGATCAGCAGAGCGAACATCAGGCTGAGCCCGTCGATCCAGAAGGTCAGATCGATATCGAGGCTCGGGATCCATGGCACCACCCAGCGCACTGGATCGCCTGCGGCGATGGTGGGCAGGTATTGCAGGAAAAACAGGAACAGCAGAGCTGTGATAGCTGACGTGCCGATCCCGGAAACAGTCTTCCAGGGGGCGTTGGGGTCCGAATTTTCCGCCATATTGGGGTCGGGCTCCTCTGGTTAAAAATGTTCGGGCGGCATTGCTGCGGCCCGTTGCTCCATCTTCGGCACGCTTTTTCCCATCTTGCAAAGGATTTCACAATTGGAATCGGCAGGATTTATCCGAAAAACAGCAGGTTTCCTGCAGAAGCGATTGCGCCGGGGGCATTTCCCCCGCATCCTCGGTACGATTCGAAGCCAAGGAAACCTGCCATACGGCGTTGCAATCCCGAATTCGTGCGCGTCGGTAGACGGTTTCGCCGCACGGGTATGATTTGCGGTGGGACCAAGCGCAATATTGGGGCCGCGGGTCATGACAGAGCACCGGCTGGAGGCGATGATCGAGCAGGCCGCGCGCGTCATATGTGATCCAAGCCGGGATCTGCGACTGCTCCCGCAACACCTCGCGCAAGACTGGCCCGAGGCTCCGGCGCTGGAACTGGCGCTTGCGCTCGCCTCGGCGGCCGATGCTGCGCAGAGCTTCTTCGCGGCTGACAGTCAGAGCTATCACCGTGCCGCGCATGTCTGGCGCCATGCCGCCATGATCGGCGTCGAATTGCATCACCTGACCCTGCAGGGGCTGCCGGCACAGACGGCAGGGGATTTGCTGGCCCATTGGCGGCACGAATAAGGGGGAGCCATGCGACCGGGTAAACGGAATCTGATCACCGATGTGACGGGGCTGCAGGTTGGTCACGCGCAGGATGAGGAACTGCGCAGCGGGGTCACAGTGCTGACGGCACAGCAGCCCTTGCGCGCGGGGGTGCATGTGATGGGGGGTGCGCCCGGCACGCGTGAGACCGAGTCGCTTGCCCCGGATCGGCTGGTGCAGGAGGTGGATGCGCTGGTGCTGTCGGGCGGGTCGGCTTTCGGGTTGGACGCGGCCTCGGGGGTGATGGATGGATTGCGCGCCGCCGGGCGCGGCTTTGACATCGGTGGCCTGCGCGTGCCGATAGCACCTGCGGCGATCCTGTTCGATCTGGCCAATGGCGGCGCGAAGGATTGGGTAAAAAATCCCTATGCCGGTCTGGGACGCGCCGCCTTTCAGGCAGCGGCCGAGGATTTTGCACTGGGCTCGGCCGGGGCCGGGTTCGGGGCGACCACGGCGCGGTTGAAGGGCGGGCTCGGCTCGGCCTCTTGCGTGTTGGAGGGTGGCGTGACCGTCGCGGCGCTGGTCGCGGCCAATCCGGTTGGTTGCGTGACGATGGGGCAGGGGCCTCATTTCTGGGCGGCCCCGTTCGAGATTGGAGCGGAGTTCGGCGGCTTTGGCCCTGGACAGGCGGAGTGGGTGCCAGTGACGAAACTGGCGCGTGAGGCCACGACGCTCGGCATCGTGGCGACTGACGCTGCGCTGGATCAGGCGCAACTCACGCGCATGGCGATTGCCGCGCATGATGGCATCGCGCGCGCGATCGTGCCCGCGCATACACCCTTCGACGGCGACCTAGTGTTTGCTGTCTCGACTGCGGCGGGGCCAGCGCCAGACGCTGTTGCGCTGCTCGAGATCGGCCACGCGGCGGCCTGTTGCCTCGCGCGTGCGATTGCGCGCGGCGTATATGAGGCACGCAGTTTTCCGGGCGACCTGCTTCCAAGCTGGCGCGCGCGCTGGGGCGAAAGCGGGTGAGCGCCCACGAGCCGCGCCCACCCACCCGCCCCCGCACGCCTCGCGGGCGCTTCCCGATGCTGTCGCATCGGGAGGGGCACAAACGAAAACAGGCCGCCCGAATAGCGGGGCGGCCTGCATGCGCATGATTTCGGCGTGCTCAGAGCTTTTCGGTGAGTTCCGGCACCATGGTGAACAGATCGCCCACCAGGCCATAATCCGCCACCTGGAAGATCGGGGCTTCCTCATCCTTGTTGATCGCGACGATCACCTTGGAGTCTTTCATCCCGGCCAGATGCTGGATCGCCCCGGAGATGCCCACGGCGATATAGAGATCTGGCGCGACAACCTTGCCGGTCTGGCCAACCTGCCAATCATTTGGCGCATAACCCGAATCGACTGCTGCGCGCGAGGCGCCCACAGCAGCACCGAGCTTGTCCGCGAGCCCTTCGATGATCTTGAAATCCTCTTCCGAGCCGACCCCGCGCCCGCCCGAGACCACGACCTTGGCCGAGGTCAGTTCGGGCCGGTCAGTCTCGGCCACCCTGTCTTCGACCCATTCCGAGAGGCCCGGGTTATCGGACATCGAAATCGTCTCGACCGGCGCATCGCCGCCCGTGCCCGCAGCATCGAAAGTCGAAGTGCGGAAGGACACTACCTTTTTCGCATCTGAGGATTTCACGGTCTGGATCGCGTTACCCGCATAGATCGGGCGCTCGAAGGTGTCGGCATCTACCACGCCGGAGACATCCGAGATCACCATCACATCCAGAAGCGCCGCGACGCGCGGCAGGATGTTCTTGGCATCTGTCGTTGCCGGGGCCGTGATATGCGTGTAATCCGCCGCGAGCGAGACCATCAGAGCCGCTGTCGGCTCCGCCAGCCGATGCCCAAGCGCGCCATCCTCGGCGCACAATACCTTGGCGACCCCGTCGATTTTTGCAGCCTCTGCCGCAGCATCCGCAGCCGACGCCCCGGCGCACAGCACGGTGACATCGCCCAGTTGTTTCGCCGCTGTCACGGCCTTGGAGGTCGCGTCCATATTCAGCGCGCCATCCGTGACTTCCGCCAGAAGAAGAACCGCCATCAGATCACCCCCGCTTCATCTTTGAGTTTCGCCACCAATTCATCGACCGAGGCCACTTTTACGCCCGCTGCGCGCGCAGCAGGTTCTGCGGTCTTCACGATCTCCAGCCGCGGACTCACATCCACCCCGTAATCGGCGGGCGTCTTCTCATCCAGCGGCTTCTTCTTGGCCTTCATGATATTGGGCAGCGAGGCATAGCGCGGCTCGTTGAGGCGCAGATCGACCGAAATGATCGCGGGCAGCTTGACCTTGATGGTCTGCAACCCGCCATCGACCTCGCGGGTGACCAAAGCGCTCTCGCCCTCGACCTTGACCTCGGAGGCGAAAGTCGCCTGCGCCCATCCGGTCAATGCCCCCAGCATCTGCCCGGTCGCGTTCATGTCATTGTCGATCGCCTGCTTGCCGCAAAGCACGATCTGCGGGGCTTCCTCGTCGATCACGGCCTTGAGCAGTTTCGCGACCGCCAGCGGCTCGATATCGGTATGCACGTCGTCGGCGGCCACGATCAGGATGGCGCGGTCGGCCCCCATCGCAAGCGCGGTGCGCAGGGTTTCCTGCGCCTGCTTGACGCCGATGGACACGGCCACGATTTCCGAGGCGACGCCCGCTTCCTTCATGCGGATCGCCTCTTCCACGGCGATTTCGTCAAACGGGTTCATCGACATCTTCACATTCGCAAGATCGACGCCGCTGCCATCCGCCTTCACGCGGACTTTCACATTGTAGTCGATCACGCGCTTGACCGGCACGAGCACCTTCATGAGCGTGTTTCTCCCTAATGATTTCCTGACAGGGTTTTAGCGGGCGCTGACCCCCGAAAACAGTGCAAAATCGACGCATCGCCAAGCTACGACGCCGCGTTTCCGCGGCTGTGGGCGCTAACGGTTGGCGCCGGGAACCCAGAGAATGTCATCGGCGCCTTCATTATTGGCGATCCGGCCTGCGACGAAGAACCAGTCCGACAGGCGGTTGAGATATTTCACAGCTGATTCGTTGACGCCTTCGATTGCGGTCAGTGCCACTGACTCGCGCTCGGCGCGCCGCGCAACAGTGCGGCACAGATGCAAATGCGCTGCGAGCGCCGAGCCACCGGGTAGGATGAAGCTGCGCAAGGGCTCCAGCTTCGCGTTCATCGCGTCGATCTCGGCCTCGAGCCGCGCCACCTGCTCGGGCACGATCCGCAGTGGCGTGTATTCAGCCTCTGAGTCGCGCTCCATCTCGGGGCGGCAGAGATCCGCGCCAAGATCGAACAGATCGTTCTGGATGCGCGCGAGGGATGTCGCAATCTCGCCCTCCGCATGAAGCCGCGCCATCCCGATGACCGCGTTCAATTCGTCAACCGTCCCATAGGCCGTGACGCGCTGGCTGTGTTTG
Organism: Paracoccaceae bacterium; assembly: GCA_003567315.1. GTDB lineage: Bacteria > Pseudomonadota > Alphaproteobacteria > Rhodobacterales > Rhodobacteraceae > Roseinatronobacter. The sequence continues at coordinate 19,952 of PWZT01000014.1, forward strand.
CCGACGCGTGCACCATTGCCAAGCGCTGTTTCACCAGCATCGCCCGTCCGGGTGTAAATCTTGTTCAAAACAACCATGTCACGCCCCTGACTGGCGGAAATAAAGAAAAACCATGATCAGCACGACCGCCGCGAGTTGCGCATAGATACGCCAGCGCATCATGCGATTGCCATGCTTGCGGTTCCACTCGCCCCCGCGGGCAAAGCCGCCGATGCCCACGGCAAGTACGCCAAGCACGCCAAGCGATGCTGCGGCGGCAAGCAGGAATAACGGGTCTGACAACATGTCGCGTCCTTTCTCGAAAAACTGGCGGACACGACACAACCTAGCCGCTCTGCGCGCGATTGCGACCCCTAATCCATGCGCGCGGCTACAATTTGCGCAAGACCCAGTCGAGCAGTCGCGTCGGCATGACCCGCCTTGAGAACCCGAGAAGCCAGGTCGGGGTGGTGACGTAATAGCGCGGTCGCGGGCGTCGTGCCTCGATCGCGTGGATCAGTCGGCGCGTCACGGCGTCGGGGGGAAGCTCGAAGAAATCCGGGTCGCGGTCTTCATAAAGGCGCGCAAGCAGGCTCTCTTCGTATTGGGCGCTGCGTGCGCTGCCCTGCCAGTCGACCCAGCGCTCGAAATGCGCAATCGAGTTCTCGCGGATGCGCGATGTGATCGGTCCGGGCTCGATCAGGCTGACATGGATGCCCGTGCCCTCCATCTCCAGCCGCAGGACATCCGTGAGCCCCTCGAGCGCGAATTTCGTGGCCACATAGGCACCCCGCCAGCGCAGGGCCGACAGACCCAGCACAGAGGAATTCTGCACGATCCGGCCATGCCCCTGCCTGCGCATCACCGGGATCACGGCGCGGGTCAACTCGTGCCAACCGAAAAAATTCGCCTCGAAAATGGCGCGCAGGGCATCGCTCGGCAAATCCTCGGTCGCGCCGGGCAGAGCGTAGGCGCCATTGTTGAAGAGCGCGTCGAGCTGCCCATCGCTGCGCGCCAGCGCCTCGGCAAGCGCGGCATGGATCGACGCCGTGTCAGTGTAGTCGAGCCGGAAGGACTCGAGCCCTTCATCGCGCAGGCGGTCGCAATCGCGCTCCTGCCGACAGGTAGCGAGGACGCGCCAGCCACGCGCCTGCAGTGCATGGGCGGCATGATAGCCGATCCCCGAGGAACAGCCCGTGATCAGGATACTGCGCTGGCGCTCAGGCGTCGTCTTTGAGCCAGGCATCGCGTTTGCGGTAAAGCGTTGAAGGGGCAATGTCCAACTCACGCGCCGCACGCGGGATTGAACCGCCATGCCGCGCAATCGCTGCCAGAACTGCGCGGCGCTCGATCTCGGCCATGGTCAGGCCTGCAAGGTCTGGCGCAGGCGTCTCGGTTGCCCTCGGCATCTCGATGTGCTGGGGCTCGTTTGGGCGGCGCATTGCGCTATCGCCCGGCAGCATCGCGGCTGTAAGCTCTGGCCCGGTGTGCAGGACAATCGCGTGGCGCAGTATATTGGCCATCTCTCGCAGATTCCCTTTCCAGGGCATTTCCGCGAAAAGTGCCACGACCTCCGGGGCGATCGCGGTAAAATGTTTCTTTTCCTGCTCGGCGATTGTTTTGGTCAGGTGGTGCGCAATGTCGCCGATATCTTCCCGGCGCGCGCGCAAGGGCGGCACTTGCAGAGGTATCACACAGAGCTGGAAGTACAGGTCTTCATTCAACTGGCCTGCCTTGACAGCTTCGGCGGGATGATCCCGCGCGCTGCAGATCAGGCGGATGTCGAAGTGATGTCCGGGGGTGCCGTCGGGTTTCATGACATGCCCGCGCTGCAACGTCTTGAGCAAACGCTCCTGCAGATCCAGCGGCATGTCCTGCGGGTTCTCGATCAGCAAGGTGCCGCCATTTGCCAGCATGAAGGCGCAGGTTTCCGGGGCACCTGCGAGCTTCGCGCCGGGCTTGGGGCAAAACAGTTGCGCCTCGATACACGCGGCCTGATGCAAGCTGCAATCAATGCTTACGAACGCGTTCTGGCTGCGCGCTGACATATCGTGAATGATCCGTGCGACAACGGCCTTGCCTGTCCCGCCTTCGCCAAGAATGAAGACGGGCGCGTTGGATTGCGCAAGCGCGGACACCTGTTCACGCAGCGGTTCGGTCGCGGGTGATTTCCCAAGGAAGACTTGCGGACTGAAAGACATCAGCTCGCTTCCGTCGGCATTGTTCGCAAGGAGCTTCGCGCGATGGGCCCGGCTTGCAGCCTTCACGGAAGCGAGCAGGCGCATATCGCCCAAGGGTTTGACCAGAAAGTCATGCGCGCCCTTGCGCGTCGCGGCGACGGCATTGTCCACCGACCCGTCGGCCGTGATGACGATGACCTGCGTTCTCGGGTCGCTGTCCAGAATATGCTGCATCAGATGCATGCCATCCATATCGGGCAGCATCAGGTCCAGCAAAACCACGGCAGGATTATGCTGATTGAATTTCTTGAGGCTCTCCTCGGCGCTGGCGGCGCAGATCACCTTGAACCCTGCGCGCTCCAGTACCATCCGGTACAGCATCTGCAGCGCAGCGCTGTCTTCGATCACCAGCAATGTGCCGGAGCGGTCCAGGGCGGCCGAATCCATCATCCCGTCGGCTCCTCGCGACACTCGATCCCCCTCAAGGCGCCCATGTGCGACGCATGGCGCCCAGGGTCTCGTATAATCACGCGTATGCAGGAACAGGCGGGTCGCGCGCCCGATGATCGCCATGCGGTAGGGAAAAACATTGTGTTCAATAGGGAATAGCCCAAAGGGCTAAAAGCCCTCCAGCGCAGTTCCAGGACGCGATCGGTAAGAGACGCAGAGACCATATCGGGTTTATCAGGGCTCGGAGTGGTTGCACTGGACTATTGGCGGCAAGCCAGTGCTTTTCACACGAGATCGTAGGCCGAAACCGGTCGGGCTTTCAACACTTCAGATGCACCACTCCATTGGAAGTGAAGCTGACCTTGCGTCAGCTTCGCGCGTAGCCCAGGGTCTGGAGTGCTGTGCGGATCTCGTCCAGGATCACCGGGTCGTCGATCGTGGCAGGCATCTTGAAATCCTTGCCATCGGCGATCGAGACCATGGTGGCGCGCAGGATCTTGCCCGAGCGCGTCTTGGGCAGCCTATCCACCACGACCGCGAGCTTGAAGGCCGCCACAGGCCCGATCTGGTCGCGCACCAGTTTCACGCAATCCTGCACCACCTCGGCGCTGTCGCGGGTGGCTCCCTTGTTGAGGCACAGAAAGCCCAGCGGCAACTGCCCCTTCAACTCATCGGACACCCCGATCACGGCGCATTCCGCGACATCCGGATGGCTCGCGAGCACTTCTTCCATCCCCCCGGTCGAAAGCCTGTGTCCGGCCACATTGATAACATCATCCGTGCGGGCCATGATGTAGATATAGCCATCCTCGTCCATATACCCGGCATCGCCCGTGGCATAATATCCGGGGAATTGCTCGAGATAGCTCTTGCGAAAGCGCGCTTCCGCGTTCCACAGATTTGGCAGCGTCCCCGGCGGCAGCGGCAGCTTGATCGCGATGGCGCCGAGCGTGCCGGGCCCAACCGGATGGCCGCCTTCATCGAGCACCTGCACATCATAACCCGGCATCGCGACCGAAGGCGAGCCGAGCTTCACGGGCAGCGGCTCGTATCCCATCGGATTGGCCGCAATCGCCCAGCCGGTCTCGGTCTGCCACCAATGGTCGATCACGGGCACATTGAGTTGCTTGCGCGCCCATTCGATCGTATCGGGATCGGCCCGCTCACCCGCCAGATAGACGGTTTTCAGGCAGGAGAGATCATATTTCCGCACGAACGCGCCCTCCGGGTCTTCGCGCTTGACCGCGCGGAACGCGGTGGGTGCGGTGAAGAAGCTCTTGACGCGATGCTCCGAGATCACGCGCCAGAAGGTGCCCGCATCGGGCGTGCCGACAGGCTTGCCCTCGAACACGACTGTCGTGTTGCCTGCGATCAGCGGCCCGTAACAGATATAGCTGTGGCCCACGACCCAGCCCACATCCGAAGCCGTCCAGAACACGTCGCCGGGATCAACGTTGTAGATGTTCTTCATCGTCCATTGCAGCGCGACCATGTAGCCCGCCGTGGCCCGGATCACGCCTTTGGGCTGGCCGGTCGTGCCTGATGTGTAGAGGATATAGGACGGGTGATTGCCCTCCACCGGCACGCAGTCGGCCGGGCTAGCGCCCTCGACAAACGCGCTCCAGTCATGGTCGCGCCCTTCCACCAGATCGGCCTGAAGTGCGTCGCGTTGCAGCACGACGCAGAAGTCGGGCTTGTGGCTGGCCTCTGCAATCGCGCCATCGAGCAGTGGCTTGTAGGGTACGACGCGCCCCGGCTCGATCCCGCAAGAGGCGGCGATGATGCATTTGGGCTGCGCGTCATTGATCCGCACGGCAAGCTCATGCGCCGCGAACCCGCCAAACACGACTGAATGGATCGCCCCCAGCCGCGCGCAAGCCAGCATCGCCATCAGCGCCTCGGGCACCATCGGCATGTAGATGATCACGCGGTCGCCCTTGGTCACGCCTTGCGCGGCGAGCGCGCCCGCCAGCGCCGCCACCTGGTCGCGCATCTCGGTATAGGTCAGCTTGGTGATGCTCTCTGTCACCGGGCTGTCATGGATGACGGCGAGTTGGTCCCCGCGACCGGCCTCGACATGACGATCGAGCGCATTCCAGCAGGTATTGACCATGCCATCGCTGAACCACTCATAAAGCGGAGCGTTTTCGTCAAAGAGCGCTTTGGAGGGCGGCTTCACCCAGTCGATCGCCTGCGCCTGCTCCATCCAGAAGCCGTTCGGATCGGTGATGGATTTCTGGTGTAAATCAGCATAGCGCATGCATATTCCTCCCAAGACGCAAATCTGCATCAGGGATAGACGACTGGCCAGACGCCGCGCAATGGCTGTTTGCGGCAACATGAAGCAAAAAGTTTGCATATTATGTAGACGACGGTCGCAAAATTTTGCAAACAACGTGCGCCCCGACGGTGTTTGCCAAGTCGTTTTGCCGGGTTTGCAAACTTCCGCGACGCTCAACCGTAATGTGCAACCGGCGTTCCGGCAAGCGCTGTCATGTTTAACAACCCCCGCGCCGTGATCGAGGGCGTCACGATATGCGCGGTATTGCCCATCCCCATCAGGATCGGCCCGACCTCCAACGCGCCGCCCCGCGTCTTGAGGATATTGCGCACCCCGCTCGCGGCATCGGTGTTGGAAAAGATCAGCACATTTGCCGGCTCGGTGAAGCGCGCATTCGGCATGAGTCGCGCGCGCAAACCGGGGTCGAGCGC
>PWZT01000036.1 GCA_003567315.1 Paracoccaceae bacterium
GGCAAGCAGGCGGCCTTCTTCCCCGGCGAATTGCCTGCTGATCCCAATGCGATCCTCGGCCCCGCCCGCGAGCACGCCGCGCGCTGGCTCGATGGCGAATATGAGATCATGCGCTTCGCGCCCGCTGTGCGGCAGCGCGCGCCCGGGGACGGGCTGCCGCATATCCGGCTCGATGCTGCGGCGGAATTCCTGCTTGGAGATGTCCTGCGATGAGTGAGCGCAAACCCCTGCTGATCGAGTTGGAGGACGGGCAAGCGCATGACCCCGGCGCTGCGCCACCACCGCCAGATATGGACACGCAAGAGCCGCCCGAGGGCCGCGCGATGCAACTGGCGCTGCGGGCTGCGCGAAAGCGTTTCGGCTTCTGGGCGCGGCTGGGCTGGTCGGCGCTGGCGGGACTCCTATTGCTGGTGCTCTCGGTCACGGCATGGGATTTCGTCACGGGCCTCATCGCGCGCGTTCCGGCGCTGGGGGTGGTGGCGCTTGTCCTGCTGGCCGGGGTGGTCCTGGCCGCGCTGGTGCTGGCGCTGCGCGAGGTTGCGGGCTTCCGCCGCCTGCGCCAACTCGATGCGCTGCGCAGCCGCGCCGAGGCCGCGCGCGAGAGCGATGACCGGCCCGAGGCCAAGGCCGTGGCGCAGGCTCTGCAGGCGCTCTACCGCCCCCGCCCCGAGATGCGCTGGCCCTGCGAGCGGCTTGCAGAAACCCTGCCGGATCAGCTCGACACGACCGCCGCGCTCGATCTGACCGAATCCACGCTCATGGCGCCGCTCGATGCCCAAGCCCGGCTCGAAGTCGAGGCCGCCGCCCGGCAGGTGGCCCTGCTGACCGCCCTGATCCCGCTCGCGCTGATCGATGTGCTCGCGGCGCTGCTGACAAATCTGCGCATGATCCGCCGCATTGCCGAGATTTATGGCGGCCGCGCCGGTGCGCTGGGCAGTCTGCGGCTGTTGCGCGGGGTGATCACGCATCTGCTGGCGACGGGGGCCGTGGCCGTGGGCGAGGATATGGTCAGCTCTGTCGCCTCGGGGAGTCTGGTCTCCCGGCTCTCGCGCCGCTTTGGCGAAGGCATCGTCAATGGCGCGCTGACCGCGCGGCTGGGGATTGCCGCCATGGAAGTCTGCCGCCCGCTGCCCTTCAACGCGCTCCCGCGCCCCGCCACCAGCGCCATCATGCGCCGTGGTGTCAGCGGGCTTTTCGACAGCGCCACGCGCCGCTGAACAAGCTCCGCCAGGCGCTGCGCGCGTAGCATCTGATCAGCACATCGCATTATCCCGGCGGGATTGCGCCAATGCTGCTTTGTTCCGCTTATGTTCCTGCATTTTGCTTGGAGACTCCTGCTGCGCGGTCTATGTTGCGACTCGTCAGCCTCTGGGGGTCGGGATGTCCGAGCAGAAATTCATCGAAGTGCGCGGGGCGCGCGAGCATAACCTGAAGAGTATCGACGTGATCCTGCCCCGCGACAAGCTGGTGGTGATCACGGGGCTCTCGGGTTCGGGTAAATCCTCGCTGGCCTTTGATACGATCTATGCCGAAGGGCAGCGCCGCTATGTGGAGAGCCTGAGCGCCTATGCGCGGCAATTCCTCGACATGATGCAGAAGCCCGATATGGACCATATCTCGGGGCTCTCGCCTGCCATTTCGATCGAACAGAAGACAACCTCGAAAAACCCCCGCTCGACGGTCGGCACAGTCACCGAGATCTATGACTATCTGCGCCTTCTCTTCGCGCGCGCGGGCACGCCGTACAGCCCTGCCACCGGCCAGCCCATCGAGGCGCAGCAGGTGCAGGATATGGTCGACCGCATCATGGCGCTGGAAGAGGGCACGCGCGCCTATCTGCTGGCCCCCATCGTGCGCGACCGCAAGGGCGAGTATCGCAAGGAGTTTCTGGAACTTCGCAAGCAGGGCTTCCAGCGGGTCAAGGTGGGTGGGCAATTCTACGAGCTGGATGAGCCGCCTACGCTCGACAAGAAATTCCGCCATGACATTGATGTGGTCGTGGACCGGCTGGTGGTGCGCGAAGGCATGGAGACGCGGCTTGCTGACAGCTTGCGCACCGCGCTGGATCTGGCGGATGGCATTGCCGTGCTGGAAGAGGCGAAGGAAGAGGGCGCGCGGATCACTTTTTCCGAGAAATTCGCCTGCCCGGTCAGTGGCTTCACCATTTCAGAGATCGAGCCGCGCCTGTTTTCCTTCAACGCGCCCTCTGGCGCCTGCCCTTCCTGCGACGGGCTGGGGGTGGAGTTGTTCTTCGATGAACGCCTCGTCGTGCCCGATGCGGCGCTGCGCGTGGCGGATGGCGCCATCGCACCCTGGCGCAAGGGCAAGTCGCCCTATTTCCTGCAAACCATCGAGTCGCTTGCCAAACATTATGAATTCGACGCCAAGACCCCATGGAAAGACCTGCCCGCGCATGTGCAACAGGTGTTCCTCTATGGCTCCAACGGTGAGGAATTGCCCTTCCGCTATGACGAAGGCGGACGGGTCTATAACGTCACCCGCGCCTTCGAGGGCGTCATCCCGAATATGGAGCGGCGCTACCGCGAGACCGACAGCGCCTGGATTCGCGAAGAGTTCGAGCGTTATCAGAACCAGCGCGCCTGTGGCACCTGCGGGGGGCATAGGCTGAAGCCCGAGGCGCTTGCCGTGAAGATCGGCGGCCTGCATGTCGGGCAGGTCACCGAAATGTCGATCCGCGAGGCACTGGCCTGGGTCGAAAGCGTGCCCGAGGCGCTCTCGAAGCAGAAAAACGAAATCGCTCGCGCGATCCTGAAGGAAATCCGCGAGCGGTTGGGCTTTCTGGTCAATGTCGGGCTCGATTACCTGACGCTCGGCCGCCACGCAGGCACGCTTTCGGGGGGTGAGAGCCAGCGCATCCGGCTGGCGAGCCAGATTGGCAGCGGACTGACCGGCGTGCTCTATGTGCTCGACGAGCCCTCGATCGGGCTGCACCAGCGCGACAATGACCGCTTGCTAACCACGCTCAGGAATCTGCGCGATCAGGGTAACACGGTCATTGTGGTCGAGCATGACGAGGAAGCCATCCGCAGCGCGGATCATGTGCTCGATATCGGCCCAGGTGCAGGTGTGCATGGCGGCCAGATCGTGTCGGAAGGCACGCCCGAGCATATCATGGCCGACCCCGCCAGCCTGACCGGGCAATATCTGAGCGGCACGCGCGAAATCGAAGTCCCGAAGACCCGGCGCAAGGGCAATGGCAAGAAGCTCACGGTTGTCAAGGCGAGCGGCAACAATCTGCGCGATGTGACGGTGGAATTTCCCCTCGGCAAATTCGTTTGCGTGACTGGCGTGTCGGGCGGCGGCAAATCCACGCTCACCATCGAGACGCTGTTCAAGACCGCCTCGATGCGGCTCAATGGCGCGCGCCAGACGCCTGCGCCCTGCGAGACAATCAAGGGGCTGGAGCAACTCGACAAGGTGATCGACATCGACCAGCGCCCCATCGGGCGCACGCCGCGCTCGAACCCGGCGACCTATACTGGCGCGTTCGGCCCGATCCGCGACTGGTTCGCGGGCCTGCCAGAATCGCGCGCGCGCGGCTACAAGCCGGGGCGCTTCAGCTTCAACGTCAAGGGCGGACGCTGCGAGGCGTGTCAGGGCGACGGGGTGCTCAAGATCGAGATGAATTTCCTTCCGGACGTCTATGTCACCTGCGAGACCTGCAAGGGCAAGCGCTACAACCGCGAGACGCTGGAAGTGCTGTTCAAGGGCAAGTCGATTGCCGATGTGCTCGACATGACCGTGGAAGAAGCACAGAAATTTTTCGAGGCCGTGCCCGCGATCCGCGAGAAGATGGATGCGTTGATGCGGGTGGGCCTGGGCTACATCAAGGTCGGCCAGCAGGCCACGACGCTCTCGGGGGGCGAGGCGCAGCGGGTGAAGCTCTCGAAGGAACTCTCGCGCCGCTCGACGGGGCGGACCTTGTACATTCTCGATGAACCGACCACGGGGCTGCATTTTGAGGATGTGCGCAAGCTCTTGGAAGTGCTGCATGAATTGGTCGAGCAGGGCAACACGGTCGTGGTGATCGAGCACAATCTCGATGTCATCAAGACAGCCGACTGGATCATCGATATCGGCCCCGAGGGCGGCGATGGCGGCGGGCAGATCGTGGCGACCGGCACGCCCGAAGACGTGGCGGCGGTTGAGGGCAGCCATACCGGGCGCTATCTCGCGGCGATGCTCAAGCATGGCCGCATCGCCGCTGAATGATCTCTGCATGTGGCGCGAATGCGCCATAACCTGCGCGTCGGATCACTCTTGCAACATATATGCTGTTGCGTGCTTTATTCCCACGGCCAATATCTGCTAAAGCTCGGGAAACGAGGGACGCGCTCTGCTGGAATCGGTGCTTGGCCAGTGCAGAGCGCGCAGGAAAGAGAAAAACGTGCTGATACCCGGCGTTGTTTCAGGTCTGGAGTAACCATGATCCGCTGCACAAGCATCGCACCCGCATTGGCGCTGATGGCCGCTGGCAGTCTCGGGGCCATCTCGGCGCAGGCGCAGGATTTCAGCCAGGGGTTCAACACCTTCGGCATGCCGGGCGCGATCGATACGCCCAACGCGGCGGTGCTGCCCGATGGCGAGATGATGTTCACCGGGGTTGCCACGCGCGATTCATGGCGCACGACACTGACATTCCAGGCCCTGCCGCGTGTGACCATGGCGTTCCGTTATGCCAGCATTGATGATCTCGACTGGCGCGCCATGCGCGGCACGGGGCTGCGCGACCGCAGTCTGGACATCCAGTTCCAGCTCCTCAATGAAGGCGAATATACCCCCGCCCTCGCACTGGGCCTGCGCGATTTTCTCGGCACGGGCTCCTATTCCAGCGAATATATCGTGGCCTCGAAGACCTTTTCCCCACAACTGCGCGGCTCGCTCGGGCTGGGCTGGGGGCGGCTTGCCTCGCACGGGTCGTTTTCCAACCCGCTGGGCGTGCTGCATAGCGGGTTCAAGACGCGGCCCGACGAGACTACCGGGCTTGGGGGGCGGATCGAAGCAGGGCGGTTTTTCCGGGGCGATGCAGCTTTCTTTGCCAGCCTTGAATATCAGGCCACGCCCGAGCTGACGCTGATGGCGGAATATTCCTCGGATGCCTATCCTGACGAGGGTCTCGGGCTGAGCCGCAGGACGCCGCTCAATTTCGGCTTCCGCTACCAGCTTTCGGACAGCACAACGCTGGCCGGTTATGTCATTCAGGGCCGCAATGTCGGGCTGGGCCTGAATTTCGCGCTCAATCCCCGCGTGGCCTCGGCGCGCGGGTTGCAGCTCAATGCACCGCCCCCGGTCCTGCAGCGCCCGCCCGCATCAGGGCCAGAGGCGCGCTCGACCGCCTGGACCAACCAGCGCGAGGAATGGCGCGACGCGCTCACCGACTCCTGGGGCAGCGCGCTGGCCGAGAATGGCATGACCCTCGAGGGCGTCACACTGGAAGATCGCCGCGCCATCCTCCGGCTCACCAATGTCCGCCATGAAATTCTCTCCCGTGCCCTCGGCCGCGCGGCGCGTGTCTCGACCTATGGCCTGCCGCCTTCGATCGAGGAAATCGTGGTCATCCCGGTTGTGGACGGCATCAGCGGAACCGCCGTGGTCTTCAACCGCGAAGCACTCGAAGCGCATGAATTCACGCAGGACGGCGCGCAGCAAATCCTCGCCACCACCCGCTTCGAGGATGCGCTGAACTTCCCCGGCACAGGGCGCTACTGGCAACCGCTCCCGGCTGATCGCAGCCGGTTCACGTGGTCGCTTGGCCCTTACCTCGACACGTCGTATTTCGATCCGAACACGCCGATCCGTGCGGATGTCGGGCTGCGGCTCGATCTGCAATATCACCTGTCCGAAAATCTCGCAGCCAATCTGGAGATGCGGCAGCGTCTGGTCGGCAATATCAGCGGCGGCTCGATCGGGAACCCCTCACCGGGCTATCCGCGCGTGCGCACGACGGGCCTGCTCTATTCAAGCTCCTCGCCGGTGGTCGAGCGCGCCACGCTCGATTACAAGTTCCGGCCCGCGCAGGATTTCTATGGCCGCCTGAGCCTCGGCATGCTGGAGCGGATGTATGCGGGCGCCTCGGCCGAATTGCTCTGGAGCCGCGTGGACAGCCCGCTCGCGCTGGGCGTCGAGGTCAACGCCCTGCGCCAACGTGCGCCGGATTCGCTACTTGGGACAAATAACCTGCGGGTCAATTCGTGGCATGTCTCGGGTTATTACAGCTTCGGCGACGGGTTCCACGCGCAACTCGATCTGGGCCGGTATCTCGCCGGTGACATGGGCGGCACGCTCACGCTCGAGCGCGAATTCGCCAACGGCATCCGCGTGGGCGCCTTTGCGACGCTCACGGACATGCCTTTCGATGTCTTCGGCGAAGGCTCGTTCGACAAGGGCATCCATGTGACGATCCCGCTGGCCACGATCCTCGGCGCGCCCTCGACAGCGAGCCAGACCACCTCGATCCGGTCGGTCACGCGCGATGGGGGCGCGCGCGTGAATATCGCCAACCGGCTCTATCCAAGCATCCGCGACACCCGCGAGCGGGCCTTGCGCAGCAACTGGGAGGCGGTGCTGCAATGACAGGAACATTCCGCCACCTGCTTGGCGTTCTGGCCATCGGCGGGCTTGCCGCTTGCGGCAATGCACCCGAACAATCCCCCATGCGCA
>PWZT01000068.1 GCA_003567315.1 Paracoccaceae bacterium
CGGGCTGAGGCAGAGCGGCGGCGCAAAGCCGATGATCTCGCCCTGCGGCATGGCCCGCGCTATCACACCGCGCCGCGCCATCTCGGCCACGACCTGCGCGGTCACTTTCTCCGATGCGTCGAAATCCGCACCTGCGCTCGGGTCGCGCTGTAGCTCGACTGCCGCCAGCATCCCGTCACCGCGCACATCCCCCACGAAGCGATGTCCTGCCAACGCGTCAGCCATCGCCTTGCGGAAATAGGCGCCAGTTGTGCCTGCATTCTCGACCAGCCCGAGGCTGTCGATCAGCTTGAGATTGGCCACACCGGCCGCAGCCCCGATGGGATGCGCCGAATAGGTCCAGCCGTGACCGAAGGGGCCGAATTTGTCCGTGCCATCCTCCAGCACCTTGAACAGATCGTCGCTGACGATCGAGCCCGAGAGGGGTGCATAGGCCGAGGTCAATCCTTTGGCGATGGTGATGATATCGGGCTTGATGCCGTAATGGGTGGAGCCCATCATCGTGCCCATGCGCCCGAATCCGGTCACGACCTCATCGGTGATCAGCAGAATATCGTGCTTTTTCAGGATTGGCTGGATCGCCTCCCAATAGCCTGCGGGCGGCGGCACGATCCCGCCCGTGCCCAGCAGCGGCTCGCCGATGAAAGCACCGATCGTGTCGGCCCCTTCGCGCTCGATCAGTTCTTCGAGCTTGGCAGCGCAATGGGCAGTGAAAGCCTTTTCGGACATATTCGGGTCAGGGCGGCGGAAGTAATAGGGCGCTTCGGTATGGATGACCTCTGCCATCGGCAGGCCGAATTTGTTGTGAAACGGCACCAGCCCGGTCATCGAGCCCGTGATCAGCCCCGAGCCATGATAGCCGCGCCAGCGCGAGATGATCTTGCGCTTCTCGGGCCGCCCCAGCACGTTCTGGATATACCAGACCAGCTTGACATTGGTCTCATTCGCATCCGACCCGCCAAGCCCGAAATAGACCTTGTTCATGTGCGCAGGCGCGCGCTCCGCCACCATCCGGGCCAGCGTGATCGAGGCCTCGGTCCCGTGCCCGACATAGGCGTGGTAATAGGCCAGCTCCCGCGCTTGTGTGGCAATCGCATCGGCGATTTCCTTGCGGCCATAGCCGACATTCACACAATAAAGCCCCGCGAACGCATCGAGCAGACGGTTGCCGTCGCGATCCTCGATGAAGACGCCGCCTGCCGTCGTCACGATCCGGTTCGGGCTTTCATCGCGCGCATGCTGGCCGAAGGCCGTCGAGGGGTGCAGGAAATGCGCGCGATCCCATTCGTTGAGTTGGTCGTTCGTCAACATGACACATCCTTTCCGGCCAGCATGTGGCTTGGCCCTTGCTTTGCCGATTTCGGGGGTGCGTTCGCGCGATTCGGCGATCCGTCTTTGCAGCACCCTGCCGGAGAGTGAGGGGGCTTGTCAAACAGGCGCTCCCCGGCGCTGGCAGCGCTGCCACGCTCAGGATTTGGCGCGCAACCGATAGCTGCCTTCGGGCAGGTTCAGCGCTGCCGCCAGCTCGCGCAGTTGCGACAGCGAGAGCGTGATGACCACCTCGTCATTCACCTGCGGGTCGTGCTGGCGCAAGGTGACGCAATCCTCGAAGGCCGTGATGATGACATCCTCGCGCAGCGCCTCGGCTGTGGGGGCGCCTTCATCGACCAGAGTGATCACTGTCGCGTCGAAATCGTGCTCAATCGTAAACATCGGACGAGCCTAGGGCAGCATCAGTGGCTTGGAAAGTCCAAAAGAGCATGGCCCGGTTGTCCGGGCCATGCTGTTTCACCCCGCCGCCTTCAACTCCAGCCGCCGCGCATGCAGCACAGGCTCGGTATATCCCGAGGGCTGTTCGCGCCCCTTGAAGACCAGATCGCAGGCGGCCTGAAAGGCGATGCCATTAAAGCCGGGCGCCATCGGGCGATAGGCTGGATCATCCGCATTCTGGCGATCCACGACCTCGGCCATGCGGCGCATCGCCTCCATGACCTCATCCTCCGAGACTACACCATGATGCAGCCAGTTGGCGATATGCTGGCTGGAGATACGGCAGGTCGCACGATCCTCCATCAGCCCTACATCATTGATATCGGGCACTTTTGAGCAGCCCACTCCATGATCGACCCAACGCACGACATAGCCGAGAATGCCTTGGGCATTGTTCTCGACCTCGCGAATGATCTGATCACGGCTCCATTTGCGGAAAGCGGCCAGCGGGATTTCCAGCAGCGCCTCGACATGCGCGCGGCGACCACCCTTGGCGAGCTTTTCCTGCACGGCGCGGACATTGACCTGATGGTAATGAAGCGCATGAAGCGTGGCAGCGGTGGGCGAGGGCACCCAGGCGGTGTTCGCGCCCGATTTCGGATGCTCGATCTTGCTCTCCAGCATCGCCGCCATCTGGTCGGGCATGGCCCACATGCCCTTGCCGATCTGCGCACGCCCCATCAGCCCACACTCAAGCCCGATATCGACATTGCGATCCTCATAGGCCTTGATCCAGCCCTTGCGCTTGATGAAATCCTTGCGCGAGAAGGGGCCAGCCTCCATCGAGGTGTGGATTTCGTCCCCGGTCCGGTCGAGAAACCCGGTATTGATGAAAGCCACGCGATGGCGGGCCGCATGGATGCATTGCTGCAGGTTGACCGATGTGCGGCGCTCTTCATCCATCACGCCCATCTTGATCGTGTTCGGCGCAAGGCCCAGCAAGTCCTCGACCCGCGCGAAAATCTCGTTGGCGAAGGCCACTTCCTCGGGGCCGTGCATCTTGGGCTTCACGATATAGACCGACCCTTCCGCCGAATTACGCGGGTCGTCGGTCTTGCGCAGGTCATGCAGCGCGCAGGCGGTTGTGATGACCGCATCCATCAGCCCCTCGAACACTTCGTTGCCGTCGCGGTCGAGGATCGCGGGGTTGGTCATAAGATGGCCTACATTGCGCACCCAGAGCAGTGCGCGACCCTTCAGGGTCTTCGCGCTGCCATCAGGGGCGGTGATCGCGATGTCGGAATTGAGCTTGCGCGTGATCGTCTTGCCGCCTTTTTCCAACTCCGCGCTCAGATCGCCTTTCATCAGGCCGAGCCAGTTGGAATAGGCCAGCACCTTGTCCTCGGCATCGACACAGGCAACCGAGTCCTCGCAATCCATGATTGCCGAAAGTGCTGATTCCAGACGCACATCCGCGAGCGCGGCCTGATCGCGGCCGCCGATGAAATGTGCACGGTTGAAGACCAGCTCGACATGCAAGCCGTTATTGACCAGATAGACAGCATCGGGCGCGCGTGGGTCGCCGCGATAACCTGCGAATTTCACGGGGCTCTCGAGCGGTTTTCCATCGACCAGCAGCGCGCCGCCCTTGACGTGGTAGAGCCGCGCATCTGCATGGCTGTGGCCGGCCAGCGGGAAGGCCGCATCCAGAAACACCCGCGCCCGCGCAACCACCCGGGCTCCACGCCCTTGCTCATACCCACCTGCCGGCGGGGCGCTGCCCATCGCATCGGTGCCGTAGAGCGCGTCATACAGGCTGCCCCAACGCGCATTCGCGGCGTTGAGGGCATAGCGGGCATTGGTTACGGGAACCACAAGCTGCGGTCCGGCGATGCTCGCGATTTCCGGGTCAACCTGCGTCGTGTGGATCGTGAAGGGATCGATCTCTGGAAGCAGATAACCGATCTCTTCCAGAAAAGCCTTGTAACCCTCGCGGTCATGCACCTGATTGCGTCGCGCCAGATGCCATGTGTCGATCTGCTCCTGGATTTCCGCGCGTTTTCGAAGCAGTGCGCGGTTGTGCGGGGTAAGGTCGTCAATAATCCGTGCGAATCCCTGCCAGAAGGTCGCTGCGTCAAGACCCGTTCCCGGCAACACCGCATCCTCGATGAACTGGCTGAGCTGTGAGTTGACCTCCAACCCCGCGCGTGACGTTCGCTGGCCCAAAATATCGCCTCCCTAGATGACTTTCCGCTTGGATTGTTTGCCGTGGCGTACATTACGCATGCCATCTGCCCGGGCAAGGGCTGAATCCGACGAATTTGCTTGTGGATGTTGAAGGTGCTTGCAAGACCCCTGCGTCGTGATGCGAAACCAGAGTTTCAAAATGCATCGAATGCAACACGGTTGTCCCTGTTTCACTTCTTGTTTCGTAAATACTCTTGACGTTTTGTTGATTGCGGATGGATGGTGTATCCTGGGTAGGTCATCAACGCGCGGCGGGACGGTCATCGTCCGTCACATCGTCTGTCGCAATTGGAGAGGATGAACCTCTGGCACTGCACGATCTCGCCATAACACCGGAGCCGGGACGGGAACTGCGTCAGTCCCTCGAACAGCTATGCGCGGAATTCGGGTTGGACCATGCGGCCTATGCTGGGTTCAACCCTGTTGACAACTCGATTCATGGCGTCGTGACCTATCCGGACGCCTGGAAGCTGCATTATGTCGAGCAGGCATTCGAGACAATCGACCCGACCTTGGCTGCGGCCGCGACCAGTACCAGTGTCATCGACTGGCATCGGCTTAAACCGACTGATGACTTCCAACGCGTGTTTCGTGATGCCGCAGAATTTGGCATCGGCTCGACTGGTCTGACGATTCCCGTGCGCGGTGCCTATGGGGATAGCGGAGCATTCAGCGTGGTACGCAAGTGTTCCGAGGCCGAGTGGAAACAGCAGCGCGCGGAAATCATCAGTGGCTTGCAGATGCGTGCCGCGAATTTCCATGACCGCATCATGCGACAGGGCCGGTCCATGTTCTTCATGCGTCAGCCGAATTTGTCGGCACGCGAAAAGGAAGTTTTGCAATGGGTGGCGGCGGGAAAGTCGCAAACCGATATCGGCACCATCCTGTCGATTTCGACCCGCACTGTCGAAGTTCATCTACGATCTGCCCGCGAGAAACTCGGCGCGTTGACGACCTCTCATGCGGTCGCGCGTGCGATCGGGATGGAAATCATCTACCCTCTCTGAACCGGAGCTATCTGCGGTGTTGAGGTATTGATTCCCCTGGGGCAAGACTGCTGGTCGAAGCGTCTGTGCCTTGCAATTGTCCACGAACGGAATAACTCTTCCGAACGACTGACACTGCGTACCCAATGGTGACCGCAACTCTCCTTTTGCGAGAATAATCTTCGGTATCGTACCCGCTACGGGTTTTCCACAATAGTATCAGACGGGGCTTTGGTGGATCCTCATGGTTAACGGACAGTTAACCAAAGGAGACTGCGATGATTCTGGTCGTCGATGCGATTAACAGGCATCTGCATGTGGATGTTCTGGACGAGATGTTCCGGTTGCGTGCGCGCGTGTTCGGGGATCGGCTTGGATGGGATGTCGACATTCGTGACGGACGCGAGATCGACGCGTTTGACGCGCTTAACCCAGCCTATGTGATCGGGCTCAATGATGACTACGAGGTCGTCGCGTGTGTCCGAGCCTTGCAGACCACTGGCCCCCATATGCTCTCGGATGTGTTTTCGGATATCCTGCAGGGCGAACCCCCGTTGCGGTCTGCGACATTGTGGGAGTCGACGCGGTTCTGTGTCGATACGGATCGGCTCACCATGTCCGGTCGCGGTCCCGGATCCGTTTCGCGCGCAACCTGCGAGTTGATGATCGGCTCGCTGGAATTCGCGCGAGAAAGCGGCATCGAGGATATCATCACGGTCATCGATCCGGTCATGAACCGTGTGCTCAAGCGCTCGGACAATGCGCCTTGTGACTATGTCGGGGCTACTGTTCAGATGGGTAAGACCAAGGCCCTTGCCGCGCTGCTGGATTGTTCGGAGGAGCGCATTGAACGCGTCCGCAAATTTGCCGGGATCACGGGAGATGTGTTCGTTGATGAAAAACAATTCGTCAAGGCGCGTGCGGTTCGCAAAGCGAAGGCCGAGACGCGGTCGGATATGTCGGAAAAGATCATCCAGTACCTGACCGAGCAGATCGATGATGCGTCCGATGTCGTTGAGCTGGACGCAGCTCTGGCCCTCACCGAGCACATGCTCGAGCCCGGGAGTGATGCGCGGATCGGCCATCGCTGAGTTTGTAGGACTCGGGAGGGGATAGCGATCAGGAAAAAGCGATCCTTGTAGCTACGCATCATGGCGATTGATGCAGGTCATCTCGCGCAGAAACTACAGGTGTTGCGTTGAAAAGGCCACTTGCCGGTCGAGACGTTTGCCTTGTCGCATATTATCCCCCGAGGATGAGTGCGTAGGGGGTCATATCCTCTTTAAGAAGGTAGACGGCGTTCTCGCCTATGGCAGCGACAGTGCTGCCGTCGAGCCTGTCGCCTGCCTTGAGATGCAGCACTTCCCCGTTAGCGCGCCGGATGAGCGCGCGCCGCACCGATTGCTCTGTGATGACACCAAGAAGCACGATCTGATCGCTCGAGATGCGCGCCTCCAGCGTGGCAACCGCCCGAACATCGCGCCCTGGCGGCAGCAGGTAAGCGCGCTGCGCTTCCCCGTCCATACTGAAAGGCAAAGGCTCAAAGGCATAGTCCAGCACCTGCCGATCGCGCTTGGTGCTCGGCATAGTCGCAGTTTCTTTTTGAGGAGCCGGATCCGCGTCTGGCGTCTCGGC
>PWZT01000086.1 GCA_003567315.1 Paracoccaceae bacterium
TCAGCTACACCTCCTCCTCGGGCCGGCTTTCGGCCCGCATCGCCAATGGCGTTGCCGAGGCCTATATCGAAGACCAGCTCGCCGCGACCGATGAAGCCTCGCAGCGCGCCATCGAGTGGCTGCGCACCCGGCGCGATGAATTGCGCGTCCAGCTCGAGAATGTGACCGAGATTGCCGATCGCTTCCGCGAGGAGAACAAGCTCATGGGCGTCGATGTCGATCAACTCGCCGATGCCGAGCTGGAGCGCCTGTCGCAGAATCTGGTCGCCGCGCGCGCCGAGCTGGTCGAGCTGGAAGCCCGCGACCGTCGCCTGACCGAGATCGTCATGAACGAGGATACCAGCGCGGTCGTGCGCGAAACGGCCACGCAGGGCATCACCTCGGGGTTGCGCTCGCGCTATCTCGATGTGCTGAGCAGCTACAACACGCTTGCGGCCAGCCTGGGCGATGACCACTCCCAGACGCAGCGCCGCCAGCGCGAGCTGCAGGAGATCGAGGCGCTGATGTTCGAGGAGATCCGCCGCAGCGCCCGGCTCGTGCGCGATGATCTGCGCGCGGCGCGCGAACGTGTGGCCAGCCTCGAGCAGGCGCAGGCGCGGGTGGGCGAGCGCGTGGGCGCCGATCAGGCCACGATCCTGCAATTGCGCGACCTCGAGCGCGATGTCGACACTGTGCGGGAGCTGTATACGAGCTTCCAGCAGCGCCACCAGGAAGCCACGCAGCGCCAGGAAATCCCGGTCTCGAATGCGCGCATTCTCAACCGGGCACAGCCGCCCGAGGCACCCAGCTCGCCCAATGCCCAGCGGATGCTGGCCCTGGGCGGGCTTCTGGGCTTCCTGATCGCGGGCGGGTTCGTCGCGATCCGGGAATGGCGCGATGACAGGGTCCGCTCGGAAGAGCATGTGCGCGAGGATCTCGGGCTGGAATATCTGGGCGGCCTGACCCTGATCAAGGGATTGGCGCATAGCCTGCGGGGGGCCCCGCATCCTGCCGGCGAGCGCGCCAATGTCGTCCCCTTCCCCGAAATGCTGACCTTCGCGGCAGACAATCCCCTGTCGAGCTATGCCGAAACCTTGCGCACGGGCAAGATCAGCCTGACGCTGCTGCACGGGACGGAGGCGCGGGCGCCGAAGATCGGCTTCGTCTCCTGTTTCCCCGGCGAGGGGAAGACCACGACCGCGGCCAATTTCGCGAGCCTTCTGGCGCAGCAAGGGGCGAGGGTCATTCTGATCGACAGCGATATCCGCAATCCGGGCCTGTCGCGCGCGACCGGCGCGACCTTCGAGCGCGGGCTGGTCAATGTGCTGCTGGGCGAGGCCGACTGGCGGCAGGTCTGCCACAAGGTCGAGGGCACCGGGGTGCATCTGCTGCCCAATGCCGATACCCGCGTCGCGCATACATCGGAGCTTCTGGGCAGCAAGGGGATGGTCGCCTTGCTCGAAGAGCTCGATCAGGTTTTTGATTTCGTCATTCTCGATCTGCCGCCGCTGGGCCCGGTGGTGGATGCGCGCGTCATCCTCGACAAGCTCGACGGGGTGTTCTTCGTGCTCAAATGGGGCGGCACCAATCGCGATCTGGCGCGGCGCATCCTGCGGATGGACCCGCGCGTGCGCGACAAATGCTTCGGCGCCTTCATGAATTTCTTCGACCCCAAAAAGGCGCGCGCCTACGGCAATTACCAGACCTACCGGTATTACAGAAGTTACTACAACCGCTACTACCGCGACAGCTGAGCCGCGATGCTAACGGCGGTCCTGATGCGTGTGGTCTTCGTCGTCCCCTTCCTCGTGGCGCTGCTTGTCAGCGCCGCGCAGACCGGCCCGGGGCTTCTCCGGCATCTGGGCTGGAGCGCCTATGACGATTTCGCCGAGGACATCCTCGAAGGGCGCATGGAGGTCTCGGACCTCGCCTTTCTCACACCGGTTCTCGCGCGCAGCGGGCCCGAGCCCTGCAGCGTCCTGCGCGACAGCCCGCTGCTCACATTGCATTTCTACGCCCATGACCTGCGCGCCGAGCAGGCCGGCGCAAACCCCTTCCTGCCCAGCGATGACCCGGCGCTGTCCGAACAGCGCGCCAGCACGCGCGCCCTGCTCGAACAGGCCCTCGCCTGCGCACCCCTCGATGGCAATCTATGGCTCGAACTCGCCCTCCTCTCCCGCGCCATGGACGACCCCACAGACCTCACCGCGCGCTTCCTCACCCTCTCGAAACGCTACGCACCACATGAAAACTGGGTCCGCACACGACACAAACAACTCTTCCCAGACACGGACTAGCTACTCCCAGAACCAACACGAACACCATCAATATTATGCCACGCCTGAGGATCACGGCGATTGTGATCCGTCCCATCCCCGCCGGGGCCAGTATCGATCAGCTTTGACGCGTCATCCTGCAGCTTGCGACAGATGCGACGGATGACCCGCAATCAATGCGACATCCTCTGAACGCAGCGCCTCTCCCGCGACGACAAAGGCCACGACATGATCGTTCAACCGGATCTCGGCCGTATCCGGCTGGTCGGGCTGGAAGGTTACACTCACCTCGGGCTCTGAAAGCCGCTCAGGGTCGTAATGCAGCACGATCTGGTCCCGACCGGGCTGGTAATCCATAATTGTCACTGGCTCCATGCCCTTGAGCCAATCACCCAGTGCAAAGGTGTCATCACCTTCACCGCCGCTGACGATATCGGATTGTCCGGCAATCAGCAGATCATTTCCGGCGCCGCCATTCAGAAAGCTCTGCCCGCTTGTGTCCGCGCCTTCGGCGTCGAGCGCAGCACCGACCAGCGTGTCATCCCCCGCGCCGCCCATGAGCACGTTATTGCCGCCATTCGCAACCAGAAGGTCATCGCCCCATCCGCCTTCGAGCGTGTCATCGCCAGCGCCGCCGATGAGGGTATCATCTCCCTCGCCCCCGATCAGGTGATTGTCCCCAGACCCCGCGACCAGCAGATTCTGCCCACCCGAGCCGAGCAGCGTGTCATTGCCATCACCGCCTTCGAGCGTATCATCGGCAACACCACCGCGCAGGAGTGACCCGATATCGCCCCCCTTCAGCGAGACTGGTGAGACGGGCTTTTCGGGTTCGAACAGATCGCTGCTATGGATGCGCTCGGACAGATTGTCGAAGAGCCCCATGCTCGAGCGCCGTTCGTCCGGTTCATCGGCCGAGGGCTCATCCGTCAGCATTGCACGGAACAGATCCGCAGTTGTAGCTGCATGTTCGTTCTGCAGTGCCACCTCATCCTGTGCAAACGTCGCGTCTGGGTCCGACTCATCCTTTTCGTCGTCCCCGCGAGACAGCAAGAGATCCGCCATAGACGCGGCCGCAACTGCGGCCCCGAAACCAAGAAACAACCACATTGTACCCTTCCTTCACTTCAGCAATACGATTCTGCTGAACACCCGGTGAACATTATGCCTGTATTGCGTCATCTGACGAAGCAATTTCGGCTCGAAACGCCTTGATTTCTGCGCAAATGGTTAACAAGGCATTGTCATGCGGCCCGCAAAAGAAGGGGCTTTCGTCTGGAATGATTCTGGTCTAGATGCACCGCATCACTGGCCTTGCTGGACGACATCCCGGCTTGCGCCGTAACCCGAAACGAAGGAGTCCCCGATGTCGATCACTGTCGAAGACAAGAATGCCCTGATCAAGGAATTTGCGCGCGCCGAAGGCGACACTGGCTCGCCCGAGGTTCAGGTTGCCGTGCTGACCAAGCGCATCTCGAACCTGACCGAGCATTTCAAGAGCCACAAGAAAGACAATCCCTCACGCCGCGGTCTGCTCAAGCTGGTGGCGACACGCCGCAAGCTGCTCGACTATCTGAGAAGCAAGGACGAAGCGCGCTACCGTGTGCTCATCGCGAAGCTCGGCATCCGCCGCTGATCTGCTTGCAAAAGCAAGGCAAGACGCGCCCGCCCACCTCGGCGGGCGTTTGTCATTTCAGCTTTCATCTTGCAATAAATACTCAAAAAACCTGGCAATGACGCGCCAACGACACGGTCAGAACGGCCGATGCAGAGTAGCGCCCCCTGCATCGCTTGCCATTCAGCGCAGCGTCTCGATCCCGCCCAGCAGGATATCTGTCGCCAGATCCGCATAATCCGCGCGACTTATCGGCCCACCTTCCTTGAACCACATGTAGACCCAGTTCATCATCCCGAAGAGCGACATGGTCACCGGCATCAGGATCGGGCGATCGGCCTCGATATCCGGGCGGATCTCGCGGATGACAGCCGCGAAGCGGCGCACGATGCGCCGCTCGATGGCGAGGATCTCGTTCTGCTGCTCAACAGGCAGCGCCTGCGTGCCATTGAGCTGCACCTTGTGGTAGTCATCAGCATCGCGATATTGCTCCAGCACCGCATGCACCAGCGCGCGCAGCCGCGCGCGGGGCGGGGCCTGCGGGTCATCGGCGATGGCAATGGCGGCGTCCAACTCGCTCAGATTTGTGCGCAGGATATCGAAGATCAGTGCGTCACGCCCCGGATAATAATGATAAAGCAGCGCCTTGGAGATATCCGCCCGCGCTGCGATCTGCGACATCGAGGCGCGGTCCATCCCCGCTTCGGCAAAGACCGCCGCGGCGCTGCGCAGGATGCTGCGCTGCTTCGCCTCGAAATCATGCGCGCGGGAGCGGGCCATCTCAGCCCCCTTTGGGCCGATTATCGACGACGCGTTTTGCTTTACCCTCCGAACGCGGCGCCCCGCCCGGTTCATGCACCAGAACTTTCGCGGTTACGCCCAGCGTACTCTTGATGTGATGTGCGAGCTCGCGCGTGCTCGCGGTGCGGGCTTCCTCGCTGGCGGCCGCAAGGCTGGCCTCGCAATGCACGATCATGTCGTCCATGCGCCCGGTCCGGGTCAGTTCGATCTGGAAATGCGGTGCGAGCCCCTCGCATTTCAGGATCTGTTCCTCGACCTGCGTGGGGAAGATATTGACGCCGCGCAGGATGATCATGTCATCGCTGCGCCCGGTGATCTTCTCGATCCGCCGCATCGAGCGCGCTGTCCCGGGCAGAAGCCGCGTCAGATCGCGGGTGCGGTAGCGGATGATCGGCAGCCCTTCCTTGGTCAGCGTGGTAAAGACCAGCTCCCCTATCTCGCCATCGGGCAGCACCTCGCCGGTTTCGGGATTGATGATCTCGGGGTAGAAATGATCTTCCCACAGATGCAGCCCGTCCTTTGTCTCCACGCATTCATTGGCCACCCCCGGCCCCATGACTTCAGAGAGCCCGTAGATATCGACCGCATGCATGTCGAAGGCTTCCTCGATCTCGAGCCGCATGGAATTCGTCCAGGGCTCGGCCCCGAAGATACCAACTGCAAGCGAGCTTTCGCGCGGGTCGATCCCGGCGCGTTTGAACCCGTCGAGGATCGAGAGCATGTAGGAGGGCGTCACCATGATGACGCGCGGCTTGAAATCCTCGATCAGCGTCACCTGCCGCTCGGTCATGCCGCCAGAGACCGGCACCACAGTGCAGCCCAGCCGCTCGGCGCCGTAATGCGCGCCAAGCCCGCCAGTGAAAAGCCCGTAACCATAGGCGATATGCACAATGTCGCCCGCGCGCCCGCCCGACGCCCGGATCGAACGCGCCACAAGATCGGCCCATGTATCAATGTCGCGGCGGGTATAGCCCACGACAGTCGGCTTGCCGGTCGTGCCAGAGGAGGCATGAACGCGCACAAGGTTGTCGCGCGGGACCGCGAACATGCCGAACGGGTAGGTATCGCGCAGATCGGTTTTCACGGTGAAGGGGAATTTCGCAAGATCCGCCAGTGTGTGCAGATCATCGGGATGCACGCCATGATCGTCGAACCGCTTGCGGTAGAAGCTCGAGCCCTCATAGGCATGGCGCAGCGACCATTTCAGCCGTTCCAGTTGCAGCGCGCTGATCTCGTCGCGCGAGGCGGTTTCGATGGGCTCCAGATCGCCCGGTTTCGGTGACAGGTCTTCCATGGCTCAATCCTCCCCCAGATGCGTGCCCTTGATCACACGCGAAT
Organism: Paracoccaceae bacterium; assembly: GCA_003567315.1. Lineage (GTDB taxonomy): Bacteria > Pseudomonadota > Alphaproteobacteria > Rhodobacterales > Rhodobacteraceae > Roseinatronobacter. The sequence continues at coordinate 6,010 of PWZT01000086.1, forward strand.
GGCCGCGAAACTCGGCAACGACCGTGCCATCTTCATCGCTCAACCGCACATCATAAATGCCCGAACGCCCACGGCGCGAAACCTCGCGCGCATGCGCAGTCAGTCGCGCGCCTGTCATCACCGGGTTCAGGTAAGTGACCGCGCAATGCTGCGCCACGACGCGCTGGTTGTAGCTGTTGCAGGCGAAGGCGAAGGCCGAGTCCGCGAGCGTGAACATATAGCCGCCATGGCACATGCCGTGGCCATTGGTCATCTGATCGGTCACAGTCATCGATAGCACAGCCTCCCCCGGTGCGATGCGCTCAAGCGTCATGCCCAGGCGCTGGCTCGCGCTGTCATCATTCCACATCGCCGCGGCAGAGGCTTCGGCCAGTTCCTGTGGGTTCATCTGATCGGGTGTTTTCATCGGCCCTGAAACCTCGGCTGGCGTTTTTCCAGAAAGGCAGTGACGCCTTCCGCATAATCCTCCGAGAACCCCGCGCGGCGCTGGAAGTCCTCTTCCAGATCGAGTTGCGCCTGCAACGAATTGGTGCTGGCGGCCTGTATCGCCCGCTTGGTCAGCCCGAACCCGTATGTCGGCCCATTGGCGAGCCGCTGCGCCAGCGCCTCGGCCTCCGCCATCAGCGTATCATCGGGCAGCGCCTTCCAGATCAGCCCCCATTCGGCGGCCTGCGCAGCACTTACAGGCTCGGCGGTCAGCGCCAGCGCCTTGGCGCGCGCCTCGCCCAAGAGCCGTGTCAGCGCCCAGCTTCCGCCCGCATCCGGCACAAGCCCGAGTTTCGCGAAAGCCTGAATGAAGCGCGCCGACTCTGCGGCCAGCACGATGTCACAGGCGAGCGCAATATTCGCCCCTGCCCCTGCGGCAACACCGTTCACTGCGGCCACGACAGGCTTCTCCAGCCCCCGGATCGCGCGGATGAGCGGATTGTAATAGCGCCCGATGGTCTCGCCGAGATCAGGTTTCGGCCCGCCCTTGCGCGGATCACGGTCGCCTAAGTCCTGCCCGGCGCTGAAGGCTCGCCCCGCGCCGGTCAGTAGCACCGCGCGCACCTCGACTTCGGTCTCCGCGCGCGCGACACCCGCGCGCAGGGCCGCATGCATTTCCGGATTGAACGCATTCAGCTTGTCGGGCCGGTTGAGCACCAGCGTCAAAACACCGCCCTCAAGGCGCTCGATCACCGTCGCGGGTGATGCCATGTGAAAACTCTCCTCCCGTAACCGGAAGGAGAGTTGCATAAACCGACCGATCGGTCAATTCTGTTTTTGTTGCAACCGTAACTTCTTTTACGGGTCTGGCGTCAGGCGCTTTTCAGCACACCGCGCGCGATCTGATCGGCCTCGATCGACTCGAACAGCGCCTTGAAATTGCCCTCGCCGAACCCGTCATCACCCTTGCGCTGGATGAACTCGAAGAAGATCGGCCCGACCATGGTCTTGGAGAAGATCTGCAGCAGGATCTTCGTCTCGCCCCCATCGACCACACCTTCGCCGTCAATCAGGATCCCATGCTTGGCCATCTTCTCGATAGGCTCCTCATGGCCCGTCACGCGGTCATGGCTCATCTCGTAATAGCTCATCGGCGGCTTCGGCATGAACTTGATCCCCGCCGCCGCAATCGCATCGGTCGCGGCATAGATGTCCTCGGTGCCAACCGCGATATGCTGGATGCCTTCGCCATTGTAACGCTTGAGATATTCCACGATCTGCCCGGTCTCGCCGCGATCCTCATTGATCGGAATGCGGATGCGCTGGCAGGGCGAAGTCAGCGCACGGCTGAAGAGCCCGGTGAATTTCCCCTCGATATCGAAGAAACGGATCTCGCGGAAATTGAACAAACGGCCATAGAAGTCGAACCATTTGTCCATATTGCCCTTGAAGACATTATGGGTGAGGTGGTCGAGATAGTAGAAGCCCACACCCGCCGGTTTCGGCGCATGGAGCCAGTCGAACTCCTTATAAGGGTGGCTGTCGCCATACTCCTCGATGAAATAGATCAGCGACCCGCCGATCCCCACAATCGCAGGCACATCCAGCGACTTGCCCGGCCCCTCGAACGGCTCCGCGCCATGTTTCACGGCATGATCGAATGCGTGCTGCGCATCGACCACGCGCCAGCCCATCGAGGGCGCGCAGGGGCCGTGTTCGGCAACGAAGCGCGCGGCATGGCTCTCGGGGTCGTTGTTGAGCACATAGGTAATGTCGCCCTGCTGCCAAAGCTCGATATCGCGGATCTTGTGGCGCGCAGTGCGGGTGTAGCCCATCGCGCGAAACTGCTCGCGCAGCATTTCGGGCTCGGGATGCGCGAATTCGACGAATTCGAACCCGTCGGTTCCGGCGGGGTTCTGCTCGGAAATTGTCGCGCGGGGGGCGGCGTGCGGGAAAGGTCCCATGTGATTCCTCCTTAATCCTGACTCTTTCATGAACCATATCGCAAGCCCGATGCGCGTTTTGCGCAAAGATGGACGGACGCGAGCAAGATTTGCTATTGTTTCGCGTGTTTTTTGCTCTAAGCGCGAGAATCCCGCATGATTAATATGAAAGACCGTGAAATCCTCGCAGCTTTGCAGCGTGATGCGATGCTCACCTCCGAGGCCCTTGGCGCGCGCGTGAACCTCTCGCCCAGCCAGGCCGCACGCCGCCGTCAGCGGCTGGAGGCGCAGGGGATCATCACTGCCTATCGCGCGCGGCTCGATCCGGCGCAGATCGGGCTTTCGGTGCAGGCGTTCGTGCAGGTGCAGATGGCCAGTCACGACCCCGATGGCGCAAAAGCCTTCAAAAGCCTGCTCGAAACCCTGCCCGACGTGGTGAATGCCTGGACGCTGACAGGCGAGGCCGATTACCTGCTGCGCGTCTGGTGCGCCGATCTCGGCGCGCTCAACCGCCTGATCCATGACCGGCTGCTGCCCCACCCGGCAGTGGCGCGCGTGCAAAGCCAGATCGTGATGGATCAACTCAAACAGGCTGCTGCCCTGCCGGTCTAGGTCTGGACATTCGCCCGTCTGGCAGGCCAAACAGGCGCAGGCAGGAAAGAGGCGGCTCATGGAGATCACAGCTCTTGCGCAAGAGGTGCTTGCGGGCAATCGCCGCGCACTCGCGCGCGCGATCACGCTGGTCGAGAGCACGCGGCCCGACCATCGCGAAGCCAGTGCCGCGCTGATCGACGCGCTCGCCGCCGAGAAACGCGAGGCGATCCGCATTGGCTTGTCGGGCACGCCGGGGGTGGGCAAATCCACCTTTATCGAGAGCTTCGGGCTGATGCTGGCCGAGCAGGGCCTGCGCGTCGCGGTGCTCGCCGTCGATCCTTCCAGCGCGCGCACGGGCGGCTCGATCCTGGGCGACAAGACAAGGATGGAGCAGCTTTCGCGCCACCCGAACGCCTTCATTCGCCCGAGCCCCAGCCAGACCCATCTGGGCGGGGTTGCGCGCAGAACGCGCGAGGCTGTGGCGCTGTGCGAGGCGGCGGGTTTCGATGTGGTGCTGATCGAGACTGTGGGCGTGGGGCAGTCCGAGACAGTCGTCGCGGAACTGTCGGATGTGTTCCTGCTGCTTCTCGCGCCTGCGGGGGGCGATGAATTGCAGGGCGTCAAGCGCGGGATCATGGAAGTGGCTGATCTGATCATCGTCAACAAGGCCGATGGCGATCTGAAAGCCACGGCAACGCGCACCTGCGCCGATTACGCGGGCGCGCTGCGGCTGCTACGCCGCCGCCCGCAAGACCCGGATGGCTTTCCCAAGGCGATGACTGTCTCGGCGCTGGAGCAAGCGGGGCTGGATAAAGTCTGGTCCGAGATAAGCGCGCTGGTCGATTGGCGGCGTGAGACAGGGCATTGGACGCGTCGCCGCGCGGATCAGGCGCGGCACTGGTTTCATCAGGAAATCAACCAGATGCTGCTGGCGCGGCTGCAAACCCCCGATGCGCAGCGGCTGCGCGCGCAGCTGAGCGAAGAGGTCGCATCGGGCGTGACCACCCCCACGCTCGCCGCCGCGACCCTGATCGAACAGCTCTGGCCCGAAATCTCGCAAGACAGGGGCGCGGAATCGCTTGACCTTGCGCCGGATAGTCCCTAAGGGCATGTGACAAATTCCGAGGCACTGCGTTGCAGGGCCCTTTTGCTTTGTGGCAGCCGGGAAAGTTCGAGAACGGCAGCCCCCCAGAATGACGAGGATAGACCCATGTCGCGCCGCTGCGAACTGACCGGAAAAGGCCCGATGACGGGCAATAATGTGAGCCACGCCAACAACAAGACGCGCCGCCGCTTCCTGCCCAACCTGCAGGATGTGTCGCTGCAATCCGAAGCGCTGGGCCGCAGCTTCAAGCTGCGTGTGTCCTCGGCGGCGCTGCGTTCGGTGGATCACCGGGGCGGGCTCGACGCCTATCTTGCCCGCGCCAAGGACGATGAACTTTCCGCGAATGCGCTCCAGATCAAGCGCGAGATCGCGAAAGCGCAGACCGCCGCCTGATCTGCAAGGATACGTTACGTCAAAGGGGCCACGTTTGACCTAGGTCAACGTGGCCTTTTGCGTTTCGCGCCATATAGCGGCCATGTCAGAGGCGCGCACCACCACGCGGCCTGTTTTCGAGGCGCGCGATGTCACCCGTGTCTATAACACGGGCTCTGTCGCTGTGCATGCGCTTCGCGGGGTCTCCATGGCTTTGGGCGAGGGTGAGATGGTCGTGCTGCTGGGCGCGTCCGGGTCGGGCAAATCCACGCTGGTCAATATCCTTGGCGGGCTCGATCTGCCGACCGAGGGGCAGGTATTTTTCCGCAATACAGAGCTTACACGCGCCTCCGATGCCGAATTGACACGGTTTCGGCGCGATCATGTGGGTTTTGTGTTCCAGTTCTACAATCTAGTGCCGAGCCTGACCGCGCGCGAAAATGTGGCGCTTGTGACCGAGATCGCGCGCGACCCGATCCCGCCCGAAGAGGCGCTGGCGCTGGTGGGTCTCGCTGAGCGGATCGACCATTTCCCCTCCGAGCTTTCGGGGGGCGAGCAGCAGCGCGTCGCGATTGCCCGCGCCATCGCCAAACAGCCCGATGTGCTCTTGTGCGACGAACCCACGGGCGCGCTCGACAGCAAGACTGGCGTGCAGGTGCTCGAGGCACTTTGCGAGGTCAATCGCCGCCTTGGCACGGCGACTGTGCTGATCACGCATAACGCCGATATCCAGCGCATCGCGCATCGCGTGATTGTGCTCGCCGATGGCCGCGTGCAAAGCGATGAGGTGAATCCCGAGCCGATCGCGCCCTCGGAGGTGTCCTGGTGAGGGCGCTCGACCGCAAGCTCCTGCGCGATCTGCGCCAGATCTGGGCGCAGACACTCGCGATTGCGCTGGTTCTGGCCTGCGGGGTGACGATCCTTGTCGCGGCCCACGGCACGCAGCGCACGCTTCTGGCGACGCAGGCCGCCTATTACGACCGCCACCGATTCGCCGATCTTTTCGTCACGGCGACCCGCGTGCCGCGCGGGGTGCTCGAGAATCTGGCGGCCCTTGACGGGGTGGCGCAGGTCGATGGGCGGATCAGCTTTCATGCGATCCTCGATATCGAGGGGATGGAAGCGCCTGCGATGGCGCATGTCCTGTCACTTGACCCGCGCCCCGAGGAAGGGTTGAACCTGCCGCTCCTGCGTCACGGCCGCATGCCCGACCCGGACCGGCTTGATGAGGTAGCGCTGAATGAGCCGTTTGCCGAGGCGCATGGGCTGGAGCCCGGCAGCAGCTTTCGCGCTGTTCTTAACGGACAATTGCGCGAATTGCAGGTAACCGGCTGGCTGCTCTCGCCCGAGTTCATCTACACCACCGCGCCCGGCGCGATCATGCCCGATGACCGCACCTATGGGCTGGTCTGGATGAACGCGCCTGCGAGTGCGGCGCTCAAGGGGATGGAGGGCGCGGTCAATGATATCGGGCTGCGCCTGATGCGTGGGGCCGATCCAGATGCCGTGACCGCGCAGGTGGACCGGCTCCTCGACCCCTATGGCGGCACGGGTGCGCAGCCGCGCGAGCGCCAGACGAGCCATGCCTTCCTCGACAGCGAATTGCAGCAGTTGGGCGCGCTTGCGGTCTTCCTGCCGCCGGTGTTTCTGGTGGTGGCGGCCTTTCTGGTCAATATGGTGCTCAGCCGCCTGATCGCGCTGGAACGCCCGCAGATCGGGCTGATGCGCGCGCTGGGCTACAGCCGATGGGAGATCGGGGCGCAATATCTCAAGCTTGCGGGGCTGATCGGGGTGCTGGGCGTGGGCATCGGCTGGGCGGCCGGTTGGTGGCTGGGCGAGGGGATGCTCGGCATCTATAGCGAGTTCTTCCGCTTCCCCTTCCTGATCCGTGACCCGGCCTTGGGCGCGATGGGCGTTTCCGGGGCGCTCGCGGTGCTCGCAACTGTCGCCGGCGCCCTGCGCGCCACAATGGGCGCGATGCGCCTGCCCCCGGCCGAGGCGATGTCCCCGCCCGCACCGCCGCGTTTCTCGCGCGGGGTGCTGGACCGGGGCATCACCGCGATGCGGTTGCGCCAGTCGAGCATGATGATCCTGCGCTCGATCCTGCGCTGGCCGGGGCGCGCGGCGATCACGCTGCTGGGGGTCTCGGTCTCGGTGGGCGTGCTGGTGTCGTCCTATTTCCTGTTCGATGCGGTTGACGTGGTGCGCGAGCGCGTCTTCGAGCAGGGCAATCGCCAGCAGGTCACTCTGGCGCTGGCCGCCAACCAGCCCGCGCGTGCGGTGCAGGATGCCTATGCGCTGCCCGGTGTGCTGCGCGCCGAGGGCGCGTTTGCCGTGCCTGCGCGGCTCTCGCATGGGCATATGACCCGCCATTCTGCCGTGATGGGCCATTTCGAGGGCGCGGAGCTTGCCCGCGTGATCGATGACACAACCGGCCCGGTGCGCCTGCCCGAGCATGGCGTGATCCTGCCCGAGCTGGTCGCGCGCGATCTGGGTGTCAGCCCCGGCGCGACCCTGCGGGTGGAGCTTCTCAGCCCCCCGCGCGAGGTGCTGGAGCTGCCTGTCACAGCGATCATCCGGCAGGGTCTGGGTGGCGAGGCGCATATCTCGGCCGATGCGCTGTTCGCGGCCATGCGCATCGCGCCGCAGGTCAACCAGATCCATCTGCAGGTCGATGAGGTGCAGATGCCCGCGCTTCAGGCGCGGATCAAGACGCTGCCTGCTGTGGCGGGCATGTCCGACTGGCACGATGTGCAGCGCCAGTTCGAGGAATCGATTGCCGAAAACCTGCTGACCATGGTGGTGATCTACACCACCATCGGCGTGATGATCGCCATTGGCGTGGTCTATAACGCCGCGCGCATCCAGCTTTCCGAGCGCACACATGAGTTGGCCACGCTGCGGGTGCTGGGCTTCACCCGTGCAGAGGTCGGATATATCCTTGTGGGAGAGATGATGCTGCTCGCGGTCATCGCCGTGCCTTTCGGCTGGGTGATCGGCTATCAATTTGCCTGGGGCATGGTCGATGCCGTTTCGACCGATGTGGTGCAGCTCCCCTTCGCGATTTCGCGTCGCACCTATGCCTTGGCGGGGATGGCGGTGCTGGTCGCGGCACTGGCCGCCGTGCTGATCGTGCGTCGGCGGCTGGATCGGGTGGATCTGGTCAGCGCGCTCAAGGCGCGCGAGTAACAATGAGGGAAGGATTAGCGAGATGTCACGCATGCGTATCCTGATCGGGGCGGTTCTCGCGCTGGGCCTTGTCGCCGTGGTCGTCTGGGCCCTGCGGCCCGAGCCGCTGGCGGTCGATCTGGCCGAGGTGCAGCGCGGGCCGATGCAGGTGACGCTGAACGCCGAGGGGATCACCCGCGTGCGCGACCCGCATGTCATCACGGCGCCGATTTCAGGCACAACCACGCGCTCACCGGTGCAGGTGGGCGATAGCGTGGCGGAAGGCGAAACCGTGGTCGCGATCCTCCAGCCTGCTGCACCCGAGTTGATGGACGCTCGCACCCGCGCGCAGGCCGAAGCCGCGATTGCCGAGGCCGAAGCCGGGGTGGAGGTTGCGCGCACCAATCGTGACCGCGCCGCATCCGCGCTTGAGCATGCGCAGCGCGAATTCCTGCGCGGCGAAGGACTGGCGCTGGCGGGCACGATCCCGCAACGGATGCTCGATGACCTGACCGCTGCGCTCGATCAGGCGCGGCAGAACATGGCCAGCGCCGAGGCCGAGCTAAGCCTGCGTCTGGCCACGCTGCGCCGCGCCGAAGCACAGCTTGTGGGCCCGGACTCGCTGTTGCAATTGAACGGGCAGGCGAATGAATGCTGCGTGCAGCTTCACGCGTCGATCACAGGCATGGTGCTCGATGTGACCGACCGCAATGCGCGGCAGGTCACAGCGGGCACCCCGCTCGTGACCCTGGGCGATATCACGGATCTGGAGATCGAGGTCGATCTGCTCTCGACCGACGCGCTGCGCGTAAGGGCAGGCACGGCCGCGCAGATCACCCGCTGGGGGGGCGAGGAAGTGCTGGAGGCACGCGTGCGCCGGATCGAGCCCGCGGCCTTCACCCGCGTCTCGGCGCTGGGTATCGAGGAACAGCGCGTGCGCGTGCAACTCGACCTGCTCTCACCCCCCGATATTTTCGCTGGGCTTGGTGAGAAATACCGTGTTCAGGTCGATTTGATTGTCTGGGAAAGCGAAGATGCCCTGCATGTACCGCATGGTGCGCTTTTCCGCGATGGGGATGGCTGGGCCGTATTCCGGGTCGAGGAGGATCAGGCCCGGCTCACACCTGTCACCCCGGGCCATCGCGGCGCGACGCAGGTCGAATTGCGCGACGGGCTGGAAGAGGGCGCGCAGGTCGTGCTGTTTCCACCGAATGCCCTGACCGACGGAACTCGTATTGTTGCGAGATAAAATCGCGCCCATTTTCACTGCGCGAGGTCGCAAATTTGCTTCAATCAGGGCCAGAATGCACTGCATTGCCTATCCGTCCGGTGAACAATCGCCCTAGTTTGGTCGGAATTGGGTCAGAGTCGTGTCATAGTAACGTGGCAGACCAAAAGAAAATAAAAGGCACGAGCATATGGAAATCGCATTGCATCTCGGCGCCCATCTCACGGATGAAGGGCTACTGGACAAATGCCTGCGCAAGAACCGCAGCGAATTGGCTGACGCCGGTATCGTCGTCAAGCGCACCAGCAATTACCTCAATCTGATGCGCGGGGCAGCAAATGATCTGGCCAATGGCAATGACACGCCCGATTTCATGGCGAAACTGCTCGAGGCGCTGAATGCGCCGGAGGATAGCCGCCGCCTTGTTTTTTCGGCTCCCGGGCTCATGACCCAGTTGTCGCAGGTCACTGACGGCACGATCCTCTATCCCGGCGCGATGGCGCGGATTGCGTGCTACCGACATCTTCTGGCCGGAACCGATGCGGAGATTTTCATCGCCATCCGAAACCCGGCCTCTTTCATTCCTGCGCTGCTACAGCATGTCGTGGATTTCGAGCGCGCTGAAATTCTCGAGAATCTGCGCCCGGAAGAATTGCGCTGGTCGCTTTATATCGACGAAATCCGGCAGGGCTGGCCCGAGGCTTCGGTAACTGTCTGGTGCGATGAGGACACACCATTCATCTGGCACCGGCTGTTGCGGCTGGTGTCGAATTATGAGCCGGAGACGGAGTTCAAGAACAGTTTCAACTGGTTCGATTCGGTCATGCTCAAAGGCGGCGCCGCAAAACTCGCCGCCTATCTGGAAGCCAACCCACCTGTCGATGAAGCGCATCGCCAGCAGGTCATCTCGGCCTTTCTCGACAAATACTGCGACCCTGCCAAGCTTGATGTCGATGTCAGCATCGCGGGATGGGACGAGGCGCGCACCGATGTCATCTCCGAGCTTTACGAAGAGGACACAGCGAAAATCCGTCAGATGGAGGGGGTTAAATTCATCTCCCCCTGACCAGGGCTATTCCATCCCGAGCGCGGATTTGTAGAGCTCCAATACCGCCTCTTCCTCGGCGATCTCATCGGGCTTGCGCTTGCGCAGCGCGATGATCTTGCGCAACACTTTCGTGTCATACCCGCGCCCCTTGGCTTCGGCCATCACCTCCTTCTGCTGGTCGGTTATGTCCTTTTTCTCGGCCTCCAGATGCTCGAAACGCTCGATGAACTGGCGCAATTCATCGGCGGTGACGTTATAGGCATCATTCGTGATATCGGTCATGCTCTGCCCCTGCTGCTCTGTCTCAGACCTCGCTCATGCCCAATCACGCGCAAGCTTGCAAGCCTCGCAGACCGATAGATGCGACAAGATGCTGCAATGGCAAAATAATTTTCAATTGAAAACATGGTATCGCTTGTTATGCTCTTGAAAATCCGGGGAAAGGGAAGGCATGCCGACACCAGCATACAAGGCACTGCGCAAATTCGAGAAATCCTTGCCGATCGCGCTCTTGCGCTCGCGCGAGGCGACGACGCGGCTGTTCAAGCCCTTCATCGACAGCCATGATTTGACCATGCCGCAATGGCGGGTTCTACGCGCGCTGGCCGAGGCGGATGCGCTCGATGCCAAGACCCTTGCAGAACGCTGCGTCATCCTGCCGCCATCGCTCACGCGCATATTCCGCGGCCTGACCCAGCGCGGGCTGATCGAGCAGGTGGAATGCAACGATGCGCGACGCCACATGGTCCGGCTGACAGCGGCCGGGCGGGAGATGTTCGAGACTGTCGTGCAGGCCTCCGAGCCGAGCTACAGCGAACTCGCCGAGGCTTTCGGGCCGGAGCGGCTGGACACATTACTCGATCTTCTCAATGAGTTGCGCGATACAGTGCAGTGCATGCTGGATGCGCCGGAAGATGCCGCACCGGTCCGCAAGGTCGCAGGGCGTCGCTGACGGCTCATGGCCAGCGTTTGAGCACCAGCACCGCGTTCAGCCCTCCGAATGCGAAGGCATTCGACATTGCGACATCGACTTCAGCCGCGCGGGAGGTATTTGGCACGACATCGAGGTCGATATCCGGATCGGGTTCACGATGATTGACTGTCGGGGCGACCACCCCGTCGCGGAGCGCCATCAGACAGGCCAGCAATTCGACCGCGCTGGTCCCGCCGATCAGATGGCCATGCATCGATTTCGTGGAAGACACGGGGATCCGCGCGGCACGCGCGCCGAAAACCGCGTGCAGCGCCTGCGCTTCGATGTGGTCATTGGCGGCCGTTCCCGTGCCGTGCGCATTGATGTAGCCCACTGCCTCCGGCGCCACTTTGGCATCGTCAAGCGCGGCGCGTATCGCGCGCACAGGGCCGTCGAGATCCGGCATGACAATGTCGCTCGCATCCGAACTCATGCCGAAACCGGCGACTTCCGCGAGGATTTCCGCGTCGCGCGCTTGCGCGTGCTCCAGCGTCTCGAACACGAATACGGCCCCGCCTTCGCCCTGCACCATGCCTGATCGGTCGCGCGAGAACGGACGACAGCTCTCCTGCGCCATGACACGCAGCCCTTCCCACGCCTTGATGCCACCGAAACAGAGCATCGCCTCCGAGCCCCCGGTCAGCATCACATCCGCTGCGCCTGCGCGTAATAACTGCAATGCCTGGCCCATCGCATGGTTGGAAGAGGCGCAGGCCGTCGAGATCGTGAAACTCGGCCCCTTGAAGCCGAACTCCATGGCCAGATGCGATGTCGCCGCATTATGCATCAGACGTGGGACCACAAAGGGGTGAACGCGGTTCTTGCCCTCCTGATAGACGGCGCGATAATTGTCATCGACCGTCGTATTGCCCCCGCCGGCAGTGCCAAGGATCACGCCTGCGCGCAGCGCGAGTTGCGCATCGACCGCGAGCCCCGACTGCGCCATGGCCTGACGTGCGGCGACGAGAGCAATTTGCGAGAATCGATCCAGATGCGAGAGCTTCGCTTTCAGGAAGTGTTCTTGGGGGCTGAAACCCTTGATTTCCGCACCAATCTGCACCGATAGCCGATCGACATCGCGGCAGGTAAGCGGCCCGATGGCGCACCGACCTGCGCGCATGGAGGCCCATGTTTCACAGAGTGTGGCGCCGAGCGGGTTCAGTGTCCCTGCGCCCGTAATGACAACGCGCTTCATGCAGCCTGTTTGGCCACCAGTTTCTCGACTTCGGCGATGATCGCGCCCACCGATGAGATGTCGAACCCGGGCTGATCGGGCGTGTTGGCGTTGAAGGGCACCGCGATGCCGAACTCTTCTTCAATTGCGAAAATACACTCCACCACGCCCAGGCTGTCTATGCCCAGATCGGCAAGACGGTGTTCGGGCGTCATTTCCGACGGATCAACCATTGCCTGTTCGGCGATGATGGCCATGACGCGTTCTGCGATCAAGTCGTTCCCCTGCATGATATTCGGTCCCATCGGACGCACCTCATTTTCATGTGTCCGCCCTGCATATAGCGAAACGTTATCAGCTTCGTAACAGGCGGCCAACTCAAATCCTTGCGTTCGGCATGGACACGAAGCTCAGATACGCAACCCGTTCTCGACCGCACCGGCGCGCAACAGCGCATCGTAGATTTTCGCATCACGGCCATACATGTCATCGCGGAAATTCAGCTCGCCACGCACATTCGTGAAAGCCGTGCGATAGACCAGATGCACGGGCACCGGCTCGTCCAGATAGACCCGGGTCTGCTGACGCGTGTTGAGTACCGAGTGATACTTTCCCTGCGGATCATCCGTCTGGCGCGACAGCAACTCATAGGCGAAATCACGTGGGTCGTTCAGCCGGATACAGCCCGATGAATGCGTGCGCACCGTGGTGCGGAACAGATGCCGCTCGGGTGTGTCATGCAAATAGATGGCGTAGGGATTGGGGAACATAAATTTCACCTCGCCAAGCGCATTGTTCGGCCCCGGCGGCTGGCGCACGTTGAAGGGGAAATTCGCAGGCGTGTAGCGCGAGAAATTGATCGCCTCGCGTGGCACGACACGCCCGTGCGCATCGACGATCTGCAGATGTCGCGCCCCGCCCGAGGCCAATGCGCCCCAGTAGGAGCGCGCGATGATAGAGCGCGGCAGCGTCCAGTCCGGATTGATCTCCAGATAGGTCATCCTGTCGGAAAACTCGGGGGTCTGGCGATCGCTTGCCTGCGCTCCAATCACCGAGATCGTCTCGAAGGTTACCTGGTCATTGTCGATGATCTGGCTGGAGAAGTCGGTCAGATTGACCCAGATATGGCGCTCGCCGCGCGGGATGTTCAGCCAGCGCTCGCGCTCCATCGCCACGATGACGGATTTCAGTCGCTCCTCCGGGGGCGTGTTGATCGCGCGGATGGTCGCGGGCCCGGCAATGCCATCGGCGTCGAGACCGTGATTTATCTGGAATTGCATTACCGCCGCCTGCAGCGCCGAATCGTAGCTGGCCGTAGCCGAGCGCTGCATATATCCCATTGCGATCAAGCGGTTGCGCAGAGCTACCACAGCATCGCCAGACGTGCCGGGGGTGAACCGGGCCTCGGGGACGCGGGGGCCCCAACCACCCTCGGCGATGACGCGCTCGAGATCCTGCCGCGCGCGGAAAAGACGCGCATATTCAGGTGCCGCAGGTGCGAGATTACGGATGAAACTGACCGGCGCACTGGCGGCAAACTCCTGCAACAGCTCCTTCGGATCCGGGCGTGGCAATTCGCGCACGATCCCGCGATCAATCTGGCGCGGCTCCAGCACACCGCTGCTGATATCGCGGGCGTATTGCAGGAAGGTCTTGGTCACTTGCGCCTCGAGCAGCGCGCGGTCACGCTCGCTTTCCACCGCCTCGAAAGCCGCAATCAGACCGTCGATATCATAGCGCGCTGTTGGCAGACCGTGTTCGGGGGCGCGCGCAAGCGCCGTGAGCAGTGCTTCGCGGCGCGCGGAATGATCAGCCCCAGTCCATAAGGGCGCATAGTCGTTTTCACGGTAGAATGCCGAGAGCTTCGGGTCGCTGGCCACGCTTTCTGCAAGCGTCGCTCTGAATACCGGGAATTGCTGCGCCGATGACGGCTGTGCCGCAGCACTGAGCAGCAGGATCAACAGCCCGCCCAGCACGCCTTGAAAACCCATCTTCATCCGCGAAACAAACCGACCCATCAATGACCCCCTTCAAGCAACACGCATCAAAGCCCAAGCTTAGCCAGCATCGCGCCACTTCTCAACAATTCCAATCATTTCGGTCTATCGGACGCCGCGTTGAGAAATTGTGAAGATTTCAGCGTTAGTCTTGTTTCATGATGAATGCATCACATCCACGTTTCGCGCTGTACGGGCCTGAAAGCCCTGGTTTTTCTGGACAAACCGGCAATTTTCCGCTCACGCGAACGAGAACAGAAAGTGAATACACAAAACTGGCTTGGAGAGGCGTTAAGGAATGTGGCAGTTTTCTTCACACGGATGCGACCCACCATTGTTGTATCCATGCATCAGGACAAGAAAAGATAACTGAGGGTCAGGGGGTTACATGAGTGATTCGCGGACAGTGACGCTGACGCGGCGGTCCCTGCTGGGTGCTTTCGCTGCAACCACAATTTCGGCCGCACCATTCTTCCCAGGCGTAACGGCCTATGCACGCGGCTCTGGCGACATCCGGAAGCTTCGGTTCTATTCCGGACGGACTGGCGAGCACATGAACATCATCTACTGGATCGACGGGAATTACGTCCCGGAATCGCTCCGCGAGATCAACCATTTCTTCCGTGACTGGCGAAACAACGCGGTTCACGAAATCGACACGCGCACCGTCGATTTTCTGGCAGCAACCCATAACCTGTTGCGCGCCGATGAGCCTTACATGCTGCTCTCAGGCTTCCGCTCTCCGCAAACCAATGCGATGCTCCGCGCGCGGTCGCGCAATGTCGCGCAGAACTCCCTGCATCTGAGCGGGCGCGCGGCCGATGTACGCCTGCGCTCGCGTTCGGTCGCCCAAATCGCGCGCGCCGCGCAAGCCTGCAATGCCGGTGGCGTCGGGCGGTACTCCCGGTCGAATTTCGTGCATCTGGATTGCGGGGCCGTCCGCTCCTGGGGCCGCTGATCGCACTGCGGTAAACGCGCTCCGAGAGAAGCAGAAAACAGCAGTGATTGCTGTTGGATGGGCTTGCGAATACAGCTAATGTCAGGCGCCACTTCACGATTCCTCAATCATATGGAATTATTCTGGATTTGCCGTTATACAGGACGGTAAAGAACCCTGTCGAGACAGGAACGATTTGTGAGGTAATCGTGCAGGCGGTGCGGGCGTTGCTCCGTCACCCCGCGCGTAAGGTCGGTGGCAATGCTGCAATTCGAGAATGTCAGCAAGTCTTTCTGGACGGGAACCCAGAGAAAGATCATTCTCGAAGATGCAAGCTTCGAGGTGCAGGCGGGCAAGAATCTGGGTATCCTTGCAAAGAACGGAACAGGCAAGACTACGGTCATCAACATGATGGCCGGTCTTGAAAAGCCCGATCAAGGCAAGATCACGCGCGACTGCAACGTGTCTTTTCCGCTTGGGTTCATGGGCGGACTCGACACAAAGCACTCCGGCACCGAGAATATTCGCTATATTGCAACGCTTTACAGCCTGGACCCGGACGAGGTCGAGGCCTTCTGCCGGTGGCTATGTGACATCGGCGAATATTTCGACATGCCGATCGGCACCTACAGCCAGGGTATGCGCGCGCGACTTTCCCTGGCCCTGATGCTGGCGATCAATTTCGATCTCTATCTGGTGGATGAAGGCATGCCCTCTACCACGGATGTCGGCTTCAATCGCAGGGCCGGTGGCGTGATGCGCGAGAAGTTCCAGCATTCGACACTGGTGATCGTGTCCCACGATGCTGAAATTCTGTCAAAATTCTGCAATGCCGCAGCGGTCTTGCATGACGGTCAGTTGTATTTCTTCGACTCTTTGCAGGAAGCCAAGGCACTCTATGACTACACAGGTTAAGTCTCAGCGCTTCAGATTGCGACGCGCAGTCACACCGGCGAAGCCCGAAAGCACTGCCGCTTCGCCGCATGACGCGCAGCCCACATCCGATGAGGCTGCCCCCCAGCACGGGAAGGCAGACACCCCGGCAGTGCTGGTACGCAAAGTGGCGCAGAAGCCGGCTGAGAGTGCGCAGAGCGAGGACAGTCGGTCGCAAACCCAGCGCTCCGAACATGCTGAAAAAGAGCAGCACTCGCCCGGGGATGAGCCACATCTCGCAGATCACGAAGGCAGTCCCGCCACGCTAGATAGCATTGATGCGATCCGCAAAGAGGGGTTGACCGCGCGTCAATTGCGCATGGCGATGCGCGTCGCCCAGAAACATGGCATCCGCCCGACATCGGCCTTTGAGGCAGTATTGTTGCTGCGCCAACGCGGAATCGATCCGTTTGCCCGCTCGACGATGCTCGATCTGGTCAAGGGCGACTCACCGGCGCCCGGGCGCAATCTGGTGCCGAAACCGGACGCGTTCCCGACCCAGCAGCCCCCCGCAAACCCGGTCGATGAAGCGCAAGAGCGCATGAAGCAGATCGCGACGGAGCGCGAGAAGGAAGTCAAGCGCGTGCAGCGCGAGATCGCGAAGCGACGGCAGAAGCGACTTGCACTGCTGGGCGCGCGGCTTCTGGTCTTCGTCACGCTGCCGACCTTCATCGCCGCGTGGTATTTCTACGTGATCGCGACGCCCATGTATGCGACCGAAAGCCAGTTCGTCATCCAGCAGGCCGATGCGCAGGGCGGCATGGGAGACCTTGCCGGTATGTTACCATCGGCCGGTGGTATGGGGCTGGGCGGCCAGAGCGAGGCTGCTTCGGTCCAGAGCTTCCTGCAATCGCGCCCAGCGATGAAGCGCCTGGATGAAGAAGAAGGGTTCAGGGCGCATTTTCAGCAAGACAATATCGATCTGATCCGCCGCCTACCGGTGGATGCGAGCAATGAGCAGGTGTTCAAGACATTCAGGCGCCATGTGAAGATCGGCTATGACCCGACCGAAGGTGTAGTACGGATGGAAGTGATCGCAGCCTCTCCGGAAGCCAGCGAGCGTTTCGCGCGCGCCTTGATAACCTACGCAGAAGAACATGTAGATATGATGAGCCAGCGGCTGCGCGAAAGCCAGATGCGCGAGGCGCGCGAAAATCTGGAAGAAGCGCAGCAACAGTTGATCGAGGCACGCCTGGCGGTGGTTGAGTTTCAGGAGCAATCCCGCGTGCTCTCCGGAGAAGTCGAGCTTTCACTGATCTCGCAACAAATCGGGTCATTGGAGGCGGAACTGAGCCAGACGCGCCTCCGGCTCAACGAATTGCGCTCCAACCCGCGGCCGAATCCGGCCCGTCTGCAGCCGCTGGAGCGGCGCGAGCAAGCGCTGCAAGAGCAGATTCAGACATTGCGGTCCTCCATGACAGTTGGCGGTGACGATGGCGCATCGCTTGCGCGCACGCAAAGCCAATTGATCATGGCCGAGGCCGAGGTCCAGACGCGCGAGATGATGCGCGCCCAAGCCATGCAGCAAGTGGAATCTGCCCGCATCGAGGTCGCGCGCCAGGTGCGCTACCTTGCCCTGTCGGTCGAACCTGTCGCCTCGGATGAGGCCGCCTACCCGCGCAAGCTGGAATATTCCGCGCTGGCCTTCCTCATTTTCCTTGGCGTCTACCTCTTTGCATCCATGACCGGTTCGGTCCTGCGCGAGCAGATTTCCGGCTGACGCCATGCATGGGCAGGCGGCCTTAGACTGCCTGCCCTGCCGCCCACCCCGAAGACCAGGCCCATTGAAAATTGTAGCCGCCAAGCCAGCCGGTCACATCCACCACTTCGCCGATGAAATGCAGCCCCGGAACCTGCCGCGCCTCCATGCTACGCGCATCCAGCCCCCGGGTATCCACTCCGCCCAGGGTCACTTCAGCCGTCCGGTAGCCTTCGGTTCCGACCGGGCGTAACTGCCAGTCCTGCAGCGCTGCCGCCAGATGCCGTAGTCCGGCTTTCGAAAGGTCGGCGAGATTGCCGTTTGCGCCAGCAGTCAGCGCCATTTGCCGCGCGAGCTTTTCGGGCAGATGCGCGGCCAGCGCGCGATGCACTGTCTGCCGCCCGCGCGCCTGTTTCATCACAGCCAACTCGGCTGCCAGATCCAGCCCGGGCGCGAGATCGACCGAAATCGCATCGCCCTCGCGCCAATAGCTCGAAATCTGCAGGATCGACGGCCCCGACAACCCCCGATGCGTGAACAACAGCCCTTCGGCAAAGGCCGTCTTGCCGCAAGCGACACGCGCAGGCAGGGACAGCCCCGCCAGCGGCCGCATCTGCTCCAGCTGCGCGGCCGTAAATGTCAGCGGCACCAGCCCCGGGCGGGTCTCGACGAGCCTCAGCCCGAAGCGTTCGGCGATCTGGTAGCCAAAGCCGGTGGCCCCCATTTTCGGGATCGATTTGCCGCCCGTCGCCACCACCAGACGCGGCGCGTTAAAATCACCGTCGCTTGTCTCGACAGTGAACCCATCGCCATGCCGGATATCGCGCACACCCGTTTCGAGCCGCAGATCGACCCCGGCCTGCACCATATCCGCGCGCAGCATCGCGATGATCTCGCGCGCGGAGCCGTCGCAAAATAGCTGCCCCAAGGTCTTTTCATGCCATCCGATCCCGGCGGCTTCCACGCGGGCGATGAAATCATGCTGCGTATAGCGCGACAGTGCAGACCGCGCGAAACGCGGATTTTGCGACAGGAAGCGCTCGGGCCGGATATCGAGATTGGTGAAATTGCACCGCCCCCCGCCCGAGATGCGGATCTTCTCACCAGGCGCTTTCGCATGCTCGATCAGCACGACACGCCGACCACGCCGCCCGGCCTCAATGGCGCAGAACATGCCGGCAGCACCTGCGCCAAGA
>PWZT01000073.1 GCA_003567315.1 Paracoccaceae bacterium
ACGGCTGACCTGCGCCACGGCCGTTTCCGCCTCGAGCGCTGTGAGCACCTGATGCAGATGCGCGACGCCGCGCAACTCGACTTCGACCATGAGCCGGTAGAAATCGGGTTTGCGGTCGACGAACCGCAGATCAGAGATATTGGCCTTGTGCTCTCCGATCAAGCTGCAGACTTGCCCCAACACGCCCGCATCGTTCGAAATCGTCAGATCGAGCGTGACGCAATAGATCGCCGGATGGGTGCCATCGAGCCAGCGCAACTCCACCCAGCGGTCGGGCTGGTCGTCGAACTCCTCCAGCGCATCGCAATCCATGGCATGCGCCACCACGCCCTTGCCGCGATAGGTGATCCCCACGATCCGCTCGCCGGGCAGAGGCTGGCAGCAGGGGGCGCGGCGGAAGGACTGGTCGGCCTCGAGCCCTGCCACCGGGCGGGTGGCATCAACCTCGGGTTCCTGCATCCCGATCTCGGGATAGAGCACTGCGACCACACGCCGCGCGCTGATCTCGGCCGCGCCCACCCGCGCGCGCAACTCTCCTGCATTGGGCACGCTCAGGAGCCGCGCGGCCGTGCCCAGCGCCTTGGCGCTCATCTCGCGCCCGGCGGTTTCAAACGCCAGCCGCAGCAACTCATTTCCCAGCCGGATGAAACGCTCGCGATCCTCATTGCGCAGCGAGCGCCGTATCGCCGATTTGGCGCGCCCGGTCACGACAATGTCGATCCAGCTCGATTGCGGGCGCTGGCCCTCGGCGGTGATGATCTCCACCGATTGCCCGTTGCGCAGCCGGGTCCAGAGCGGCACGCGCAGCCCGTCCACCTTTGCCGAGACGCAGCTATCCCCGATCCGTGTATGAATGGCATAGGCGAAATCGAGCGGCGTGGCCCCGCGCGGCAACTGGATCACATCGCCCTTGGGCGAGAAGCAGAAGACCTGATCGGAATACATCTCGAGCTTGACATGTTCGAGAAAGGCATCGTGATCATCCTCGTTCTCGAAGCCCTCGGTCAGCGTGCTGATCCATTTCGCCGGATCGACGGCAAAGGGGTTTTTCGAGCGCTGCCCGTCGCGGTAAGCCCAATGCGCCGCGACCCCGGCCTCGGCGACCTCATGCATCTCGCGCGTGCGGATCTGGATTTCCACCCGCTTGCCATCGCGCCCCGACACGGTGGTGTGGATCGAACGATAGCCGTTGGATTTGGGCTGGCTGATATAGTCCTTGAACCGCCCCGGCACCGCGCGCCAGCGGTTATGCACAGCGCAGAGCACGCGGTAGCAATCCTCCAGATCATCGGTGATGATGCGGAACCCGTAGATATCCGAGAGGCGCGAGAAGGCGAGTTCCTTCTCCTGCATCTTGCGCCAGATCGAATAGGGCTTTTTCGCGCGCCCATAGACATCGGCATTGATGTCGGCGCGGTCGAGTTCGGCGCGGATATCGGCACTGATGCGATGGACGACGTCACCCGCTTCGCGCTGCAGCGTGATGAAGCGGCGCATGATGGAATTGCGCGCCTCGGGGTTGAGCACGCGGAAGGAGAGATCCTCCAGCTCCTCGCGCATCCATTGCATCCCCATACGGCCTGCGAGCGGGGCATAGATATCCATCGTCTCGCGGGCTTTCTGGGCCTGCTTGTTCGCGCGCATGGAGCGGATCGTGCGCATGTTGTGCAGCCGGTCCGCAAGCTTGACGAGGATCACCCGCAGATCGCGCGACATGGCCATCAGAAGCTTGCGGATATTCTCGGCCTGCTTGGCCTCGGAGGAGGAAAGCTGCAGATTGGTGAGCTTGGTCACGCCATCGACCAACTCCGCGATCTCGGCCCCGAACCGGCGCGAGATCTCGGCATAGGTCGATTTCGTGTCCTCGATCGTGTCGTGCAGGAGTGCCGTGATGATCGTCGCATCATCGAGCCGCATTTCCGTCAGCAGAGCCGCAACGGAAACCGGGTGGATGAAATAGGGCTCGCCCGAATGCCGGAACTGGCCCTCATGCATCGCCTCGCCATAGCGCCATGCGTCGCGGATCTTGTCTTCGTCGGAACGCGGGTTGTAGTTGCGCACAAGGGCGATCAGGTCGTCTTGCGTGATCACGCTTGTGGCCCTCTCCTGCCTGTGCGCCGCCTCGGCCGTTGTCACGCGTGACAGATCAGCCCGGCTGCCCCTGCGCTTCCATCAGGGCGCGCAGCATCTGCTCTTCGCTCATGCCGTCCTGCTCGGGCGCGTCCTGCTCGGGCGCATTCATCAGAAGCGCCATGTCGTCATCCTCGGGCATGTCAATTTCGATCTGCGTCTGCAGCGACTCGATCATCCGCTCGCGAAGCTGGTCGGCGGCCTGTGTCTCCTCGGCGATTTCCCGCAAGGCCACGACAGGATTCTTGTCATTGTCGCGGTCCACGGTGATCGGCGCGCCTGCCGCGATTTCACGGGCTCGGTGCGAGGCCAGAGCCACAAGCTCGAAGCGGTTGGGAACCTTGTCGACGCAATCTTCCACTGTCACGCGGGCCATACATGCACTCCAATCAGTCAGAATCCGGGATCAAGGCGGCTTGATACTGCCCCTGCGCCGCGAACGCAAGGGACTGCGCCGCGCATCGCGCGTGAAATTACTGTGATAAAGCGGATATTTCGTGCAGTTGGGCGGGATCGAGCGCTGCATGCATCTGCGCCACTGTCTTGCCCAGAACGGGGTGGCGCCAGTCCGGGGCGATATCCAGCAGCGGCACCAGCACGAAGCCCCGCTCATGCAGCCGCGGATGGGGCAGGATCAGCTCCTCCGGCGCGCGTGCCATCTGCGCGGAGAGTTCCAGCCCGGCCCAGTGCCGGAACGTGTCTGCATCGGGCAGCACCTGATCGCCCACCGCCAGCAGATCCAGATCCAGAACCCGCGCCGCCCAGCGCTGGACGCGCTGCCGCCCCATGCTTATCTCGACCCCATGCAACAGCTTGAGGATCGCCCGGGGCGACAAATCGCTTTCGCAAATGATGGCGGCGTTCACAAAGTCGGGACCGGCGCCGGGGGGGGGGAAGCACGGCGTCCTGAACAGGCGGCTTTTGCGCTTAACCTCAAGTCCCGCCTTGTCAATTTCACGGATGGCTGCGTCCAATTGGCCTGATGGGCTATCCATATGCCCCGCCAAATTAGCCCCAAGCGCCACCAGCACTTCATTGTATATTCCGGGTGTTTCCCTATTTTCTACCATGAGAGTTGACGCGCACCATTTTCAAGACAAGGGCTGCCAGTCGGGTGGCCCGGGCGCGTCAATAACCCAATAAGTCTGATTTGTAAGGTATATTCGATGTTCTACAAAGACGAACGTCTCGCACTCTTCATCGATGGTGCCAATCTCTACGCCGCAGGCAAGGCGCTGGGGTTCGACATCGATTACAAGCTCTTGCGTCAGGAGTTCATGCGCCGCGGCAAGCTGTTGCGTGCGTTCTACTACACAGCGTTGCTGGAAAATGACGAGTATTCGCCGATCCGCCCGCTGGTCGATTGGCTGCACTACAATGGCTACAACATGGTGACCAAGCCCGCCAAGGAATACACCGACTCGATGGGGCGTCGGAAGGTCAAGGGCAACATGGATATCGAGCTTGCGGTCGATGCGATGGAACTCGCCCCGCGCCTCGATCATGCCGTGCTGTTTTCGGGCGATGGCGACTTCCGGCCGCTGGTCGAGAGCCTGCAACGGCAGGGGGTGCGCGTCTCGGTCGTCTCGACCATCCGCAGCCAGCCGCCCATGATCGCGGATGATCTGCGCCGCCAGGCCGACAATTTCATCGAACTCGACGAGCTGCGCGACGTCATCGGACGCCCTCCGCGCGAGCCGCGCTATGAGCGCGAGTCAGTGTCGGAGCTGGCAGAGTCCTGAGCGCACCACCACAAAGATGCAAAAGGCCGGGCAGCTATGTCTGCCCGGCCTTTTGCTGTCAGAACCCGGCCGCCTGCCGCAAGAGGTTGAGCCCGATGACAATCATCCCGAGCAAGGTCAGACGCCGGAACAGCGCGGCATTCAGCCGGTCCTGAATCTCATAGCCGAGCCACAGCCCGACCATCCCCGGCAGGATCAGCAACGCCGAGAAACTCATGCTGTTGGCATTGGCCACGCCCGAAATCAGATGGCCGAGGATCAGGGCCAGACCCCCGATCAGGAACACCACACCCAGCACGCGCACCATATCGCGTTTCTCCGTATCCACCGAGAGCAGATAGACCATCACCGGCGGCCCCCAGACCCCGGTCACCCCGCCATAAAGCCCGCCGACCACGCCGCTCACCCATTCCGCCCGCCGCCTGCGCGCGACATTGATGCGCAAGGGCACGCCCAACAATTGCACCAGCGCGAAGGCCGTGATCGGCCCGCCCAGAAGCGCCAGCATCAATGGCCCCGACAGGAAAGCGAGCACCTGCGCGCTCAATATCATGCAGATCACGATGGCCACGAGCATCCGCCAGTAGCGCAGGATCGAGCCGCGCGCCGCCGCCCAGCCCTGCCGCAGCGACTGGCTGAGATTGGTCACGAGCGTGGGCAGCATCAGCCCCGCCAGAGCCAGTTCGACAGGCAGGAAGCTGCTCAGCCCCGAGATCATAACGATCGGCATCGCAAATCCCAGCGCCCCTTTGACGAGCCCTGCCACGAATGTCACGCCGCAAGCGGCCAGCAAGACCGGCAGCGTCAGCTCGAGAAGAAGAAAGTCCAGCATTGCAGATACCCAAGGCGTTTTTCGCAGCTATACTCCGGTTCAGAGACAGGCGGCACCCCTCAAAGACGCTGCGACATAAATGCAAAGATTGGCATAATCTGCGGTATTTTTGTTGCGCTGCACCTGCGAAGGCCCTAAGTAATGCCGCGACTGCACAATGTATGAGACAGGATTGGAGTGACCCATGCCGCATGACGGACAAGCCCTGCCCTCGCCCGTGATGGCTGATCTTCTCGATGTGACGCGCGCAGCCCTTCCACCGGTCGAGGCGCTGCTGGAGCAGGCGCGCGAAACACTGCGTCAGCGCGTGGCGCCTGCGGGCAAGGTCGATGCGACCCTGCTCGAGGCCGATCAATACGCGGCCCACGGGTTTGCATGGCTCGCCACCTATGTCGAAAGCCTGCGCCAGATGCAGGGCTGGGCCGAGCGGCTGGAGCAAGAAGGCCGCTTCGGCACGATGGAGCAGTTGATCCACCAGATCGGCTTCGGCGAGTATCTCAACCAGATCGCGGGCGGCATCCCGATGAACCAGGGCGAGGTCTGGCGCCTCTCCGATCTCGGACTCAGCGCCGATCTCGACAGCGGCGCGGCAGGCCAATTGCGCCGCGATGGCAATACCGACATGGCGCGCATGGCGCTGGTGGCGCATATGCGCGAGAACCACGGCCGCGCGACATTCGGTGCAACCGGGCTCGATGAAGAGTTGGAGATGATCCGCGACCAGTTCCGCCGCTATTCGGACGAGCAGATCGCCCCCCACGCCCATGACTGGCACCTCAAGGACGAGTTGATCCCGATGGAGGTGATCGAGCAGCTCTCCGAGATGGGTGTGTTCGGGCTGACCATCCCGGAAGACTTCGGCGGTCTCGGCATGCCCAAATCGGCGATGGTCGTGGTCTCGGAAGAGCTCTCGCGCGGCTATATCGGTGTGGGCTCGCTCGGCACGCGCACCGAGATCGCGGCAGAGCTGATCATCTGCGGCGGCACGCAGGCGCAGAAGGAGCATTGGCTGCCGAAATTGTCGTCTGGCGAAATCCTGCCCACTGCGGTCTTCACCGAGCCCAACACTGGCTCCGACCTCGGCAGCCTGCGCACCAAGGCCGTCAAGGATGGGGAGGATTGGGTGATCAATGGCAACAAGACCTGGATCACCCATGCCGCGCGCACTCATATGATGACCGTGCTCGCGCGCACCATCCCCGACACCAGCGATTATCGCGGCCTGTCGATGTTCCTGGCCGAGAAAACACCCGGCACGGATGCCACCCCCTTCCCCGATGCCGGTCTCTCCGGCGGCGAGATCGAAGTGCTGGGCTATCGCGGGATGAAGGAATACACGCTCAATTTCGACGATTTCAGTGTCAAGGGCGCGAATCTGCTGGGTGGCGAAGAAGGCCAGGGCTTCAAGCAATTGATGCAGACTTTTGAATCGGCCCGCATCCAGACTGCCGCCCGCGCCATCGGCGTGGCGCAGAACGCGCTGGAAGTGGCGATGCAATATGCCGAGGACCGCAAGCAATTCGGCAAATCGCTGATCGAGTTTCCGCGCGTGGCGTCCAAACTCGCCATGATGGCCGTGGAGATCATGATCGCGCGGCAACTCACCTATTTCAGCGCGCGTGAAAAGGATGCCGAGCGCCGCTGCGATCTCGAGGCGGGCATGGCCAAGCTGCTGGGCGCACGCGTCGCCTGGGCGGCAGCCGATAACGGGCTGCAAATTCATGGCGGCAATGGCTTCGCGCTGGAATATCAGATCAGCCGCATTCTCTGCGACGCGCGTATCCTCAATATCTTCGAGGGCGCAGGCGAGATTCAGGCGCAGGTCATCGCGCGGCGTTTGCTGTAACGTCCGACCTTTCGGCCGGCCCGCCTGTGCCGAAGGCACAGGCAGCGCCCGCGCGGCCTGCAGGGTCGGGTGGGTGGGTGGGGCGCGCGGGCGCTCCCCCCTCACTACAATAGCTGGTGCTGCGAGATTATGCGCGGGATCTGTTTCTTCACCTTGAAGAACCCCGCTGTCGCATGGGGCCAGATCGCCTTGTCCCAATCGCGCTGCCATTCGCACAGCGCAATGCCCGCGGCGCGCAAATCAGGCCCCGCCTCGTCCAGCCAGTCGCGCAGCGGACCCTCGGGCACATAGGCGGTCACGATCTGCCGCGCCCCGGCCTTTGCCGCCCAGCGCGCCAGATCCCCCGGCACGCCTGCGTGCAACGTCTCGGCCGACTGCCCGGCCCGCGCAGCCGCATCGCACAACGCCTCCGCCTCAAACGCCGCGACGGCCTCACTCACATGCCCGGGCGAGCGCAGATGCGAGGCCGAGAGCGTGGCCACGGCCCGCAAATCAAACCCCGCAAGCGCGAAATCCTCGACCCGGCAATCTTCTTCCGTGATCAGCAGCACCGAGGGCCGCGCCGGATCCGGCGCTTGCGGCACGCGCAACGGCGCGACCGGCGGCAGCCCTTCAGGCTCGCTTGCCTCCAGCCCTTCGACAACTTCAGCCAGATCCTGCGCGCGCGGCGTGAACCGCTGCCCGGTGAATTGCGCGATATTCCACGCCTTGGCCGCATAGGCCTTCCCGCGCGTATGCAACCCCGCCACCCAGCGCCAGCCCAGCGTGTTCGAGGCCGGATCGCCATCGAGCAGATGCCGGTAGAAAAAATCCGCCCCGAGCCGCCAGGGCAGTTCCAGCGTGAAGATCCAGATCGAGGCAAACCACATCCGCGCGTGATTATGCAGATAGCCTGTCTCGATAAGCTCCCGCGCCCAGACATCGAAACACTCGAGCCCGGTCTGCCCCGCCTCGGCCAGCGCCACGGCCCGGCGCAGGCTGCGGTCGCGCTCCAGCGCCTCCAGATCGCGCAAGAGCCCGGTGCGATAGCGCGCCCAGATGCTCGGGCGGTGCTCCAGCCAGCCCTTGAAATAGCCCCGCCAGATCACTTCCTGAATGAATTTCTCCGCCGCCTCCGGCCCATGCGCGGCCAGCGCCGCCGCGACGGCTTCATCCTCGAGCACCAGACGGCGGCGCAGATAGGGCGAGAGCCCCGAGACATCGCGATGCGCATCAGGCCCGCGATCGTAATTCCGCCCCTTCGCATAGGCCCGCCCCATGCGTGGCACGAACGCCTCCAGCCGGGCCAGCCCTGTCTCGCGCGTTGCCTCCGTGAACCGCATCTCTTCCCTCATTTCGCTTGAAGGAAAGAGGTAGCGGGCCGCCCGCGCAGGTCCAGCACGCCCATCAGTCCTCAGGGCAGAAACGCCATCCGCCCGATCAGCGATCCTGCCGACCCGCCCGCGCGAAAGCGCGGGCAGCGCCCTCGGGGCGTGCAGGGGCGGGTGGGTGGGCGCGGCCCGAGGGCGCTTCGACGTCACGCAAGGGGCCGCAGGCGCGACCCGCGAAACAGTCGCATTATTCCTGCGGTTTCGCGAAATCGAAATCATCGAGCCGCGCGCCCCGACGGGTGATCTTGTCCACCGAAATCCGGATCTCCGATAAATCCCCCTGCACCGAGGCAAAATGCCCTTCGAGCTTGCCCACACGGCTGCCCAGCCGCGCCACATCCTCGACCAGAAGCTGCACCTCGCGCCGCACGGCGCGCGCCTCATCGCGCAGCCGCGTATCCTTCAGGATCGCGCGCAGCGTATTGAGCGTCGCCATGCAGGTCGAAGGCGCCACGATCCAGACCTTCGCCGCATAACTCGCGCGCAGCACATCGGCCATATTGGCGTGGATCTCGGCATAGATCGCCTCCGAGGGCAGGAACATCAGTGCCCCGTCCGCCGTCTCCCCCGGCACAATATACCGCTCGGCAATCGCCCGGATATGCGCCTTCAACGCCCGCGCCAGCGCCTGCCGCGCCTGCGCGCGCCCGGCCTCGTCGCGCGCCCGCGCCAGCGCCTGCCACCCCTCCAGCGGGAATTTCGCGTCCAGCGCCAGGGGCGGGTCCATATGGATCAACGCATCCACACGCCGCCCGTTGGACAATGTCGCTTGCAACGCATACGCATCCGGTGGCAGCGCATCGGCCAGCAGCGCCTCGAGCTGGACTTCCCCGAACGCGCCGCGCGCCTGTTTGTTCGACAGAATATCCTGCAGGCTCAGCACATTGCCCGACAGCGCCTCGATCTTGGCCTGTGCCGCATCGATCACCGCCAGCCGCTCGCGCAGCGCGCCCATGCTGGTCGCTGTCGCCTGCGCATTGCCCGCCAGAGTGTCGCCCATATAGCGGCCCATATCCGCAAGCCGCGCCTCTACCAGCCCGATCACCTGCGTCTGGCTCTGCGCGACCTGCCCCAACCCGCCCGCGAGCCGGTTCTGATGCTCGCCCAGATCCGAGAGCCGCGCATCAAGCACGGCCAACCGCCCCGCAAGCGGCCCCAGAAGCCGCGCGAGCCGCCACAGAATCACCAGCGCGACTGCCCCAAGCGCCAACGCCAGCAGCACGGGATCATCCCAGGACAGGCTCATCTGCGGCCGAACAGCTTTTCGATCTGCTCGAGCGAAAGCTCCACATAGGTCGGGCGGCCGTGATTGCACTGGCCCGAATGCGCGGTCGCTTCCATCTCGCGCAACAATGCGTTCATCTCTTCCACCCGCATCATCCGCCCCGCCCGGACCGAGCCATGACAGGCCATGCGCGAGAGCACTGCATCGATCCGCGCCTCCAGCCGCTCGCCCTGCCCCAGATCGGCCAGATCATCCACGATCTCGCGGATCAGCGCCTGCGCATTTACCGCGCCAAGGATCGCAGGCGTCTCGCGCACCACCACGCTTGCGCCGCCGAACCCCTCGATCACCAGCCCCAGCGCGGCCAGATCGGGCGCGATTTCCAGAAGATGCGCGGCCTCATGAGCCGAAAGCTCCACGATTTCCGGGATCAGCAGCGCCTGCGCGGCCACGCCGTTTTCAGCGCGCTGACGTTTGAGCCGCTCATAAACCAGCCGCTCATGCGCCGCGTGCTGATCCACGATCACCATGCCGGTTTCGGTCTGGGCGATGATGTAATTTCCATGCAGTTGCGCGCGGGCGGCACCGAGGGGCGCTGTCTCATGCTCTGGCGCAGGGGGTTCGCGCGTCGAGGGCGCGCTTTCCCAAGCCGCTGTCGCCTCGGCAAACCCCTGCGGCGCCTGCATCTGATAGGCGCTGCGCAGCGCGCTCCCCGAGGGCCGCTCCATCTGATAGCGATGCGCCGTTTGCGGCTGCATCGCACCGAGCATCGCATCGCCGACACTCGAGGAGGACCGATGCCCGCCTTCTGCCAGCGCATGGCGCAGCGCCGAGACCACCAGGCCGCGCGCAAGCCCCGGATCGCGGAACCGCACTTCCGATTTCGCCGGGTGCACATTCACATCCACAAGCTCCGGCGCGCAGTCGAGATTGAGCATGACGACCGGATGCCGGTCGCGCGCGAGCACATCCATATAGGCCGCGCGCAACGCCCCCAGCAGCAGCTTGTCGCGCACGGGACGGCCATTCACGAAGAAGAATTGCGCGACCGCCGCCCCGCGCGAATAGGTGGGCAACCCGGCGAAGCCGCTCAGCCGCAGCCCCTCGCGCTCGGCGTCGATGCGCAGGGCGTTGTCTGTGAAGTCGCGCCCCAGCAGACCCGCGAGCCGCTCTTCCAGCGCATCGAACAGCGCGCCTTGCGCTGCATCCGCGCGCAAGATCTCGCGCGGGCTGTCACCCGAGATATCGCGCAGCACGAAGCTCACATAAGGGGCCGCCATCGCCAGCCGCTTGACTGTATCGGCAATCGCCTGCGCCTCGGCCCGATCCGTGCGCATGAATTTCAGCCGCGCGGGCGTGGCATGAAAGAGATCGCGCAGGGTGATCACTGTGCCATATTGCACGGCCTCCGGGCGCACGGGGCCCATGCGCCCCCTATCGACCGAAATCGACGCGCCCTCTTCGCCTGCGGCGCGGCTGGAAATGCGCAGACGTCCGACAGCGCCCAGCGAGGGTAGGGCTTCCCCCCGAAAGCCGAAAGAGTGAATGTTCAGCAGGTCAGAACCGTCGATTTTCGAGGTCGCATGTCGAGAAAGTGCAAGCGGCAGCTCTTCCGGCCGCATCCCGTGCCCGTCATCGCGCACACGGATCAGCGTCTTGCCGCCATCGGCATAATCTATCTCGATCCGCCGCGCGTCAGCGTCGAGCGCGTTCTCGACCAGTTCCTTGACCGCAGAGGCCGGGCGCTCAACCACTTCCCCCGCCGCAATACGGTTGATCGCGGCCTCATCAAGCTGGCGTATGGCTGGGCGTATATTGGGGTCCGGTGCGTTCATGCTACCGGATATAGCATGAACGCGCCGAGGCTGCCAAGCGTCAGTTCAACCCGACCGGCTGTCCGACGACAGCAAAATGCAATGCGTCGGGATCATAGAGCCGCGCGGCCATGGCATTTGCGTCTTCAAGCGTCACGGCGTTGACCAGATCATTGCGGATGTTGACATAGTCAATGTCAAAGCCCTGAAACTGCATGGACGCCATCGAAGACGCGATCGAGGAATTGCCGTCAAAGCGCAGCGGATATGCACCGGTCAGATATTGCTGGGCACGCTCCAACTCATCTTGCGTGATGCCATCACGCGCGATGCGCTCGAACTCCTCGCGCAGCAATTCTATCACGATCTCAACATTGGCGTTATCCGTCGAAAGCCGCCCCTGATACGCTTCACCCAAGGCGCTCGACGCAAGAAACGCTCCAATTCCGTAGGTTAAGCCCCGTTCCTCGCGCAAGCTCCGCATCAGCCGTGTGCCGAAGCGGCCAGCGCCGAATACCTGATTCACAACAAACGCCGTCATGAAATCAGGATCATCGCGCGCAATCCCCGCATGCCCGAAAGACACCACCGATTGCGGGCCGTCAAAGGGGATGACGTCAATCCCCGGCTCCGCCAGAAACTCGGCAGGCCCGGCCTGGTCGGCTCCGGTCTCGGGTATACCCTCGAACAAGCGGTCCAGAAGTTGCCCGAGCTCGTCGCCCGAAATATCGCCCGCAGCGCCGATGAACACACGATCCCGCGCAATCGCGCCCTGATGCGCCGCCGCGATCGCTTCACGGTCAAGCGCGGCAACCGTCTCGGGCGTGCCATCGCTCTCGCGCCCATAGGGATGGTCGTCAAAAGCCGCGCGGGCAAAAGCACGCGAGGCGATGGTGTTCGGGTCCAGCGCATCACGGCGCAGCCGCGCAACGATCTGCCCGCGCACGCGCTCGATATCGGCCGCGTCGAAACGCGGCTCGGTCAGCGCAAGGCGCAGATGGTCGATGACGTCCTCGGCATCTTCGGTCAGGAAGCGCGCCGACACGGTGACTGTATCGCGCCCGGCGTCGAACCGCAGTCGCGCCGCCAGCTCCTCGCTGCGCGCCGCGAAGGCTTGCGCGTCCATGTCGCCTGCGCCTTCGCTCAGCAATGCCGTCATCAGGTTGACGGCACCGGCCTCTTCATCACTGTCGAGCGTCGCACCGCCCGCAAAGACCAATTCCAGCGCGACGAAGGGGATCGAGCGCTCCTCGACCAGCCACGCATCGAGCCCCGAAGGCGATGAGACCGGCGTGATATCGACCTCTGCCCGGACAGGCGCCGCGATCAGGAAAAACAGGGCAATCCAGCGTATCATTGGCTCAACTCCTCGGCGGCAGGCTGTGTCAGGAACCCCGTCACAGAGGCGCGGCGATCCAGCAGGGTTTCGCCCGCAGCGATCACATCTTCCGGGGTGACAGCTTCGATGGCATCAATCCAGCCTGTCACATCTTCAACATCAAGCCCGACGCTCAGCCCGACCCCGAAGCGTCGCGCGCGCGCTTGCGCGTCGTCCAGCGCATATATTTCAGCGGCACGCATCTGATGGCGCACACGCTCGAATTGCTCAAGATCCACACCTTCTTGCAGAAACTCAACAATGACGCGGTCCATCGCAGCTTCCGCTTCTTCCAGCGAAACACCATCCACGGGCGCGATGCCGACCGAAAAGGTGCCATAGTCACGCCGCGTGCCAGAGTAATTCGCCCAGGCCGACAGCGCGATCCCTTCCTCGAAATTCAGGCGTCGTTCCAGCACCGAGGTCGTAGAACTGCCCCCGAGCAGCGCGGCCAGCATATGCAGCGCGGCAGCCTCGGCCTGATCGCCTGCGCGCCGCGGCGGGACAAGATACATGCGGCTGACATAGGGCGTGCCGACGCGCGAATCCTCGAACACCAAGCGGCGTTCGGCCAGATGTGGCGGCTCCATCGTGCGGGCGCGGGGCTCGATATTCGGGTTGGGCGGGATCGGGCCGAAATGCCGCACTGCCTTCGCAATGGCGTCATCCGTGTCGACATCGCCTGCGATCACGACGATTGCGTTATTGGGACCATAATGCGCATGGTAGAAATCCATCGCCATTTCGCCGGTCAGCGTCTCCATCTCATGCCGCCAGCCGAGGATCGGCACACCATAAGGATGCGCCTTGTAGAGCGCGGCCAGCATCGTCTCGTTGAATTGCGCGCCAACGCGACTTTCCAGCACCTGCCCGCGCTCTTCGAGAATCACGCCGCGCTCAGGCAACCATTCGGCCTCGGTGAAGGAAAGATTGACCATCCGATCAGCTTCCATCTCCATCATCAGCTCCAGCCGGTCTGCAGCGACGCGCTGGAAGAAGCCTGTGTAATCCCATGACACGAAAGCATTGTCCCGCCCGCCATTGGCCTCGACCAAGGCCGAGAACTCGCCCGGATCGGTGGTCTCGGTTCCCTTGAACATCAGATGCTCCAGAAAATGCGCGATGCCCGACTGCCCAAGCGGTTCGTCCGCGGCGCCGGCGCGATACCACACCATATTGACCACGACTGGCGCACGACGATCCTCGATCACGACCACCTCCAGCCCGTTTTCAAACTGGGTATGGGTGACAGGTTCGGCATGGGACGGACGCAGCAGACTGACCGAGATCAGGGCCGCGAAGGCGAGGTGGCGCGCGAACATCAGTATCCTCCGGGAAATTTTCAAGAGAGTTACCCCGACCGCATGGGGAATCAAGCCCGCCCACGCAAGCGTGAGAGCGCGTGGGGTGCCGCCCCGGCCCGCCCACGCGCCAGCGGGGGCAGCGCCCGCAAGGCGTGCAGGGGCGGGTGGGTGGGCGCGGCTTGCGGGCGCTTTTTCATTACATAGCGGCCAGACATTCGACACGATCAGCCGCAAGCAGCCTCGGCGGCTTACTCGGGCTCGGGCGGTGCCGACGGGGTGCGCACACCTGCGCGGCGCCAGCGTTCGAGCTCGGCATATTTGTCCAGCCACATGAACTCGTAAGCGCGGTGATAGACATTGACCGAGAACAGCCGCTCCAGCAGACGGCCCTGATTGCGGCGGCGGAATTCCAGATCCTCGGATGCCAACTGGTCGCGGATCCCCTCCTCACGCCCGAAACGGCTGGCATGGTTGACAATCCCGCCATCGGCTGTACCCGGCGCCACGGCCGCGGCCGGGTTGCCACCCAGCGCGCGCGCCACATCCGCACGCGGTTGCGGGTCCACCCGGTTCGCGCCACCCGGGTTGGGCGGTGGCAATTCGCTCAGACTGTCCGGCATTTCCAGTGGCTTGGTCGGCAGGATGCCGAACTCATCGGGCCCCCGCTCCTGCGATGCAGCATGCATGAGAATCGGGTTCTCACTGTCCGAACAGGCCGCCAGCGCCAGCACGGATGCGCCTGAAATCGCCAGAATGGTGCGCCTGACTGACATGAAACCCCTCATTCTCCCCGCTCTCGCGCGTCTTGCTCTTAGCGCATTCCGGCCCCGAGGTCACGCCCCAAGCGGCAACTCTCTGCTCACTTTCCCTGCGATGCCGCGCGCCCCGAAAACAGGATCAGCGCAAAGGCCCCGGCAAAGATCGCAGCGTCTGCGATGTTGAAAGAATACGGATTTCTGAACCCGCAACAAGACATGTTGATGAAATCGGCCACAGCCCCCCAGCGCAGCCGGTCGATCGCATTGCCCAGCGCGCCGCCGATCAGCAGCCCCGCGCCGATCTGCAGCATCCGGCCGGCCCCTTCGCGCCGCACCCAGACCCAGACAAGCGCACTGATCGCAAATGCCAGCGCCACCAGCGCGTAGCGCATCACATCGCTGTCCGAGCCGAACAGCCCGAAATTGATGCCGGTATTCCACGCCATCGCGAAATTCAGATAGGGGTCGATCACCTCGATATAGAGGCGCTGGTCGAGCGCCATGCGGTTCACCACCCAATACTTGCTGGCCTGATCCGCGATCAGGGTCAGCCCCAGCACTCCGATGGCGATACGCATGGTTTGTGTCCTCTCAATGCCGGAAATGACGCTGGCCAGTGAAGACCATCGCCAGCCCGGCCGCATCCGCCGCCGCGATCACCTCGTCATCGCGCATTGAGCCGCCGGGCTGAATGATCGCGCGCGCACCCGCCTCGGCGGCCGCCAGCAGCCCGTCGGCAAAGGGGAAGAACGCGTCCGAGGCCACAACCGAGCCTTGCGTCGGAGACTCCGAAAGCCCCAGCACCTCTGCCATGTCGCGCGCCTTCTGCGCCGCGATGCGGGTCGAATCGACACGGCTCATCTGCCCGGCCCCCACACCCACGGTCGCCTGATCCTTTGCATAGACGATGGCGTTCGATTTCACATGCTTGGCCACTTTCCACGCAAACAGCAGATCGGCGCGTTCCTCTTCTGAGGGCGCGCGGCGGGTCACAACACGCAGATCCTCGGCCGCGATCAGCCCATTGTCACGATCCTGCACCAGAAACCCGCCCGCGACCTGCCGGAAAGCCAACCCGCCTTCGCCCGGATTGGCGAGCCCCGGTGTGGTCAGCAGCCGCAGGTTCTTCTTCTTGCCGAAATGCGCGATCGCGTCATGATCCGCGCCCGGCGCGATCACGACCTCGGTGAAAATCTCGGTGATCGCCTGCGCGGTTTTCAGGTCGAGCTTGGTGTTGAAGGCGATGACCCCGCCAAAAGCCGATGTGCGGTCGCAATCATAGGCGCGCGCATAGGCCTCGGCCAGTGTCGCCCCGCGC
This sequence comes from Paracoccaceae bacterium, assembly GCA_003567315.1. Taxonomy (GTDB): domain Bacteria; phylum Pseudomonadota; class Alphaproteobacteria; order Rhodobacterales; family Rhodobacteraceae; genus Roseinatronobacter. Next base: position 15,718 of record PWZT01000073.1, read on the forward strand.
GCCACGCCGCAAGGGTTGGCGTGCTTGATGATCGCGCAGGCAGGCCCATCGACCGGCAGGAATTCCGAGACCAGTTCAAAGGCCGCATCGGTGTCGTTGATATTGTTGTAGCTCAATTCCTTGCCCTGATGCTGGGTCGCAGTCGCAACGCCGGGCCGCCCGGTGCCATCGCGGTAAAACGCCGCCGCCTGATGCGGGTTTTCGCCATAGCGCAGCGTCTGCGCGAGCGTCCCGGCAAAGGCGCGGCGGCGGGGGGCGGGCGCGCCAATGGCCCCGGCCATCCAGCCCGAGACCGCCGCATCATAGGCCGCCGTGCGCGCATAGGCGCGTTGGGCCTGGGTCTGGCGGAAGGCCAGCCGCGTGCGGCCCTCCTGCGCATCAAGTTCCGAGAGCAGCGGCAGGTAATCCTCGGGATCGGTCACCACGGTCACAAACGCATGATTTTTCGCCGCGGCCCGGATCATCGCTGGCCCGCCGATATCGATATTCTCCACTGCCTCGGCATAGTCGGCGCCACGCGCGACAGTGTCCTCGAACGGGTAGAGATTGACGACCAGAAGATCGATCGGCTTGATCCCATGCGCGGTCATCGCGCCCATATGCGCCTCATCGTCGCGCAGGCCCAGAAGCCCGCCATGCACGGCCGGATGCAGCGTCTTGACGCGCCCGTCCATCATCTCGGGAAAGCCGGTCAGATCGGCGACATCCTGCACTGCAAGCCCGGCCTCGCGCAGCGCCCGCGCCGTGCCCCCGGTCGAGACAAGCTCGACCTTGCGCGCCGCCAGCGCCTTTGCGAGGTCGATCAGCCCGGTCTTGTCGGAAACCGAAAGCAATGCGCATTTCAGCGGGGCGAGGTCGGTCATGTGATGTCCTTGTATCCTGTCTCTAGAGCCGGGGTACGGCAAGGGGGTCGTCCTGTGCGAGATCGCGGATGGCGAGCGGCGTTTCATGCGCCTTGGCCAGCGACCAGTTGACCCGCGTCGTATAGCCCGCCGCCCGCAAGGACAACACGATCTGTTGGCTCGCGCGCGGTTTCAGACGGCCTTTTTCCAGATAGACGGAAGGCGCGACACTCAGTTGCAACCCATCCGCCCGAAACACCCATATCTCGCCCGATGGCAGCGCCACCGAGACCGCCGTGCCGTTCATGTCCAGCGATGGCTCGGCGCCGGGATGCAGATGAAAGCGCAGCGAGAACGGCACCCCTGTCCGCCCCGTCCGCGCCAGCACCTCGTCGAAGCGCCGCTTCTCGGCGCGGGTGGCGGCGACCAGCATATCCTCGCCGCTCAGCACCCGCCCATCGACCGAGAGATCGAGATAGCGCAGATGCTCGACCCCGTGGCTGGCGATATAGCCATCATGGCTCAGCGCCACGGCGCGACTATGCGACGCGTGGCGAAACTCCATGCCCACCTTGCGCGGCCCGTCGCCAAGCTCCAGCCGGGCGCGACGCTGCGCGGAAAACCGCGCCGAGGAATAGCCCTCGAAGGCCAGCGTGCTGTGCGACGCCGTTGCCCGGCTGGCGCGATGCCATTCCGGCCCGAATTCGCGCCCATCGCCGCAGGACACGATCAGCGGGCGCCGGTTCGAGGTCATCTCGAAAGCGAGCGTCGAGGCATGCGCGCGCGCCGCTGCTGCCTGTGCAGGCGGGGGCGCTGCGTCGATGATGACCGTGCTGCGCCCTGCGGCGAGCCGCGCAAAGCCCATCGCACTGTCCCCGGTCGGCACAAACTGTGCCCGGCCCAGCGCGGTCTGGATCGACAGCGCCGCGCTGAGCGCGCCTTCCTGCCCGCGCCCGCCGCCATGAAACCGCGCAAGCCCGCCATCGGCATGGCGCAGACAGCGCAGCGCCGTGGCCATATTGTCCAGGAGCGCGAGCAGATCGGCACTCACCTTCTGGTCATGATCGGCCATTGTCTGCGCGGCCCATGCGACCAGTTCGAACACCTCGAACAATTCCTCGGGGTTGCGCGAGGCCAGGCTGCCATCGGGCAGGATACCCCTGCGCGCCGCCTGCAACACCGCCTCGCGCGCGGCGCGGGTTTGCGCCTCCCACCCCTCGAGTGAGAGCGCGGCATAGAGATACCCCACCTGCGCCTCGATCCGCGCGCGGCCCGGGCGCGCCTTGCGCGCGCGGCGCTCCAGATAGGCCGCTTGCAGCGCAAGCGCGTGCAGGAATGTCCGCTGCGCCTCGGCCTCCATCCCCTGCATGAGGAACACCGCATGCGCCACCCAGCGGATCACCCGACGCCCGACAAGCGCGGGCGCCCAGCCCGGCCCCGCGCCCCGCCCGAACGCTGCGATCCAGTCGCGAATGGCCGCCTGCGCCAGCAGCCGCGCCTCGCGGTCGCCCACAGCCGCCAGATGATCGAGCCAGCCGAAGCCGTGCAAACTCTCCTCGGCTTGCGGGCTGTCGGCGGCAAACGGCACGCGGCCCGGGGCCTCGATGAACTCGCCCGCGATCAGGAAATTCCCCGCCAGCATCTGCTTGCCGCGCGCATAGAGCCCCTGCATGCGCGGATCGGGCTCCGAGATCAGCGTCGTCGCACGCACGCGTCGGGCGAGCCAGCGGATCAGCAGCCGATCCATCAGCGGCGCCTGCCCGGCCCGTCTTGCGCCCTTTTTCCTCACGCCGCCACCTTTACGCGGATCAAACCTGTTCGTGTCCTAGAGGCATCCATGCAGGCAGGCAAGCACTGCCAGCACTCAGCCCGGAAGTTGCAGATGGGCAATGTAGAACCCGTCCAGCCCGCCCAACTCTGCCCAGTAATCAGGCCGCGTGCGCAAGGCACCGCTCGGCAACCGCCAGCCCTCGGGCAGGCCGGGCAGATCGGCCGGGATGATCCGTGCATCATGGCGCGCGAGGGCCGCTGCGACCTGATCCTCGCCCTCTGACGGCAGCAGCGAGCAGGTGCAATAGACCACGCGCCCGCCCTGCCGCACCAGCCCCGCGCCCGGGTCCAGCACGCGGTCGAGCAGCGCCGCCTGCAGGCCGCGCAGGGCCTGCACATCCTCCTTGCCGCGAATGAGCGGCAATTCCGGGTGCCGCCGGAGCGTGCCTGTCGCCGAGCACGGCGCATCGAGCAGCACCGCGTCAAAGGGGCGCGCGGGGCGCCAGTCGCGCGCGTCGGCCACCACGATCTCGGCCTCGAGCCCCGTGCGCGCAAGGTTGTCGCGCAGCCGCGCCATGCGCGCGGGCGAGAGATCAAGCGCCGTGACCTGCGCGCCTTGGGCGGCAAGCTGCATGGTCTTGCCTCCGGGGGCTGCGCACAAATCGAGGATGCGCGCGCCGCGCATGTCGCGCAGAAGCTGCGCGGGCAAGGCGGCGGCGGCATCCTGTACCCACCATGCGCCGTCGCTGTAGCCCGGCAGCGTCGTGATCTGGCCCGGCGCATGCAGGCGCAGGCTTCCCGTGGGCAATGCGACGCCCTCGAGCCCCTCGGAACGGTCGCCCTTGAGCGTCAGATCGAGCGGCGGGGGCGCTTGATGCGCGGCCTCGATCGCGGCTGTTCCCTTGGCGCCATAGGCATTCTGCAAGGCCCCGCGCAGCCAGTCGGGCAGGCGCGGGACCGGCGCTGCGGCCCAGTCGAGCCCTGCGCCTGTCTGCCGCAGCACGGCATTCACCAGCCCCGCGAGTTTGGAGACGCCCGCATGGCGCGTCATCTCGACCGCATCATGGATCACGCCATGCGCAGGCGCGCCCATCACATGCATCTCCGTCAGTGCCATGCGCAGAATCCACATGACCGACGCGGGCGGCGTCTTGCGCAAGGCACGCCGCAGATGGTGGTCGGCACGCCCATGCGCCCGGAATGTCTCCAGCGCCAGCCGCTGCGCGCGGGCGCGGTCGGCGGGTGGGAGGGCCGCGAAGCTGTCCGGCGGGCGCGCGACCACCTCGCCCAGCCCGCGCTTGTCGGTCAGCACGGCAACGATCAGGTCGAGCGCAGCCGCACGCGGTGCAAGGGAGGAGGTGTCAGCCATAAGCGTTTTCTCGAATTATCGGCCTGCTGCGGGTATATCAGGGCAAGGCGCGAGGCAATGCAGAACACTGCTGCCCCCGGCTTGCCCTGCGGCGCGGCTGCGGTATATCCGGGGCAGTGTGAAAAATCGGAGAGCCGCGATGAATGACGAGCCCAAGCCGATCAGCGAGGAAGAACGCCGCGCCGCCCTGCCGGAGGTCGCGCGCCGAGCCCTCGAAGAAGCGGATGCGCGCCGCGCGACGGCGCCCGAGATCGCGCTGCCCACCGAGCTTGGCGGGCGCAAGGGGCCCGAGCCCGTGCGCTATGGCGATTGGGAGAAAAAAGGCATCGCCATCGATTTCTGAACGCCCGAGACACGGCCGATAGCTCTGGCGCGTTGCCAGTTTGCGCGCAGCAGGCGCCCCGCTGCGAACTCGTCTGGGCGTCTTTCAGATTGCCCGCTTTCAACGCGCGCCGAAACCCGGCACCGACCGGCTCTTTCATTCACCCGCACCCGATGGATCAGGTCTTGACCCGTCCCCGACCAGCCAGCGCCAGCCGAGACAGGCCTTCGCGCCATGCCTTCATCTTGCCCAAAATACGCGCACCGAAGGCAACGCGCCGTCAGGCGCACTTCTCCGCGAGAGGCAGCGCTGCCCTACCGACGCCACATCGCCCTTATGGCGTGACACTCAAGCGCCATCGGCATGTCGCGATCTTCGCTCGACTATCCCGATCTCCGCCGCACGCGCCCGCAAACCCCGGCAGGCCGCAATCTTGCAAGCGTCAATTCACTGGCACCGCCATCCCCTTTTCGCGCGCGAGCGTCCGCATCCGGCCCTGCAGCTTCTCGAAGGCGCGCACTTCGATCTGACGGATACGCTCGCGGCTCACATCATAGCGTTGTGACAGATCCTCAAGCGTCACCGGCTCATCGCTCAGGCGCCGCTGGGTGAGCACATCGCGCTCACGATCATTGAGCACATCCATCGCTTCCATCAGCAATTCGCGGCGCAGCTCGAACTCGTCGCGCTCGGCATATTGGCTAGCCTGATCGGCATCCTCATCCTCCAGCCAGTCCTGCCAGCTCGACGCCCCGTCCTCGCTGCCGATGGTCGCATTGAGCGACGAATCGCTGCCCGACATGCGGCGATTCATGTCGATGACTTCATCCTCGGTCACATTGAGATCCCGCGCGATCTGGGCCACATTCTCGGGCCGCAAATCGCCATCTTCCAGCGCGCCGATCTTGTTTTTCGCCTTGCGCAGATTGAAGAAAAGCTTCTTCTGCCCGCTGGTCGTGCCCATCTTTACCAGCGACCAGGACCGCAGGATATATTCCTGAATCGAGGCGCGGATCCACCACATCGCATAGGTCGCAAGCCGGAAGCCCTTGTCCGGGTCAAAACGCTTGACCGCCTGCATGAGCCCCACATTGGCCTCCGAGATTACCTCGGCCTGCGGCAGGCCATAGCCGCGATAGCCCATCGCGATCTTGGCCGCGAGGCGCAGATGGCTGGTCACGAGCTTATGCGCTGCCTCGGTGTCCTGATGATCCACCCAGCGCTTGGCGAGCATGAATTCTTCTTCCGGCTCCAGCATCGGGAAGCGCCGGATTTCCTGCATGTAGCGATTGAGCCCCTGTTCCGGGCTCGGGGCGGGAAGATTTGCATAACTGCTCATCAAAAATCCTGTCTCTAGGGCCGACCCGCACAGATATGGAGCAACTCCCGCCTGCGCAAGCCGTTGTGGCACACAAAGCTTTTTAAACCGTAAATGCACCGCGCGGTGAAATGCGACAGCCCCCTCACGCGCATGTGTTGCGGCACGCTTCCAGAAGGGCTGACATATCCGCAGGCAAGGGCGCCTCGAAGGCCAGCTCCGCGCCTGTCACCGGGTGCGTGAACCCCAGCGCCGCCGCATGCAGCGCCTGCCGGGGAAAGCCCGCGCAGGCCGCGACCGCCCCCGGCCCCAGCGCGCGCTCGGAGAGCTTGCGCCGCCCGCCATAGACCGGATCCCCCACCAGCCCATGGCCCGCATGCGCCAGATGCACGCGGATCTGGTGCGTCCGCCCGGTCTCGAGCCAGCATTCCATCAGCGCAAGCGCAGGCGGCGCGCCGAAGGCTTCCAACACCCGCGCACGGGTCACGGCATGGCGCCCCCCCGCCCAGACGACGGCCTGTTTCTGCCGGTCATGCTTGTGGCGCGCGAGCTGGCTGGTGATCTTGAGGATATTGCCCGCCTCGAAACTCACCCCCCGCAGGCCGCGCAGCCGGGGGTCGCCTGCATCCGGGACGCCATGGACGAGCGCCAGATAGCGGCGCATCACGCTGTGGCGCTCGAATTGCGCGGCCAGCCCCTGATGCGCGCGGTCCGATTTCGCCACGACCAGAAGCCCCGATGTGTCCTTGTCGATCCGGTGCACGATGCCGGGGCGCCTCTCGCCGCCAATGCCCGAAAGGCTCTCGCCGCAATGATGCAGCAGCGCGTTCACCAGCGTCGCATCCGGGCTGCCGGGGGCCGGGTGCACGACCATCCCGGCAGGCTTGTTGATCACGATCAGCTCATCATCTTCCCAGACCACATCGAGCGCGATGTCCTGCGCGCGGGTCTCGACCTCGGTGGCCTCCTCCAGCAGCAGGACGATCACATCGCCCTCGGCGACGCACGCACGCGGGCTGTCGAGCACCTCGCCCGCGCGCTGCACAGCCCCCGCCTCGATCAGCTTGGCGAGCCGCGAGCGCGACAGCCCCTCCCCCTCTGGCGCATCGCGCGCAAGCGCCTTATCAAGGCGTGCAGGGGGCTCTGGCCCGATCGTCACATGAATTTCCCGCAAAGGCGCCTCCGCCATGGCCGCATCTCCAGACAAGCCGCCCCCCGAGCCCCATCCGCCCGAGCTGCGCTTCATAAAGCGGCTGGTGGTGGTGCTGACAGGCGTGATGATCCTCGGCCTCATAGTCATCATCGGCCTGCTTGTCACCCGCCTTGGCATGGCCCCGGCCCCCGTGGCGCTGCCCGAAGGCATATCCCTGCCCGAAGGCGCGCGGGCCGAGGCGATCACGCTCTCGGCCGAGTGGGTCATCGTGCTCACGCGCGGGGAGACGGTGCTGCTCTATGACCGCCGCTCTGGGCAGTTGCGCCATGAGATCGCGTTGCCCGCGCACGCCCCAAACTGAGATTTGCCAGCGCGGGCGGGACAGGCTAGATTCCCGCGTAAGCATCACGCAAGGGAGGAGCCCGCATGTCGCGCACTGTCACCACCAGGATCGGCGAGGCCGAGGTCAGCATCATCACCGATGGCGCGATCAGCTTCACGCCGGATCTGTTTCCCGGCACATCGGAGGACAGGATCAACGCCCTGCTGGCAGAGGCCGGGGCGCCCGGGATCCAGACGAATTTCAACGCCGTGCTGATCCGACATGGGGGCAAGGTCATCCTCGCCGATGCCGGGCCGCGCGATCTCTTCGGGCCGGATTGCGGGTTTCTGCAGGATGGGCTTGCCGAATTGGGGGTGACGCCGGAGCAGGTCGATCTGCTGGTCGCCACGCATCTGCATCCCGACCATGTCGCGGGCATGATCACCGCCGAGGGCGCGGCGGTCTTCCCCAACGCCACGCTCCATGTGACCGAGGCGGATCGCGCCTTCTGGTCGGATGACAGCAAGTTTGCGGGCGAACTGTCGGGCATCGCCGATTGGGCGAAGCTCGCGCAGGCCGTGCTCGCGGCCTATGGCGACCGGCTCGCGACGCTGGATGACGGGCAGGAGGCCGCGCCGGGGCTGTCGGGGCTGGCGCTGCCGGGCCATACGCCAGGGCATTTCGGCTGGCGGCTCGAGAGCGGTGGGCAGAGCCTCATCCATGTGGGCGACATCGTGCATGCGCCCGCGTTGCAGGTGGCCGACCCGGAGGTCGCGATCAGCTTCGATATCGACATGGACACGGCCCGTACCACCCGCAAGCGCCTGCTCGACCAGCTTGCCAGCGACGGCACGCTGTTCACGGGCGGGCATTTCCTGCAACCTGCCTTCAACCGCGTCACGCGCAAGGGCGCAGGCTACGCGCTGGAACCCGGGGCGGGCTGAGCCGCGCCATACAGTGACGCGAACACCCCCGCCTGCGCGGCACGCGCAGGCAGCGCCCTCGGGGCGTGCAAGGGCGGGTGGGTGGGTGCGGCCCGAGGGCGCTTTTGACGCCACAGCGCCCCCGCGCCCCCATCGGCCAGTCACCGCAGCGAGATCACCTTGCGGTCGATGGCCAGCACATAGCCCTGCCGCGCGATATTCTTGATCAACACTTCGCTGACAAGCTGGTTGCCCAGCGTATCGCGCAACCGCTTGATACGGGTGGCGCCCGCGGCCTCGTCGCAATCGACCTCCGGCTTGCCCGAGATCATCGCCTCGATCGCCGCCCCCGAGAGCACATCATCATCTATCCGCGCCTCGGCCAGCACGGCAAGCGTCTCGACCGCCGCCGGGGTCAGCTTGAACTCCATGTCATTGAGCGCCACCGTATTCGTGGCCCGGTCGATCACCATCTGCGAGACCTGCAGGCCCTGCTTCTCCACCATCGCGAGCCGCCGGTTCAGCGTGACCAGCATCACGATCACCACCAACGAGGTGATCAGCAACCCGGTGGCGAAGACCAGCAGCACGAATATCACGATACGGTAGCTCACCAGCGTCTCGGAAAACGCCGTGCCCGATTGCGCGAGGATTTCCAGCAGCCGGATCTCCGCCTGGCTGGTCAGATCGGCATTCTCGACAAAGACACGTTCGACGCGCGCATTGAAGGCCCCCGCATCGGGCAGGTTGAGAAACAGCA
>PWZT01000084.1 GCA_003567315.1 Paracoccaceae bacterium
CATGCGGCCGAGGGCTATGCGCGCTCGACCGGCAAACCCGGCGTGGTGCTGGTGACCTCTGGCCCGGGTGCGACGAATACGGTCACCGGGATTGTCGATGCGCTGATGGATTCGATCCCGATTGTCGTGCTCACCGGGCAGGTGCCGACCTTCATGATCGGCTCGGATGCGTTTCAGGAAGGCGACACGGTCGGCATCACGCGGCCCTGCACGAAGATGAACTGGCTCGTGAAGGAGACCGACAAGCTGTCCGAGACCATCCATCAGGCGTTCCATGTCGCCACTTCGGGGCGTCCCGGCCCGGTGCTGGTCGATATTCCCAAGGATGTGCAATTCGCGACTGGCACCTATGTCGAGCGTGCCAAGGTCCAGACCGGCCATTACGCGCCCCGCGTGAAGGGCGATATCGAGGCGATCACGCAGCTCGTCGAGATGATGGAGACCGCCGAGCGCCCGCTTTTCTACACGGGCGGCGGTGTGATCAATTCCGGCCCGGCCGCCAGCCAGCTCTTGCGCGAACTGGTCGAGGCGACGGGCATCCCGGTCACCTCCACGCTGATGGGGCTGGGCGCCTATCCGGCCTCGGGCAAGTCATGGATCGGGATGCTGGGGATGCATGGCACCTACGAGGCCAACTGGGCGATGCATGACTGCGATCTGATGATCAATATCGGCGCGCGTTTCGATGACCGGATCACCGGGCGGATCAATGCTTTCTCGCCCGACTCGAAGAAGGTGCATATCGATATCGCCCCCTCCTCGCTCAACAAGGTGATCCGCACGGATGTGCCGATCATCGGCGATGTGGCGCATGTGCTTGAAGACGCGCTGAAAATCTGGAAATCGCGCGGGCGCAAGGTCAATCGCGCGGCCATCGCCAAATGGTGGGCCCAGATCGAGGAATGGCGCGCCGTGGATTGTCTGGCCTACAAGCCCACTGGGGGCACGCCCATCCGCCCGCAGCACGCGATGGCGCGGCTGGAGGCGCTGACCAAGGGGATGGATCGTTACATCACGACCGAGGTGGGCCAGCACCAGATGTGGGCCGCGCAGTATCTGGGCTTCGAGGACCCCAACCGCTGGATGACCAGCGGGGGTCTGGGCACGATGGGCTACGGGCTGCCGGCTTCGGTCGGTGTGCAGATCGCGCACCCGGATGCGCTGGTCATCAATGTCGCAGGCGAGGCGTCGTGGCTGATGAACATGCAGGAGATGGGCACGGCGGTGCAGTATCGCGCGCCGGTCAAGCAGTTCATCCTCAACAATGAGCGCCTTGGCATGGTGCGGCAATGGCAGGAGCTTCTGCATGGCGAGCGCTATTCGCATAGCTGGTCCGAGGCGCTGCCCGATTTCGTGAAACTGGCCGAAGCCTTTGGCTGCAAGGGTATCCGCTGCGACAGCGAGGCCGATCTCGATGACGCGATCCGCGAGATGCTGGCCTATGACGGGCCAGTGATCTTCGACTGCCTTGTCGAGAAACACGAGAACTGCTTCCCGATGATCCCCTCGGGCAATGCCCATAACGACATGATCCTGGGCGAGGATGCCGAAACGCAGGGCGTGATCGGGGCCTCCGGCGCCGTTCTGGTCTGAGCGGGCAGAGGCAGGCGCAAAGCCGATCGCGCCTGCCTGCCCACAAGGAAAAAGCGAGACCCGCCCATGCCCAACGAGCCCGAGCGCGAGAAATCGCACCTGCACCGGCTGCGCAGCAAGCTCGGCAAGCTCGAGGCGCGGCTTGCGGCGGAAGACTACCCGCAACCCGAGCATATCAGCTATATCGCCCGCGTGGGCGTGCGCCGCGCCTTCTTTCTGACGCAGGACCGCTACTCGCATGAGTGGTTCTACGGGCGCGGGCATCCCAACAAGCTGCATGAGCCCACGCTCACTCATACGCTGTTCCATAGCCTGTCGCGCAAATCGGTGTTTGTGGATGTGGGGGCGAATCTGGGGTATTTCTCGATCATCGCGGCCATGCGCGCGCGCGCCGTGTTCGCGATCGAGCCGCAGGAATTCCTGATCTCGCGGATTCATGCCAATGCCGCGGCCAATCACATGGACAATGTCACGCTGATCCATGCCGCTGCCGGGGCCGCGCCGGGCTTTGCGCATATCCCCAAGGTCGGCACGCCCGGCACGCGCATCGGCGAGTCGGATAATCGCGTGCTCATGATCCGCCTTGACGATTACTTCGCAGGCGACTGGCAACCCACGCATCTGAAGATCGACACCGAAGGTTTCGAGTATCAGGTGCTGCTGGGGGCGCAGAAACTGCTTGCAGCGCGCCCTGTCCTCTATATCGAGTATCACCGCAACATGCGCGAGTTCGGGCATGGCGGGGAGGAGATGTGGGATATGCTCAGCGATTTCGGTTATCGGATCACGGCGGCGACCCACCGCGTCAATACTGACGAATTCGTCGATATCGCGCGCGCGGATCTTCACCGTCATGAAGGCGAGATGCTCTTCTGCCAGCCTGCGCAAGCGCCATCACACCCGGATTAAGCGATAACAAGAGAAAGACCAGCCATGTCCGCCCTGAATATCAAGAAAGGCACGTCCAAACATTCCGCCTATGACCTGCGCGACCCCAATGCCGAAGCGCTCGAGACGCATACGCTCGCGGTCATCGTGGACAATGAATCGGGGGTGCTCGCACGCGTGATCGGGCTGTTTTCAGCGCGCGGCTACAATATCGACAGCCTGACCGTGGCCGAGGTCGACCATCTCGGCCATCGCTCGCGCATCACCATCGTCACCAGCGGCACCCCGCAGGTGATCGCGCAGATCAAGGCCCAGCTCGAGCGCATGGTGATCGTGCATGCGGTGAACGATCTGACGGTCGAAGGCCCGTCGGTGCAGCGCGAACTGGCGCTTTTCAAGGTGCAGGGGAAGGGCGAGCACCGGATCGAGGCGCTGCGGCTTGCGGAGATCTTCCGCGCCAATGTGGTGGATTCGACGCTTGAGAGCTTCGTCTTCGAGATGACCGGCACGCCCGAGAAGGTCGATGCCTTTGCCGAATTGATGCGACCGCTTGGGCTTCTCGAAGTGGCGCGCACAGGGGTGGCGGCGCTCGCACGCGGCACCTGAGCGGGGTGGTTTCGAGCGCTTCCTGTCGCTCTGGGTTTTGCTTGCGATCCGTGTGGGGCGCGGTCCGGGAACACGCTTCCCCGATATTTTCGCAACGCTTGCGCGGTTTTCATGCGCCGCGGTCAATCTGGCGGTCGCGATCCTGATCTGGCAGTTTCGTGTGGTGTGACCGGACTTTCGGATGGATTCCAACGGCTTGCGCCGATGGCCTTGATCGCTGGCGAGGAAGAAGCGCCCTCGGGCCGCGCCCACCCACCCGCCCCTGCACGCCCCGAGGGCGCTGCCTGCGCTGTCGCGCAGGCGGGGCGTCGTGTCCGGCGTTGTGATGCCATCAGGCGGATGGCTTGTCAGAACCGATCCAGCAGGCGGCGCAGATAGTCCAGCTCGGCTTCGGGGCGATCCAGCTCCGCCGAGCGGCGACGTAACTCCTGCAGCAGGTCCTGCGCGCGGCGATAGACGTCTTCGCCCTGCAGCATGTCGTCATCCGTGCCGACCTCGCCGCCCGCAGAGCGGTCGCGGCCAAGCGGGTCGCGGTTGCCGCCATCGCCGGCTTCATCCATCCCTTCATCGCCCATCTGGTCGCGCTGGTCCTGCGCGCGGGCGTCATTCATGGCGCGCATGCCCTCGCGCATCGCTTCCATCGCGTCGGCCTGACGGCTCAGCGCCTCGCCCGTATCGCCCTCTTCCAGCGCTTCGGCGGCCTCTTCCATCGCGCGTTGCGCGCGCTCAAGCGCCTCAAGCGCGGCTTCGCCATCGGCGGTGCCCTCGCCGGGCAGGGGTTGCAATTGCTGGTCGCGAAGCTGGTCGGCCAGCCCGCGCTGGCGCTCGGCGAGTTCCTCATCCATGCCGTCGCCATCGGCGCCCTCATCGCCCTCGCCACGGTTGCGGAATTCCTCCTGCAATTCGTTGAAGGTGTCATCCGAGAGATCCTGCTGGTTGCGCAGCGTCTCGCCCAAATCCTCCATCGCCTGATCGCCGGGCATGCCTTCGCCGCCTTCGCCCTCAGCGATCTGGAGATTCTCCAGCAGCGCGTTGAGCTGGGCCAGAAGCTCTGCCGCCTCATCCATGCGGCCTTCTTCCATCAGCTCCTGAATGCGGTCCATCAACTCCTGGATCTGATCCTGCGTGATCTCCATGGTCTCGCCATCCATGGGCGGGGCCTCGCCGCGCTCGCGCGGCTGTTCGGCAAGCTGGCGCATATAGTCGCGCATCGCCTCGCGCAGCTCTTCCATCAACTCGGCGATTTCCGAGGGGTCGGCGCCATTGCGCACGGCCTCGTCCAGCCGCTCCTGCGCGCGGCGCAGGCGCTCGCGGGCATCGGCAAGCTCGCCTTCTTCCAGCAGAACCGCAAGATCCCACATGCGCTGCGCGAGATCATCGCGCGTGGCGGTATCGAGCCCGTCAGTGTCCAGGCTCGCGAGCAGCAATTCGCGCGTCTCGTGAAAGCGGATGCGCGCTTCGCTGGAGCGGAAGGCTTCGTCAGGGTCATGGCCGATCGCGCGCATCAACTGACCCACGCGCGGCGCGTTCTCGCGCGTCCAGAGCAGATCGCGGCGCAGCTCGATCACGGCTGCGGCCATCGGGTCGAAGAAGCGCCGCCCGGGCAGCACCATCTCCACTGGCGCGGTGTCGCCGGTCTGCCCGCGCGCATCCTCGACCTGCAGCGCGATCGTCACCGGCAGATTGGCCCAGGGGTGCTGCGAGAAATCCTCGATGAACGCGTCCTCGATTTCGGTGCGCGAGCCCGAGGCGGGCATGGGCAGCGGTACTGTCATGGCCTCGCGCGGCTCGGGCTCCGCGCTCAGGCCATAGCGCCGCTCGACCGCGTCGAGATCGAGCGCGACACGCACCTCGCCGCCGGTGACGCCGTAATCATCCTCGGCCACGAAATCCTGCCGCATCAGCCCGCCGCGCTCGCGCTCGGCCGTGCCGCGCAGCTCGACACTCGGGGGCTGGTCGATCAGCGCGGCGATTTCCCAGTCGCGCCCGCCGGGGCCGCGCACGCTGAGCCGCCCGGATTGCTCCAGCTCGAAATCCTGCGCCATCTCGGTCGGGTCGAATTCGTCGCGGTCGGACAGCGTTTCCTGCACCGACATCACGCCTTCCTGCCCGTAGAAGCGAATCGTCACGCGGCTGCCTTGCGGCAATTCCAGCCGCGCGCGCTCGACCTCATTGAGATAGAGGCTGGGGCGGCCCGTATAGGCGGGCGGTTGCACCCAGGCTTCCCAGGAGGGGCCGAGAGCGACAGCTTCCGCGCGGCTCGGGACCTGCGCGATTTCAGTGATCTCGGTCACGCGCGACGGCGAGCCGAACAGGAGCGCGACCGCGAAGCCGGTCAGGGCGATGTAGCGCAGGCCGAAACGATCGAAGCGGGCAAGGCGCAGATCGCCGGGAATGGCGCGTGCCTGCGCGAGCCGCTGCTGCATGCGGTGCAGATGCGCCCGCCAGACCAGCCGCGAGGCTTCATCCTCGGCGCCGATCACCTGCTCATCGGCCAGCGCCGAGAGGGGGCGGCCGGGCAGGGTGGCATCGAGCCGTGCTGCGGCCTCGGCGCGGGTGGGCACGCGCAGGCGCCATCCGCCAAGAAGAAAGGCGATCAGCAGGGTGGTGATTGCTGCGAGCGCAACCCACATCGACAGATCGCGCGAAATAACGTCCTGAACCCCGAAGCCAAGCGCCGTGATATAGAACAGCAGAAGCGTGGTGAAGGGCCAGAAAGCGCGGGCCAGACGTTCGGCCCAGAGCCCGGCGAGTGTGCCGCGCAGGGCGCGGCGGAGGTTGGAGTCGGGCTTGCTGGTCTTGCGCCGGAGCATTCATCCTCGCTGGGTGGTCAGGGCGTTTCGGCTAGGAGCCATGGGGGCAACGTATCGCGGTTTATGATTTCGTCAAAGCTCGGACGCGGGCGAATGACAGCATATTGATCGCCTTTCACGAGCACTTCCGGGATCATGGGGCGCGTGTTGTATTCCGATGACATGACCGCGCCGTAGGCCCCGGCGGAGCGGAACGCCACCAGATCGCCGGGCGACAGCGGCGGCATTTCGCGTGCTTTCGCAAAGGTGTCGCCCGATTCGCAGACCGGGCCCACGATGTCGACCGGGCGTTGCGCGATTGCCGCCTGCGCCTCATGCACTGGCACGATGTCATGATGCGCGCCATACATGGCCGGGCGGATGAGATCATTCATCGCAGCATCGAGGATGAGGAAATCGCGCCCTTCGCCTGCCTTGAGATAGAGCACGGAGGCCACGAGGATGCCGGCATTGCCCGAGATCAGCCGCCCGGGCTCGATCTCGATCTCGACATCGAGATCGCCCAGCACGCGCTTGATCATTGCGCCATAATCCAGCGGCAGGGGCGGGGTCTCGTTTGAGCGGGTATAGGGGATGCCGAGACCGCCCCCGAGATCGAGCCTGCGGATCGTGTGGCCATCCGCACGCAACTCGCGCGTGAGATCGGCGATCTTGGTGAAGGCGGCCTCGAACGGGGCGAGATCGGTCAACTGGCTGCCGATATGCACATCGATGCCCACAACTTCGATCCCGGGCAGGCGGGCGGCTTCGGCATAGATCTCGCGGGCGCGGCTGATGGGCACGCCGAACTTGTCTTCCTTGCGGCCCGTGGCGATTTTCTCATGGGTCTTGGCATCGACATCGGGGTTCACCCGCAGCGTGATCGGCGCGGTTGTGCCCGCAGCGCTGGCCAGTTCGGAGAGCACGCGCAGCTCCTCGGCGGATTCGACATTGAACTGCCGGATCCCGTAGGCCAGCGCATAGGCCATTTCCTCCTGCGTCTTGCCCACGCCCGAGAAGACGATGCGGCTGCCGGGAACGCCTGCGGCCTGCGCCCGCCGATATTCGCCGCCCGAGACCACATCCATGCCCGCGCCCAGATCGGCCAGCGTGCGCAGGATCGCCTGATTGGAAAGCGACTTGATGGCGAAACAGACCAGATGATCGAGCCCGTCCAACGCGTCCTGAAACAGGCGGAAATGGCGCGTCAGCGTGGCCGTGGAGTAGCAGTAGAAGGGTGTGCCCACATCGGCGGCGATGTCTGTCAGGGGGACGTCTTCGGCATGCAGGATACCATCGCGATAGAGGAAGTGGTCCATGGCGGGCGCTTTCGGTCAGGCGTCGGGCCGGGCTGCGAGGCTGGGTGCCTCCGGCGGGAGTATTTTGGGCAAGATGAAATCAGGCGGGATCGGGGCGCGAGCGCAGGAAAAGGTAGAGCGGCACGCCGCAGGAGACCCCGATGCAGAAAGTGGCCGGGATCGCCAGCAGCCCGATGAAGCGCCGCCGCTGCCAGGTCTCGACCAGCACGAAGACCGTCAGGGCCACGGCGGCGATGGTCAGATCCCAGACCAGCCCGGTTGTGGAGGCATTGGCATGCCAGGCATCGACCATGGCCATGAGCGACCATTCATTCTCGACGAACCAGGTGATGAACCAGTACATCGGATGGATCGTGCCCCAGATGGCGAGGGCGAGATAGACAAGGCGCAGCGGGGTCATAGCTCGGTTTTCACGCCCATGCGCATATCGCCCGAGATGGTGACGCCGGGCGTGGTGGTTTCAGCGGCGCGCGGCGGGGCTTCGGCCCCGCAGGCGGCGAGAAGGAACAACATCAAGGGGGCTGCGTATTTCATCCCAACTCCTCTTTCCAGCGCGCGATCTGGGCGCGGACATTGACAGGGGCAGTGCCGCCATAGCTGGTGCGGCTGGCGACCGAATTCTGCACTCCCAAGACAGAATAGACCGCCTCGGTGATTTCGCCATGCACTTTCTGCATCTCATCCAGAGACAGGTCAGGCAGATCGCAGCCCTTGTCTTCAGACAGTTTCACGAGGCTGCCGGTCACATGATGCGCCTCGCGGAAGGGCAAGTTCAGCTCGCGCACCAGCCAGTCGGCAAGATCGGTCGCGGTGGAGAAGCCCGTCGCCGCCGCAGTTTCCAGCGCTTCGCGATTGGCGCTCAGATCGCTGACCATGCCCTCCATCGCGGCAAGCCCGAGAATGAGATTGTCGGCGGCATCAAAGACCTGTTCCTTGTCTTCCTGCATGTCCTTGGAATAGGTCAGCGGCAGGCCCTTCATCACGGTAAACAGCGCCACGGTCGCACCGAGGATCCGCCCGAGTTTGGCGCGCAAAAGCTCGGCCGCATCGGGGTTGCGTTTTTGCGGCATGATGCTGGAGCCGGTGGAGAAGCGGTCCGACATGCGCACGAAGCGGAATTGTGCGGAGGACCAGATCACCAGCTCCTCGGCGAAGCGCGACAGATGCATCGCGCAGATGCTGGCCGCCGAGAGGAATTCCAGCGCGAAATCGCGATCCGCCGTGGTGTCGAGCGAATTGGCCGTGGGCCGGTCGAAGCCAAGCGCCTGCGCGGTCATCTGCCGGTCGATGGGAAAGGAGGTGCCCGCCAGCGCCGCTGCGCCCAGCGGGCACTCATTCATGCGCTTGCGGGCATCCTCAAAGCGCGATTTGTCGCGCGCGAACATCTCGACATAGGCCAGCATGTGATGGCCCCATGTCACGGGCTGCGCGGTCTGCAGATGCGTGAAGCCGGGCATCACCCAATCCGCGCCCGCTTCGGCCTGCGCGAGGAAAGCGCGCATCAGCGCATCGAGCCCCGCGATCGCCGCATCGCATTGATCGCGCACCCAGAGCCGGAAATCGAGCGCGACCTGATCATTGCGCGAGCGCGCCGTGTGCAGCCGCCCGGCCGGTGCGCCGATGATCTCGCGCAGGCGCGCTTCGATATTCATGTGGATGTCTTCGAGCGCAGCGGAATAGCTGAACTCACCGGCCTCGATCTCCCGGAGCACCTGCGCCAGCCCGGTGTCGATGGCGCGCGCATCCTCCTGCGAGATGATGGCGCAGGCCGCGAGCATGGCCGCATGGGCGCGCGAGCCCGTGATGTCCTGCGCAGCCAGGCGTTTGTCGAAATCGATCGAGGCGTTGATCGCTTCCATGATCGCATCGGGGCCCGTGCTGAACCGGCCGCCCCACATGGAATTCGCAGCACTGCTCACCATTCTGATCGTCCTCCGTTACGCCCTTCGCGCGGGCTATACGCCTGCCCGTTGCGGAAGGCAATCTTCGCGGCTCTCGGGCTTGGTGCGCGGCAAGGAATTACCGAAAATTTTCTGCATCGCGCGTGGTTTTAACGCCCGGTTAAGCCCGTGTCTGCACAGTACCGGAAACAGCCGGAGTTCAGTTGATGCCGAGTCATGATCTAGCCAGAGAATACGCCATCGAGCCCGACTTCCGCTCACCGCTGGACGCCGCCGCCGAGGAACAAAGGCGCGATGCGCTGAAAATGGTGCGCGCCGCGCTGGATGAACGGCGGTGTCTGCTCGCCTATCAACCGGTCGTTCAGGCGCGCATGCCCAAGCGGGTCGCCTTCTATGAGGGGCTGATGCGTATCCTCGATCACACCGGGCGCATCATCCCGGCGCGCGATTTCATCGGTGCGGTCGAAACCAACGAGCTTGGCCGCAGGATCGACTGTCTGGCGCTGGAACTGGGGCTCGCGACGCTGGCGCATGAGCCCTCCATTCGTCTCTCGATCAACATGTCGGCGCGCTCCATCGGGTTTCCCGACTGGCTCGCCACGCTCGAGCGCGGGTTGCGCTACAAGCCCGACATTGCCGAGCGTCTGATCCTCGAGATCACGGAATCCTCGGCGATGATCATGCCCGATCTGGTGACGAATTTCATGCTGGACATGCAGGAACGCGGCATCTGCTTTGCGCTTGATGATTTCGGGGCGGGCTATACGGCATTCCGCTATCTGAAGGATTTCTATTTCGATATCGTAAAGATTGACGGCACGTTCATTCGCGACATCGGGCATGAGCCGGATAATCATGTGCTGGTGCAGGCGCTGGTCTCGATCGCGCGACATTTCGACATGTTCACAGTCGCCGAAGCGGTCGAGAATGCCGACGATGCGCGGGCATTGGTTCAGATGGGGGTGGATTGTCTGCAAGGCTATCATTTCGGCGCGCCTTCGACGAAAGCGCCGTGGAAAGTCTCACAACTCAAGCGCGAGCGGGCTGGGTGACGTGTCGCGCACGCCGGCTTGCCCGGACCGCCCGGCGCGTCACAGTCCTGTCGGAAAGCCCGCAGTCAGCAGTCGAGAAAGGCGCGGGATGACTGGACCGCGACGCGGGATGAACCCGTCGCATCCAGATTGTCGGTCGAAATGGCGAGGGCTGAAGCGGGGCGGGTTGCGCTGATGTCAATCGGCCCGGGTGCTTTGCGTTAAACCTGTGGACGTGGCGGACGGCCTGTGTCGACTAGCTCGGGGCTCGGGGCTCGGGGCTCGGGGCTCGGGGCTCGGGGCTCGGGGCGCCTGCATGGCAGCAGCGCACGGGGTGCGCGCATGGCTGCATTGCGCTGGGTGCGCGCGTGTGGAATGGCGCTGCGCTGGGTGCGCGCGTGCTGATTGGCGCTGGGTGCGCGCTGAATGGCGCCGGGCGGATAGTGCCGCCGTCGCGGTTTGGAGGCAGCGCGGCAGGCTCGAGAAGATCGCGCTTGAATGAAAAACCCCCGCAGGCGTCGCCTTCGGGGGTTGATCCGTGTTGCAGGGCAATGCCTGCATCTTTGGCTCTGTCAGATCAGAGCAGACCTTCGCGTTGCGCCTTCTTGCGTGCGAGTTTGCGCGCCCGGCGGATCGCTTCGGCCTTTTCGCGTGCTTTCTTCTCGGAGGGTTTCTCGAAATGCTGCTTGAGCTTCATCTCACGAAACACACCTTCACGCTGGAGCTTTTTCTTCAGCGCACGCAGTGCCTGATCGACATTGTTGTCACGAACCGATACCTGCATGTGGTTTTCACCACCTTTCCAAGTTAGAGTTACAGTAAATTGCAGGAAACGGTCGCTTAACAGATATGCAGCGCTATGTCCAGCGAAGGATCTTCAGGGAGACGCGACATGAAGGATCAGATCGACATATTACTGGATGCCGCGATGGTGCATGTCCCCTTCGACGGGTGGAGCGAGGCGAGTTTGAAAGCTGCGGCTGCGGATTGCGGCATGGACCCGACCACGGCGCGCGCCCTTTTCCCGCGCGGCGGGGTGGATCTGGCGCTCGCCTTTCATCGGCGCGGCGATGCCGCCACAGCCGCACGACTTGCCTCGGAAGACCTCAGCCATCTCCGCTTCCGCGACCGTATCGCGACTGCTGTGCGCTATCGCATCGAGGCTGCGGAGGATCGTGAGCTTGTACGCCGCGCCAGCGCGCTATTCGCGCTGCCGCCCCACGCCGCCGATGGAACCCGGGCGATCTGGGGCACGGCGGACATGATCTGGACCACGCTGGGGGACCAGTCGAAGGATTACAACTGGTACAGCAAGCGGGCCATCCTGTCGGGAGTGTATTCGGCGACGGTGCTCTACTGGCTCGGGGATGAAAGCCCCGATGCGCAGGCCACATGGAATTTCCTCGACCGGCGCATCGATGGCGTGATGCAGTTCGAGCGCGTGAAGGGCGCGGTCGAGAAGAACCCGCTGGCGCGGGTCGCGCTGGCCGGGCCACGCGCGCTCCTGTCCTGCATCCGGGCGCCTGAGCGCGATCCGCGCGATGATCTGCCCGGATACACAGCCCCCAAACCCGCGCAACAGGGTTGACGCGCCGGGGAATGCACCGCAGTTTGCCGCTCTGATTGCAACAGCAGAGCGGGGCAGGGCATGGCCGTCGGCACGGAGATCGTCACCTGGTATGAGGGGCAGTGGCACAAGGGCAATGCGCCCATCATCGGTGCGGCCGACCACGCGGCATGGCTGGGCTCGCAGGTCTTTGACGGGGCGCGGCAGTTCGAGGGCGTGCGCCCCGATCTGGACCTGCATTGCGCGCGCATTGTCCGCTCGGCCGAGGTGATGGGCATGCAACCGCCGGTCGACGCGGCTTTCGTGCAGGGGATCATGGAAGAGGGGTGTGGCATGTTCGCGCCCGGTGCGGCGCTCTATCTGCGTCCGATGATGTGGTCGCGCGAGTCGAGCCCCGGCATCATCGATGCCACCCCCGAGAGCACCGGCTTTGCAGTCTGCATCGAAGCGCTGGCGATGCCGGATCCGGGCGGGTTTTCGCTCACGGTCTCGCCCTATTGTCGCCCGCGCCCGGATATGGCGCTGACCGAGGCCAAGGCCGGCTCGCTCTATGCCAACAACGCGCGGATCATGGCTGAGGCGCGCGCCCGCGGCTATTCCAATGCGCTCTCGCTCGATGTCGATGGGCATGTGGCCGAGACGGCCTCGACCAATGTGTTCATGGTGCGCGATGGTGTCGTGTTCACGCCGGTGCCCAATGGCATGTTTCTCAACGGGATCACGCGGCAGCGTGTGATCGCACTGTTGCGCGCGGATGGGGTGGAGGTCGTGGAAAGCGCGCTGACGCTGTCGGAGTTCGATGCAGCCGACGAAATCTTCGTGACCGGCAATATCGCCAAGGTGATGCCGGTGGCGCGCTATCAGGAGCGCGATCTGGGCGCGCCGCGGCTCGGGGCGCGGGCGCGGGAGCTATA
Source organism: Paracoccaceae bacterium (assembly GCA_003567315.1). Classification (GTDB taxonomy): domain Bacteria; phylum Pseudomonadota; class Alphaproteobacteria; order Rhodobacterales; family Rhodobacteraceae; genus Roseinatronobacter. The sequence goes on from PWZT01000084.1 coordinate 12,612, forward strand.
TTGGGACTACGCCTTGTCGCAGCGGGGGTGAGGGGCGCTGCCCCTCTTTGGCCTGCGGCCAAATTCACCCCGGAGTATTTTTTGGCAAGATGAAGATCGTCGAGCGAGAGAGCGAAGGAGAGATGATGGATCTGCCGAATACCATGCGCGCGGTCGAGATTTCAGCGCCTGGCGGGCCGGAGGTCTTGCGCGAGGGTGTGCGGCCTGTCCCGGTGCCGGGCGCGGGGCAGGTCGTGGTGCGGCTGGACTATGCAGGGGTCAATCGGCCCGATGCGTTGCAGCGTGCAGGCGCTTATGATCCGCCGCCCGGGGCAAGCGATCTGCCGGGGCTGGAGGGGGCTGGGACCATTGTCGCGCTTGGAGCCGGGGTCACGCGCTGGAAGATCGGCGACAAGGTCTGCGCGCTCTTTCCAGGCGGGGCCTATGCCGAATATGCGCAGACGGATGCAGGCCAGGTCCTGCCAGTGCCGGACGGCATGGAACTGCGCGCGGCCGCCTGTTTGCCCGAGACCTTCTTCACGGTCTGGTCCAATGTCTTCATGCGCGGGGGCTTGCAGGCTGGCGAGCGGTTTCTGGTGCATGGCGGATCCTCCGGGATCGGCACGACCGCGATCCAGCTTGCCAATCTGGCCGGGGCGCGGGTGTTCGCAACGGCGGGCTCGGATGCGAAATGCGCGGCCTGCGAGCAGCTTGGCGCGACCCGCGCGATCAACTACCGCAGCGAGGATTTCGTGAAGGTGATGCAGGCCGAGGGCGGGGCCAATCTGATCCTCGATATGGTGGGCGGGCCCTATCTGCCGCGCAATCTCAAGGCGCTGGCCGAGGATGGGCGGCTGGTGCAGATCGCCTTTCTGCAAGGCCCGAAAGTCGAGGTGAATTTTGCCCCCTTGATGGTGCGGCGTCTGACCATCACGGGCTCCACCCTGCGCCCGCAGTCGGATGCGGCGAAGGCCGCAATCGCCACAGCGCTGGAGCGCGAAGTCTGGCCGCATCTTTCGGCCGGGCGTGTGGCGCCGGTCATTGACAGCGAGTTTGCGCTCGCCGAGGCGGCGGAGGCGCATGCGCGGATGGAAAGCTCGGCGCATATCGGAAAGATCGTCTTGAAAATTGCGCGTTGAGCGGTCAGTCCGCGCGAATTTGATCAAATTCCATGCCGGGATGTGACAAAGAGGCTTGCAAAGAGCCGGGTCTTTCATGTGGAATGCACCTTGTGTGGATTGCCGGGGTTCAGACCGGCACCAAAGCGCAAAAGACAGGGAGATAACAAAATGGACAAAACGCAGCTTCTGGGGAGTGTTGCCGCGATCGGCTTGCTTTCAGCAGGCATGGCCGGGGCGGAGACCGTGAATGTCTTCAACTGGTCGGATTACATCACCGATGAGGTTCTGGAGCAGTTCACGGAAGAAACCGGCATTACGGTGAATTACGATGTCTATGACAGCAATGACACGCTGGAGGCGCGCCTGCTCGCGGGCTCATCGGGGTTCGATGTCGTGGTGCCCACCGCGACATTCCTGCAGCGCCAGATCGCTGCGGGTGTTTATCAGCCGCTCAACCGTGATCTGCTGCCGAACTGGGAGAACATGGATCCGGAGTTGATGGCAGCAGCCGCCAATCATGACCCGGACAATGAGCACGCCACGATCTATATGTGGGGCACGACCGGCATTGGCTACAATATCGACATGGTGGCCGAGCGTCTGGGCGAGGATTTCGAGGTCGATACCTGGGACATGATCTTTGACCCGGAAATCGCGGGCCAACTGGCCGATTGCGGGATTTCCTGGCTTGATTCGCCCGCGGATATGTTCCCGGCGGCCTTTGCCTGGATGGGGCTGGATCCGCAATCAACCGACCCGGATGATTTCGAGGCCGCGGCAGAGATGATGAGCGGCGTGCGCGACACGGTGCGCTATTTCCACTCCTCACAGTATATTTCCGATCTGGCCAATGGCGAGACCTGCGTGGCCGTGGGCTGGTCGGGTGATGTGCTGCAGGCGGCAGATCGGGCGGCCGAGGCCGGGCAGGGCGTGAATGTCTGGTATGCGATCCCGCGCGAGGGGGCGATGCAGTGGTTCGACATGCTGGGCATCCCGGTCGATGCGCCCAATCCCGAGAACGCGCATGCCTTCATCGATTTCATCATGCGCCCCGAGATAAGCGCCGCGATCACCAATTATGTGTGGTTCCCCAATGCCAATGCGGCCTCCTGGGAGATGGTGGAAGAGGAGATCTTCAACGATCCGGCCATTTTCCCGACCGAAGAGGTGAGCGAGACCCTGTTCACCGGCGTGACCTATGACAGCCGGACAGACCGGACGGTGACCCGGCTCTGGACCCGCGTGCGCACAGGTCAGTAAGCGCTGCGCCCCTGCCCGAAACCGGGCAGGGGGTTTCGTCTGGAACGGGGGACAATGACGTGCAGCCAGCGATTGCCGCAGATACCAAGCCCTGGCGCAGTGAAGGGGCAGAGCCCTTCATATCGGTGCGCGGGGCCACCAAACGGTTCGGCGATTTCACCGCCGTGTCGGATGTCGATCTCGACATCTACAAGGGCGAGTTGTTTTGCCTGTTGGGCGAATCGGGGTGCGGAAAATCCACCCTGCTGCGGATGCTGGCCGGGTTCGAGTCGCCGACGCAGGGCAGCATCCGCATCGATGGTGAGGATATGGCGCAGGTGCCCCCGGACCGGCGCCCGACCAACATGATGTTCCAGTCCTATGCGCTGTTTCCGCATATGACAGTGGAAAAGAACGTGGCTTACGGGCTGCTGCGCGAGGGGCTGAAGAAATCCGAGGCCTTTGCGCGGGCGGGCGAGATGCTGCGCATGGTCAAGCTCGAGAAACAGGCCAAGCGCAAGCCAGACCAGCTTTCGGGCGGGCAGCGTCAGCGTGTGGCGCTGGCGCGCTCGCTGGTCAAGCGGCCCAAGCTCTTGTTGCTCGATGAACCGCTTGGCGCGCTCGACAAGAAGCTGCGCGAAGAGACGCAATTCGAGCTGATCAAGATTCAGGAAACGCTGGGCGTCACCTTCATCGTGGTCACGCATGATCAGGACGAGGCGATGACGCTCGCGACGCGTATCGGCGTGATGAAGGATGGCATCATCGAGCAGATCGGCGAGCCGCGCGAGATATACGAGACGCCCAATTCGCGCTTTGTCGCGGATTTCATCGGCACAGTGAATCTGTTCGAGGGCAAGGTCGATGCGGCCGCGCCCGATATGATGCGCCTCACCACGCCTGATCTCGGCGACGTGATGGTGCCGCCGCAGCCGGATCTGACGCGCGGCCAGCAGGTCTGGGGTGCCGTGCGGCCCGAGCGGTTTGCCATCACGCGCGAGCGGCCCGAAGGCGCGGTCAATGCGTGGCGCGGGCATGTGGAGGAGATGGGCTATATCGGGCATCTGTCGCAATATCGCGTGCGATTGGAGAGCGGCATGCTGATCCGCGCCTCGCAATCCAACCGGCTGCGCGATGAGGATCCGATTTCCTGGGATGAGCAGGTCTGGCTGTCGCTTGCCCCGCGCGCCATTCGGGTGCTCACCCGATGAGCGCGGGCAATGCGCTGACACGCTCGGTCCCGTGGCGCGGCACGGCTTGGGCGATGGGCAAGCTGGGGCTTTCGGGGCGCACGCTGGTCATCGCGATCCCGATGCTTTGGCTGCTTGTCTTCTTTCTCGCGCCGTTTTTCGTGCTGGGGCGCATTTCGCTGGCCGAGGCGATCATCGCACGCCCGCCCTTCACCCCGCTTTTCGACCGCGCGCCCGATGGCTCGCTGGAGATCATCGCGAGCCTCGAGAACTTCCGCTTCCTCATCGAGGACGCGCTTTATCGCAACGCCTATCTGTCCTCGATCCGCATCGCGCTGGTCGCGACCATCTTCGCGCTGCTGATCGGCTATCCGATTGCCTATTACATCGCCCGCGCGCCCGAGCCGAGACGCACGATCCTGCTCTTGATGGTGATCCTGCCCTTCTGGACCTCGTTCCTGCTGCGCGTCTATGCGTGGATGGGGTTTCTACGCTCGAACGGGGTGATCAATAACACGCTGATTTCGCTCGGGATCATCGACGCGCCCTTGCGCATGCTGCAGACCGATTTCGCCGTCTATATCGGCATCGTCTATACCTATCTGCCCTTCATGATCCTGCCGCTCTACGCCAATCTCACCAAACTCGATGGCGCGCTGCTGGAGGCGTCCAGCGATCTGGGCGCCTCACCCATGGTGACCTTCTTCACGATCACGCTGCCCTTGTCGCTGCCGGGCATCGTGGCGGGGTCCATGCTGGTCTTCATCCCGGCAATCGGCGAATATGTCATCCCGGCGCTTCTGGGTGGCCCGGATACTCTGATGATCGGGCGCGTGCTCTGGGACGAGTTCTTCTCGAGCCGCGACTGGCCCGTGGCCTCGGCGGTGGCGATTGTCATGCTGTTTCTGGTGGTCGCGCCGATCATGTGGCTGCAATCGATCCAGAACCGGCGGGGGATGGACTGATGCGCGGCTGGTTCCTGCCCATGGCGGTGGCGCTGGGCTTCATCTTCCTCTATGCGCCAATCGTGTCGCTGGTGGTGTTTTCGTTCAACGAAAGCCGCCTTGTCACGGTCTGGGGCGGGTTTTCGACCCGGTGGTATGGCGAATTGCTGCGCGACCGGCAGATTCTGGGCTCGGCATGGGTCAGCCTGCAAGTGGCTTTCTGGTCGGCCAATCTCGCTGTGATCGTGGGCACGCTGGGCGCGTTCGTGCTGACGCGGTTCAACCGGTTCACGGGGCGGCTGCTGCTGACCGGCATGATCACTGCGCCGCTGGTCATGCCCGAGGTCATTACGGGCCTGTCGCTGCTGCTGCTGTTCGTGTCGATGGAGCTGACGCTGGGTTGGCCTGCAGGGCGGGGGCTGACCACGATCGTCATCGCGCATACGACCTTTTGCGCGGCCTTCGTGGCGGTGATCGCGCAATCGCGCCTGCGCCAGATGGACGAATCGCTCGAAGAGGCCGCGCGCGATCTCGGCGCGGGGCCTGTGCGGGTGTTTTTCGACATCACGCTCCCGGTCATCACGCCCGCGCTTGTCGCGGGCTGGCTGCTGGCCTTCACGCTCTCGCTCGACGATCTGGTGATCGCGAGCTTTGTCTCGGGGCCGGGGGCCTCGACCCTGCCCATGGTGATTTTCTCGAAAGTGCGCCTCGGCGTCAGTCCGGATGTCAATGCGCTTGCGACGATCATCATCGGCTTCGTCCTGATTGCAGTGCTGATCGCTGGCTGGCTGATGCGCAGGGCGCTGCGGCGTGGATTTCAATAACCGAACCTGATGACAACTATCAGAAAAAGCAACTTAACCTGATCGGAATGCTCTGTTAGAACGATTCCAGAAATTTCACATGGAGGGGAATCATGGACGGTTCTGATAATGCAGGCAAATGCCCGGTGATGCATGGCGGGCAGACATCTACAGGTGTCTCGGTCATGGATTGGTGGCCGAAATCGCTCAATCTCGACATTCTGCACCAGCATGACAGCAAGTCGAACCCGCTGCAGGGCTTTGACTACCGCGAAGAGGTCAAGAAGCTCGATGCCGAGGCCCTCAAGGCCGACATGAAGGCGCTTCTGAAGGAGAGCCAGGACTGGTGGCCCGCCGATTGGGGGCATTATGGCGGCCTGATGATTCGCCTGTCATGGCATGCTGCGGGCACATACCGCGTGCAGGATGGCCGCGGCGGCGGCGGCACAGGCGATATTCGTTTCGCGCCGCTCAATAGCTGGCCCGATAACGGCAACCTCGACAAGGCGCGCCGCCTGCTCTGGCCGCTGAAGAAGAAATACGGCAACAAGGTTAGCTGGGCCGATCTGATCATTCTCGCGGGCACGATCGCCTATGAGGATATGGGGCTCAAGACCTTCGGCTTCTCTTTCGGGCGCGAGGATGTGTGGCATCCGAACAAGGATGTCTATTGGGGCGCCGAGCGCGAATGGCTGGCGCCATCCGATGAGCGCTATGAGAATGTAGACGATCCATCGACCATGGAAAACCCGCTCGCTGCCGTGCAGATGGGGCTGATCTATGTGAACCCCGAGGGCGTGAATGGCCAGCCCGACCCGCTGAAAACTGCCCAGCAGGTGCGCGAGACTTTCGCCCGCATGGCGATGAACGACGAGGAAACCGCCGCGCTGACCGCCGGGGGCCACACTGTCGGCAAGGCGCATGGCAATGGCGATGCGGATAATCTCGGCCCGGCCCCGGAAGGCGCAGCCCTTGAAGAGGGTGGTCTGGGCTGGATGAACCACAAGACCCGCGGCGTGGGGCGCGATGCGGTCACCTCGGGTATCGAGGGCGCATGGACGACCGAGCCGACGAAATGGGACATGGGCTATTTCAAGCTCCTCTTCGGCTATGAGTGGCAACTGACGAAATCGCCCGCGGGCGCATGGCAGTGGGAGCCGGTCGACATCAAGGAAGAGGACATGCCGCGCGATCCCGAGGATCCTTCGATCCGCGTCAAGCCGATGATGACCGATGCCGATATGGCGATGAAGATGGACCCGGCCTATCGCGCGATCTGCGAGAAGTTCATGGCCGATCCCGCCTATTTCGACGACTGCTTCGCGCGTGCCTGGTTCAAGCTGACGCATCGCGATATGGGGCCGAACACGCGCTATATCGGGCCGGATGCGCCTAAGGAAATCCTGGTCTGGCAAGACCCGGTCCCGGCAGGCAAAACCGATTATGACGTTGCCGCCGTCAAGGCGAAGATCGCTGAGACCGGGCTTTCGGTGTCGGATATGGTCGCCACCGCTTGGGACAGCGCCCGGACTTTCCGCAAGTCGGATTACCGTGGCGGTGCCAATGGCGCGCGTATCCGCTTAGCGCCCCAGAAGGATTGGGAAGGCAATGAGCCCGCGCGCCTGCAAGCCGTGCTGGCCAAGCTGGAGCCGATTGCGGCCGAGACCGGTGCATCTGTTGCCGATGTGATCGTGCTCGCGGGGAATCTCGGCGTCGAGCAGGCTGCGAAAGCGGCGGGCTATGACATCGAGGTGCCTTTCGCGCCGGGTCGCGGCGATGCGACTGATGAGATGACGGATGCCGACAGCTTCAAGTGGCTCGAGCCGCTGGCCGATGGGTTCCGCAACTGGATGAAGAAGGATTACGCAGTCACCGCAGAGGAAATGCTGCTCGACCGCGCGCAACTCATGGGGCTGACCGCGCCCGAGATGACCGTCCTTCTCGGCGGAATGCGGGCCATGGGCACCAACCACGGTGGCACGGCGCATGGGGTCTTCACCGATCGCGCAGGCGCGTTGACGACGGATTTCTTCGTCAACCTGACCGATATGGGGTGGAAATGGGTGCCCAAGGCGTCGGGCGTGTATGAGTTGCAGGACCGCAAGAGCGGCGAGACCAAATGGACGGCGACGCGCGCTGATCTGGTCTTTGGCTCGAACTCGATCCTGCGGGCTTATGCCGAGGTCTATGCCCAAGACGATGCTGGCGAGAAATTCGTTAAGGATTTCGTTGCAGCTTGGGTCAAGGTGATGAACGCGGATCGCTACGATCTGGCCTGATCTGCGCCCGAACGACACATCAGCGCGGCGTGCCTTCGGGCGCGCCGCGACTTATTTCAAACCATCGCTTTTGCAGACCAAAGGGCGCAACTGGCGCAAGGCACGGTACTCACTTCGTTTTTTCTTTCGCAAATCATGCCACCACATCAGGGGCGCAGCCGGGATTTCGAGCCAGCGCAACCAGCGCGCCAGTCTTTGCACCGCTGCCCAGACCTCTGCATCATTCTGACCGCGATACGCGCGCAAGATGGTTTGCGCCGCCGCAGGCGCGTCCGGGTCGAACATCAGCGCTGAATGCAAAAGCAGCAAAAGATCGCGCGCCTTGTCCCGCGCTGTCGCGTCGAGTTTCGCGCCCGCTTCGAGATCGAGAAAGGTCACGCGCGAACCGTCCCAGCAGAGATCGCGCAGCGAGGGTCTGCCATGGGCAAGCCCCTTGCCGTGCAGCGCAGCGAGGGCCAGCCCGGCCGCGTGGAACGCGTCCCGCGCCGCGTCGCGGTTCACCAGCAATCGATGCAGGGGCGTGCCGTGATCAGCCAGAACGATCCGTACGTCATCCTGCGTCACCACTTCCGAGACAGCCGCGCCGCGCGCGCCAAACGCATCGAGTAAGGATCTTTCCCGCGCGAAGGCCGCTTGCGGATCGCCCTTCTGCAACCGCCAGCGCCAGTTGGCATGGGTCTCGGCCATCTTGACATAAAAATCCCTGCCATCGACGCGCAGCTTCGACACGCGCCGCGCGGGCAGGGCGCGGGCGGCGCGCAGCAATCTGTCGCGGAACTGATCGTGGTCCTGGACCGTCATGGCGCGTCTGTCTCTGATGGTGGCGATTTCGGCCTTCTACGGCAATGGCGCGTGTCAATCCAGCGACATCGGCGCATTCGAGCGCGTCTTTCGGGGTGCAGCGGCGCGGCTTTGGCTTTAGACCGGGGCCATGGACAGCGTGGTCGGAGAATTTCTGGCGATCTGCCTTGGCGGCGGTCTGGGCAGCATGGCGCGTGCCGCGATGTCGGCGCGGCTGACACGTCACATGGCTGCGGCCAACGCCGTGTTCGTGATCAATGCGAGCGGCAGCTTCCTGATTGGCGTGGCTCTCGGGCTGGCGCTGGCATTGCCGGTTTTCAATAGCAGCGCGGAGGTGGCGCAGTGGTTCCAGTTCTTCGCGATCGGCATTCTGGGCGGGTTCACCACAGTCTCCACATTCGCCTTGCAACTGCATGATTTATGGCAACACGCAAAGCGCCGTGCGGCAGTGGCGGTGGGGCTGGGCTCGGTCATACTATGCCCGGCACTGGCAGGCGCCGGGCTGTTGCTGATGCTGCTGATTCGCGGAGCGCTGTGATGCAGGGAATGAAAAGCCTGCTTGCGGTGGGTCTGGGCGGCGCGCTGGGGACCGGGTCGCGCTATGCGCTGAGCCTGCTTGCGCTGCAGTATGAGCCGGGATTGGCAGTGCTTGCGACGCTCGCGGCCAATGTGCTGGGCGCGGCCCTGATCGGCTATCTGGCGACGCGGGACTTGGGGGCCTTGGGCAGCGCGCTCTGGATGACGGGGTTTTGCGGCGGGTTCACCACCTTCTCGCTCTTCTCGCTCGAAATCCTGCTCTTGTTCGAGCGCAGCCTTGCGCTGGCCGTCGGCTATGGGGCCGTGTCGCTGGTGTTATGGCTTGTGGCCGTATGGGCGGGCTTTGCCGCAGGCCAGCGAAGAAGCGCCCGCTCAGGGTCCCCACCCACCCGCCCATGAACCTTCGCGGGCGCTTGCCCGGGCGGATGCCCGGGCTGGGGCATGGCGCAGGGTCGTGCTCAGATATTGTCGACTTGCGGCATCCCCATGACGTGATAGCCGCCATCGACATGGATGATCTCGCCGGTCGTATGCGCGCCGTAGTCGGAGGCGAGATAGACCGCCGTGCCGCCGACGCTCTCGAGCGTGGCATTGCTGCGCAGCGGCGCATTCTCTTCGGCATGGCGGAAGGTCTTGCGTGCACCACCGATGGCCGCGCCCGCCAGCGTCTTCATCGGGCCGGGGCTGATCGCGTTCACGCGGATGCCCTCCTGCCCAAGGTCATTGGCCAGATAGCGCACGGAGGATTCGAGCGCGGCCTTGGCGACCCCCATGACATTGTAGAAGGGCGTGACCGTGTTCGAGCCCTGAAAGGTCAGCGTGAGCAGGCAGCCGCCCCCGGGCATGAGTTCGGAGGCGCGGCGGCCGAGGTCGATGAAGCTGTAGCACGAGATCTCCAGCGAGCGCGCAAAATTGGCGCGGCTGGTGTCGCGGAACCGCCCCGTAAGCTCGGCCTTGTCGGAAAAGGCGATGGCATGGACCAGAAAATCCATCTTGCCCCAGCGCGATTTCAGCGTGTCGAAAGCCGTATCGAGCGAGGCTTCGTCCGTCACATCGACATCGAGCAGGAGGTCGGAGCCCAGCGAGGCCGCGAGCGGCTCCACGCGCTTGCCGAAGGCGTCGCCCTGATAGCTGAAGGCCAGTTCTGCCCCCTGATCGGCCAGCGCCTTGGCGATGCCCCAGGCGATGGAGCGTTCATTCGCGACCCCCATCACCAGCCCGCGTTTGCCTGCCATCAAGCCTGCCATGGCGCTCTCCTCAGTCGCGATAGGCGCTCATCAAGAGCGTTGCATTGGTCCCACCAAAGCCGAAGCTGTTGGAAAGGACCGAATCCAGTTCGACATTCTCCACCAGCTCGGTCGCGATCTCGCCCTCGCGGATCGCCGGGTCAAGCTCGGTGACATTGGCCGAGGCGGTGATGAAATTGCCCTGCATCATCAGCAAGCTGTAGATCGCCTCCTGCACGCCGGTCGCGCCGAGGCTGTGGCCGGTCAGCGATTTGGTCGAGGAGATGGGCGGCACATTGCCTTCGCCCCAGATGCGGCGGATGGCGTCCACCTCGGTCACATCGCCCGCCGGGGTCGAGGTGCCATGCGCGTTGACATAGCTGACCTTGCGGCCCTCGGGCAGCGTGTCGAGCGCGAGGCGCATGGAGCGCTCGCCGCCCTCGCCCGAGGGCGCGACCATGTCATAGCCATCCGAGGTCGCGCCATAGCCCGTGATCTCGGCATAGATCTTGGCGCCGCGGGCCTTGGCGTGCTCAAGCTCCTCCAGCACCAGCATGCCGCCGCCACCGCCGATCACGAAGCCGTCGCGGGTGGCATCGAAGGCGCGGGCGGCTTTCTCGGGCGTGTCATTGTATTTCGAGGACATCGCCCCCATGGCATCAAAGAGACAGGACAGCGTCCAGTCGAGTTCTTCACCGCCGCCCGCGAAGATGATGTCCTGCTTGCCCATGCCGATCAGTTCCGCCGCATTGCCGATGCAATGCGCCGAGGTCGAGCAGGCCGAGGTGATCGAATAATTCACGCCCTTGATCTTGAAGGGCGTGGCGAGGCAGGCGGAGTTGGTCGAGGACATGCAGCGTGTGACCATGAAGGGGCCCATGCGCTTGGGGCTGCCTTTCTCGACCACGATCTTGTGCGCCTGAAACAGCTGCGAGGTGGATGGCCCGCCCGACCCGGTGATCAGCCCGCTGCGCGGGTTCGACACATCGCTCTCCTCGAGCCCGGCATCGGCAATCGCCTGCTCCATCGAGAGGAAGTTATAGGCGGCACCCGGCCCCATGAAGCGAAGATTGCGCTTGTCGATATGGTCTTCGAGCGTGATCTGGGGCTTGCCATGGATCTGGCTGCGAAAGCCGTGCTCGGCGTATTCGGGCGCAAAGACGATGCCCGACCGGGTCGCGCGCAGGCTATCAGAGACCTCTTCTGCGGAATTTCCGATAGGCGAGATTATCCCCAGCCCGGTGATGACAACACGACGCATTCTGCCCCCTAAGATATTTGTTTGGCCTGTCTAGGACAGCACCGGCTTTGGGGCAAGGCCCCGCCATCTGCGGCCCTAGCGCTCCTCGAGCGCCGGCACGCGCTGCAAAAGCGGCATGAGTGCGGCCATATCCGGCCCATGCGCCCGCCCTGTCAGCGCCTTGCGCAGCGGCATGAAGAGCCCCTTGCCCTTGCGCCCCGTGGCCTGTTTGACCGCCGTGGTCCAGTCTTTCCACGCATCGGGGCCATAGGGGGGCGGGGGCAGAAGCGTCAGCGCCTCGGCTACGAAATCGGCATCCTCGGGGGCGATCTCGGGGCGCGCGCCATCGCGGCAGAGCGCCCACCAGTCGCGCAGATCGTCGAGCCTGGTGATATTCTCGCGCGCCACGCTCCAGAACTGCTCGGCGATCTCGTCGGGCACACCAA
>PWZT01000011.1 GCA_003567315.1 Paracoccaceae bacterium
GGAATGGATGCTGCGTCCATCCCCCAAGATCCAGCCTCGGATCTTCATTGCCGTTTCCATCAGTAACACCTGCTCTTCCTCCGTGCCCAAAGCGCACGGACGTTAACAATGCAGGTGAGTCAGTTTTAGATGATCATAACCCACCCAAGTGGGTCACTTTTGCATGCCGATTCACAGTCCTGAGCGTAGCCGAGGCGCTGCAGCCTGATCTGGCGCAAAGCTTCCAGATCGACGCGCTGCGCCTGCGCGTTGAGATGGAGCGCGCCTTTGGCGGCTCCGATGCTGATGGCGCCTGGGACTGGAAGCTTGCCTATGAGGCGACCGAAGTGGCGCTGGTCCTCTTCCTGCGCAAATTTGGTCGTGCGCTCTTCCTGATAGTCCCGAGCCGCCGCTGATTTGAACGACGCCATCACGCTGAGCCAGAGATCGATCATGTTATCCTAACAGCGATAGAACTGATGGGCGACAAAGGCGGCTGCATGGATGTGATGGTCGTTTCGTTCCCGGCGCCGCATCTGGAAGATTTCTGATCGCAGGACGCTGCCTGCAAAATACCGGATACCGGCTGTGCCAAGGTCAAGTATTGAGAGAACGGCGTCCAACCGATCATGCAGTTCTGACAGGACCTCGAAATCGGCCACGACCTCTTTGATTCTTGAGGGGCTGGTTGATTGCGACAGTTTCTTCAGAAGGGTCAGGCAATACCGGTTCTGATCGTCTGGTACTGTGAACGGGTCTATTCCAGCTGAGCATGTCTGAGAGTATGCTAAGGTGCTCTCATGGCTCAGAAAAACTGCTATCTGTTTCGGGGAAGAGTGAGGAACGGTCCGCGAAGCGGCGAAAGGTCCAGTGGACCTTTCGAGTGACGAACGGGCGAAGCCCCAGAGAGGAAATTCCGCGATCTTCTGCGCCTTTTCGCCCTCGACATCACCGCCGACCGCGCGGCCGCGCTCACCGGTCTCAGCCACAACACCACCGCCGCGCTCTACCGGCTTCTGCGCCAGCGCATGGCCGAGCTGGCGCAGGCGGACTGCCCCTTCGACGGCCAGGTCGAGATCGACGAGAGCTACTTCGGCCCGACCCGCACGCGCGGCCACAAGGGCCGGGAAACCCGCGCAAGGTGCCGGTCTTCGGCATCCTCGAGCGGGGCGGCCGCGTGCACTGCCAGATCGTGAAAAACTGTTCCAAAGCAAAGCTCCAGGCCATCATCGAGGGCCGGGTGGAACCCTCGGCCGAGATCACTTCGGACGAGTTTCGAAGCTATGACGGGCTGGTCGAGGCCGGCTTCGCCCGCCATCACCGCATCAACAAATACTACCGCCAAGACCGCGCCGTCTTCAGTGAAAACGGCGTCCATATCAACGGCATCGAGAGCTTCTGGAGCTACGCCAACGCCGCCACGCCAAGTTCAACGGGCTGCGAAGAAGCAGCTTTCCGGCCTTCCTCAAGGAAACCGAATTCCGCTTCAATTGCAGAGAATAGAGACCTCTACAAGATCCTCCTCACATCCTGCAGAATGAACCCACTCAGACGCTGAGCTGGAATAGACCCTGCTCCAAATACGCGCGTCGAGGGCAGCGCGCCGCCAGGCGCGCTCCCCTCGGGGCTAGAATTCCTCTTCCAGGCAGCCGAGCGCAATCATTCCAGCACCCAGCTCTCGGCCCCTGTCTCGGAGCGGGCCGTCGCGACCAGCCAGTCATGGACCAGCCGCGCGCGGGGTGAGGTCTGGTTGTGCAAGGTGACATGGAACGCCTCTTGCGGGGCGATCGCTTCGGGCAGCAGCGCGACTAGCTGGCCCTTGGCGAGCAGCGGGCGCGTCAGCGCCACCCAGCCCAGCACGGCCCCCATGTCATCGCGCGCAGCCTGAAGCGCTATCAGGTAGTTGTTGACCCAGTGGCTCTGTCGGATCGGGCCATGATAGCCCAGTGCGCGGAACCAGCCCTGCCAGTCGGTCCAGTCCGTCACTGGGGTGTCGAAGTGAATGAGCGGCAAGGCGGCGAGATCGGACAGGCTGCCGATCCGGTGGCTGCCGGCGAAATCGGGACTGCCAAGCGCCATGAGGCGGTCACGAAAAAGCACTCGGGCGCCCCCACTGTCGCGCGGGAGAATGCCGTAGCGGATGCTCAGATCGCATTCCGTCGGGGTCTCGCCGGTGTCGCTGACGATCTGGGCGACCGACACATCGCCATGGGTTTTCCAGAACTCGGCCAGCCGCGGCGTCAGCCAGAGCGAGCTGACCGCTGTCGTGACCCCGATCGTGACCGAGGCCATGCTGGCGCGGCGGCGCAGTTGCGAGGTGGCCTCGGCCATGCCCTCGAAACCGCGTTGCAATGCGACCAGCAGATAGGCGCCGGTCTCGGTCAGGGTGACGCCTCGATGATGGCGCTGGAACAGGCGGCATTCCAGCTCGGACTCCAGCGCCTTGACCTGATGGCTGATCGCGGCGGCAGTGACGTTGAGCTCCTGCGCCGCTTGCACGAAGCTGTCATGGCGCGCGGCCGCCTCGAACGCCACCAGCGCGCTCATCGTGGGCAGATCATAGGGGCGTTTGGGCAAGCTTGTCTCACGTCATAGCGGCTGGACGATACAATCATAGAGCATTTCACGGGCTTTGCATAAGCTGATCTAAGCCTGAATGAATTTTTTCACGATTGCCGGGGCGCGCGTGCTGCCGCAGGGTTGGGCTGCGCGCGCAGGCAGTCTCGCCCGAGCGGCGCGCGATTGGAGGGCATGGTGACCGACTCCCTGACGCTCGACACGCCGCCCGCGCGCAGTGGCGGGGAGCGACGCCGCAAGGGGCGCGCGCGGCAATCGCGCAGCGCCACGCCCGGGCAGAACCTGCATCTGCGTACCCCCTACATCACCCGGCGCATCCCCAGCTATGACCTGCTGAGCGAGGACGCGCTGGCGCGGATCGAGGCGACCGCCGAGCGGATATTGGCGGAAATCGGGATCGAGCTGCGCGAGGACGCAGAGGCGATGGTGCTTTACCGCGATGCGGGCGCGGAGGTGCAGCATATCTCGGGCGAGAGCTGGCGCATCCGCTTCGCGCCGGGGATGCTGCGCGAGGTGCTGCGAACGGCCCCTGCCCGCTTCACCCAACATGCCCGCAACCTCGCCAACACGGTCGAGATCGGCGGCGATGCGATGGTCTTCGCGCCCGCCTATGGCTCGCCTTTCGTGATGGATCTGGACCACGGGCGGCGCTATGGCACGATTGCCGATTTCGAGAATCTGATCCGGCTGGCGCAATCCTCGCCCTGGCTGCACCATTCCGGCGGCACGATCTGCGAGCCGACCGACTTGCCCGTCAACAAGCGCCATCTAGACATGGTCCATGCGCATATGCGGCTGTCGGACCGCGCCTTCCTTGGCTCCATCACTGCGCCCGAGCGCGCCGCCGATTCGATCGAGATGTGCCGCATCCTGTTCGGCGCGGAGTTCGTGGCGCGCAACTGTGTCATCATGGGCAATTTCAACACCACTTCGCCGCTGGTGCTGGATGGGGTGACGACCGCGGGGATCCGCACTTATGCCGGGGCAGGGCAGGGGTCGATCCACCTGCCGTTTCTGCTGGGCGGCGCGGTCTCGCCCCTGACCATGGCGGGCGCGGTGGCGCAATGTCTGGCGGAGTCGATGGCGTCCTGCGCCTTGACCCAGCTTGTCCGTCCCGGCGCGCCGGTGGTGCTGGGCGCGTTCCTGTCGTCGATGTCCTTGCGCAGCGGCTCGCCCACTTTCGGCACGCCCGAGCCCGCACTGGGCTCGCTGGTGATGGGGCAGTTGGCGCGGCGGCTGAACCTGCCCCTGCGCTGCGCGGGCAATTTCGCCACATCGAAAGCGCCGGACGGGCAGGCGATGCAGCAGGCCATGATGTCAATGATGTCGGCGGTGCAGGGGGGCGCGAATTTCATTCTGCATGCGGCGGGGTTTGCCGATGGGCTGTTGTCCATGTCCTATGAGAAGATGATCATGGACATGGATATGTGCGGCGCGCTGCATGCCTATCTGGCGGGGCTGGAGGTGAGCGAGGACACGCTGGCGTTCGAGGCGCTGGGGCAGAACGGCCCCGGCGCGCATCTGTTCGGCACGGACCACACGCTGCGCCATTATGAGACCGCCTATTGGGACAGCGGCTTCAATGATGATCGCACCTATGAGACATGGTCGGAAACCGGCAGTGTCGATGCGAGCGCGCGCGCCAACCAGCGCTGGAAGGAAGTGCTGGCGCAATATGAGCCGCCGCCCATGGAGGCAGGCGTGGCCGAGGCGCTGGCCGATTTCGTCGCGCGCCGCAAGGCCGCGATGCCCGATGCGTGGTATTGAGGGCGCGCGCACGCCATCGAGTATAGCCGCGCACCGCGCTTCGGTTCTGTCACGCAATGCCGCAAGGCCTTGTGTTGGCCGTGGCCGAGCGCGAAAGCTGGCGTCGCAGTGGTGAGATCCAGAGGCCGGGGCAGGGGCGCGCATCCCTCGATGCAAGGGGCGACATGCGGCAGCGGCGCCTGTCATCGCCACTGCGAGGGTCGTCGCTTTCGCCATGCGATCCATTTTCGCGATTGGTCCAGTTCGGTATGACAATCAACAAGATATCAGGGCTTGACGGATAGTGCCTGACGCCGGACTGTATCCGGAGCCGCGACAGCGCGGCACGGCCGGAAGGAGCAGGGATATGGTGCAGGACAGACCCGGACCACAGCAAGGTGCTGTCCCGATGCTTGCCACCATCGATGAGACCGAGAAGATGCTGGAAGCGGGGGGCTATGTCAGCGATCGGGCGCTGGCGACGGTTCTGTTTCTTGCCCTGCGCATGCAGCGGCCGCTGTTTCTCGAAGGGGAGGCAGGGGTCGGCAAGACCGAGATCGCCAAGGTTCTCGCCGACCAGCTTGGGCGCCGGCTGATCCGGCTGCAATGTTATGAAGGGCTGGATGTCAGCTCTGCCGTCTATGAGTGGAACTACCCCGCGCAGATGATCGAAATCCGTCTGGCCGAAGCTACGGGCGAGGCTGATCGCGCGACCATACAGGACAATATCTTTTCCGAGCGCCACCTGATCCGCCGACCGATCCTGCAGGCGCTCAGCGATGATGCTGCTGGCCCGCCCGTGTTCCTGATCGATGAGCTGGATCGGGCCGATGAGGCCTTCGAGGCCTATCTGCTCGAAGTCCTCTCGGAGTTTCAGGTCAGCATTCCGGAACTGGGCACCATCAGGGCGGCGCAGCCCCCGATCGTCATCATCACAACCAACCGAACCCGCGAAATCCGTGACGCGCTCAAGCGTCGCTGCCTGTATCACTGGGTCGATTATCCCGATGCGGCGCGCGAACTGGCGATTGTCGAGAGCAAGGTGCCGCAGGCCAATGCGCGTCTGGCGCGTGAATTGGTGGCATATGTCCAGAAGCTGCGCGGCATGGATTTGTTCAAGGCGCCGGGTATTGCCGAAACCATCGATTGGGCATCTGCCCTGACCGAGCTGGACAAGGTCGCCATCGACCCGGAAACCGTGTCGCAGACAATCGGGGTGTTGTTGAAATATCATGACGACATCGCCCGCATCCAGCAAGGCGAGGGCTACAAGCTGCTCGAAGAGGTGAAGTCAGAGATAGCGGCGGCAGAATAACCATATGCGGGCTGATCCACAGGGCCGACTTGCCGACAATATCGTGTATTTTGCGCGCGCGTTGCGGCATGCCGGGGTGAAGATCGGTCCTGCCAGCGTTGCCGACGCGATTTCCGCAGTGCTGGCCGGGGGGTTGGGCGACCGGGACGATTTTTACTGGACCTTGCATGCCGTGCTGATCAAGCGCCGCGAAGATCACGCCGTGTTCGACGAGACCTTTCGCCTGTTCTGGAGATCGCGTGAACTGATCGAAAAGATGCTGGCGATGTTTTCGCCGACGGCCCCGGGCCATCGCGAACACCACAGGAAGCGCGCCGGTGAAAGCCGCGCGGAAGCCGCGCTGTTCGAAGGCCATGCGCGCGAGCAACCCCCCGGCAGTGATGTCGAGATCGAGGTCGATGCGCGCTTTTCCGTCTCTGAACGCGAAGTGCTACGCGACAAGGATTTCGGCCAGATGACGGCAGAGGAGTTGCGCGCGGCCAGGGCTGCGATTGCGGCGCTGAAACTGCCGCTCGATAAGGTCGCGACGCGCCGTTTCCGCCCCGACCCGAAGGGCCGGCGGTTCGATGCCCGCGCGACATTGCGAGGGGCGATGCAGAATGGCGGGGCGCTGATGCTGCCCCGCTTCAAGAGCC
>PWZT01000004.1 GCA_003567315.1 Paracoccaceae bacterium
GAGGATCTGCCGCTGCCGGTCTTTGGCGAGCCGGAATACCCGGAGGAAACGCGGCTGTCCTATCGCTTCCTCGATCTGCGCCGCGACGGGTTGCATGCGAATATGATGCTGCGCTCGAATGTGGTGCGTGCGATGCGGCAGCGGATGTGGGAGACCGGGTTTACCGAGTTCCAGACGCCAATCATCACGGCGTCTTCGCCAGAAGGGGCGCGCGATTTTCTGGTGCCCTCGCGGCTCCATCCGGGCAAGTTCTACGCGCTGCCGCAGGCGCCGCAGCAGTTCAAGCAACTCATCATGGTGTCGGGCTTCGACAAGTATTTCCAGATCGCGCCCTGTTTCCGCGACGAAGACCCGCGCGCCGACCGCTCGCCCACGGACTTCTACCAGCTCGATGTCGAGATGAGCTTTGTCGAGCAGCAGGATGTGTTCGACGCGGTGGCCCCGGTAATTGCGGGCGTGTTCGAGGAGTTTGGTGCGGGGCGCCGCGTGGATCCGCCAGAAAGCTGGCCGCAGATCCCCTTTGCCGAGGCGCTGGAGAAATACGGGACCGACAAGCCCGATCTGCGCAACCCGATTGAAATGCAGGTGGTGTCCGAGCATTTCCGCGGCTCGGGCTTCGCGATCTTCGCGAAACTTCTGGAGAATGAGGGGACGGAGATCCGCGCCATTCCGGCACCCGGTGGCGGCTCGCGTAAATTCTGCGACCGGATGAACAGCTTCGCGCAGGCGCAGGGGCTGCCGGGGATGGGGTATATTTTTTGGCGTGCCGGGTCCGACGGGTTGGAAGCGGCGGGTCCGCTGGCCAAGAATATCGGCCCCGAACGGACCGAGGCCATCCGCCAGCAACTCGGCCTTGGCGAAGGCGATGCGGCCTTCTTCCTCGGCGGCAAGCCCGCGCAGTTCGAGGGCGTGGCCGCGAAAGCGCGCGATGAGATCGGGCGGGAGTTGAAGCTGATCGACGAGAACCGCTTTGCCTTTGCGTGGATCGTCGATTTCCCGATGTATGAGGCCGACCCGGAAACCGGCAAGATCGACTTTTCGCATAACCCGTTTTCCATGCCGCAAGGGGGTATGGAGGCGCTTTCGGGCGATCCGCTGGCGGTGAAGGGCTATCAGTATGATCTGGCCTGCAATGGCTACGAGATCCTCTCGGGCGCGATCCGCAACCACAAGCCAGAGATCATGTATCGCGCCTTCGAGATCGCGGGTTATCCGGCCTCCGAGGTGGACAAGCGCTTCGGCGGCATGGTGAAGGCGTTCAAATTCGGCGCGCCCCCGCATGGCGGTTGCGCCGCCGGGATCGACCGGATCGTGATGCTGCTGGCGGATGAGGCCAATATCCGGCAGGTGATCATGTTCCCGATGACGCAGCGCGCGGAAGACTTGCTGTTGAAGGCCCCCTCCGACCCCACCAATGAGCAGTTGCGCGAGCTTGGTCTGCGCCTTGCCCCACCGAGCTGAGCGCGCGCCGTGACGCTCACAGCAAAGGCTGGCCGCGCAGACGCGCGCGCAAGAGCTGTATCACTGTCTTGGGCGGGTCCTCCGGCTCGGCCTGTTGCACGGCGCTGAGCAATTCGGCATCCTTCAGCATCCGCGCGACGCCTTCGATGAATTGCAGCGCATAAGCGCGTTGCGCCTGCGTCTTGCCCATGAGCAGCAGGTCGAGCGCAATATAGAAATCGTCGCGCGCGGCCGTTCCGATGCTGTGCGGGCCGATAGCCGGGGCGTCGGCTTGAGAGATCGGAAAGAAATCAGGCGCAAGCAGAGTGCGGAAATGCGCGAGGCTCTGGATCGGTTTGGCGAGGAACGCATCCGCCCCATGATCATAGGCGGCCGCTTCCATCTCGGGCTGGCCGGAAATCGCGATGATACGCGGAACGCGCGGCTGGTGACGCGCCACTTCCGCGATCAGATCGAGTCCCGAACCGTCGGGCAAACCGAGATCGATGAGGATCGCATCAGGCAGGTAGAGCGAAAGATGCCGCCGCGCAGAGCGCAGGCTGTCGGCCCGCCGCATCCGCCCCGCCGCGCCGCGAAACATCATGCGAATCGCATCACTGCTCAGGCGACTGTCTTCCACCAGCAGCAGCGTCCCCCGTCGGCCCGGCAGATTTGCCAGCATATTCAGGGGCCTGAGTGGCTGCCCTGCACTCTCGACATGCGCGTAATCTGT
Source organism: Paracoccaceae bacterium (assembly GCA_003567315.1). Lineage (GTDB taxonomy): Bacteria > Pseudomonadota > Alphaproteobacteria > Rhodobacterales > Rhodobacteraceae > Roseinatronobacter. The sequence continues at coordinate 2,174 of PWZT01000004.1, forward strand.
GGTCATCCGAACCTCCATGCTTCCCGGCTTTCATTGCACCACAAGCTGCCTAACAAGCGGTTAAGAGGGCGGCCTACTCTGCGGCGCAAGGTCACGACCTTGCAGGCGGCGCTTGCCATGACGCCTGGTTGCGCATAAGCGGGAGGGAGTGGAAGCTGGAGAGTGGGAATGATTGGTCGCCTGAACCATGTCGCCATCGCCGTGCCGGATCTCGAGGTGGCGGCGGCGCAATACCGCAACACGCTGGGCGCCGATGTCGGTGCGCCGCAGGATGAGCCGGATCATGGCGTGACTGTTGTGTTCATCACCCTGCCCAACACCAAGATCGAACTGCTCTACCCGCTGGGCGCGGACAGCCCGATCAAGGGCTTTCTGGACAAGAACCCTGCCGGGGGCATTCACCATATCTGCTATGAGGTCGAGGATATTCTTGCGGCCCGCGACAAACTGAAAGCCGAAGGCGCGCGGGTGCTGGGCACGGGTGAGCCGAAAATCGGCGCGCATGGCAAGCCAGTGCTGTTCCTGCATCCCAAGGATTTCAATGGCTGCCTTGTGGAACTGGAGGAAATCTGATGTCGATCATGTCTGCCATCGCGCTTTATGCGGTCATCTGGTTCCTGACCATGTTTCTGGTGCTGCCCTTCCGATTGACGACGCAGGGCGAGGCCGGGGACGTGGTGCCCGGAACGCCATCCTCGGCGCCGTCGGATGCGCAGATGCTACGCAAGGTCAAGCTGGTCACGATCCTTGCGACCGGGGCCTTCATCGTGATCGCGGGGATCATCATTTCGGAAGTGATCACCTACGACATGATAGAGAGCGTCACGCGGTCTCGCTGATCTCGCTTTCTTCTGCCGGGTGCAAGCGGTGATAGAGATGCGTGAACACTGCCGCCCCCACCAACGGCATCGCCAGGTTCAGGACCGGGATGCTCAACCCGATGGCGAGCACGACACCGGGCAGCCAGAGCCAGTAGAAGTCTCGCCGGAAGAGCGCGCGCGATTCGTCAGGGTCATGGCGGCGGCGCAGGATCATGGTGAAATATTCGCGTGAGAGCAGGAAGCCATTGACCACCCACAGGATCGTCATGCCCCAGCCATTCGAGACAGCGAAAACCGCCATCCCCAGCACATTCACGGCCACGAGCAGTCCGAAATAGCGCAAGCCGTCGATGATGGCCTCGCGAAACGTCATGCTGTTGCGCTCGTCGAGCCCGCGGTAATGTTCGGCCTCGACCGCATCGGCCACGTCATTGAGATACAGCCCCGTGAAGATCGATGCCACCGGCACCATCAGAAAAACCGACAGCCCCAGCAAATACAGGATCGAGCCCAGCGAGAAGAGCGAACTGAGCCCCTGTACCTGCCCGCTGATGGGCAGGAACAGCGCGCCGGGAATCAGGAGCTGCACGATCAGCAGAACGAATGCGTAGATCAGGAACAGAAGCACTAGCGAGAGCGCCACGCCGATCCACAAGAGCCTCCGATAGCGCGGATCGCGCAATTGCGTGAAGGCATCAATATAGGCGCGGATCATGCGGTCATCCCTGTCTTGCTCGCTGCCTCAAGGTATGGCGCAACGTGCCGCGCCGCGCAAGTTTCGGCTGTCAGCCCTCATGCCGCGTGACAAGAGCCGCGATATCGGGGCGCGGGCGTTCGGGGGGTGTCGCGCGCGTTGTGCCGATATGGATGAAGCCTGCAATCCATTCCTGCGGCGCGAGCCCAAGAGTTTCCTGGATTTCGGCATCGAAGGCGGGCCAGCCGGTCAGCCAGCACGCCCCCCATCCCGAGGCGAGTGCGGCATTGACGAGCGAGACACACACAGCGCCGGCCGAGAGCGTCTGCTCGATCTCCGGTATCTTCTCCGACGGTTTGGGGCTGGCGATGACGGCAACCACGAGGGGCGAGCCCTCGAAGCTCGCGGCGGCCTTGTCGCGCTTGTCCGGCTCAAGGCCCAGCGCATCGGCGCGCGCGCGCACTGTCTGTGCGAAGCTGCCACAGGCGCTTCCGTCCAGCACGACAAACCGCCATGGCTCGAGCTTGCCATGATCGGGCACGCGCACAGCCGCGGTCAGCATTGTCGCGAGCTGGTCGTCATCCGGCCCTGGCGCGGCGAGCAGCTTGGCAGGGCGCGAGCGGCGCGTGAGCAGGAAATCCAGTACGGTCGGCTGGGCGGTCATCGGTCAATCTCCGGCAGGTTTCGCGGGGAAGCTAATCCTTCACGCGCGCAGGGGAAAGGACTAAGACCATGGGATGGACCTCTGCGATCTTGCATCACCAGGCGCAGTGTTCGAGCTGCGCGTCAAACCCCGCGCGCGTCATGCTGGCCTCTGGCGTGACGCGGCGGGGCAGTTGCATGTGGCCGTCACCAGCGCACCAGAGAAAGGCCGCGCGAATGAGGAAGTGCGGCGCATCCTCGCCAAGGCGTTGGGCGTCGCGCCGACAAGGCTGTTGCTGGAGTGCGGGAGCAAGAGCCGTGTGAAACGTTTCCGGCTTGCATAGCCGCGATTAACGAAACCTTCAGACCAGATCGCAATACTGGCGCAGGAAATTGCGGGCGGTGTTGCACATATGAGGATTCCACCATCGTTGAGCGAAAAGCTCCTGCGTGAGCGGCGCGCACGCCTGCGTGCGGAACGATTGTATGAGCAGGTCCAGAGAGATCTGCGAATCATGAATGCACAACTCAAGGAGCATGCCTGCACGTTGTCGGAGCAGGTGATCGCGCAGCGCGAAGAAATCAGCCTTGTGCGCAATCATGCCGAGACCTTGCAGGGTGTCAATTCTCAGGTCAGTCAGGATTTGCAGATCGCGCATTCCGAGGTCGATCTGGCCACGCTTCGCCTGCGCGAGGCGGTGGAGACGCTCGATGACGGCTTCGCTGTCTTCGACAACGCACAGTCACTGGTGCTGGCCAATCGCGCCTATCTGAGTGTTTTCCGGAATTTTCCCGAGGTTCAGCCGGGAATCCGCTATCAGCGCGTCCTCGAGATCTGTGCCTTCGAGAATGTCGTCAAGCTTGAAGACCTCGAGCCCGATGACTGGGTCGCGGCGATGATGAATCGCTGGGAAGCGCCCGAGATCGCGCCGCTGGAGCTTCACTTCACAAATGGCGTGTCGGTGCGGCTGGTCGATCGGCGCGTGGCGAATGGCGATTACGTTTCGCTTGTCCACAACATAACCGAAACCTTGCGCTATCAGTCGGAACTGATCGAGGCGCAGCAGCGCGCCGAAGCGGCTGTGGAGGCCAAATCGGCGTTTCTGGCAAATATGAGCCATGAGATCCGCACCCCGATGAATGGGGTCGTGGGCATGGCGGAGCTTCTGTCGGAAACCGAGCTTGATGCCGAACAGCGCAGCTATGCCGAAACCATCAGCAGCAGCGGCCAGGCCTTGCTGACCATCATCAACGATGTCCTCGATTTCTCGAAAATGGATGCGGGGCGCATGGCGCTTTTCCCGCAACCCTTCGATCTGGAGAAGACGATCCATGACGTTCTCAATCTGCTCGCGACCTCCGCCCGGGCGCAGCGGATCGAGCTGATCCTCGATTACGATCTGTTTCTGCCCACGCATCTTATCGCCGATCCCGGGCGTGTGCGTCAGATCCTCACCAATCTCGTAGGGAACGCGATCAAATTCACCGAAAGCGGATATGTGTTGGTCCGCGCTGTAGGGGTTGGCAGTACCCCGAAAGGCCAGGTTGTCACGGTCACGGTGGAAGATACCGGGATCGGGATCGAGCGCGAGCATCTCGACGATATCTTCGCGGAATTCAGTCAGGTCGAGCACATGGCCGATCGTCGGTATGAGGGGACGGGGCTTGGCCTCGCCATCACCCGGCGGATCGTTGACCAGATGGGCGGCAAGCTCTGGGTGGAATCGGAGCCGGGTGTCGGCTCATGTTTCGGCTTCACTCTGGAATTGCCGCTGGCGTCAGAACGAACGGTCGCAGAGCCGCCATCCCTGCCGCCCGAGTTACGGTCCGTGCTGCTGATCAGCGACCATCTCATCAGCCGCGACATCATCATGCGGCGGTTGAAAACCGGCGGTGCCCGGACCACGACAGCCGGCAATGCCCAGACCGGGCTGCGCCTGGCCGCACAGGCCTCGCCCGATCTGGTGCTGATCGATCAGGACCTCAGCGAAGGAAATGTCGCAGAGTTGATGAAGGGGCTGCACACGCAAAGCCCGGAGACACAGATCGTGCTGCTCTGCTCGAGCCTGACAGAAGCGCAATCCGCGCGGGCCGATGGCGCAGAGTTCAAGGTCTTGCCGAAGCCACTGATATGGCGTGAATTTCTTACACTTCTCAACCCGAAAATTGCAGCAGCAGAGGACACATCCCTACCAGCGGCAACCGGCTCAGTGAAACCATCGCATGCGCCCCATCGCAAGCTCCGCATCCTTTACGCCGAAGACAACAAAACCAATCGTCTGGTTTTCTCCAAGATGATCGGTACGCTCGAAATCGATCTGCATATCGCCGAAAACGGGCGTATCGCTGTCGAGAAATTCGCGGAAACTGCCCCTGACGTCATCTTCATGGATGTCTCGATGCCCGAAATGGACGGGCGCGCCGCGACGCGCGAGATCAGGGCGACGCCTGCAGGCGCGCAAGTGCCGATCATTGCGCTGACAGCGCATGCGCTGAAGGAAGAGACCGACCGGATACTTGACGCGGGGATGAATGCGATGCTGACCAAGCCGCTGAAGAAATCCGAGCTCTTTGCCGCGATCCGCGATCACGCGCCGCAATGGTTCATGCCCTATATGGAGGAGTCGGGCCAGTCGCGGACGAAGACCGGCTGATCAGGCTCTGACAACTCGGGCCGGTAGCGATAGCCGCCCGTGCTGAAATCCTGCAGCGCGTCGGGCGTGTCCAGCCGGTTTTCAAGAATGAACCGGGCCATCGCACCGCGCGCTTTCTTGGCGTGGAAACTGATGATCCTGGGGGCCTCGCCGTCGCGCGCGTCCTTGAATACAGGCGATATCACGCGCAGGCGCAGGGCTTCGCGGTCCACCGCGCCGAAATATTCCTGCGAGGCGCAATTCACCAGCACCTCGCTACCGGTCTCTGCGGCGGTTGCGTTCAATGCCTCGGCGATCTCGCTTCCCCAATAGTCGTAGAGCGACTTTCCGCGCTGCGTCGCAAGCTTGCTGCCCATCTCCAGACGGTAGGGCTGCATCGCATCGAACGGGCGCAACAGGCCATAGAGCCCCGACAGAATCCGCAGATGCCCTGCTGCCCAATCCAGCGCATCGGCATCGAGCGAGCGGGCATCGAGACCAGTATAGGTATCGCCTGCGAAGGCGTGGAGCGCCGGGCGTGTGACCTCCGGTTCTGGCTGCGCGGCAAATGTCTCGAAGCGCTCAAAGTTCAGCGCCGCCAGCTTGTCACTGATCTTCATGAGCTTCTTCAGTCCGTCCGCACCCAGTTTGCGCGCCTCAGCGGCGAGTTCCACTGCGTCCTTCTGGAAGGCGGGCGCGCTCAGCGCATGCGCTGTATCGTGCGGTGTCCAGTCGAGCTTCTTGGCGGGCGAGAGGATGACAAGCATGGCGGTCCGGGCGTTGGTAAAATCGTGGAATTACCTATCTGATCGCGCCGGGATGTCCAGTCTGCACCCCTAACCGTTTTCGCGCAGGACGCTTCCAGCGAGATAGAGCGAGCCGCAGATCAGCACATGCGCGGCCGGATCCTGCGCCCGGATCGCGGCGATAGCGGCTGAAACATTGTCCGCTTCACTCGCAGTAATGCCGCACGCGCGCGCGGCCTCGGCGGTTTGTGCAGCCGACAAGGTTGCGCCTTCGCCGGGGATCGAGACTGCATAGAGATGCTGCGCAGCATCGCACAGCGGCCGCATGAACCCCGCGACATCCTTGGTGTTCAGCATCCCGCAGACCAGCCAGACGCGTCCCGCCCCGATCTGCGCCAATGTCGCTGCGATTGCCTCGCCCGCGGCCGGGTTATGCCCGCCATCGAGCCAGAGCGTGCCTTGCGGCAGCGCCTCGGCCAGGGGACCGCGGCGCAGGCGCTGCATGCGCGCGGGCCATTCGGCGCGGGTTACGGCGGCTTCTGCGCCTGCACCGCGCCCGAGCGCGCGCAAGGCAGCGAGGGCCATGCCTGCGTTCTGGACCTGATGCGGCCCGCGCAAATTGGGCAGCGGCAGGTCCACAAGCCCGTCCTCATCCTGATAGACGAGCCGCCCGGCCTCGGTGCCGACATGCCAGTGTTGCCCATGCACCATGAGCGGTGCACCCAGCCGTGCAGCGCGCGCCTCGATCACATCGAGCGCGGCCTCCTCTTGCGGGCCGACGACACAGGGCACTCCGCGTTTCAGAATGCCTGCCTTCTCGCCTGCAATCGCAGGCAGGGTCTCGCCCAGATACTGCTGATGATCGAGGCTGATCGGCGTAATGACGCACAGCGCCGGACGGTCCACCACATTGGTCGCATCGAGCCGCCCGCCCAGCCCGACCTCCAGCAGCGTGTAATCGGCCGGCATGCGTGCAAAGGTCAGCAGGGCGGCGCAGGTGGTGATCTCGAAATAGGTGATCGGATCGGCGCCATTGGCCTTCAGACACTCATCGAGCAGCGCGCTCAGCGCATCCTCCGAGATAAGCGCGCCCGACAAGCGAATGCGCTCGTGAAACCGGGCGAGATGCGGAGAGGTGTAGGCGTGAACGCGCGCCCCTGTCGCCTCCAGCCCGGCGCGGATCATGGCGAGGGTGGAGCCTTTTCCGTTCGTCCCCGCGACGTGGATCACGGGCGGCAGGGATTTTTCAGGATGATCGAGCGCTTCCAGAAGCCGCCAGACGCGATCCAGCGTCAGGTCGATGATCTTCGGGTGAAACGCCATCATCCGCGCGAGCAGCGCGTCGGAGCGGGCCTCGGTCATTGGCCCTCTTGTGTCGGCTTGGCGGGCGGACCCTCGAACACTGGCGGGGGTGGGGTCAAGGGCTCGGGGCGCGGTAACTCACCATGGACCACGGCGCTCTGGCCAGTGAGCATCCGCAGGATCGTCGCGATTTCCGTGCGCAGCTTGCTGCGCGGGGTCACGCGGTCAAGCATCCCGTGATCGAGCAGATATTCCGCACGCTGGAAGCCTTCGGGCAGTTTCTCGCGGATAGTTTGCTCGATCACGCGTGGGCCGGCAAAACAGATCAGCGCGCCGGGCTCCGCGATCTGGACATCGCCCAGCATCGCGTAGCTCGCTGTCACCCCGCCGGTCGTCGGATCGGTCAGTACCACGATATAGGGCAGCCCGGCCTCGCGCAGCGTATCGAGCGCGACAGTCGTGCGGGGCATCTGCATGAGCGAGAGAATGCCCTCCTGCATCCGCGCGCCACCGGCCGCAGAGAACAGCACAAGGGGCAGCTTGCGCGCCACCGCATGCTCGCATGCGGCGATGATGGCATTGCCGACATACATGCCCATCGAGCCGCCCATGAAGCCGAAATCCTGCGCCACCGCCACCAGCTTGGTGCGCAGAACCTCGCCCTCGACCACCAGCATGGCTTCCTTCTCGCCGGTTTGTTTTTGCGCGGTGCGCATCCGGTCGGGGTATTTCTTCTGGTCCCGGAAATGCAGCGGGTCCGCGATCGGTTGCGGTACTGCGATTTCGCGGTAAAGCCCGCCATCGAAGAAATGCAAAAACCGCTCACGCGGCATGATCGTCAGGTGATGCCCGCAAGCGCTGCAGACGCGCTGGTTTTCGGCCAGCTCGCGGTGAAACAGCATCGTGCCGCAGCTTGGGCATTTCTCCCACAGGTTTTCGGGCATCTCGCGGCGGGAAAACAGCGAGTTGATCGTTGGGCGGACGTAATTCGTGATCCAGTTCATGCGTCTATCCTGCGCGCTCTTCGGGCTCAGATACTCCTGCCGGTTTCGAAATGCAATCAGCGCCCGCGCAAGGCCCAGCGACAGAGGAGCCAGACGAGCAGCATGCCAAGTATATCCAGCCCGAGCATCGGCAGGATCGCCTCGGTATCGCGCGTGGAAAACGGCAAGCGGTAGAGCGCCAGCCCGTCCAGCGCCTCGCCTGTGGTGAAAAGCAGGATCGCGAAGAGGTTATTGGCGAAATGCAGACCCCAGGCGAGGCCGAGCGAGCCAGACCGCGCGGTCAGATCCGCCATCAGCAGCCCGAAAAACCCGGTCACAAAGACGATGAGCCAAGCAGAATCACCCATTTCCTGCGGGGCATAATGCATGAGCCCGAACACCACCGAGGGCAGCACCATCCACGCCCAGCGCGAGGCGAAGCGCGCCGCAAGTTGTTGCTGCATGTAGCCGCGAAAGACGACCTCTTCCGCGCCGGTCTGGATCAGCAGACCGATCAGCGCGAGCGGCAGGAACATGAACCAGACCGACCACGCCACCCCGCGTGTCAGATCCAGCGTGAGGAAAAACCACACTATGCCGGGCACCGACAACAGCGCGAATATCCCGAAGCCAAGCCCGAAATCGCGCAGCACCAGCGCGCGCGGCCCGAAAAGCGATGCGACGGAGCGATGGTGCAGCCAGCGCGCGGCGGCGAAGGTGCCGAGGCCCATGCCGACAAAGGTCAGTAGCAAAAGGATCAGCGAGCCCGGGCTGTCGCCGATACCAATGGCCCCGAGTGAGGCTTCCATTTCCTCCGCGCCGCGCGAGAGCGCGACAGCGCCCGCCAACAGCGCCATCCACAGGATATAGATCGCCATCATCAGCACGAGGCCCAATACCAGCCGCCAGAGTTGCGGGCGCAGCCGCGCCGGGGCGACGAAACGGTCGAAAACAAGCGGGCTGAGTTGCATGATGGCTCCTGTGACGGGCTATTTCCGTTGCGCGGTGTTAAATAGCCCCGGGCAGGGAGCTTCAAGCAATTCCTGCCAGCAAGGCGTGACTCTGCTCACGGCTCATGACAGGGTATGCCTTCGGCAAGACAGGATTGATCGCAGATGGCGGGCGCAACCGTTGTTCTGGTTGTCTTATTACAGGTAAGTTTCATTATCCGCGCGCTGTTGCGCGCGGGGCTGGCACCGACTGCGCGGCTGGCATGGGTGACGATCATTTCGGTGCTGCCCGTTGTCGGGATCATCGCCTATTTCCTCTTTGGCGAGATCAGGCTGGAGCGCGCAAAACGCGAGCGGATGCGCGAGGTGCGCAACAAGCTCCTTGCCATCCATGACGAACATCCCGCGATCCCTGTCACTGTTGCGGGGCCTGCCCGCCCGGCTTTCGCCGCAGGCCATGCCACTGGCGGCTTTCTGCCAGTGGGTGGCAATCGGCTGACCCTGTTGCCCGAGGGCGACAGCATGATGGAGGATCTTTTCACTGCCATTGAGGCCGCGAAGGCGAATGTGCATGTGCTTTTCTATATCTGGCTGCCCGACAAGACCGGGACGCAGATGGCCGAAGCACTCTGTCGCGCGGCCCGGCGCGGGGTGGCGTGCCGCGTGCTCGTCGATGATCATGGCGCGCGCCATCTGATCCGGTCCGCACTCTGGCGGCAGATGCAGGGCGCCGGGGTCGCGCTGGAGCGCGCGGCGCCCGTGGGCAACCCGCTTGTAAGCCTGCTCTTCCGGCGCATCGACTTGCGCAATCATCGCAAGATCGTGGTGGTGGACAATCACCTCTCCTGGGTCGGCAGCCGCAACTGTGCCGATCAGGCGTTCGCGATCAAGAAGCGCTATGCTCCCTGGGTCGATATCCTGATGCGGCTCGAAGGCCCTGCGGTGCGCCAGCAACAGGCCGTGTTCCTGCAGGACTGGATGACGCATCACTCCGAGGATTTGAGCGCGCTACTGTCGAAACCCGCTGCGGGCGGCAATGCGGGGCCGGTGGTGGCGCAGGTCATCGCCTCTGGCCCGGATGACATCCATACCACGCCGTCGGATGCGCTGCGCGCGATGCTCTATGCCGCAACTGACCGGCTGCGCGTGACCACGCCCTATTATGTGCCCGATCCTGCGCTGCACACGGCGATGTGTTCGGCGGCCGAGCGCGGGGTGAAGGTCGATCTGATCCTGCCTGCGCGCAATGACAGCCTCATCGTCGGCGCGGCGAGCGAAAGCCTCTACCCTGACCTCCTGCGCGCGGGCGTGCGGATTCATCTTTTCCGGGACGGGTTGATCCATTCCAAGATCGTGACCGTGGACGGGCTCTTCGGGATGGTGGGGACGGCCAATCTAGACCATCGCAGTTTCGATCTGAATTACGAGAATTCGCTGCTGTTCCAATGCGCGCAGGCTGTCGCGGATCTGGACGCGCGACAGCAAAGCTATCTGGAGCGCGCAAGCGAGATCACGCGCCGCGATGTCGAGGCGTGGTCAGCCCTGCGCCGTTTGCGCAACAACACTGTGGCGCTCGCCAGCCCGCTGCTTTGAGGCTGACCTTGCGAGCGCGCCGCAACTTGTGCATAAGCGGGTTCGTGAACTTGTGAAGGAATGAGCCGGTCGTGAGCCTCGCCGCTGAAACACCTGCTGCCAAGACCACATGGCTTGTGCTGGTCGCGATCAGCCTGTGCCACATGATCAACGATGTCATGCAAAGCCTGCTGGCAGCGATATACCCGCTGCTCGCGCTCGAGTTCGACCTCAGCTTCTGGCAGATCGGGCTGATGACCTTCGCCTTTCAGGTCACAGCATCGCTGTTGCAACCGCTGGTGGGGCTGGTCACGGATCGCAAGCCGATGCCGCAATCGCTTCCCATCGGCATGGGCTCGACGCTCTGCGGGCTCTTGCTGCTGGCCTTTGCGCAGAGCTACGGTGGACTACTGGCAGGTGCGATGCTGATCGGCATCGGCTCGGCGGTGTTCCACCCCGAATCGAGCCGCGTGGCTCGGCTTGCTTCGGGCGGCAAATTCGGCACGGCGCAATCGCTGTTTCAGGTCGGCGGCAATTTTGGCTCGGCGCTGGGACCGTTGCTCGCGGCGTTCATCGTGGTGCCGCTGGGGCGGCCGTCGGTCGCCGCTTTCGCCGTGATGGCGATGATTGGCATGGTGATCCTGAACCGCGTCGGGCTCTGGTATGGCAATCTTGCACGTGCGAGCGCGGCCAAGGGCCGGCCCGCCGTGACCCATGGCCTGAGCCGCAATCATGTGATCTGGGCGATCATCGTGCTGGCGGTGCTGACCTTTTCGAAGAACGCCTACACCGCCAGCGTCACGAGCTATTACACGTTCTTCCTGATCGACCGCTTCGATCTGGGCATCGAGGCCGCGCAGCAGATGCTGTTCCTGTTTCTCGCGGCCACAGCGGCGGGCGTGATGCTGGGCGGGTTGATCGGCGACAGGTTCGGCCCGCTGGTGGTGATCTGGGGCTCGATCGTCGGCGTGTTGCCCTTCACGCTGATGCTGCCGCATGTAGGGCTGGTGGCAACAGGCGTGCTCTCGGTTCTGATCGGGCTCATCATCGCCTCGGCCTTTCCGGCCATCGTGGTCTATGCGCAAAACCTCATGCCGGGGCGCGTGGGGCTTGTCGCGGGGATCTTCTTCGGCTTCGCCTTCGGCATGGGCGGTATCGCTGCGGCCATTCTGGGTGTGCTCGCCGATGCGCGGGGCATTGCATGGGTCTATCAGCTCTGCGCTTTCCTGCCGCTTCTGGGGCTTCTCACCATCTTCCTGCCTTCGCGCCAGCGGCTCGCCTCTTGACCGGGCGCGGGGCTTGAGCTAGCGATACGCGCAGCGCGGGCATGGTGAAATGGTATCACACGAGCCTTCCAAGCTCTTGGTGCGGGTTCGATTCCCGCTGCCCGCTCCAAATTTCTTGCATCATGGGCGTTTCCTCTCTTTGCTGGTGACAGGCCAGACGGAGCGTTGCCATGACCGAGATCCCGATGCCTTTTGCCGGGCAGGTGACTGCCTTTCTGGAAGAGCACGCCCCCACCGACATCCGCCACACAGTCGAAGATGCGCGCAAGCGCGACACGCTGGCCGGGAATTACCCCTATCCGCGCTGGATGAAGAAGTCCGAGTATCAGGACGCGCTCAAGCCGCTGCAATTCGAGCTGGTGAAGCTGCAACACTGGATAGACAAGACCGGACAGCGCGTCATCGTGATCTTCGAAGGGCGCGACACGGCTGGAAAATCCGGCGCCATTAACCGCATCACCGAGGTGACGAATCACCGCACTGTCCGGGTCGTGGCGCTGCCGCGCCCCACCGACCGGCAAATGCGCGAATGGTTCTTTCAACGTTATGTGGAACGCCTGCCCGCCGGGGGTGAAATGGTGCTCTTTGACCGTTCCTGGTATAACCGTGCGGTCATCGATCATGTCTTCGGTTTCTGCACCCCCGAGCAACGCGCGCGGTTCTTCCTGCAACTGCCCGATTTCGAGCGGATCCTGGTCGGCGACGGGGTGCATCTGATCAAGATCTGGCTCAATGTCAGCCGCGCCGAGCAATTGCGCCGCCTGCTCGCCCGCGAGGGCAATCCCATGCGTCACTGGAAGCTCTCGCGCATGGATATCGAGGGGCTTGGCAAATGGGACAGCTACACCCATGCCATCACCGAGACCTTCGAGCGTAGCCATACGGTTACCGCGCCCTGGACCGTGATCCGCGCCGAGGACAAGTATCGCGCGCGGCTGGCAGTGTTGCAGACGATCCTCGGCCTGTTCCAGTATCCCCACAAGAATAGCAGCGTCGTGACGCCTCCGGATCCGCAGATCTGCGGCACGCCTGCGATCTGGGAGCCCGAGCTCTGGGATGACGGGAGCTGAATGCTGCGCAAGCGAAAGTGTGTGGCGGGGGAAGCGCATCTTCCCTATGCTGTGGCAAATGCCTTGACATGGATCTCGTGATGCCCGCTGTTCTTCCCCGGCTTGCCCTTGTTTTCATGGCCTGCCTGCTTCTGGTCGCCCCTGCATTGCGACCCGCCGCGGCCGATAATCTCTCGGACGCCTATCTGCTGCCAGAACTGTTTGAGATCATGGCCGAGGAAGGCCGCAACTCTGCCCTCGCCGACGGCGCGACGCCATTGCAGGGACAGGCTTTCGCAGAATTTGAGCGCGCAATCGACCGGATCTACCGCCCCGACGAGATGCGCGCGCAGTTCGTGGACAATCTCCGAGCCGAGTTGGAGGACGCGCCAGAGGTGATCGCGGATGCGCTGGAGTTCGCCGCCACCGAACTTGGCCAGCGCGTGTTGCGGCTGGAGATATCGGCGCGTGCAGCGCTGCTTGATGACGAGGTGGATGAGGTCGCGCGGGCCGCGTTGGAAGACGCGCGCGGCCGCAATGCCGATGCCGCGAAGGCTGCGCGGCTCGATATGGTGCGCGAGCGGATCGAGGTGAATGACCTGATCGAGCTGAATGTCTCGCTGGGGCTGAATACGAGCTACGCCTATTATCGCGGGATGATGGCCGAAAATGCGGTCAATGATCTGAACGCCGAGCAGTTGCTCTATCTGGTCTGGGCGCAGGAGCCCGCGATCCGCATCGAGATCGAGGACTGGAGCGAATCCTATTTCCTGCTCGCCTATCAGCCGCTGAGTGATGCGGAGTTGCAGGCGTATATTGATTACGTTGCAACGCCGCTGGCGCAGCGTTTCAACCGCGCGATGTTCCGCGCCTTCGACACCACTTTCGGCGAGATTTCTGAGGCTGTGGGTCGCGCGCTCGGGCAACGGTTGAATGGCGAGGAATTGTAACGCTCAAGGACTGACTGGCCGCGCCAGCCGCTGGCCCAGCCGCTCCAGAAACTTCAGGCAGGCGGCTAGCTGGTCGATTTCAAGATATTCATCGGGCTTGTGCGCCTGCGCAATCGCCCCGGGCCCGCAGATGACCGACGGGATGCCAATCGCCTGAAAGAGCCCCGCTTCAGTGCCGAAGGGCACCAACCCCGCGCCATTAGCGCCGGTCAGCTCCATCGCCAGATCGCGGGCGGGGTTTTCCTGCTCCGGTGTCAGCCCCAGCACTTCGGCGACAGTCTCGGTGCGGATATCGGCATTCGGATGGATTGCGCGCATCTTCGGCAACCAGTCCTGCGCAACCAATTCCGCGAGTCGCGCCTTCACGAAATCCGCATCACCCGGCTGCACCGGCCGCATCTCCCAATCGAGCCGCGCCTTGCCGGGGATCACGTTATGCACCAGCCCGCCGGTGAGCATGCCCGGATTGATCGTGGTATGGGGCGGATCGAAAGGGCAATCCCGTGGCGCACGCGCCTTCAGCGCGTCGCGCAACTCCGCAAGCGCCAGCGTGAAGCGGGAGGCATATTCGACCGCATTCACCCCAAGATCGGGGGCTGAGCCATGCCCTTCCAGCCCTGTTACCCACGTCGTGTATTCAAAGCAGCCCTTATGCCCGTCGATCACCTGCATCATCGAGGGCTCACCAATAATCGCCGCCGCCGGTTTGAGCCCACGCGCGGCAAGCGAGGCGGTCAGCGCCTGCGCGCCGAAACAGCCGATTTCCTCGTCATAGGTGAAGGCGAAATGCACGGGCACCGCGAGATCCGCGCGGGCGAATTCCGCTGCCATCGTCACGCAGGCCGCGACAAAACCCTTCATGTCGCATGTGCCGCGCCCGTAAAGCCGCCCATTGCGCTCGATCAGCGTGAAAGGATCGTTGCTCCATTGCTGATCGGCTACGGGCACGACATCGGTATGCCCCGAGAGGATCACGCCGCCATCACGCTCCGGGCCAATCGTGCCGAAGAGGTTGAGCTTCTCGCCCGTTTCATCCGGCTCCATCCAGACGCGCGCGCCCTGGGCCTCCAGCAGTTCGGCCAGATATTCGGTGATCGCGCGGTTGCCATCGGCAGAGATCGAGGGGAAGGCCACAAGCTCGGTCAGAAGCCGTTTGCAATGCTCCAGTCTGTCATCTGCCATCGCTGACCTCCTCGCGCCTGACCCCATCGCTAGCGGGGCAGGGGAGGGGCGTCAATCCGGGTGCTCTCCTGCAAGCTCGGCGCGCAGCCATTCGGCGCGCGCTATCAACTCGTCGGCGGCCTTGATCTTGTGCTGCAGCCGCTCCGCCTTTTCCGGCTTGCGCGCGAGTTCTTCGCGCAGGTCCTCGCGCCGCGTGCGTAGCTTCGTGATCACCCTCTCCACATCATGAGGCTTGATCTTGTGCGCCTTGCCCGCGCCAAGCCGCGCAAAGTAGTCGCCCAGTTTCTCGGCCAGCTTTTCATGCGCCATGATCTGCCCTCTCTCCACCTCGCGATACCCGGAGGGTATCATGCCCGCGTGACAGCGTCATGACAGCTTTGTCTCGGGCAGAGTCTCATCGTCATCCAGTTCCAGCAAGCGCTCGATTTCCGCCTCTGCGGCATCATCGGTCCGATAGGCTCGTTGTGCTGAGTCCAGCAGCGCACGCATGGCTTCGAAGGCGTAGCCCGAATCGTTGAGGAATGAAGTCGCATCCGAGGCCGCGATCCGCCGGGTCTGCAACGCAGCTTCGACAGCACGCACCGCATCCCGCCCGCTTTCCTCAAGCGCCCGCCGCTCTTCCTCGATCCATAGCGCGGAGCGTTCTTCGGGCGCGGTCGCCTCCAGCCGTCCGATAGCGACAACAATATGCGCGATCTCACGGCGCAGCCCATCGTAAAGCGCCGTGATCTCGCCCCTGTCCGCTGTGGTGAACCGATTGGTGTTCTTGCGCATGTGCTTGGTTGCTTTCACCGCGCGCACCAGCGCGCCGGCCGCCTCGCGCAATTCCTGCAGCCGTGTCACGACCGGGGCGGGCAACGGCAATGTGGTGTTCTGCGCCACGAATTCCACCATCGCTGCATGCAGGCTCTTCACCTTCTCCTCGTAACGACGATCGAAATCAAGCTGGATCGGCTCGCGCGCGCGCGCCACCGTGAGCGCGATATCCTTGGATTGGGTCAGGTCCTCGAGCCGCAGATTCAAACCCTCGCTGATCAGCTGCGCCGCGTTTTCGTGAAGGTGGCGCAACTCTTTTTGCAGCGCGGTCAGGATCGTGGCCGGGAAACTGCCCAGATCGGCGTTTATGTAGCGCGGTTTGCTGATATTCGGCGCGGGCGGTGCGATACGTCTTTCAAGAAATACCAGGAGGCGTGGGATCACTGGGACCATCAGTGCAATGCCAAGGCAGTTGAAGAGCGTGTGAAACACGGCCAGACGCAGTGCGAAATCATCGGCCGCAATTCCCAGCCCATCGCTGACCCAATCCACCGTCATGCGCAGCGGCACGATCAAGGCGAGCGCCGTGAGCGCGGTGGCAAAATTGAAGATCAGATGCCCCAGCGCCAGCCGCTTGCCCTGATAATTGGCCGAAGCCGCCCCGATCAGCGCCGTGACAGTGGTGCCGATATTCGCGCCAATCGCAACGGCAAGCGCGTTTTCATAGCTGATCTGCCCGGTGGCCAGCGCCGTGATGACCAGCAGCATGGTCGCATGGCTCGACTGCATAACAACTGTCGCGGCAGCCCCGATCAGCGTATAGACCAGCAGCCCCAAAACCCCGGTAAGCGCGAGCCGCGTCAGATCGAATCGCGCGCTGAAAGCGTCGAACCCGTCCTTGATAAAGGCGATCCCGAGGAAGATCAGCCCGATCCCCAGCAGCACTTGCCCGCTGCCTCGCGCTGCAGGCTGCGACTGGAACATCAGCACAGCGCCAAAAGCCAGCATCGGCATGGCATAGGCCGCGATATCCACCCGCAGCCCGACGCCTGCAATCAGCCACGCGCCTGTCGTCGTGCCGAGATTCGCGCCGAAGATGATCCCGAGCCCGGCCTGAAGCGAGATCAGCCCGGCGCTGAGGAAGGAAATCGAGATCACTGAGACGAGCGAGCTGGATTGCGTCACGGTCGTGGCCAGCACGCCAAAGGTCATCGCGCGCGGCAGGCTGCCCGTGGCGCGCGCAAGCAGGCGCTCCAGGATCGACCCACCCAGACCCTTGAACCCGTCCTCGAGCATCACCATGCCAAGCAGGAACATGGCCACCCCGGCGGCAATCCGCTGGAAATCCGCACTCAGCCAGAAGGCGAGCGCGAGAAGGCCGAGGATCAGGGCAAGCTGGGCTTGGGGGGCGTAGCGTGTCATCGAGACTATGGCAGATCTGGAGGCATTGTCCGAGTTTATGTGGTTGCGCGCACAAAGACCATGGCGCGCATTACTCCAGCGGCTCGATCAATTCCGCCCCTTGGGCGCGGTTGGAATTGACTTGTGGATGTACGCGGTGCAACGCCAGCCAATGCTCGGGCGCGGGCTGCATGAGGCGCGCCGCGCCGTGGCCTTCCTCCCCCAGCCACAGCGCCCAATCCGCTGGCGCGAGCACGACAGGCATGCGATGGTGAATCGTCGCCATCCGCTCATTGGCCGCACAGGTGACGATGGCACAGGTGACATGGCGCTGTCCCTCACGCTCCCAGACCTGCCAGACACCAGCGAAGGCCAGTATTTCGCCTTCAGCGGGGTAGATATACCATGGCAGGCGATTGCCCGAGGCATCCTTGGTCCATTCATAGAAGCCCGAAGCCGGGATAATGCAGCGGCGCGCGCGAGCCGCCTCGCGGAAGGCGGGCTTGCTGGCGATGGTTTCGGCGCGGGCGTTGATCAACAGCGGACCATCGCTTTCATGCTTGTACCAATGCGGCAAGAACCCCCAGCGCATCGGCCCCAGATGCCGCGCGCCGTCGCGGCTGATGACGCTCGGCACCGCTTGCGTGGGGCAGATATTGTAACGCGGGCCGGCCGGCAGATCATTGGCGGGCTGCGCCGCGAAGGCGCGCGCCATCGCGTCATCGGGCAGGGTTATGGCAAAGCGTCCGCACATCCGCGCAGCCTATCAGGCAGGTTCGGCCCTGCGAAGAGGGCTGCGGCGTGCCAGCATCAACCCGCCAATGATGATCGCGAGCGCGAGGATGAAGCGGCCCGGCAGATCCTCGTTGAGTACCAGCACCCCCAGCAGGACCGACCACACCGGCACATGGTAATTCACCTGGCTCAGGAAGCTTGGACCTGCGCTGCGGATGATGCCGACCAGCAGATATGTGGCGAAGCCCGTGGGCAGGAGACCGAGATAGAGCAGCGCCAAAAGTGGCCGCGCCTCGGGCATCTGTGGCACCCCTTCGCTGATCAGCGCGGCGGGCAGGATGATCGCACTCGCGACCCAGAGCGCGAGCACGCCAAAACCCACCGGATGCACCTCCGGGCAGCGCCGCGTCAGGATCGCGCCGACCGCATAGCTGAGCGAGGCCGCAAGGCAGCCCAGCCGCGCCATCGCCTCGTATTCCGAGCCGGAAGCGGCGAGCACCTCCGGTCCGATCAGCACGCCCACGCCTATGAGCCCGATGACAAAGCCGAGCGCCTTGGGCCGGGTGAGGGCTTCGCCTTGCACCAGAAAATGCGCGAAACCGATGACGAAGAGCGGGATCGCGGCCATGGTGATCCCGGCAAAGCCCGAGGTGACATGCTGTTGCGACCAGCCCAGCAGGAAAAACGGCAGCGCGTTGGAAAAGACACCCATCCCGGCGGCAAAGACAAGGATCGCAGGCGAGAACGGTATGCGCACGCCCATGGCCACCGCGATGGCCGTGAGCGTCAGCGCGCCGATCAGGATGCGCCCCGCAGCGACCCAGACCGGCGCGAACCCCTCCAAAGCAATCGCGATGCCAAGGAAAGACGCGCCCCAGATCAGCCCGAGGGCGATCAGGCCGATCCAGTTTCCGAGCGTGGGGCGTGCGGGCATGCGGGGCCTCGTTCAATTCATGAACGTGTGTAGTAATTTGCGCGCGGTCGCTTGTCCAGAGGCTCAGGCGACCCCGATCATGGTGCCCTGCAACAGCGCGACTGTCTTGCGCATATCGCCTTGCAGGGCGACCACCTCGGCGCGCACAACGCTCAGCCTGCGCCCGGTGCGCAGCACTTCGCCTGTGGCCTCCAACGTATCGCCAATAGCGGGCGAAAGCAGGTTGATCTTCATCTCGGCGGTCATGACTTCCTGCCCCTCGGGCAGCAGCGTCAGCGCCGCATAGCCGGCCGCAGAATCGCCCAAGGCAAAGGTCACAGCGGCATGCGCCGCGCCATGTTGCTGGCCAAACGCCGCGAGCAATGGCGCATGGATCACGCAGCGCCCCTCGGCGGCCTCGATCAGCCGCGCCTCGAGGCTCGTCATCATGCTCTGGCGGTTGAAACTCTCGGCAATGCGCTGCTCGATCATGGGCCTTCCTTGCTGCTGCGCGAAGCCTTGCTTTTGCGCGCGTGAAAGGCAAGGCTGATTCCGATCATCCGACCGGAGGCAGGCATGCTCTACCAGGAACTCATCCGCCGCAAACGCGATGGCGAAACCCTGCAGGCAGAGGAAATCGCTGCGCTGGTCGCGGGCATTACCTCGGGCGATCTGGGCGATGCGCAGCTTGGCGCTTTCGCGATGGCCGTGGTGCTCAAGGGGATGGATCTGTCCGAGCGCGTGGCCCTGACAGAAGCGATGCGCGATTCAGGGGAGGTGCTGGCATGGGATCAGGGGCCGGTGCTCGACAAGCATTCGACGGGTGGGATTGGCGATACGGTCTCGCTGATGCTCGCGCCCGCGCTTGCGGCTTGTGGCGCGGTCGTGCCCATGATCTCGGGGCGGGGTCTTGGGCATACGGGCGGCACGCTCGACAAGCTCGAATCGATCCCGGGCTATAATGCCACGCCAGAGGCCGGGCGCTTGCGCAAGCTGGTGGCCGAGGTGGGCTGCGCGATCATCGGCCAGACGGGCGAGCTGGCCCCGGCGGACCGGCGTTTCTATGCAGTGCGCGACGTGACAGCGACGGTGGAGTCGCTCGATCTGATCACCGCCTCGATTCTGTCGAAGAAACTCGCAGCGGGCCTGGATGCGCTGGTGCTGGATGTGAAATGCGGCAATGGGGCGTTCATGGCGGACCCTGCGAGCGCCGAGGCATTGGCCCGCGCGCTGGTCGATGTCGCGAACGGGGCGGGGTGCCGGACTGTGGCGCTGCTCACGGATATGAACGCGCCGCTCGCGCCTGCGGCGGGCAATGCGCTCGAAGTGCAGGTGGCGCTCGATTTCCTGCGCGGGGAAGCGCGTGACACGCGGCTCTGGGAGGTGACCTGCGCGCTGGGGGCCGAGGGGCTCTTGCAGGCGGGCCTTTATTCCGCGCTGGATGAAGCGCGCACGGCGGTCGAGCAAGCCTTCACCTCGGGCGCGGCGCTGGAACGGTTTGCACGGATGGTGGCGGGCCTGGGCGGGCCATCCGATCTGATCGAGCGCGCCGCCGCGCATCTGCCCGCAGCGCCCATGATCCGCGACATACCTGCGCCGCAGGCGGGGGTCATCGTGGGCTACCAGACCAGCGCGATCGGGCTTTCGGTCATCGGTCTTGGTGGCGGGCGAAGGCAACCCAGCGACCGGATCGACCCGCGTGTGGGCTTCTCGGATATCCTGCCCGAGGGCACATCCGTGGCGCAAGGCGATCCGATTGCGCGTGTCCATGCCGCCGATGCCGAAGCCGCCGAGCGTGCCGCGCGCGAGTTCGTCGCGGCCTGTGAGATAGGCGAGGCGGCGAAGGCCCGCCCGCTGATCCTGAAGCGCATTGGCTGAGCCGGCGCTTGCGCTCTTGAACCGCAAACGCATAAGCCCACCTATGCCGAGACACTGGAGCCTGAGCCATGCCGCATAACAACCTGAACATGCCGACAGAGCGCCCCGAGGTGCTGAGCCGCCCCAAGTTAGAGGGTGGCAAGCGGTTTCGCATGGCGAGCCCTTTCCAGCCCGCAGGTGACCAGCCCACGGCGATTGCCGAATTGGTCGGCGGCGTGCAGGAGGGCGAGCGGGATCAGGTGCTTCTGGGCGCGACCGGCACCGGCAAGACCTACACGATGGCGAAGGTGATCGAGGAAACCCAGCGCCCGGCGATCATCCTTGCCCCCAACAAGACGCTGGCCGCGCAGCTTTATGGGGAGTTCAAGGGCTTCTTCCCCGATAATGCTGTGGAATATTTCGTAAGTTACTACGACTACTACCAGCCCGAAGCCTACGTGCCGCGCTCGGATACCTATATCGAGAAGGAAAGCCAGATCAACGAACAGATCGACCGGATGCGCCACTCGGCCACCCGGGCTCTGCTTGAGCGCGATGATGTAATTATCGTGGCGTCGGTTTCCTGCATCTACGGCATCGGCTCGGTCGAGACCTATTCGGCCATGACGCAGGATTTCGTGGTGGGTGAGAGCTACAACCAGCGGCAGGTGCTGGCCGATCTGGTGGCCCAGCAATACCGCCGCAATGACGCGGCTTTCCAGCGCGGCTCTTTCCGCGTGCGTGGTGATGTGATCGAGCTATGGCCCGCCCACCTCGAGGACCGCGCCTGGAAGCTCTCCTTCTTCGGCGAGGAGTTGGAGGCGATCACCGAATTCGACCCCCTGACTGGCGCCAAGACCGACAGTTTCGAGAAGATCCGCGTTTATGCCAATAGCCATTATGTCACACCGCGTCCGACGATGCAGCAGGCGATCAAGGGCATCAAGTTCGAGTTGCAGCAGCGGCTCGACCAGTTGATCGCCGAAGGCAAGCTGCTCGAGGCGCAGCGGTTGGAGCAGCGCACCAAATTCGATCTCGAGATGCTGGAGGCGAC
>PWZT01000053.1 GCA_003567315.1 Paracoccaceae bacterium
CCGAAACGCTCGGCAAGCACCGTGCCGACCTCGTCGCTCTCCTGGATCATCGCCCGCACCTTGGGCGTCGTCGTCGCCTGGCTGTGAAGATGGATCAGCATACCCGTGCCCCGTCCCGAATGTCCCTCAGCACCGATCTTGCCATGAACAGGGCAGATCGCCGAGGAGAAATGTGATCATCCGGGATCAAACAGGTAGAGGACCGACTGCGCGAAGGCTATGCAATAAGTGGATGGTTCGTCACAAATAGCAGCGTGGACGAAAATGGAGTCCGCGCCGCGGCAGCTACGGACATCGCCATTTTTGACCGAAACGCGATTGCGGATCGTTACATTGAGATCGATGCGCCTGACGTGGTTGAAGGCACCGCCGAGTTCGACGTGTCTGATAACGGTTTTCTCGAGTTCGCTGCGGGTGACAAGGCCAAGCTGTACCTAATAACTGCAAAGGCCGAGGACTTTCTGAAACTGAAAGGCATCGCTGACGGTTCACTTTTCGCACAAAACGTTCGCCTCAGCTTGGGCAACACAAAGGTCAACAAAGATATCGTCAAGACATTAAGCGATCAGGCGAAGCACCTATTCTTTCCCATGTACCACAACGGCATTACCATCATCTGCAAGAGTGTTGAAGCCGGGGATGCGCTGAAGATCACCGACTACGTCGTGGTAAACGGGGCGCAAAGCCTCACGGTTCTGAATCGCCACAGAGGAAGAGTTTCAGATGACCTGCGTCTTGTTGCGAAGATCATTGAAATCGAAGGTGACGATGAGTTCGCGCGTGAGATTACCCTCGCCAGCAACAACCAAAATGCTATCAAGCCACGCGATCAACGTTCAACAAACATACTTCAAACCAGGCTGGAGGCCGAGTTTAGGCAAATCGGCTTCGAGGGATACCGGTATATCATCAAGCGGGGCCAAGATGAGGCGGGGAACGTCATCATCAATGAAGAGGCAGGCAGGCTGTTGATGGCCTACGACCTCAGAGAACCTTGGTCCTGCCATCAGATATACAAGGTTTTTGATGAGAAATATGCGGAGGTGTTCGGGCGCCCTGTAGTTAATGCTTGGCGTATTATTCTTTTGTCGAAGATGATGGTAAAGATTGAGGAAAGCCTCCCGACTATTGGCTTCGTACCTATTCAGAGATACCGCCTCACTCGCTACTTCTTGCTCTATGCGATTTCGCGCCTCTTAGAGGAGGATGACGCCGCACAACACATATTGAGCACCCCAATGGCGCTTCTCGAAGACGGAGAGCGCCTTGAGCGCTATTTAAACACAGTCCGCACTGTAGCCGCTCGCTACTGCGTCGATCTGCGTGAAGAATTTGTCGGTGCGGAAGCACAAGACTACAAGTCGGTCCTCAAAAGCCCTACCCAAGTTCAGGAGATGGAGAGCCGGTTCCGAAAAAGCTACATGTACGATGTGGCGCGGGATCGAGAAAAGCTGCCCAGCGCCGACTTCGCCTAAGCCTGGAGAGAAATTCGGCGTCAGTCGTGGGATCGAAGTCGACTTGTGTACAGCGGCAGCAGCGAAAGTCCGGTTTCCGCCCTCCCCGAAGAGGTTGCGAGTGTTCAAACCTTCGCCTATATGACTAAGTCATACCCTGGAGTCCAGCATGACCGTCAAGACAACCCTCAGCTTCACCGACCGCCACCATCGGTTCCTGACCGACAAGGTGGGCCAAGGCATCTTCGCCTCGCAAAGCGCGGCAGTGGCGGCGGCGCTGGAGCAGATGATGCGCGATGAAGAGGAGCGCGAGCTGGCCCTTGGGGCGATGGCCGAGGAGATCCGGGCGCGGCTCGACACGCCGCGCGCCGATTATGTCCCCGCCGAGGACGCCTTTGCCGCCGCGCGGGCCCGGCTGCAGGCAGCGCGTGGGGCGTGAGCTATCGCATCCGGTTCCATCCGTCGGTCACGGATGATCTCGACGCCATCACGCGCTGGCTGATCGACTATGCTGGCCCGCAATCCGCCGCGCGGCGGCTGGACGAGATCGAGGCCACCATCGCCAGCCTCGCTGACCTGCCGCACAGGGGCAGCCGCCGGGACGAGATCGCTCCCGGGCTGCGCGCTATTCCAGCAGGCCGCAAGGCCGTTATCGCCTTCACCGTCGACGATGATGCCCGCGAGGTTCATATCCACGCCGTGACTTATGCCGGGGCCGACTGGATCACGCGCAGCAAAGCGCGCGGGCGGTAGCAGGATGGCGCGCAAACCTGTCCACAAATGGGCCTTCAAACCTGGCATGCGCGCAAGCGCTTTCGGATGGCGCGGCTCCGCCAAGGCGACCCAGCGGTTGAAATCGGCCAGCGCGGAAATCCGAGCCGTCAATCGCGCGGATCCTGTCACGGCAGCGGACGGCGTGGTCGCATTGGCCGCGCGGATCTGGCCCGCGTTTGAGCATATCGACACCTCCACGGGCGCACTTGGCACCGCCGTGCGCCGGACACTTGACGAGCTTGTGCCGATCCTGATCGCCGCCCCTGCCGATGAAAAGACGCGCGCAAAATGGCTGGAGCAGTTGCGCGCGGCGATCGAGGACGATGGCGTCGACTACCTCGCCCCGATCTCGGAGCGGTTCGGGGAGATTGCGGCATATCCCGCGCTCATGAACTTACATGCCGACAGGGATCTCGCCCTGATCCATCGGGCCTGGTCGGATTGGGAGCGGTATTCCCATGTCGGCACCGCGACCCTCACGCTGTCCTGCCTGCTCGAGGCCGGACGGTATGACGAACTGCTGGCGCTCCTCGCGGTCAAGAAGACCCGGCTGTGGTTCGACGACAAGTTCGGGGCCGAAGCCCTGCTTCGACAAGGCCGCGAGGATGACGCGCTCGCATATGCCGATGCCCTTCTGCAAGCGGATCGCCAGATCTGGGGCCGTCACGACATCTCCCGCTTTTGCGAGGCGATCCTGATACGTCAAGGCAAGGCGGACGAGGCCTATCACCGCTTCGGCCTGCCCACGGCTGTCGGGAACACCTGGCTGGCGATGTGGCGCGATCTGGTCAAGCGCTACCCGGACCGCGACGCCCGCTGCCTGTTGGAAGACCTGATCGCACTCCACGGGCGCAAGGGCAAATGGTTCGCCGCCGCCAAGACCGCGAAATACTTCGACATCGCGCTCGACTGCGCCGCGGACAGTGAGGCGGCCCCCTCAACCTTGATCCGCGCCGCCCGCGATTTCGCGATCAAGGAACCGGCCTTCGCTGCCGATGTCGCTCTGCATGCCATCAGGCATCTTCTGGCGGGCCGTGGCTATGAACCCAGCCCCTTCGATATCGACGAAGCCGTCGATCACCTGATGACCGCCAGCACACGCATCGACCGCCGGGGCTGGGCCATCGCGGCGCTTCAGCGACTGATGGAGACCACGCCCGGCGATGATCTGATGCAACACCGCCTTGGCCAGAAGCTGACCGAACTCAGTGCTGAATAGCGGATTAATCGCTATAGAAGACCATCCTGCCGGGCGCGCTGGGTTCGGCCAATGCCCTGCCCTGACCTTGCACATTTCGACCCAAAAGCTGACTGCCCGGGCGAACGATCACGGTTTTCGGGAACGCACATCGCCTTCAGCGCGTTCTTCGATCAACTGTGCTGGTGCTACATCCAGATGCGCCGCGACCCGCTGAAGAGTCTGCAAGGTGACATTCTGCTGGCCGCGTTCCATGGCGCTGACATGGGCACGGTCGACATCCATCGCTGCCGCCAACGCGGCCTGCGTCAGCCCACGCGCTTGGCGGTAGTGCTTGAGATTACTTGCAAAAACAGCGCGGATATCCATCCGCAGCTAAAAAGCCTATCGCGTATTTTGGTGCGACGTATTATAATGCTCATCTGCAACCTGACTGACCGCGATCCGTTCTTGCACAGGCAATCCGATGTGCTTTTATGGACCTTAACGCCCAACGGCG
Organism: Paracoccaceae bacterium; assembly: GCA_003567315.1. Taxonomy (GTDB): domain Bacteria; phylum Pseudomonadota; class Alphaproteobacteria; order Rhodobacterales; family Rhodobacteraceae; genus Roseinatronobacter. The sequence goes on from PWZT01000053.1 coordinate 3,926, forward strand.
AGGGGGAATCATGTCTGCCACCGGCACCACGCCGATCTCTGATCTCGCACCACAAGGCGATGATCTGACCGACTACGACCACGCACATATGACGCTTTACCTGCGCCTGTTCGACGCCGCTGAAAGCGGTGCAAGCCTGCAGGAAATCAGCCAGATCCTGTTCGGCATCGATGCGGACAAGGAGCCGGAGCGTGCGCGAAAAATCTATGACAGCCACCTCGCCCGTGCCCGCTGGATGACCGAACACGGCTATCGCAAGCTGCTTGAGGGCGGTAAAGGCTGAAGTTTGCGCAATTCGGCCCAGATCGGCGAACACTCGCGCAGGTTGCGCATGTTCGCCATTGGCGTCGTCGTTTTCTTGCACCTCCCGGCTATACTCTTTCCCCATCGAAACCTCTGACGCGGAGCTTCGCCATGACCAGGGATTGGCAAGACGAAGCGGCGTATCGGCATTTCGACAGCCTCGACCTGTCCGGTTTGGCTTGGGAATGCCTGCGCCGCAATTCCGACTATCGCGCAACCTACCCGCTGATGCGGGATGGATTGAGATCACCGGCTGCATGGGGGTTGCGATTTCCCGGTTGATCCGGACATCGACGCACCCAAAGCACCCGTGTTCTGGACGCCTTCAATCGCCCCGGCAGCGGTCGGGTATGTTGTGCCGGTCCCCGGCGGCGACACCGCCGCGCCGCACATCGATGCAGATGATCTGACCGTCATCGGAACGCAGGACGGCTTGATGTATGTGCGCCTCGCAACAGGCGCGTTGCTCGTGCTGGATGCAAAGAACCTGCACCGGCCCCTCGGCATCCTGGTGCCGCTGGACGAGCATTGGACGGCACGGATCAATTCGCTCGAGACGCTCCGCGTGCAATTGCTTCATCACAAACGATCCCCTCCGCCCCTGACGTCGCAGCAGCGACGGCGCATCCAGCTTGCACTGCGCACGCTCGACGCGCGCCGGGACCGTGCCAGCTACCAGACGATCGCGCGGCACTTGTTCGGTGCCGAGGCTGTGTCGCGCGAGCATTGGAAGACCAGCTCCCTCAAGGCACAGATCACCCGACTATCGGCCCATGGAACGCACCTGACCACCAAAGGCTATCGCTTTCTCCTTCTCGGCAAAGGACCCACGGGGCGCTCCAAGCCGCGCAAGTGATCACCGCGCAATCCCCGAAATTCGAACCCTCATCAGTCCCTGATCCTGTTGGCCTTTGGGGGTGACGTTTTCGCGCCGCGATCTTCGTCATCCCTTCCCATGGCGCTCTTCCGTTTTGATGACCTCTGACAGCCCGCGACGCGCCGTCGCTAGGCCTAGCCACCGGAGATGCTCAAATGCCCGACCCCAACGAAGGAATCCCGCCCCGCTACCTCAGAACCCCGGAAGCCGCCCGATTTCTCGGCCTGTCTGGCCGTACGCTGGAAAAACACCGCACCTACGGGACCGGCCCGCGCTATTCGAAAATCGGCGGACGTGTCGTCTACGCGGTCGACGATCTGCAAGCCTGGGTCACGAGGGGCGAGAAAACCTCCACCTCGGACGAGACCGAGGACCGCGTCCTGCCTGCCAAACGCCATGCAGCCGTTTCGCCGGCCTATCTGCGGCGGGGGCGCTGAGCCGATGCAGACACTTGTCCACCTCACCTGGATCGAAGGGCTTATCGAGCGCTGGATCCGTTTCGGCCGGATTGCCGAGGAAACCATCCTGACGCGCACAGAAAAACGCGTGGCCTTCACCACCGGCGCAATCTTCGCGCTCGTCCGCTGGTCGTCGAACGACCACGGCACTGTTGAAAGCCGGTTAGATATTCTGCGCGCCGTTGGTGCAGGCGAGCCCTGCTCCACGGTTCCCTGTGTCACGCCAGGCGGCGAGCTTTTGCTGCGCCTCTCCAGTTGGCCCAAGGTCGAGGCGGCCCTGCGGTCCGTCGATATCGTGGAAAGCTATGGCATCGCGCCGGAAGATGTCTGCCCCGATCATTGGCGGCACGTCCACAACCGCCTGACAGCTGCATTGAAGCCCCGGCCCTACACCCCTGCCCGGCATGCGGCCTGGCTCAGGCGTCGCATGGTGACGACATGAGCGCGGCGGCCCCTCCCCTCCTCGCGGCCGGTTTGTCCCTCGGTCTGCTTGCAGCTGCACAGATCGACCGCGCGCCCTGGCTGATCTGGAACGCGTCAG
>PWZT01000064.1 GCA_003567315.1 Paracoccaceae bacterium
TGCTGGGCAGCCGCTCGGAAGCCACGCTGGTCGCGCTTACTGTGCTGGTGGCCTTCCTCTATCTGATGATGGGCATTCTCGATTTCACCCGCAACCAGCTCATGAGCCGCGTGAGCGCGCGGTTCGAAAACCGGCTGGGGCGGCGGATCTTCGAGGCCTCGCTGCGCCGCTCGGCGGTCGCGCCGGGGGCAGCGGCGGAATCGGGGCCGCGCGACATGGAATCGGTGCAGCGGCTGATGACCTCGCCTGTGCTGATGGCGATTGTCGATCTGCCTTGGACGCCGATTTTCCTGTTCGGGATCGCGCTGTTTCACCCTTGGCTGGGCATTCTTGCTGTCGGCGGGGGGGCTGTGCTGGTGGTGGTCGCGCTGATCAACCAGAAACTCACGCGCAGCTCCGTGCAGCAATCGGGCCAGGCCGCCGCCAAGGCCAATAATATCGCCACGCAGATGCGCACCGATGCCGCGCAGGTGCAAAGCTGCGGGATGATGGACACGTCCTTCTCGCGCTGGCAGCGGGCCCGGCATGAGGCCGCGGGGCAGATGCTGGATTATTCCGATCGCGGCGGCATGTTCAGCGCCTTCACCAAATCCTTCCGGCTGTTTCTGCAATCGGCCATGCTCGGGCTTGGCGCCTATCTGGTGCTGCAAGACCAGATCACGCCGGGTGCGATGATCGCGGGCTCGATCCTGCTGGGCCGCGCGCTGGCGCCAGTGGAAATGGCGATCGGGCAATGGCTGCTGGTGCAGCAGGGCCGCCAGAGCTGGAGCAATCTGGCCGAACTGCTCTCGGTCATCCCGCCTGAAAGCAAGCCCACCGAACTGCCCCGCCCTAAGGCCAAGCTCGATGTCGAACAGATCACGGTCATGCCGCCCGGCGCGAAACAGGCCAGCCTGCGCATGGTCAGCTTCACAGTGCAGCCGGGGCAGGCGCTTGGCGTGATCGGGCCATCGGGCGCGGGCAAATCGACACTGGCGCGCGCGCTCACTGGCGTCTGGCCGGCTGCGTCGGGCAAGATTCGCCTCGATGGTGCGGCGGTCGATCAATATGGGCGCGAAGCGCTTGGCCGCCATATCGGCTATCTGCCCCAGCATGTGCAGCTTTTCGAGGGCACAGTGGCCGAGAATATCGCACGGCTGGAGATGACCCCGGATGACAGGAAAGTCGTGGCCGCAGCCCAGCGGGCCGGCGCGCATGAGATGATCCTGAAACTGCCCAATGGCTATAACACGCAGGTCAACAGCGCAGGCGGCGGGCTTTCGGGCGGGCAGATCCAGCGCATCGGGCTCGCACGCGCGCTTTATGATGACCCGGTCGTGGTGGTGCTTGACGAGCCCAATGCCAATCTCGACAATGACGGCACGCAGGCGCTCAATGCCACGATCCGCACCTTGAAAGCCGAGGGCAAGGCCGTGCTGCTGATGGCGCATCGGCCGTCGGCGCTGCAGGAATGCGATCTGTTGCTGATGCTCGACAATGGCGCGCGGGCCGCGTTCGGGCCGCGCGATGACGTGCTGCGCGCGGTCACCAAGAACCACCAGCAGGTTCAGACCGCCAAAACCAGCGGAGGGGTGCAATGAGCGAGCTTCCCGGCATATCCGTCCGCCGCCAGATGATTTTCGGCATGGTGACGCTCATCGTGCTGGTCGGCGGCTTCGGCTTCTGGTCGGCCACGGCCAATATCTCGGGCGCGGTGGTCGCTTCGGGGCAGGTCGAAGTGCAGCAGAACCAGCAGGTCGTCCAGCATATCGATGGCGGGATCGTGGCCGAGCTTCTGGTCGATGAGGGCGATCTGGTCAATGCCGGTGACACGCTCCTGAAACTCGATGACACGCGACTGAAATCGCGGCTCAATGTCATCGAAGGCCAGCTTTTCGAGCTGGTGGCCCGGCGCGGGCGGCTCGAGGCCGAGCAGGAAGGGCTGAAAACTGCCACATTCGACCCGCTGCTGCTGCAAGCCGCCGAGGAAAACCCGGATGTGGCCGCGCGCATGGCCGGGCAGGAGCGCGTGCTTGCTGCGCGCATGACCTCGATGGCGCAGGAGATCGAGCAGCTTGGCGAGCGCAAGGAGCAGACTGCGAGTCAGATCCGCGGGATCGAGGCGCAGCAGATCGCGCTCTCGCGCCAGCTCGAGCTGATCTCGCAGGAGCTCGAAGACCAGCAATCGCTGCTCGATCGCGGGCTGACACAAGCCGCGCGCGTGCTCTCGCTGCAGCGCGAACAGGCGCGGCTCGAAGGCCAGCTTGGCGATCTCGAAGCCCGCCGTGCTTCGGCTGCAGGTCAGATCGTGGAGCTTGATCTGCAGATCATCCGCATCGGCTCGCGCCGCATCGAGGAGGCCACGACCCAGCTGCGCGATCTGCAATTCCGCGAATTCGAGCTGCGCGAGGAGCGCGCCGATCTGCTCGAACAGCTCGACCGGCTGGAAGTGCGCGCCCCAGTCAGCGGCATCATCCATGACAAGCAGATCTTCGCCAGCAGCACGGTCATCCGCCCCGCCGATCCGATCCTCTATATCATCCCGCAGGATCGCCCGCTGGTGGTCAATGCCCGCGTCGCCCCCAATCATATCGACGAGGTGTTCACTGGCCAGAGCGTGATGATGCATTTCACCTCCTTCAGCCAGCGCACCACGCCACAGCTCGAAGGGCGCGTCACCCGCGTCTCGGGCGATGCGCTGGTCGATGAGCGCACCGGCGCGAGCTATTTCCGCGCCGAAATCCAGCTCGATGACGGCCAGATCGAGCGGCTGCCCGAGGGCGCTGTTCTGATGCCCGGCATGCCAGTAGACAGCTTCATCCGCACCACGGATCGCACGCCCCTGCAATATCTGGTCCAGCCGCTGACCGATTATTTCGCCCGCGCTTTCCGCGAAAGCTGAGGGCAGCGCCTGATCCTGTCAAAGCCCCGGTGTTTCGCACGCGAAACACCGGGGCTTTTTATTACTGTTTATCAGATTGTTACGCGGTTTCAGGCTGGAAAAACTCCGCACGCCAAGCCGGGTTTCAGAGCCTGCCCACAGGGCGGAGCGGCGCGCAAGCGCCGCGTTTGATGCGCCATGTCAAGGCGGGGGACTGCCTGAGTTGCTAGAATCGCGCCGGCATGGGCTGTGTCACCATGCTGGAACTGTAATCTTGGGGGCCTGCCTGAAAGATCAACTGCCCCCTTCAGGAGATGCTTGTCATGGCGACATTTATTGCTTCCGGTACGCGCTTTCAGCTCAATGATGAAGAATATGGCAGTCAGGGCGATGTTGCAGTCGCGCAACTGGCCGATGGCAGTCACATCGCAGCCTGGTCGTCCCAATCCGGCGAATATCTGGGGCTGGAAGGCTGGGACACCTACAGCGTTTTTGCCCGCCATTTCGATGCGAATGGCCACCCGCTGGGCGATGAATTCCGCGTCAATGATTACCGTGTGGCTGCGCAGAGCGCGCCGGTTGTCACTGCGCTGGAGGATGGCGGCTGGCTGATTGCATGGACCGGGGCCTATGGTTTCAATGCCAGCGGGATCTCGGGCAAGAAATTCGATGCCAATGGCACCCAGACCGGCAGTTTCGTCATCCCGTCTAGCATGGGGCCGGGCGGGGTGCAGATGGTCGCGCTTGAAGGCGGCGGGTTTGCTGTCTCCTGGACGGAATATGACACCAATAGCAGCGATCCCTACAGCCCCTACAATATCCGCGTGCAACTCCTTGATGGGGCGCTCGGGGCGGTGGGCGATGCGATCGCGGTCAATCAGCTTGTGCTGGAAAGCCAGTATTACCCCGGCCTTACGGCGCTGGAGGGGGGCGGCTTCGTCGTGGTCTGGGAAAGCTATGTGGGCTCCAGCCGTACCCCGGAAGGTGAGGGCAGCTGGGCCGAGGTCTATGGCCGGGTCTTTGACGCGACCGGCAAGCCACTGGGCGATGAATTTCGCATGGGCGGCAACCTGCCCGATGAGGCCGGCAACAAGCCCTCTGTGGCCGCCCTGCCCGATGGCGGCTTCGTGGCGGCCTGGGCCTATGGCGGCAATGCTGGCTTCTCGGGGGTGTCTGCGAACCAGCGCATTGCTGTGCAGGAATTCGATGCCAATGGCATTGCGACCAGCGATCTCATGGTGCTGGACCAGGACTGGAGCTACTATGGCGGCCATGTCACCCCCGAGATCGCAGTGCTGCCCGATAGTGGCTATGTGGTGATCTGGGCAAGCCGCTTCCGCGATGATCCTGGCGACGGGCAATGGAAATCGGGCATTTTCGGGCAGCGCTTCGATGCCGATGGCAAGATGCCGGGCGCGCGCTTCATCGTGCAAATCGAAAGCGGCGATCTTAAAGATCCGACGGTCACCATGCTGGAAGATGGCAATTTCCTTGTTGGCTGGGAAGGGCCTGATGCCAGCGGCAGCGGCGTCTTTGCCAAGCTTGTCGATATGTCCAAGCCGATGGGAAAAGTGATCTTCGGCACAGAGTCGAATGACACGCTGCAAGGCGGGCCGGGTGATGACATGATCACCAGCAAGGGTGGCAATGATCTGGTCATTCCGGGCGATGGCAATGACACGGTCTTTCTTGGCGCAGGCAACAACACGCTCTGGGCCGGGGCGGGCGATACCGGCGCTGATCTTCTGATCATCGAGGGCAGCGGCCAGAACATCGTCGCAGGCGGCGCGGGCAATGACACGATCGAGGTCAATGGCCATGGCAACAACCTGCTCTTTGGCGGGGCCGATGATGATCTGATCGCGATCAATGGCAATGGCCAGAACACGGCCTGGGCGGGCACGGGCGCAGACCTGATCGAGATCTCGGGCGATGGCGACAACACAGTCGGTGGCGGTGCAGGGGATGACACGATCCGCGTTCTCGGCGATGGCGATACGATCATCTATGGCGGCACTGGCAGTGATCTGATCGAGATCTCGGGCCATGGCGATAACCAGATCTTCGGCGGCGGGCTCAATCCCGGTGGCGCGATGACCTCGAACGAGATCACGATCACAGGTTCCGGCGCGAATGAGGTCTTCAACGGCGCGGGCGATGATGTGGTCATCATCGGCGCAGGGGCTGTGGGCGATAATCTGCTCTGGGGCGGGGCCGGGAATGACCTGTTCGAGTTTGCCGACCCTGGCGCGAAAGGCACTGTCGCCTTCACCTCCGGCAATGGCCATGACAGCATTACGGGCTTCGCGCTTGCATCCAAGCATTATGTGGATTTCTCCAACATGCCGGGTGTGTTTGCGAGTGCCGCCGATGTCCATGCCGCGATCAGCGCCACAGCGGATGGCGGCGCTGTGATCACAGTCTCAGCAAGCCAGTCAGTGACGCTCGATATCGCCGCCGCCGATCTGATCGCGGCCGATCCGATGGACTGGCTGATCCTCTGAGCGCGCGCGTGGCCTAAACTGGCAAGGCAGGGGTGGGCCCCCTACCCCTGCAGCTTCGAGATCAGCTGCCCACGTGCTTTTTCACCCAGCCCAGGAAAGCCGCGCCGGGGCTGCGCAGGCGGGGGCGGCCTGTGGCCTCCCACTGCGCGCGCCACTCGGCCTCGAGCGCGTGGACATCCCAGCCCGGCGCGGCGGCGCGCGCGCGTGCGAGAGTTTCGGGCGCGAGCGGGGGCAGGCTGGGGCTCAGAGGGTTCGCGCGGGCCGCGCGTGCGCTGACATGGACCATGTCCTCGGCATCATCGACGCGCAGCGCATATTCGGGCAGGTGGTTTTGGGCGGCCATATCGCGGATCATCTTGCGAAACACCCGCAAGGGTGAGGCCGCGCCGGATTTCTTGTGCAGCACCGCCATGCTGACCTGCCATTCGGATTGGCGCCCGCAATGCTTGCGCGCCAGCTCATAGACGCGGCGTTCCAGCGGTTTGCGCAGGCGGAAATAATCGCGGCTCAGCGTCAGCACCGAGCGCGCGAGCACAGCGCGAAACA
>PWZT01000056.1 GCA_003567315.1 Paracoccaceae bacterium
ATCACATGAGCAACCGTCTCGACGAGCTGCTGCCGTGGAACTGGACGCCCAAGTCGAAGATCATGCCCGAAAACGCCGCCGCCTGATTTTGCAAGGCGGCCAGAACCGGGCGGTTACTGCTTATCAGCTTGCCACCCAATCCATTCCATCCTAGTCGCATTGTTTCTGGTATTCGCCTGCGGGTTCAGTGGCGGGGCCAATGCGGTAGTGAACCACCTAGTCATGAAGCGAGTATCGCGCGGAATCAAGGCGCGCTTGCGCGCCGCCGCGCAGCGCCCGACCGCCCCCCGGGCGGGCGCTTTTCACCGTCGCGCGTCTGAGAGTTGTTGGAATAGACCGCAGCATAAACTGCCAAGCAAAACCGGAGTGAGCGCCCCCCGCGGTCGGGCGCTGCGCGGCGGCGCTTCCCGGCGTGGGGTTGTCTTGCCGGATTGCGTGCCGAAGGCGGCGGGGACGCGCCCTGGGTGGGCGCTTTTCACCGTCGCGCGTCCGAGAACCGCCGGACCAGACCGCAGCATAAACTGCCAAGCCAATCCGGAGTGAGCGCCCCCCGCGGTCGGGCGCTGCGCGGCGGCGCTTCCCGCATCGGGTTGTCTTGCCGGATTGCGCGCCAAAGGCGGCGGGGACGCGCCCTTGGTGGGCGCTTTTCACCGTCGCGCGTCCGAGATCTGTTGGAATGGGCCGCAGCATAAACTGCCAAGCAAAACCGGAGCGAGCGCCCCCCCGCGGTCGGGCGCGGCGCGGTGGCGCTTTCCGCGGTGGGGTCGCAACGCGCATAAGAAAAACCCCGGCGCGGGGCCGGGATCTTGTGGTCAATCCGAGTGTTGGCGTGTCAGGCGGCCTCTTTTGCGAGGTTGCGCAGCACGTAGTGCAGCACGCCGCCATGCTCGACATATTCCTTCTCGATGGCGGTATCGATCCGGCATTTGAGCGTGATCGTCTTCTCGCTGCCATCGGCATAGGTGATCGTGGCCGAGACTTCCGAGAGCGGTTTCAGGTCGCCCTCGAGCCCGGTGATCGCGACGGTCTCATCGCCCGTGATGCCGAGCGATTTGCGGGTGTCGCCGCCGGTGAACTCGAACGGGATCACGCCCATGCCCACGAGGTTCGAGCGGTGGATGCGCTCGAAGCTTTCGGCGATGACGGCCTTGACGCCCAGCAGGTTCGTGCCCTTGGCCGCCCAGTCGCGCGAGGAGCCTGCGCCGTATTCCTTGCCGCCGAAGATCACCAGCGGCACACCGGCTTCCTGATAGGCCATGGCGGCGTCATAGATCGAGGTCTGTTCGCCATCGGGGCCTTTGGTGTAGCCGCCCTCGACGCCATCGAGCATTTCGTTCTTTATGCGGATATTGGCGAAGGTGCCGCGCATCATCACCTCGTGGTTGCCGCGCCGCGAGCCGTAGGAGTTGAACTCGCGCACGGGCACTTGCCGTTCGGTGAGGTACTGGCCGGCGGGGGTGGTCTGCTTGAAGCTGCCGGCGGGGCTGATGTGGTCAGTGGTGATCATGTCGCCCAGCACGGCAAGGATGCGCGCGCCCGTGATGTCACTGATCGTGCCCGGCTCTTTCGACATGCCCTGGAAATAGGGCGGGTTCTGGATATAGGTCGAGGAGGCGGGCCAGTCATAGGTCTCGGCCTCGGTGATCTCGACGCCCTGCCATTTGTCGTCGCCCTTGAACACATCGGCGTATTTGGACTGGAAGGCGTCGCGGGTGACGGTCTTCTCGACCAGCTCGGCGATTTCGGCCTGGGTCGGCCAGATGTCCTTGAGGTAGACATTGTTGCCATCGCGGTCCTTGCCCAGGGGTTCGGTGGTGATGTCCACATTCATGTCACCCACCAGCGCATAGGCCACGACGAGGGGCGGCGAGGCGAGGTAGTTGGCGCGCACATCGGGTGAGATGCGCCCTTCGAAATTGCGGTTGCCCGAGAGGACCGAGACACCGATCAGGTCGTATTTGTTGATCGCCTCGGAGATCTCGGGGGCGAGCGGGCCGGAATTGCCGATGCAGGTGGTGCAGCCATAGCCCACGAGGTTGAAGCCGATCTTGTCGAGGTCTTCCTGCAGCCCGGCTGCTTCGAGATAGTGGCTGACGACCTGGCTGCCCGGCGCGAGCGACGTCTTGACCCAGGGCTTGCGGTTGAGGCCCAGGGCCGCCGCCTTGCGCGCCACGAGCCCGGCCCCGATCATCACGTAAGGGTTAGAGGTGTTGGTGCACGACGTGATCGAGGCGATCACGATCGAGCCGTCATGGAGCTGGTAATTCTCGCCCTCGGGGCTGTTGACATAGCCGCGCGCATGGTGGCCTTCGTCACCGGGGATCGCTTCGGGCTCGGGCTGGCCGCCTTCGCCTTCCCAGCGGATCTCGTCCTTCGGGGCGGCGTCCTTGCCCTCGCGCTCGCCCTTCACATAGGCCGCGAAGGTCTTGGCCGCGGCATCGAGTGCCACGAAATCCTGCGGGCGTTTGGGGCCGGAGATGGCGGGGACGATGGTGCCCATGTCCAGCTCCAGCGTGTCAGTGTAGATCGGCGCATAGTCGGCGTCGCGCCAGAAGCCGTTTTCCTTGGCATAGGCCTCGACCAGCGCGATGCGGTCCTTGTCGCGCCCGGTCTGTTCCAGATAGCGCAGGGTTTCGTCATCGATCGGGAAGAAGCCGCAGGTCGCACCGTATTCGGGCGCCATGTTGGCGATGGTCGCGCGGTCGGCGAGCGGCAGTTTGTCGAGCCCGTCGCCGTAGAATTCCACGAATTTGCCGACCACACCCTTGGCGCGCAGCATCTCGACCACTTTCAGCACCAGATCGGTGCCGGTGGTGCCCTCGACCATCGCACCCGTCAGCTTGAAGCCCACCACTTCGGGGATCAGCATCGAGATCGGCTGGCCCAGCATCGCGGCCTCGGCCTCGATGCCGCCGACACCCCAGCCGAGCACGGCCATGCCGTTGACCATGGTGGTGTGGCTGTCGGTGCCCACCAGCGTATCCGGGTAGGCCACGGTTTCGCCATTCTGGTCCTCATCGGTCCAGACGGTCTGCGCCAGATATTCGAGATTGACCTGGTGGCAGATACCCGTGCCGGGCGGGACCACGCGGAAATTGTTGAACGCGCCCTGACCCCATTTGAGGAAGGTGTAGCGCTCCATATTGCGCTCATATTCGCGATCCACATTCATCTGGAAGGCGCGTGGATTGCCGAATTCGTCGATCATCACGGAGTGGTCGATGACCAGATCCACCGGGTTGAGCGGATTGATCTTCTGCGCGTCGCCCCCCAGCGCCTTGATCCCGTCGCGCATCGCTGCCAGATCCACCACAGCTGGCACGCCGGTGAAATCCTGCATCAGCACGCGCGCCGGGCGATAGGCGATCTCGCGGGGGTTCTTGCCACCCTTCTTGCCCCAGTCCGAAAACGCCTTGATGTCCTCGACCGTGACTGTATTGCCATCCTCAAAGCGCAGCATGTTCTCGAGCACCACCTTCAGCGCGGCGGGGAGTTTCGAGAACTCCCCCAGCCCTGCCGCCTCGGCCGCCGGGATCGAGTAATAGGCAACAGAGTTGCTGCCGACAGTGAGTGTCTTGCGGGTTCCGGTCGTGTCTTGTCCGACAGTGATGGTCATGAGGGTCTCGCCTCCCTTGAGGTTGCAGGGGTCTTCGCTGTTCTTGCCTTAGCCGCTTCGGGCAAGGCCGATCAAGTAAATTCGCGCGATTTGTATACCATTGTGCACAATATTTCAATCCCGCGGGCGCGTGGCCCGGCTGTGTGGCGTTCTTGTCGCGTTACAGTGTTCTCGCAAAACCTTGATTGGCTCGCCCTGACAAGCGTGGTTAGATCGGCGCTACGTTTTGAAGCAGGTGGAATATGCGGCTGGTCTTTCGATTGCGAGTCTTGCTCTGTGCGATTCTCGGTCTGGCGACACCTGCCGCAGCCCAGCATTCCCCGGTGCTTGTGGAACTCTATACCTCGCAAGGCTGCGCTGCCTGTCCCCCGGCGGACAAGCTGATGGAGAGCCTTGCCGACCGCGATGACGTGGTCGCGCTGGCGCTGCATGTCGATTACTGGGATTATATCGGCTGGACCGACAGTTTCGGCCAGACCCCCTTCAGCGAGCGCCAGAAACGCTATGCGCAGCTGAAAGGGCGCGCCTCGGTCTATACGCCGCAGATGATCATCGGGGGCATCGATGAGGTCAAGGGCTCGTCACGCGCGCAGGTCATGGGCACGATCGCCACGCATCTGGGCATGATCGTGTCGGAGAATGCTGTGCGGCTGATGCTGTCCTACGATGACGGGGCGGCTCTGGAGATCGAGGCATTTGCCGATGACGGGCTCGCTTATGCGGCGGACATCAAGCTGGTGCGCTACAAGGACGCCGAGAAGGTGGATATTTACGCGGGCGAGAATTCGGGCCGTTCTGTGACCTATCGCAATATCGTCACCTCTTGGGAACGGCTGGACAGTTGGGACGGACAACAGCCCTTCCGCCAGAGCGTACGGATCGAAGGCGATGAGGCTGTGGTCGTGATCGTGCAGGAGCAGGGGCAGGGGCCGGTACTGGCTGTCGCGCGCAGGCGGTAGGGTGCGCATTTGCGCGGCGCGGCTGGATTTTTCGCGCAGCGCCCCCACATCTCGTGAAAACGAACCGACCAGCGAGGATGCGCGCCATGGCGATTGCGATCACTGTCAACGGAGAGCGGTATGAGACCGATGCCCCGCCCGAAACCCCGCTTCTGTGGGTCTTGCGCGACGAATTCGGCCTGACCGGCACGAAATTCGGCTGCGGGGTTGCGGCCTGCGGGGCCTGTACGGTTCATCTCGACGGTCAGGCTGTGCGGTCCTGTCAACTGCCGCTGGGCGAGGTCGATGGCGATGTCACCACCATCGAAGGGCTGGCCGAGACCCGCTATCGCGCGTTGCAGGAGGCCTGGACGCGCCATCAGGTGGCGCAATGCGGGTATTGCCAGTCGGGCCAGATCATGCAGGCGGCGGATTTGCTTGCCGAGACGCCCGAGCCCAGCGACGAGGATATCGACGCGGTGATGGGCGGCAATCTGTGCCGCTGCGGCACCTATACGGGCATCCGCGCGGCGATCCATGACGCGGCGCGCGCGCTCAATGGTGGAGGTGCAGGATGAGTCGGCTTGGCAAGATCACGCGGCGCACGCTGCTGGTGGGCGCGGTTGCTGTAGCCGGGGGCGCGGCCTTCGGTGTCTATCAGATCCGCCGACCCGTGGAAAACCCGCTGCGCCCGGAAGAGGGCGCGACGCTCAACCCCTATGTCATCATCGATCAGAGCGGGATCAGCATCATCGCGCCGCGCGCCGAGATGGGGCAGGGGGTGCATACCACGCTGGCCGCGCTTGTGGCCGAGGAGCTCGATGCCGATTGGGAGGCTGTGCGCGTGCTGCACGGCCCGCCCTCTGCGGCCTATTTCAACGGGGCGCTCGCGCATGGGGCGCTGCCTGTGGCCGATTATGCGATGCGCGACTGGCAGCGCCGGGTGACCGACGGGCTCGGGGCGGCGTCGAAGCTGCTGGGGTTGCAGGTCACGGGGGGCTCGACCTCGACTGTCGATGCGTTCGAGCGGATGCGGCTGGCAGGCGCAGGCGCGCGCGAGGCGTTGAAGGCGGTCGCGGCCGAGCGGCTGGGGGTTGCCGTGGCGGAGTTGCGCACGCAGAAGGGGCGCGTGATCGCGCCCGATGGCAGCGAGATCGACTATCGCGATCTCGCGGAAGAGGCTGCGGGTCGCGATGTGCCGCGTGTTGGTCTGCGCCCGCAATCGGAGTGGAAGCTTCTGGGCCGATCGCTTCCGCGCAGTGACATGCAGGCCAAGGTGAGCGGGGCGGCGCAGTTTTCGACCGATATCGTGCTGCCGGGGATGAAATGCGCGAGCGTGCGGATCTGCCCCTATCTGGGCGGCGGCATGGAGCGCTTCGATCCGGCCCCCGCGCTGGAAGTGCCGGGCGTTGAGCATGTGCTTGATCTCGGCAATGGCGTGGTAGTGGTGGCGCGCAACACCTGGGCGGCGATGCAAGGCGCCGAGGCGGTCGAGATCGACTGGACGCCCTCGCCGCTGCCCGCGAGCACCGAGGCGATGTATGACCAGATCGCGACCGCGTTCGAGGCGCGCGCCAATTCGACCATGCGCGACGATGGCAGCCCCGATGATGTGGAGGCCGCGCTCGAGGTCGAATACCGCGTGCCGTTTCTGGCGCATTCCACGATGGAGCCGATGGGTGCGACCGCGTGGTTGCAGGACGGGCATCTGACGCTCTGGGTGGGCAACCAGGCACCGCGCGAGCATTTGCGCGTGGCGGCCGAGGCGGCGGGGGTCGCGGAGGAGGATGTCACGCTGCACACCGTGTTTCTCGGCGGTGGTTTCGGGCGCCGGGTCGAGACCGACATCACCCGGCAGGCGGCGATGATCGCGGCGAAGCTGGAGGGCACGCCGATCCGGCTGACATGGTCGCGCGAGGAAGACATGCGCCATGATTTCTACCGCCCCGCCGCGATTGCGCGGATGCGTGGGGCAGTGGCCGAGGGGCGCGCGACGCTGTTTGACGCGAAAATCGCCGCGCCATCGGTCACGCGGCAGGCCATCGGGCGGCTTGCGGGGCGCGAGATGGGCGGGCCGGACAAGGGCCATGTCGAAGGCGCATTCGATCAGCCCTATGCGATCCCGCATTACCGCGTGGCGGGGCATCTGGCCGAGCTGGATGTGCCCATCGGCTTCTGGCGCGCGGTCGGCAGCAGCTTCAACGGCTTTTTCCACGAGAGTTTCATCGATGAGCTGGCCCATGCCGCCGGGCGCGATCCGCTGCATTTCCGGCTCGATCATGTCGCGCCCGAAAGCGCGGTTGCGGCGGGGGTGCTGGAGGCCGTGCGCGATCTCTCGGACTGGGACAGCCCCTTGCCCGAAGACCGCGCGCGCGGGGTGGCGATGACATGGTCCTTCGGCACGCCCACCGCCGTGGTGCTGGAATTGGACAAGACCGACGGCCCGATCCGCATCGCGCGCGCCTTCATGGCCTGCGATCCGGGGCTGGTGCTCGATCCGGGCATTGTGCGCGCGCAGATGGAATCGGGGCTGATCTACGGGCTGTCGGCGGCGCTGATGGGGGAGATCACCTTCACCGATGGCCGCGCCGATCAGGGCAATTTCCCCGAGTATGACGGGCTGCGCATCTTCAACACGCCAAGCATCGAGGTGGCGATATTGCAGGACAATCCGCATATGGGCGGTGTGGGCGAGCCGGGCACCCCGCCTGCCATGCCCGCGCTTGCCAATGCGCTTCATGCGCTGACAGGCCAGCGCGTGCGCAGCCTGCCGCTGATCCATGCGGCGGATTTCCTGATCTGATACAGAATCGGTGGCGCGGTATGGGGGACGAAAAAGCGCCCTCGGGCCGTGCCCACCCACCCGCCCCTGCACGCCCCGAGGGCGCTGCCCATGCCTGCGGCATGGGCGGGTGATTTTTCGGGGTTGCGCGTCGTCTCGAGGATTTCCGATCCAGCCGCGCGTCACAGCACGGCCGGCAGCGCCGCATAGCCGCGAAAGCGGATGCGCCCGCCCGGCTTGCGGCCCTTGCGCAGCTTATACCCGGGGAAGCGGGCGAGCAGGCGGCTGACGGCGATGCGCCCTTCGAGCCGGGCAAGCGTCAGCCCGACACAGACATGCGGGCCGCCCGCAAAGGCCAGATGGCGGTTCGGGTGGCGGCGGATGTCGAAACGGTCAGGCTCTGCAAACACCTCCGGGTCGCGATTGGCGGCACCGATGCACAGATGCAGGTTGGTGCCCGGCGCGATCTCATGCCCGCCGATCTCGACCGTCTCGCGGGTTTCGCGATTGCCGAACTGGTTGGGCGAGAGGAAGCGCAGGCTTTCCTCGATCGCGGGCACGATCAGATCGGGCTCGGCCAGCAGAACGGCGCGCGCCTGCGGGTGGTCCTCCAGCAGCGCCAAAGTGTTGCCGATCAGATTGGTCGTGGTCTCATGTCCGGCATTGAGGATGAAGATGCAGTTCTGCAACAGCTCGCGCTCGGAGAGTTGCGCGCCCCCCGCACTGCCCGTGATCAGCCGCGTGAGCACATCGGTTTCGGGGTCACCCGGCGCAGCGCGGCGCCGTGCCACCAGATCGCGCAGATAGGCCGTGAACTCCGCGACCGCGCTGTTGCCGCGCGCAAGCTCGTCCTCGCTCAGCGCAGGTTCCAGCGCGCCGAGGATCGCAAGCGACCAGTCGCGCAGGGGGCCGCGTTCGTCATGCGGTACATCGAGCAGATTGCCGATGATCTCGATGGGGATGGCGGCGGCGAAATCCTCGATCAGATCGACGTTTTCGCGTCCCTCCATCGCATCGAGCAGGCTGTCCACGGCAGCGATCAGCCCCGGCTCCATCCGCGCGATGGCGCGCGGGGTCAGCGCGGCGGTCATGATCTTGCGCACGCGGGTATGCAGCGGCGGGTCGTTGAACACGAGCGAGGTGGTGTGATGCTCGTAAAGCGGCGCATCGCGGCCGAATTTCGGGGCGAAGACTTCGGTCTTGTCCGAGGAAAAGCGTTTGGTGTCGCGGTAGATGCGGTCGAGATCGGCATGGCGCGAGATCAGCACCGAGCCATCGGGCTGGGGCAGCACGGGCGCATGGGCGAGCAGCGCCGCGTAGAAGGGGAACGGATCGTCGCGGAACCCCTCGGGCGGGGTGGCCAGATCGAACGCGCGGATGTCTTCTGCCTGCATGGTGTCCTCCCTCCACTCCCTGCGCGGCGAAACTGCGCTTGTTGGTGGCGCAGCGCAAGGGTTTGCGAGGTGCTTTTCTTCGCGCGCGGGGGGGGCTAGTGTCGGGGCGGGGCACAGGATGGGGTGGCGCGCGCGTGAGTCGCATCGACAGATATCTGCTGGCGCAGCTTCTCAGCGTTTTCGCCTTTTTCACCCTGGTGCTGGTTTCGGTCTATTGGGTCAACCGCGCAGCACGGCTCTTTGATGCGCTGATCGGGGACGGGCAGAGTTTCTGGGTGTTTCTGGAGCTTTCCGTGCTCACCCTGCCCAATGTGATCCGCGTGGTGCTGCCGCTATCGGCCTTTGCCGCGGCGGTCTATGTCGCGATCCGGCTGACGCGTGACAATGAGATGGTGGTGTTGCAGGGCACGGGGTTGTCCTATGCGCGGATGCTGCGCCCCGTGGCGCTGTTCGGCGTGATCGTGGCGCTGATGCTGGCCGCGCTCATGCATGTGCTGATGCCGCTCTCGCGCGCGCAACTGGCCGAGCGACAGGTGCAGATCGCGGAGAATATCACCGCGCGGCTCTTGCGGGCGGGCGAGTTTCTGGAGCCTGCCGACGGGGTCGTGGTGTTTCTGCGCGAGGTCACGCCGGAGGGCGAGTTGCTCGATCTCTTTCTGGCCGATTCGCGCACGCCGGGGACGCGGGTGGAGTATAACGCGGCCTCGGCGCTGTTGGTGCCCGGCGCGCAGGGCCCGGTGCTGGTGATGTTCGACGGGGTGGCGCTGGTCCATCAGACAGCGACCAACCGGCTGACCACCATCGCCTTCGATGATCTGAGCTATGATGTGGGCGGGCTGATCGGCCCGGCGGGGCGCGGGGCGGATGTGCGCGAATTCCCGACCGCGTTTCTGCGCGATGCCGGGGAGCCGGAGTTGCTCGAGATGGATCTGACGCTGGCCGAGGCGCGGTTCGAACTGGCCTCGCGCAATGCGCAGCCGCTTTTGTCGGTCATCACCTCGCTGATCGGCTTCGCAGCGTTGTTTCTGGGCCAGTTCAGCCGCCTTGGGGCGTGGCGGCAGGTGCTGGGCGCGATCGTGGCGCTGGTGCTGATCCAGCTTGTTGGCAACGCCGCCGCCGGCATGGCCTTGCGCGATGCAGCGCGCGCGGGGCTTGCGTTTCTGCCCGTGGGGATGGGGGTGCTGGTCGTGGCGGCGATGCTCGCCTGGGCGAGCTGGCCGCGCAGCCGGAGGCAGGCCGCATGACGCTGGAGCGCTATCTTCTGCGCCGTTTGGGCGGCAGTTTCCTGATGGTCTCGGGCGTGTTCCTGGGCATGCTGCTGCTTCTGGACATGGTCGAGCAGATGCGCCGTCTGGCCGGGCAGGAGGTGGCGTTTGCGCAGATCTTCCGGCTTGCGGCGCTGAACCTGCCCGAGGGGTTTTACGAGATCGCGCCGCTCGTGCTGATGCTGGCGGCAATGTGGGTGGGGCTGGGCTGGTCGCGGTCCTCTGAATTCGTGGTGATCCGCGCCACGGGGCGGTCAGTCCCACGATTGATGCTGGTGCCAGCGCTGGTGGTGCTGGTGGTGAGCACGGGTTTTGTCGCCGTGATGAACCCGCTGGTGGCAAGCTCGGCGCGCGAATCGAACCGGGTGATGGCGCAGATCCGGGACCGGCCCGCAAGCGCTGTGGCGCTGATCGAGGAGGGGTTGTGGCTGCGCCAGGCGGATGCGCTGGGCCAGACGGTGATCTATGCCGCAAGCGCCGAAGACACCGGGACGCTGCTGCGCGACGCGACCTTTCTGGTGTTTCACGAAACCGAGGGCGTGTCGCTGCGCCTGCAGGCGC
The DNA here is from genome assembly GCA_003567315.1 of Paracoccaceae bacterium. GTDB lineage: Bacteria > Pseudomonadota > Alphaproteobacteria > Rhodobacterales > Rhodobacteraceae > Roseinatronobacter. The sequence goes on from PWZT01000056.1 coordinate 10,557, forward strand.
GCGAGGCCGCGCTGCGCCCGGGTGGTTGGCAACTGACGGATGTGAAACGCTGGGATTTCTCCGAGATAAACCCCGAGCAATCATCCGAGTTCCTGCCCTTTCTGGCGCTTGGCACTGATCTGACGCCCGAGCAGATACGCGACAGTTTCGCGCAGGTGCGCGCGATCCCGCTGTCGCAATTGCCCGGCTTCATCGCTGCGCTGGAGCGGGCGGGGTTTGCCGCACTCGAGCACCGGATGCGGCTGAACATGGAGCTTGCGCTGCCGCTGATGCTGTGCGGCATGCTGATGCTGGCTTTCGCGCTGAGCATTCACCATATGCGCGCCGGTGTGGCCGGTCAGCGCGCGCTGATCACGATTCTGGCTGGATTCACGCTCTTCTTTCTGCGTAACTTTGCCCAGATCCTTGGGGAAAGCGGGCAGATCCCGGTGCTTCTGGCAGCCTGGGGCTTGCCGGTCGCGACAGTGCTGCTGGCTGTCGGCGTGATGTTGAATCTGGAGGAGGGGTGATGCCCCGACCGCATCGGCATACCCTGCGCAGGCGCGGCCTTGGCCCGCTCGGCCTTGTGGTGCTGATGTTGTGCTGCGCTGTGGGCGCGCTGGTCCCGGGCAGGCTCGCCGCGCAAGGCGCTGATTTCGCGACGCTTGTGGCCGACCGGCTGTTTCTCGACGGGCCGGAGCGGCTGATCGCCGAGGGCAATGTCGAGGCGCTGTTCGGCACGACGCGGTTGCAGGCGCGGCGCGTGGTTTATGATCGCGGCACGGATGCGCTGCGCATCGAGGGGCCGATCGTGCTCAATGAGGGCGAGGAGATCGTCATTCTGGCGGAAGCGGCGGAGATGTCGGCCTCGCTGCGCCGGGGCCTGATCCGCTCTGCGCAGGTGGTGATCGACCAGCAATTGCAGATCGCGGCGCATTCGGTCGAGCGCCGGGACGAGCGCTTCACCGAGATGAATGCGGTCGTGGCCTCATCCTGCGAGATCTGCGCCAATAGCCCGACGCCGCTGTGGGAGATTCGCGCGCGCCGCGTGGTGCATGACGAGGCGGAGCAGCAGGTCTATTTCGATAATGCGCAGTTTCGCCTCTTTGGCCTGCCCGTGGCCTATGTGCCGCGCCTGCGTGTGCCCGATCCGCGTCTGGAGCGTGCGACAGGCTGGCTCGCCCCGCGCCTGAGCTTTGACACGGGCCACGGGGTCGGGTTGCGAGCGCCCTATTTCATCGTGCTCGGCCCGGACCGCGATCTGACGCTGACGCCATACCTTGCAAGCAAGGGCACGCGCGCGCTCGATCTGCGCTACCGGCAGGCATTCGCGTCGGGGATGCTGGAATTCGGCGGGCTGATCGCACGCGACCAGATCCGGCCGGGCCGCACGCGCGGGGTGGCCTATCTTGAGGGCGATTTCGCGCTGGGGCGCGGCTACCGGCTGAGCTTCAACCTGATCCAGCCATCGGATCGCGAAGTGCTGGAGGATTACAATCGCGGTGTCTCGCGGCTGACCAGCGACATCACGCTCGAGCGGATCCAGCGCGACACGCGCGCACGGGTGCAGTTGCTGCAATTCCGCTCGCTGCGGCTCGATGATGACAACCGCATCCTGCCCAACCGCGTGGGGCAGGCCGTGTTCGAGCGGCGCATGGATGTGCCGGGGATCGGCGGGGTCGCCGCGTTCCGGCTGGAGGCGCATCTGCATCAGCGCCGCCGCGCCATGGGGGCGATGGGCCTGCCTGCGCCGACGCCGGATCGCGCGGACGGGCCGCGCCCGCGCGAGATGTCGCGGCTGAGCCTCGACCTCGGCTGGCGGCGCGATGCCGTGCTGCCGATGGGCGTGCTGGGGGCTGTGGGGCTCGATCTGGGGGTGGATCATTTCCGCCTGTCCGACACGGGCGGTGTTTTCCCGCGCTCGGCCACGCGGGTCTCACCGCAGATGATGGCAGAGTTACGCTGGCCGCTGGTGCGCAACACCGGCAATGGCGTGTCGCATGTGATCGAGCCTGTGGCGCAGGTGGTCTGGGGGCGCAACCGGCTGCTGGATCTGCCGCATGAGGAAAGCCGCATGCCCGAGTTGGATGGCGGCAATCTGTTTGCGACCAACCGCTTCGCAAGCCGCGAGATGCGCGAGGGCGGTTTGCGCGCCAATCTGGGCGTAAGCTGGACGCGGCATGCGCCCGAGGGCTGGTCGAGCACGCTGACGCTGGGGCGGGTCTGGCGCGAGCGCGATCTGGAACAGTTTTCGGACGCCACACCGCTGTCGGGCGGGCAGTCGGACTGGCTGGTGGGGGTGAGCCTTGGCACGGAAGACGGGTTGCTTCTGAGCAACCGCATGCTGATCACATCGGATCTGCGCGTGCAGCGCACGGCGCTGGAGCTCGACTGGGTGGCGGAGGATTACACCATCTCGACAAGTTACATGCGCATCATCGGCAACCCGTTCGAGGCGCGCGCGCGCACGGCTTCGGAATGGAGTTTCGAGGGCACGCGCGACATTGACGAGTTCTGGACCGCGCGGGTGGGCTGGCGCTATGACATCGCCCAGCGGCGTGCGGCGCGGGCGATGGTGGGGCTGGAATACGAGAATGAATGTCTGCGCATGGCGATGGGGGTCGAGCGGCGCTTCGCCTCGATCTCCTCGCCGCGCGCGCAGACCTCGCTGGGGCTGAATATCGACATTCTGGGCATCGGCGGCAACCCGTCGCGCAACCGGCGGGCCTGCAGCGAGATGTGAGCGCGCGTGGGCGTGATACGCAAGTGGGATGACATCGCAATGCAAAGCGTGTAATCCCGGATCAAGCCCGCCAGGGCGGGCAGGCAAAGAGGCGGATGAGAGCTATGCGATCAGGATTTCGGTCATTGCGGGTGCGGATTGGCATGGGGCTTGCGGCGATCATGCTCTTGGTGAGCGCGCCCATTGCCGAGGCGCAGGGGCTGTTCTCGCCCGCCCGCAAGGTCAATGACCGGGTGATCACCAATTTCGATGTCGAGCAGCGCATCGCCTTCATGGAGGCGCTCAATGTCGGCGCGGCCGATATGCGCGAAGAGGCGATCACGCGGCTGACCGAGGAAGCCGTGCAGCGCGATTATGCGCGGCGCCACAATATCCGCATCGATATGGACGAACTGGCCGATGGCATGTCGGAATTCGCCGCGCGCGCGGAGATGTCGAGCGATGAATTCATCTCCGCCTTGCGCGAGGTCGGCGTGGATCGCGAGACGTTCGAGGGCTTTGTCGAGGCGGGCCTGATGTGGCGTCAGGCCGTGCGTCGGACCTTGCCGCCGCTGGTGCCGGTCACGGATTCCGATGTCGATCGCGCGCGCGATGTGGCGGCGATTCTGGGCACGCAGCGGGTGCTGATTTCCGAGATCTTCCTGCCCACCGATCCCGAATTCGCCGATCCCGTCGCGCAGATCATGGAGATGATCGAGAGCGCGCGCAGCATCGAGGAATTCTCGGAGATCGCGCGCGAGTTCTCGCTGGCCGGCACGCGCGATCAGGGCGGGCGCCTGCCGGACTGGGTGCCGGTCGAGAACCTGCCGGGCCAGATTGCGGAGCCCATCTCCGAGGCGCGTCCGGGCCAGATCATCGGCCCGATCGATCTGGGCGAGGCGATCGCCTATTTCCAGCTTCGCGCCAGCGACAGCAGCCGCGACATCCCGCCCGATCAGGTCTTCGTCACCTATAAGCGGCTCGCCTTGCCCGGTGGCGAGAGCGCCGAGAACCTTGCCCGGGTCGAGCGGATCAAGACCGAGACGCGCCATTGCGAAGGGCTCGGACGCTTCGCGCAAGGGCTGCCCGAAGAGGCGCTGGAAGAGCGCGAGGCCTTCGTCAACGAGATGTCCGGCGCTGACGCTGTGGCGCTTGCGCGGCTCGATCGCAACGAGATCACCACCATGTCCACCGAGGCCGGTCAGCTTGTGGTGCTCATGCTGTGTTCGCGCGAATTGCAGTTCGAGGACCGGCCAGGCGACGGGCAGATGGAGGAAATGGTCTTTGACCGCCGCATCGGCGCGATGGCCGATCTGAAACTGCAGGAACTGATCGCGGATGCCGATATCCGCGATTACTGAGCGCGCTCAGGCGGTCTCGTCTTCCTCGCGCCCATGCGCGCCACGCTCGCGGTAAGGTGTGGTGCTGTAGTGCGCCCGGTAGCATTTCGAGAAATGCGAGGGCGAGGTGAAGCCGGTGGCCAGCGCCACCGAGATCACGCTCATATCCGTCTGCATGAGCAGCGCGCGCGCGCGTTCGAGCCGTAGCTCCATATAGTAGCGTTTCGGGCTGCGGTTGAGATAGCGCCGGAACAGCCGCTCGAGCTGGCGGGTGGACATGTTCACTTCATTGGCCAGATCCGCAGGCGAGATCGGATCCTCGATATGGCTTTCCATGAATTCGATGACCCGCGCGAGCTTGGGATGGCGCACGCCGATGCGCGCGGGGATCGAGAGGCGTTGCGTGTCGCGATTGGTGCGAATGGCGGAATAGACCATCTGATCGGCCACGGCATGCGCGAGATCGGGCCCTTCCGCCGAGGTGATCAGCGCGAGCATCATGTCGAGCGGTGCAGTCCCGCCCGCTGCCGTCATCCGGTTGCGATCGATCACGAACACCGATTTGGTCAGATCTATCTCGGGGAACTCCTCGATCAGCGCCTCGTGGTTTTCCCAATGCACGGTCGCGCGATGCCCGTCGAGCAGCCCGGCCTTGGCCAGCGTCCAGGCGCCAGTGCAGATGCCGCCGATCATGGTGCCGTATCGCGCGCGTTTGCGCAGCCAGGACAGGATCGCGGGCGTGGTCGCGCGCTGGGCATCGACCCCGCCGCACACAAGGATCAGCGCGTCCTTGGCGACATCGTCGAGCGTGCCCGAGACCGCAACCTCGGTGCCGTTGGAGCAGCGCACGGGCGTGCCCTTCTCGCTCACCACGCTCCAGGAATAGAGCCGTTTCCCGGCCGCGCGATTGGCCAGCCGCAAGGGCTCTATCGCGGCCGCGAAGGCCATCAGCGTGAAGCGGTCCAGCAGCAGAAAGACAATGTGATGCGGGCTGTTGGCGTTGCTGGACGTCGAGGGCGTGCTCATGGCGTGTGTCTGGGGCTGGCGATTGTTGCGCGTGACACAATCAAGTTTCCTGCGCGCGCGCAAGCGCAATCGTATTTGCAAGCGGGGGTCGGCTTTTGTATAGAAGCCGCGACTGATGCGCACGAGCACGCCGCATCCGCAGAATTCCGGGAGGCAAGCATGACCCAAGGCTGGACAAGATCGACATGGCGCGAGCGCCCGAGGATCCAGATGCCCGACTATCCGGATCCGGCCGCGCTGCAGGCAGTCGAGGCGCAGCTTGGCAAATACCCGCCGCTGGTCTTTGCCGGCGAGGTGCGCGCGCTCAAGCGCAAACTCGGCGCTGCGGCGCGGGGCGAGGCGTTTTTGCTGCAGGGCGGTGATTGCGCCGAGAGCTTTGCGGAATTCACTGCCGACAGCATCCGCGACACGTTCAAGGTGCTGTTGCAGATGGCCATCGTGCTGACCTATGGCGCGAAAGTGCCGGTGGTGAAGGTGGGCCGCATGGCAGGGCAATTCGCCAAACCGCGCTCGGCCCCGACCGAAACGGTGGGCGGTCAGGAATTGCCGAGCTACCGCGGCGACATCATCAACGGGTTCGATTTCACGCCCGAAGCGCGCATGCCCGACCCGGCGCGGATGTTGCAGGCCTATACGCAGGCGGCGGCGAGCCTCAACCTGCTGCGCGCCTTCTCCAAGGGCGGCTATGCCGATATGCACCGCGTGCACGCCTGGACGCTGGGCTTTGCCGAGGGCGAGAAGGCCGAGCGCTACCGCCAGATGACCGACCGCATCACCGACACGCTCGATTTCCTGACGGCTGCGGGCATCACTTCGGAGACCAGCCATGATCTGGCCTCGGTCGATTTCTACACCAGCCACGAGGCGTTGTTGCTGGAGTATGAAGAGGCGCTCGCACGGGTCGATTCGACCTCCGGGCTGCCGGTCGCGGGCTCGGGGCATTTCATCTGGATCGGGGATCGCACCCGCCAGCCCGATGGCGCGCATGTGGAATTCTGCCGTGGTGTGCAGAACCCCATCGGGCTGAAATGCGGCCCCTCGATCAGCGCCGATGACCTCAAGCGTCTGATCGCGACGCTCAATCCCGAGAACGAGCCCGGGCGGCTGACGTTGATCGCGCGCTTCGGGGCAGGGCAAGTGGGCGATCACCTGCCGCGCCTGATCCGGGCGGTGCGCGAGGAAGGCGCCAATGTGCTGTGGACCTGCGATCCGATGCATGGCAACACGATCAAGTCTTCGTCGGGCTACAAGACGCGCCCCTTCGACTCGGTGCTGCGCGAAGTGCGCGAATTCTTCGCCATCCACAATGCCGAAGGCACCATCCCGGGCGGGGTGCATTTCGAGATGACCGGCAAGGATGTGACCGAATGCACTGGCGGGCTGCGCGCGATCACCGATGAGGATCTGTCCGATCGCTACCACACCGCCTGCGACCCGCGCCTGAATGCCAGCCAGTCGCTGGAGCTTGCCTTCCTCGTCGCCGAAGAGCTGGTCGGCCGCCGCGAAAAGCTCGCAACTGCGATCTGACCCTTTCATCTTGCCCCGAAATACTCACGGGGTTTCTCAAGGGGGGCGTGCCCCCCCTTGAGGCAGGGAGCTTGAGGGACGGCAGTCCCTCAATCCCCCCCCACCCCGGAGCGCCCTGATGCATATCCGCGATGCCCGCCCCTCCGACGCCCCGGCCATCGCCGCGATCTGGAATGCGATCATCCGCGACACGGTCATCACCTTCAACCCGGTCGAACGCAGCGTCGCGGAAATCGCCGACATGATCGCGGCCCGCCAGGCGGCAGGACATGCGGTCATGGCTGCAGAGGCTGATGGGGCGGTGCTGGGCTTTGGCACATATGCGCCGTTCCGCACGGGCCAGGGCTATGCGCGCACGATGGAGCATACGCTCTATCTCGCCCCGGCGGCGCAGCGGCGCGGGGCCGGGCGCACGCTGCTGCAGGCGCTCGAAGCGCATGCGCGCAGGCCGGCCATCATGTGATGGTGGCCGCGATATCGCAGGAAAATGCGGGCGGCATCGCGTTTCATGCCGCGATGGGCTATCGCGAGACCGGACGGATGCGGCAGGTGGGCTGGAAGTTCGGGCGCTACCACGATCTTGTCTTGATGCAGAAAATCCTCTGTGCGAAGTGATGTGCCCTGCTGCATTCCGCCCCACAGCCTGCTAGGTTTGAACCCATGTCGATCTGGACCCGCATAAATGATGCGCTGCGCGCGCTGCGCAAGGGCGAGCCCCTGAGCCAGGTGTTCGAGCGGCTGCGCACGCCCCCCGAGCGCACGGTCGCCTTCACCATCGCCGTGATCGCGCTTGGCGCGAAGCTTGCCAAATCCGACGGGCAGGTCACGCGCAATGAGGTCGCGACCTTCCGGCGCATCTTCACGATCCAGCCCGAGGATGAGCCTGCGGCGGCGCGGGTGTTCAATCTGGCGCGGCAGGATGTGGCGGGGTTCGAGCTTTACGCGCGCAAGATCGCGGCGATGTTCCCGCCGCGTGATCCGGTGCTGGTCGATCTGATGGAGGGGTTGTTCGAGGTCGCAATGGCCAATGGCGATTTCCACCCCGAAAAGGAAGCCTTCCTGCGCGAACTGGCCGAGATTTTCGGGCTGACCGAGCGGTGTTTCCGCTGTCTGCGCGCACGCTTCGTGGGCGATGTCGCGCCGGATCCGTATGATGTGCTCGAAGTCAGCCCCGACGCCTCGATGGCGGAGATCCAGCGCGCTTACCGGCAGGCGGTGCGCGACACCCATCCGGACCGGCTGGTGGCGCGCGGGGTGCCCGAAGAGGCGATCAAGCTCGCCGAACACCGGCTGCGCGATGTCAATCGCGCCTGGGAGGACATCCAGCAAAACCACGCCGCCTGACACGATTTTGCGAGGCCGCAGCACGCGACTGGCGCCAAAGCAGGGGAGCGGCTATCCTCGGGCGCATGATGCGTAATCTGCTCCTTGTCTCCTTGTTGCACATGGCGTTGCTGGCCCCGGTCGCGGCGCAGGCCGATGCGCCGGAAAATGACGCCGAGAGCGCGCCGCTGATGGATCTCTTCGACCGCTTCATGCGCGGGTTCATGGAGGATATCGAGCCGCAGCTCCGTGAGCTGGAGCGCGGCTTTTCGGCGCTCGAGCCGGAGATGGAGCGCTTGCTCGATCAGATGCGCGACATGACGCAGTACCACCCGCCCGAGGTTCTGCCCAATGGCGATATCCTCATCCGCAGGCGCACGGAGAAGGCCGCGCCGGATGACGCGCCCGAGCCTCAGGACGAGGACGACGCCGAAGTCGCAGAAGATCCGTTCGAGCTTTGAGCGCGCCTGACCCGGACCTTCGCGTCCACCCCCAACTGGTTCGCAAGTGACTGGAAACGCTGCTCGGCGACTTCGGTGAACAGATCCTGCGTGGCGCGTTCGAGGATCAACTCGAGGATCTGCTTTTTCGGGAAGAAGCGCAACTCGCCCGCGTTTTCCGGCCCGTCCATCGAGAACATCGCGCCGAAGCGCAGCGCGCGCCCGAGCATCTTGGCCTCGGCAAAATCCTTTTCGGGGAGCAGCCCCGCGATTTCCTTGATGCGCGGGCGCATGCCGTTGGTCTTGTAGCGATACATCAGCGCGATACCCAGATAGACCCGGCCGGGATGATCGAGCCCGCCGAGATTGGCGCGGGTGGTGGTGTCGAAACAGGCATCTGCGCGGTAATCGGGATGCGCGCGCCAGTTCACGTCATGCAGCAGACAGGCCGCGCGAATCAGGCGCAGCCGCTCGGGCGGGCGGGTGCGGTAGAGCGGCAGCAGAAACTCAAACAGCTTGCGCCCGAAACCCGGCAGGCGGGCGCTGCTATGCTCCATGAAATGACACGCCTCGATCAGCGGGTCGCGCATGCGCAGCGCATCGGGCATCTGCTCGTAGAGGATGCCCTCGCGAATGCCATAGCTCGAGACATAGACGCGCTTGGGGCTGAATGTGTGCACAAGCTGGCGTAGCACCTGCGCAGCGAGCGGCACAAGGCTCATGCGTTCGGCTGATACGCCGGTAAGGCTGCGCAGCTCCGCCGGGTCCTGATCCGCGATCCAGTCGATGGTCTTGCGGATGGTCTTGGGCGTCATCGCATATTCATGCAGCACCTTGAGCGGGTAGCCCCGCCGCTCCATGTCGAGCCGCGCAATCGCGCGCCATGAGCCGCCGACCAGATAGAGCGCGTCGTGGTGATCGCCGACCTGCTCACGCAGGCCCTTGAGCGTGTCGCCGATATGCTGGCGCAGCTTCTTCTTGCCGCCGCCCACCTGTTGCAGCCGGAACGGGCCAAGGCCAGAGCTGACATTGCAATGCACCCGGCCCTCGCCGATGACCGCCAACTCCATGCTGTTGCCGCCGATATCGCAGACCAGCCCCTGCGCTTCGGGCCAGCCTGTCAGCACGCCCTGGGCCGAGAGGCGGGCTTCCTCCGGCCCGTCGATCACGGTCATGCGCAACCCGGTCTCGGCCTCGACCAGCGCCTTGAACTCGGGGCCGTCCTCGGCCTCGCGGATGGCGGCAGTGGCGACCATGGTCAGGTTGCTCAGCGACATGCCCTTGGCCAGCAGCGCAAAGCGTTTGAGCGTGGCAAGCGCGCGCGTGCGACCCTCGGGGTTCAGCCGGTTGGTTTCCGCAAGCCCCCGGCCCAGCCCGCAAAGCACCTTTTCGTTGAAGAAATAGGCCGGGCTGCGCGCGGCGCCGTCAAAGACGACCAGCCGCACCGAGTTCGACCCGACATCGATCACACCGACATGGGTGAGCGCGCGGGCCTGGGCATCAGTGAAGACGGGTTTCGCAAACAGGCCCGCAGGTGAGGCGGGCGCGGGGTCCGCATCGGGCGCGGACGCATTGCCATCCATAGGGCAGCTCCTGTCTGGCATCTGGTGCTCGCAAGTTAGCCCCAGAGCCGTGCGCAGGTCAATCGTTCCTGTGCGCAGATGTTGCGCGTCGGTGTCGCAGCCGCTTTGGCGGGCTTGTGGCTCTTCCGCCTGCGACAGGGATGCGCCATAAGGGGCGGGCCTGACGGTGAGAGAGATGAGAGGCCCCATGCACGATATCCGCGCGATCCGCGAGAACCCTGCCGCTTTCGATGCCGCGCTTGCCCGGCGTGGGCTTGCGCCGCAATCCGAGGCAATACTGGCGGTCGATCAGGCGCGGCGCGCGGCGATTTCGCAAGTGGAGAGCGCGAAGGCTGCGCAGAACGCGGCCTCGAAAGAGGTTGGCGCTGCGAAAGCGCGCGGGGATGAGGCCGAATTCGCCCGGCTGCGCGCGCTGGTGGCCGAGAAAAAGGCCGAGATCGCGCGGCTGGAAGAGGAGGCGCGGGGGGGCGATGCGCAGCTCACCGGCCTGCTCGAAGAGTTGCCCAACACCCCGCTTGCAGAGGTGCCGGAGGGCGCTGATGAAAGCGACAATGTCGAGATCAAGCGCTGGGGCGAGCCGCGCGCGTTTGATTTCACACCGCGCGAGCATTACGCGATCGAGGGCGTGGCGCCGGGCATGGATTTCGAACTTGCCGCGAAGCTCGCAGGGTCGCGCTTTGTCGTGCTGCGTGGCGCTATTGCGCGGCTGCATCGGGCGCTGGCGCAATTCATGACCGATCTGCATGTCGAGGAACACGGGCTGACCGAGGTCAACAGCCCGGTGCTGGTGCGCGATGCAGCGATGTATGGCACGGGTCAGTTGCCGAAATTCGCCGAGGACAGCTATCAGACCACGAATGGCTGGTGGCTGATCCCGACCTCGGAAGTGACGCTGACCAATTTCGCGGCGGGCGAGATACTGGAGGGCGCGCGCCTGCCGCTGCGGTTTTGTGCGCATACGCTGTGCTTCCGCTCCGAGGCGGGCAGTGCGGGCAAGGACACGACCGGCATGCTGCGCCAGCACCAGTTCGAGAAGGTCGAGATGGTCTCGATCACGCGGCCCGAGGACAGCCTCGCCGAACACGCGCGCATGACGCGCTGCGCCGAGACTGTGCTGGAGCGGCTGGGGCTGCCCTACCGGACCATCGTGCTGTGCACGGGCGATATGGGCTTCGGCGCGCAGAAGACGCATGACATCGAGGTCTGGCTGCCGGGGCAGGGGGCGTATCGCGAGATCTCGTCGGTTTCGACCTGCGGCGATTTTCAGGCGCGGCGGATGAATGCGCGGTACCGGGCCGAGGCGGGGGGCAAGCCCGCATTCCTGCACACGCTGAATGGCTCGGGCGTGGCTGTCGGGCGGTGCCTGATCGCGGTGCTGGAGAACGGCCAGCGCGCCGATGGCGGGGTCGATCTGCCCGAGGCGCTGCACCCTTACCTGCGCGGGCGCAGCCAGATCACGCCGGAGGGGGCGCTCGCGTAAGCGCGCGGCATCGCGGTGCTTGACGGCTGACATCGGGGAGCACGGCTCTGGCGCGCGCCGCGATCGAGCGCGGGTATGCCCGCGGAAAACTGCGACCTGCAATGCGGAGCGGGGGCTTTCTGTGGCATGCAGGACACTATACGACGCGTTTGCCAAACAATGCTGCGTCTGTGCCCGATTGTTGCCTTTTTTCCCTGTTCTGATGGGGCATTGAAAAAAGGAGGCGAGCATGCGTCCGATTCCAAAAGACGGGACAGACCTGAGATATCTTCATCACCGCCCCGGCGTTGTCCGGCTTGCGAAGCTGATCGCGGGTCCAGCCGGGGCACGCAAGCTGCGACACCGGGCACTGCCGATACGGTTTCACGACTGGGCCTTGCTCTGAGCCGGGCAGGCCGCCGTGATGAGCCGTTTCTTGCCGATCCGGGCGCAGCGGCGCTGAGCCCGCGATAAAACGGCTAGGCTTGCGCGCGCGCAGTCAGTAGCACTGAAGGGCCTGACCGGATCAGGCGGTCCAAACCGTGCCGCGCATGTCCAGCCCGATCTCGAGCATTCGCAATCTTGGCCCCGCCATGGAAGCCGCCTGCGCCGACGCGGGCATCACCAGCGCCGAGGAGCTGCGCGCGCTCGGGACCGATGCGGCTTATGCGCGGCTGCTGCGCGCGGGGCACAAGCCGCATTTCATCGGCTATTATGTGCTCGAGATGGGGCTGCAGGGGCGGCCCTGGAATGATTGCAAGGGCGCCGAAAAAGCCCGGCTGCGCGCGCGCTTCGACCGGCTGAAGGCCGAGAACATCCCTCAAACCAATGCACTGGACGCCGCGCTCGATGAAATCGGCGTGGTGCCTGTCGATCGAAAGGTCTCTACCCGATGATTCGCTCAATCCTGCTGTGCTGCGCTGCCCTCCTGCTTTTTGCCTGCGGCAGGGCGGAGCCTGATGCGACGCGCGCCGCTCCGGTGCCGTCCGCGCTCTACCCTGGTGAAACGCCGCAGATGCGCAGGCTGGTGCAGCGATATGCAGACAAGCATGGCCTGCCCGAGAAGCTCCTGCACCGCGTGATCCAGCGTGAGAGCGATTACCGGCCACATGCGCGCAACGGGCCCTATTGGGGGCTGATGCAGATCCTGCCGCAGACCGCGCGGCAGATGGGGTTTCGCGGTAGCCCGGAAGACCTGCTCGACGCGGAAACCAACCTGACCTATGCCGGGCGCTATCTGCGCGGGGCATGGCTGGTCGCGGATGGCGATATCGACCGCGCCGTGATGTGGTATGCGCGCGGTTATTACTATGAGGCGCGCGACCGCTGCATGCTGGTGAAAACCGGCCTGCGGCAGCGTGAGGTGCGCCGCGATTGCCCGCAGCGGCAGCAGGAGAGCGCGAGCTAGAGCGCTTTTCGATCAAGTTGACGCGTTTGCGCATAAAGGGTGGGGCCGCGCGTCGTCTGGAGTGCGTGTGCCCGTTGTTTTCAGAGAAGCGCGCCTGACGGCGCGCTGCCTTCGGCGAGAGTATTTTGGGCAAGATGAATGCAGAGCGCGCAGACGGGTATCGGGTGACGCAGGCTGATAGGGAACGGGTGCGGAAATCCAAAGCCGACCAACGGTTCGGAAAGGCGAAAATGTGGTCAGGCGGCCGTTTGGTTGGCGGCGGGACCTGCGCGGCAAGCGTGATGTCGCAACGGATTCAAATGAGCGTGGTTTCCCGTGACTGCTGGAGAGGGCGAGATCGAATGCGGCACAACTGCCTGGGGCAAATCTTGCCGCGCGTGCGCATCTGCCTCGCAACGCGGGCGCGGCTCTGCTAGCACAGGCGCATGTCGATCCTACCCGGTGCCCGAATTGCCCTCAATGCGCGCGAAACGCCGCTTGCCATCGCCACGATCTGTGCGGGCGTGGCCTTTCTGGTGACCAATGACGCGATCGCCAAGCTGTTGACCGATCGCTACACCCCTATCCAGATCGTGTTTCTGCGCAATCTGATCGCTGTGCCGATCATCGCTGCGGTGATTCTGGCGGTCTTCGGCACTGCTGATCTGCGCACGCGCCATCTGTCGCTGCATGCGATGCGCGGCGCGCTTATGACGGTGGGGGCCTGGTGCTACTTCACGGCGCTGATCTACCTGCCACTGGCGGAGGCGACCGCGCTGGTGTTTTCGGCGCCGATCTTCATCACGGCGCTTTCGGTGCCGCTCCTGGGTGAGCATGTCGGCTGGCGGCGGTGGGGGGCTGTGCTGCTCGGCTTCATCGGTGTGCTTGTGATCGTGCGCCCCGGCAGTGCCGCGTTTCAACTCGCAGCACTTCTGCCGGTGGGGACGGCGCTGTGCTATGCGCTGTTCATGATCAGCGCGCGCTGGATCAATCGCGCCGAGCGACTCTGGACCATGATGCTTTTCGCGATGCTGTTCCCGATGATCTATGCCGCCCCTGTTGCGCTTGCGAATTGGGTGCCAGTGCAGGGGAGTGACCTGCTGCTGTTTGTCGGGCTTGCCATTTGCGGCAGTCTCGGGCTTGCGCTGATCGGGCAGGCCTTTCGCATGGCCCCGGCGGCCATCGTGGCCCCGTTCGATTACACCGCGCTGATCTGGGCCACGGGGCTTGGCTGGCTGATCTGGGGGGATGTGCCGATGCTCTGGACGATTCTGGGTGCGGCGATCATCGTGGCGAGTGGGATCATCATCATCCTGCGCGAGGCCGGGCATACAAGGTGAGTGCGGCCGCGTCCGATCTGCTGCAGGGATCAGATTGCGGATGTGGGTGGGCGCGCGATCTGCTACAGCGTGCGCCATGTTGCGTCTTTTCGACTTTCTGGGCCGGTCCACGGCCATAAGGGCGCTTGATGATGCGCTCAGGGCAGCGGGATTGCATCCGCTGCTTGTGCCCGAGCCCGTCAAGCTGACCGTGATCCAGCTTGCCAGGAAACATGCCGCAGCAGGCGCGCAGGCGGCGGCTTTCGCGGATGCAGCGCACCTTCTGGCCTATTGCATTTTCGGGCATGAACAATTCGCCGAGAGTCATGGTGCTCTGGCCGCGGATCATGCGGAGCATCGTCTGGAAGCCGCGCTCGAGGATGGCGACACTCTCGATGCGAAGCTGATCCTGCTGGCCTTCCATGCCGAATTGCTCTCCCCCGAGATCGCGGACCGAATCGAGCTCGACGAATCCTGAGCTTGCAAGCGGGTTGGCGCGCAGGATCATGGGCATGTTGCGGTGATGCGCGGATCGGGGAATACATTGCGATGCGCGACGTGGCCCCCGCTGCGCAGCGCTTGTGGCGGGCGACGATTTCGCTGGAGATGTCTGGTGGGCCGGGAGGGACTCGAACCCCCGACATTTCCGGTGTAAACGGAATGCTCTACCAACTGAGCTACCGGCCCTGTCATCTCCGCGGCTGCATAAGCCCCGTGACGCGATGCTTCGACCCTTGCCAAGAGCGCCACATGCGCGATGCGCGGCCTTGAGGATGAGTCGTCTCGCCTCCGCTTGACGCGTTACCCAGTTTTGCCGGGCAGTTCAACACTGGAAGTGACCGCACCGAGGGTCGGCGCGCCACCACCCGCCTACGCAGCCAGGCCCGCATATCGCGCGATATGCCATTGGCCGAGCGGGAAAAGGCGCGAAATCCGCGACTGGGCGCGCAACATTGCAACAGTTTGCCTATGAAAGCCCATTTACCGAGGTTCTGGCTTGCAAATCGCGCCGTTCGTGATCTATGAAGGCGGGGAGCTAAGGAGTGGCAGTCATTGCGCAGTCCGCTCAAAGGCAGGAACAGAAAGGAAATGTCTATGAAAAAGATTGCTATGGTAACGGCGCTCTGCTTCGCAGGGACCTCCGCATTCGCTGGTGCAATGGGCGGCAAGATGGCTGACCCCGTTGTGGAAGAGCCGGTAATGGTGCCCGAAGCGCCGGTCGCAGGCAAGTTTGACGGTGGTGCCGGGCTGGTCGTGGGCGGTCTTGCCCTGGCTGCTCTGGCAGTGGCAGTGGCAAGCGGGTCGTCCTCGACCGCGACGACCACCGAATGATACCGGTCTCGGTTGGTTGATTCCAACCTTGCCCAGAGAATAAAACCACCCGTATCCGGGTGGTTTTTTCTTTTTCTGCAAGAAATTGAGGGACGAGGTGACGTGCCGTGTTCCGGCTTGGTCCCGCGTTACGCGCCAAACGCTCAGAGCAGCACGGTCGGATCGCCAAAGCCCTGCGGGACATAGAGGTTATGCGGCCCGAGATCAGCGACATCCGTCTCGCCACAGAGCGCCATGGTCACATCCAGTTCCTTGTGGATGATCTCCAGCGCCTTGGTGACGCCCGCCTCGCCCATCGCGCCCAGCCCATAGGTGAAAGCACGCCCGATATAGACGCCCTTGGCCCCCAGCGCGAGCGCCTTGAGGACGTCCTGTCCTGACCGGATGCCGCTGTCGAGATGGATTTCGACGCGGTCGCCCACGGCCTCGACAATCGAGGGCAGCATGCGGATGGAGCTGACAGCGCCGTCAAGCTGGCGCCCGCCGTGATTCGACACCACGATGGCGTCGGCGCCGATATCGGCGGCGCGGCGCGCATCTTCGGGCTCCATGATGCCCTTGACGATCATCTTGCCGCCCCACCACTCCTTGAACTGCGCGATGCGGTTCCAGTCCAGCGCGGGGTCGAAGGCCTCGGCCGTCCAGGCCGAGAGCGAGCCGGGATCGGTCACGCCCTTGGCATGGCCTACCACATTGCGGAAAGTGCGCCGATGCGTGCCCATCATCTCCAGCCCCCAGGGCACCTTGGTCATCAGGTTGAGAATGGATTTCAGCGTCAGCTTGGGCGGTGCCGACAGCCCGTTCTTGAGGTCCTTGTGCCGCTGGCCCAGCACTTGCAAATCGACCGTGACCACGATGGCCGAGCATCCTGCCTCCTTGGCGCGCTCGAACAGGCGGCGCATGAAATCATCGTCTTTCAGCGTGTAGACCTGAAACCAGAAAGGTTTTTTCGTATGCTTCGCGACATCCTCGATCGAGCAGATCGAGAGGGTGGAGAGGCAGAAGGGCACGCCGAATTTCTCGGCGGCGCGGGCTGCCTTGATCTCGCCATCGGCCGATTGCATGCCTGTGAGCCCGACCGGGGCGAGCCCGACCGGCATGGTCACATCCTCGCCGATCATCTTCGCACGGGTGCTGCGCCCGGTCATATCAACGGCAACCCGTTGCTTGAGACGGATATGGGAAAAATCGGAGGTGTTCTCGCGGAAGGTCTGCTCGGTCCAGCTCCCCGATTCGGCATAGTCATAAAACATGCGCGGCGTGCGCCGCTCGTAGATACGGCGCAGATCTTCGATATTCGTGATCACCGGCATGGAATGTCTCCCCCTTGAATTGGTCAAAATTGTTTACCAAGCGCGCAGGCATCGCGCAAGCGTCAGCCCGCGTTCTCGCGCGTCGGTGCGGATGTCAGGGCGATTGACGGCTCTGTGGATTTGTGATCACATTTGTCCATGAACGAAGCGCAGACACGCCAGGCCACGCTTGCCAATCCGCCCGCGCATGACCGTGTGTATCGCGGCATGCGGCTCCAGATCATGCATGGCGAGTTGCTGCCCGGTCAGGCGCTGACGCTGCGCGGGATCGGCAAGCAATTCGGTGTGTCGATGACCCCGGCGCGCGAGGCGCTGCGCCGCCTCACGGCCGAGGGGGCGCTGACCTTGTCGGCCTCGGGGCGCGTGGCGACGCCTGAATTGAGCAATGACCGCATCGAGGAGTTGGCGCAGATCCGCGCGCTGCTCGAACCCGAACTGGCCAGCCGGGCGTTGCGGCGCGCCCATCTCGCGCTGATCGACCGGATGGAGAGCATCAACGAGGCCAATGCCCGCGCGATCCGCTTGCAGAACCCGGTGGAATATATCCGCACCAATCTGGAGTTCCATCGCACGCTCTATCTGCGCGCGCAGAGCCCGGCGATATTGGGGTTGCTGGAAACTGTCTGGCTGCAACTCGGCCCGACCATGCGCGCGCTCTACACACGCCTGCGCCGGACCACGGCACCGCCGCATCACCGGCTCATTCTCGAAGCGCTGCGCGCGGGCGATGACGCCGCGCTGCGGCTTGCTTTGCGCACGGATGTGACGCAGGGCTTGCGGCATTTGCAGGGGTGATAGATGCGCGGGCGCTCGGCGCGACTTTTCAGGGCTATGGACCTTGCCGGAAATTGCGCCCTCGGGCCGCACCCTCCCACCCGGCCCTGTACGCCCCGAGGGCGCAGCCCGCGCTGGTGCGCGGGCGGGCGACACCGGATCGGGGCTCAAGATGATCGCGCGAATGCTGCGTGGGGCCCACGGGTGACGGGACCCAACTTGCCCCACAGCGTCAGGCGGCGCGGATTTCGCCATCCTGCAGATGCACGATCCGGTCCATGCGGCGCGCGAGCGCCAGATTATGCGTCGCGATCAGCGCCGAGAGCCCGGTTTCGCGCACCAGCGTCATGAGCGCGGCAAAGACCTGATCCGAGGTCGCGGGGTCCAGATTGCCGGTCGGTTCATCCGCCAGCAGCAGCGAGGGCGCATTGGCGAGCGCGCGGCAGAAGGCCACGCGCTGCTGCTCGCCACCCGAAAGCGCGGCAGGCCGGTGATCGGCACGCGGGGCAACGCCCACGCGCTCTAGCAGATCGCGCGCCCGCTCTTCGGCCATGCGGGGCGCCACGGCATTGGCGAGTTGCGGCAGCACCACATTCTCGAGCGCGCTGAACTCGGGCAGCAGATGGTGGAACTGATAGACAAAGCCGATCTGCCCGCGCCGCGCCGCTGTCCGGGTGCGGTCGCCCAGACGGGTCATGTCGGCATCATCGATCATCACTGAGCCCGTGTCGGGGGTGTCGAGCAGGCCCGCGATATGCAGGAGCGTCGATTTGCCTGCGCCGGAAGGGGCGACCAGAGCGACGACTTCGCCGCGCGCGACCTGGAGCGAGGCGTCGCGCAGCACCTGCACCTCATTGCGCTTGCCCGCATTGTAGGTCTTGCAGATATCCGTGAGCACGAGGGCGGTGTCATTCATAGCGCAGCGCCTCGACAGGGTTCATGCGGGCCGCGCGGCGGGCGGGAAAGATCGTCACGATGAAGGACAGGGTGAGCGAGAGACCCACTGCGCGCAGCACATCGGCCAGACGCAATTCGGCGGGCAGATTGTAGATGCCGCGGATCGACGGGTCCCAGACCCCGCCGCCCGCGACGTAATTCACGAAGCTGAAGATCGGGTCGATATAGATCGCAAACAGGCATCCGAGGATGACGCCTGCAATCGTGCCCAGCACCCCGACACTGGCCCCGCAGATGAAGAACACGCGCAGCACCGAGCCCTCGGTCAGCCCCATGGTGCGCAGGATGCCGATGTCGCGGCCCTTGTTCTTGACCAGCATGATCAGCCCCGAGATGATATTCATGGCCGCGATCAGCACGAGGATCGAGAGGATCACGAACATCACGTTATCCTCGACATCGAGCGCGCGCAGGAAGCTGCCTGCACTGTCGCGCCATGTCCAGAGCATCGCGCGCTCGCCGCCTGCGCGCAACAGATCGGCGCGCATGGCGTCGATCTGGTCGGGATTGGCGACCATGACCTCCATTTCATCGGCGACCCCGTCGCGGTTGAAATAGCTCTGCGCCTCGGCAAACGGCATATAGAGGCGCGTTCGGTCGATATCGTAGCGCCCGGCGGTGAAGATATAGACCACCTCATAGGCCGATATCCGGGGGCTGGTGCCGAAGGCGGTGCGCACCCCGTCGGGCGAGATGACACGGATCGAGTCGCCGATACCCACCCCCAGCTCGCGCGCGACCCCCGAGCCGATGGCCACACCCTCCTCGAAGCGCTCGATATCGCCAAGCGCCTGTTCGGGCTCGGCAATGCGCGGGATGGTGCGCAGATTGTCATGGCTGATGCCGAAGACCTCCACCCCGGTATTGCTGCCATGCGCCGAGGCCATGACCTGACCCTTGATCAGAGGCGCAACCCGAGTGACCCCACGCACGGCGGCAAGGCGCTCGGCCATCTCCTCATAATCTTCGATCACGCGGCTGGTGCGGCCGGAATCGTCCACATGCACTGCAGAATAGACAGTGACATGCGCATTGGCCCCGAGGATGGTGTCCACGAACTCCGCGCGAAAGCCCGAGCGCACCGAGAGCGTGGCGATGAGGGCAAAGACCGCGAGCATGATCCCCAAAAACGAGATCACGGTCATCGCGCTGACCCCGCCCTCGGCCCGCCTTGCGCGCAGGTAACGCCAGGCGATCATCCATTCATAGGGCGCGAAAGGGGCTGTGTGACCTGTCATGTGCAAGCGGGTTCCGGTCAGGGTCTGGCGCAGGCTTGTCGAATCGCGCCGCGAGGTCAAGGTGAAAGCCGCGCGCGCCTTGGCGCGTGCGCAGGGCCGCTCGGATCAGGTGTGCAGGGCCGTGCGCGAGCGTCAGTTGCGCAGGCTCTCGGCGGTCTCGGCGAGCACATCGGCGCTGATGAAGCCGCGGATCATTTCGCTCTCCATCACGAATGTCGGCGTGCCGGTGATCTGCAACCGCTGCGCCAGGGCCCGGTTCTCGGCCAGAACCGAGGTCACGGCATCGCTCTCCATCTCGGCGCTGATCGCCTCGAAATCGAGATCCACCATCGCGGCGACATCCTCGAGGAAATCGGTGGAGAACGCGCCTTCATGGCGCATCAGCATGTCCTGCACCTCGGCATAGACGTCATCCCCGCCGATATTCAGCGTGGCGACCGCAAAGCGCGAGGCCAGCTCGGATTCAGGCCCGAGAATGGGAAATTCCTTCAGGATCAGGCGGATGCCGTCATCTTCTTCCAGCAGCGCCGCGACCTCGTCATGGGCGCGCTTGCAAAAGCCGCATTGGTAATCGATGAATTCGACCAGCCTGATATCGCCCTCCGGGTTGCCCCCGACCCAGGAATGCCCGTCCTCAAACAGCGCCTCGGCATTGGCCTCGAGCACGGCGGCATCCATATCCGCCTGCGCCATCGCCTGACGCTCTTCATAGACGGCGACGGCCTCGAAGATCACTTCGGGATTTTCCAACAGATAGGCGCGCACCTGTTCGCCGAATTCGGCATCCACTTCCTGCGGCTCGGAGACAGCGGTCGCGCCGATCTGTTCGAGCGCGTCATTCGCCTCCGCAGCTTCGCTGACCTCGGTCTCGTCATTGGCCGGGGGCGTCGCGCCATTCCCGCCCGAAGAGGTCAGAACGATGATCCCGAGCGCGGAGGCTGCGAGGCAGGTTCCGATAAGGGCAGAGTCGGTCAGGGGAAGTGTCATGCTGAAATGTCCTCGTGTATTTGGCACTGAACCGGCGGGCGCGACAGGTGCCGCGCAGGCCCATGTCTCTTGCGTGCCCGTTAAAGCCCTTAGCGCGGCTGGAATCAAGCCTTTCACACCCCTTGGGATGCAGCTTGCGGATTTGTGAGCGGGTTTGCCCCCTGCGTCGGGGAAGGCTGCGCTTTTCGGCCCGGTGCCGGGCGTGTATGGCTGGAGACGCAAGGACAGGACTGCGCGGAGGCAGGGGTGAGCAGATCGGGATATGTGATGGCCTTGTGCGTCCTGCTGGGCGCGGCACTGCTCGCCTTGGGGCCATCGGCGAGCGCGCAGGGATCAATGAGCGCGCAGGCGCGGTTGCAGGCCGAGGGCACGGGCATATCGGCCCGCCGCGACGCTGTGTCGCTGGACCTCGCGCTGAGCCAGCCCGTGCCCTACCGCGTGCAGCTGCTGGCTGACCCGCCCCGGCTGGTTGTGGACCTCAACACGGTCGCTTGGGGTGCCGTGGATCTGGAGGAACTCGCCACCGCGCAGGGGCTCCGGGGGGTACGGCACGGGCATCTGCCCGATGGCTGGGCGCGGCTTGTGCTCGATCTGGGCGGACCCTTCGCGCTCGAAAGCTCGGAGCAGCGGATCAGCGCCGAGAGCGGGGCGGCGCAGATCGCGCTGCGCCTGCGCCGCGTCACGCTGGAGGAATTCGAGGCGAGTGCCGCAGATGAAGCGCGTCTGGTCGCGCAAAGCGCAGCGGCGCTCTTGCACCCGCAGGCGCCCGCCGTGCCTGTACCCGCGCCGGAGATCCGAAAGCCTCTCGTGATGCTCGATCCCGGGCATGGCGGCATTGATCCGGGGGCCGAGGTGGAGGGTATCCGCGAGTCCGATCTGGTGCTCGCCTTCGCGCAAAAGCTGCGCGAGACGCTGTTGCGGCGCGGAGTGTTCGATGTGGCGATGACGCGCGAGGCGGATGTGTTCGTCTCGCTCGACGGGCGCATCCGGGCTGCCCGCGCGGCCGGGGCCGATCTGTTCGTGTCGATACATGCCGATACAGTGCCCGAGGGGCTGGCCAGCGGCGCTGTGATGTATCTGCTCGGCGACGAGGCCAGCGACGATTCCGCGGCCTATCTGGCCGAGCGCCATGACCGCGCCGATATGCTGGCGGGCGTCGATCTGCATGGCACTCCTGATGAGATTGCGCGCGTGCTGATGTCGGTTGCCTGGCAGGACACGAAACCGCGCTCGCGGGCGCTGGCGGAGGCGCTGGTCGAGGGGATTGAGACGGTCGGGCTGCGGCTGCACCGGCGTCCGATCCAGTCAGGGGCGTTCACGGTGCTGCGTGCCGTGGACATGCCCTCGGTCCTGGTCGAGCTCGGCTTCATGTCCAGCCCGCGCGATCTGGCCAATCTGCAGGATCCCGACTGGAACAGGCAGATGGTCGAGGCGCTGGCAGACGCTTTGGAGCAGTGGCAGCAAGACGACACGGCCCTGCAACGGCTGCGCCGTCGCTAAGCCGCGCGCAGCTGCTGGATATGGGCGCGTCGCGGACTAGGTCGTCGCGCACCGATCACGATGAAGGCAGTCCCTCCATGCTCACACTCCCCCGCCGGTTGTTCCTTGTCGGACCTCTTGCGCTGGCGGCCTGCGCGCGCGTCCCGGCCTCGCCCGAGGGGCAACTGCGCCCGATCACGCTCGATGCGGCCTTTGCCGGGCGGTCCACGGGGCGCGGCGTGTTCCGTGTCAGTCTGACGGGCAGCGAGCGGCGCTTTCGGGCCGAACTGGACGGGCGGCTGGAGGGTGACCGGCTGACAGTGGTCGAGGATTTCTTTTATGATGATGGCGAGGAAAACCGCCTGACCTGGGTTTTCGACCGCGCAGGCCCGGGCCGCTGGACCGGGCGGCGCGATGACACTGTGGGCACTGCCGAAGTGGTCGAGACCGGCACCGAAGTGCGCCTGTCCTACACGGCGGATTTCGAGTCCGAAGGCGAGATCACGCGGCTCGGTTTCGAGGATGTGATCTATTACGGCCCGGATGGGACGATCATCAATGACGCGGTGGTGTCGCGCTGGGGGCTGCCTGTGGGCACTGTGCGCTTCGAGATCACGCGATTGGCGCAGGACGCGTCCCGCTAGGCGCGCCGCGTTTCCGTCGATCAACTGATTGTTGATCACCGGGCGTTTTGACGCGCGCGGAAACCCGGCGTATAAAGCAGCGTCGACACCTTGAGAGGTTCTGGTGCTACGCGCGATTCTATCCTTCTTCGGCGGGCTGTTCAGCTTCGCCATCACTGCCGTGTCTTTCGCGGCAATCGCCCTTGGGGGCGTTTTCTGGTATTACAGCAATGATTTGCCCAGCCATGAACAGCTTGCCAATTACCAGCCGCCCACAATCAGCCGCATCTATTCGGGTGAAGGCCGCCTGATCGACGAATTCGCGCTGGAGCGGCGGCTTTTCACGCCGATTGATGACATCCCGGAGCGTGTGAAGGATGCCTTCATCGCGGCCGAGGATCGCAATTTCTATGTGCATACCGGCTTTGACGCGCGCGCCATCGCGGTCGCAGGCTATGAGGCAATCGCCTCGCGCGGTGAGACGATCCGGGGCGCCTCGACCATCACGCAGCAGGTGATGAAGAATTTCCTGCTCTCGGGTGACCGCACGGGCGAGCGCAAGATCAAGGAGCTGATCCTCGCCAGCCGCGTCGAGCAGACGCTGACCAAGGACCAGATCCTGGAGCTGTATCTCAACGAGATTTTCCTGGGCCAGAACTCCTATGGCGTCACCGCCGCCGCGCAGACCTATTTCAACAAGACGCTCGATGAGTTGGATCTGCACGAAGCGGCCTTCCTCGCAGCCCTCCCGCAAGCGCCCTCGAATTACCACCCCGTGCGCAATCACGACCGGGTGGTTGCACGGCGCAATTACGTGCTGGGCGAGATGCTGCGCAATGGCTTCATCACCCGCGCCGAGCATGACGCGGCGCGCGCGCAGCCCCTGCTGACCGTGCAGTCGGGCGATATCCCGAGCCCGCGCGCCAGTGTCCCGCCGCGCGATTACTTCACCGATGAGGTGCGCCGCCAGCTTTCGGGGACATTCGGCGAGGATGAGTTCTTCGCCGGGGGGCTGTCGATCCGCGCCACGATCGACCCGGAAATGCAGGTCCATGCCGCCCATGCGCTGCAGCGCGCGCTCGAGCAGTATGATCGCGGTCGCGGGCGGTTGCGCACGACCGGCCAGACGATTGCGCCCGAATTGCTGGAGGATGAAGGTCTCTGGCGGGCAGCCCTCGGGGAGCTTGCGCTTGCGCGCGACATCACGCTGGGCAATCGCTGGTATCCGGCGGTGGTGCTCGAGGTCAGCCCCGATCAGGCGCGGCTGGGCATCGAGAGTGTCGATAACGACTATCACGCGCCCCATGTCGTGGACCGGCCCGACATCAACTGGGCGCGCGGCTCGCTATCGGACAATCTCGATGTGGGCGATGTGGTCTATGTGCGCCGCGTCACCTCCGACAGCGATGGCAGCCATGTCCGCTGGTCACTGCGGCAGGTGCCGGAAGTGCAGGGCGCGTTCATGGCGATGGATGTGAACACCGGGCGCGTGATCGCGATGCAGGGCGGGTTCTCCTACCAGCACTCGGTGTTCAACCGCGCGACACAGGCGCAGCGTCAGCCTGGCTCGGCCTACAAGCCCTTCGTCTATGCAGCGGCGCTCGATTCGGGCTTCACCCCCGCCACGATCATTGTCGATGCGCCTATCGAGGTGAACACCCCGCAAGGGCTCTGGCGGCCCACCAATGCCTCGAACCGCTTCTACGGCCCGACGCCAGTGCGGCGCGGGATCGAGCTGTCGCGCAACCTGATGACCGTCCGTCTGGCGCAGGAAGTCGGGATGGATGTGATCGGCGGCTATGCCGAGCGGTTCGGTGTCTTCGATCGTGCGCAGCAGAACCTCGCCTCGGCGCTCGGCAGTCAGGAGACCACACTGTTTCGCATGGTCGCGGCCTATGCGATGTTCGCCAATGGCGGCGAGCGCGTGGAGCCCACGCTTGTGGACCGCGTGCAGGACCGCTGGGGCGAGACGATCTATCGCCACGACCAGCGCACCTGCGTCGATTGCGATGAGCGCGCATTGCCGCAGGGGCGCGAGCCATGGATCACGTCGCAGCGCACGCGCGTTATGGATGCCGTGACAGCCTATCAGCTCACCTCGATGATGCAGGGCGTGGTTGACCGTGGCACTGCCGCGCGCACCGTCAACCTGCCCGTGCCTGTCGCCGGCAAGACCGGCACCACCAATGAAGCGCGCGATGCGTGGTTTGTGGGCTACACATCCAATATCGTGGCGGGCTGCTATATAGGCGCTGATCAGCCGCGCCCGCTCGGGCGCGGGGCAGGCGGGGGCTCGATCTGTGGCCCTGTATTCAATGAGTTCATGCTCGAGGCCATCGAAAAATACGGTGGCGGGCGCTTCCGTGTACCGGAGGGCGGCTATTTCATGAATATCGACCGCAATACCGGCGCGCGCCTGCCCGAATCCGCCTCCGGGTCGCATGTGCAGGCCGAGTTCTTC
Organism: Paracoccaceae bacterium; assembly: GCA_003567315.1. Taxonomy (GTDB): domain Bacteria; phylum Pseudomonadota; class Alphaproteobacteria; order Rhodobacterales; family Rhodobacteraceae; genus Roseinatronobacter. Next base: position 35,826 of record PWZT01000056.1, read on the forward strand.
CGCGAGGGTGTGGAACCGATCTTCGGTCTTGCGGCGGTGATCGATGGCGGTTTCGCGCTGGGCGGCGATCTGCCAATGTTCGCGCCCGGCGAAAGCTATGAGGCGCTCGAGCGCCAGGATCCGGGCCGTGGCAGCACCTCTTCGAGTGCGCCTGCCACGCTCGGGACGGTCTCGACTGGCGGGCTTTACTGAGCCGCGCACCCGCAAAACTCTGGTCGTCCAGATGCTTGCCCCGCGTAAGGCGGCAGGGTAAGGACAGATGATCTGACCTGACAGGTGGTGACACAATATGCGTTCCGAGACGCTCAACACGATTGAAGCGATCCGCAAATCCCTTGTCCTGCTGGGGCAGCGCATGGATATAGAGACCGCGCCGCATCGGCTGGAAGAATTCGATGCCATGACCGAGGATCCCGAACTCTGGAACGACCCGGCGCGGGCGCAGGCGCTGATGCGCGACCGCCGGATGCTCTCTGATGCGCTGGAGACCTATCGCAAGATCAGCCAGGAACTCGAGGACCAGATCGGCCTGATCGAGCTGGGTGAAGCCGAAGGCGATACCGAGGTCGTGTCCGAGGCCGAGGCAGAGCTTGCCAGCCTCGGTAAGCTCGCCGCCGAGAAGGAGCTGGAAGCGCTGCTCAATGGCGAGGCGGATGCCAATGACACCTTCCTCGAGATCAATGCAGGCGCGGGCGGCACGGAAAGCTGTGACTGGGCGGCGATGCTGGCGCGGATGTATGTGCGCTGGGCCGAGAAGCGCGGCTACACGGTCGAGATGATGTCCGAGAGCCCCGGCGAGGAAGCCGGTATACGCTCGGTCGCCTACAAGATTTCGGGCCATAACGCTTATGGCTGGCTGAAATCGGAATCGGGCGTGCATCGGCTGGTGCGCATCTCGCCCTATGACAGCTCGGCGCGCAGGCACACCTCCTTCAGCTCGGTCTGGGTCTATCCGGTGGTGGACGACAATATCGAGATCGAGGTGAACCCCTCGGATATCCGTATCGACACCTACCGCTCTTCGGGCGCGGGCGGGCAGCATGTCAACACCACCGACTCGGCGGTGCGGATCACGCATATCCCGACCGGGATCGTCACCACATCGAGCCAGAAATCCCAGCATCAGAACCGCGAGATTGCGATGAACGCGCTGAAATCGCGGCTTTATGAGCTGGAATTGCGCAAGCGGACCGAGGCGATTGACGCCGCGCATGAGGCCAAGGGCGATGCGGGCTGGGGCAACCAGATCCGCTCTTATGTGCTGCACCCCTATCAGATGGTGAAGGATCTGCGCACGGGGCATGAGACCTCGGACACGCAAGGCGTGCTCGATGGCGCGCTCGATGGCTTCATGGCCGCGACGCTTGCGCTGGATGTCGCAGGCAAGTCGCGCGCCGAGGCCACGGCCGAGGACTGACCCGGCGCGGAGTTTGCGCTTGCGCGGCGGAATGCCGCGGGCCTATGGTCCGCCAAAGGGAAGGGAGCACGGCATGTCCGACAAGTCATCCAACGCAGCGTATCCGCCGCCATCCGAAATACCGCAGCCCAATCCGGTAACGCTCGCCGATCTGCGCGCGGTTCTGAAAGCGGGCTTTCGTGATTTCCTGCGCGCGCCCGTGTTCGGGATCGCATTTTCGCTGGTCTATGTGCTGGGCGGGCTCATTCTCTATGCGATCTTTCTGGCCTCGGGGCAAAGCTGGTGGTTCATCCCGGTCGCGGTGGGCTTTCCGCTGCTCGCGCCTTTCGCGGCGACCGGGCTCTATGAAGTCAGCCGCAGGCTGGAGCGCGGCGAGCCTCTGAACTGGGCCGGGGTCGCGGGCTGTGTGCTGGCGCAGAAGGATCGCCAGATCCCTTCGATGGCGATGGTCATCATGCTGGCCTTCATGTTCTGGGTGTTCGTGGCGCATACGATCTTCGCGCTGTTCTTCGGCCTCCAGCCCATCACCAGCTCGACCACGGATATGCTGCTCTCCGCGCCAGGGCTGATGATGCTGCTGGTCGGCGGCACGATCGGCGGCCTCATGGCGGCGGTGCTCTTTGCGCTGACAGTGATCTCGCTGCCGCTGCTTCTGGATCGCGAGGTGGATTTCATCACCGCGATGATCACCTCCTTCGGGGTGGTGACGTCGAATCTGGTGCCGATGGCGGTCTGGGCCGCACTAATCGCAGGGCTCCTGTTTCTGGGCATGCTGCCGCTCTTTCTGGGTCTTTTCATCGTGCTGCCTGTGCTGGGCCATGCGACATGGCACCTCTATCGGCGCATTTTGCCTTGAGCGCGGCGCGCGGCGGGATTGTTGGCCTCGGGTCTGGACACTGCGCGCCGGGCAGGGCAATCTGCAACGCAAACAGGGAGTAGCTCATGCCCGAAACAACAGCCCCTCGGAACTTTTTCATGACCGTTTTCGGGGTCGTCGGTTTTCTGTGGTTCGTCATCCATGCGGCGGAATACCTCTATGCGCGCTATGACGCGCTGCACGCGATGTTTCCCCTGCCCGCACCGCTCGGGCTTGCGCCCTTGTTCGAGGTGCTGCCGCAATGGGCCGAAATCTCCCTGACCGCCGCGATCTGGCTGGGACTTCTGGGCGCGTTCCTTCTCATCCTGCAGGACCGCGCGGCTGTGCTGGTCCTGTCGCTCACCTTTCTGGCCAGCCTCGCAGTGCTGGTCTGGGCCGGGATGGCGTTCATGGAAGGCGTGGCAATCGTGGGCTCGCTGAACGTGGCGATGTTTGCGGGCGCGCAAGCGGCCATGGCGCTTGGGCTGTGGCTCTATGCGCGGACGGCAAAGCGCTACGGAGTATTCTGAATATCCGGGCGCAGGCCCGTCACAGTTGCGTGTAGGCAATTGCATTTCTCGACTGGCTGGGACAGCGTCTCGCCGGATAACGCCGGAGTATCTTATGACAATCCACCTCGATCTTTCGCACGCGATTGGCAACACGCCGCTGATCCGGCTGAACAAGGCCAGCGAGGCCACGGGCTGCGAGATCCTCGGCAAGGCCGAATTCCTAAATCCCGGCCAGTCGGTGAAGGATCGCGCGGCGCTTTTCATCATCCGCGATGCTGTGGCGCGCGGGCTGCTGAGCCCCGGTGGCACGATCGTCGAGGGGACAGCGGGCAATACCGGGATCGGGCTTGCGCTGGTGGGGGCGTCGATGGGGTTTCGCACCGTGATCGTCATCCCCGAGACCCAGAGCACCGAGAAGAAGGACATGCTGCGGCTCGCGGGCGCGGAGCTGGTCGAGGTGCCGGCGGCGCCCTATCGCAACCCCAATAACTATGTGCGCTATTCCGGTCGGCTGGCGGAAGAGTTGGCAAAGACGGAACCCAATGGCGCGATATGGGCCAATCAGTTCGACAATATTGCCAATCGACAGGCGCATATCGAGACCACGGCGCCCGAGATCTGGGCGCAGACCGAGGGCCGGGTGAACGGCTTCATCTGCGCCGTGGGCACGGGCGGGACACTGGCGGGTGTGGCGCAAGTCCTGCAACCCAAGGGCGTGAAGGTCGGGCTCGCCGACCCGATGGGCGCCGCGCTTTACAATTTCTACACTACCGGCGCGTTCAAATCGGAAGGCGATTCGATCACCGAGGGGATCGGGCAGGGGCGGATCACGGCGAATCTCGAAGGTTTCACGCCCGATTTCTGCGCCCAGATACCGGATGAGGAGGCATTGCCGATCGTGTTTGACCTGTTGGCGGAAGAAGGGCTCTGCCTTGGCGGCTCGTCGGGCGTGAATGTTGCCGGTGCCATGCGCATGGCGCGCGAGATGGGGCCAGGCCATACCATCGTCACGATCCTGTGCGACTATGGCACGCGCTATCAATCCAAGCTCTACAACCCCGATTTCCTGCGCTCGAAGAACCTGCCGGTGCCGGGCTGGCTCGACGGAGCCTCCCGCAGCCTGCCGGTTGTGTTCGAAGACTGAGTCGGCGGGCAGATGACAGCACTCCGCGCAATCTTTCTGGCACTCTTATGCGTGCTGCTGCCTCTGGCAACGCCGGGCCATGCGCAGTCGAACTCGCAGCAGGGCAGCGAACAAAGCACCAGCGCTGCACCTGATTACGAGGAATGGCGTGGTTTCGCGCGACGCGTCGAGGCCCTGCTCGACCAGCCCAGCATCAGCAGCGAGGCGCTCAATCAGTTCCGCGGTGAGCTTGTCACCTATCGCTCGCGGTTTCTGACCGCGCAGGACGCCAATCAAAGCCGCATCGCCGCGACGCGCGAGCAGATCGAGGCGCTTGGCCCGCCGCCCGAGGAAGGCACGACCGAGGCCGAGGAGATCGCCGAGCGTCGGGCCGAACTGCAGGAACAGCTCAGCGAGCTTCAGGCACCCGGCATCGCCGCGCAGGAGGCGTTTCGGCGCGCAGACGGGCTCATCCGGCGTATTGACACCACCTTGCGCGAACGCGATGCCGAAGCCCTGCTCACGCTCTGGCCCTCGCCTGTGAACCCGGTCAACTGGGTGCCTGCGGTCGATGCGGTCTGGGGCACGACCTTTACATTCGTGACGCAAGTGATTGGCGCGACTGAAGACCCCGCAAGGATGCGCGAGTTCCGCTCCAACCTGCCGGTCTCGGTCTTCCTGCTGATCTTTTCTGGCCTCGTGCTCTGGCGCGGGCGGGCGGGGGTCGAAGGCGCGGTCTCGCGCCTGCTGGATGACAGTGGCTCACGCCGCAGCCGCCGCGTGCTCGCGCGGCTGATGTCGCTTGCGCAGATCATCGTTCCCGTGACCGCCCTGATTGCGCTGACCTTCGCGCTGCGGCTAACCTCGCTGTTCGGTGATATCGGCAGCGAACTGGCCCCCGGGATCGTGTCCGCCGGGATTGCGTATTTCGCCGCCCGCTGGGCCGGGCGCCAGATTTTCCCGATCGCCGAGTCGCGCACTGCCCCCTTGCGCTTGCCGCCTGCGCGCCGCCGCGAGGGGCGTTTCTGGTCGAACATGATCGGGGCCGCGCTGGCGATCTATGCGATGCTGATGGCCTTCCTGCCGCCCGAGAACCAGACCGAGGCCGCCAATGCGGTCATCGCCTTTCCGGTGCTGGCGTTCAGCGGTCTTATTCTGTTCCGCATCGGCATGATCCTGAACCTGCACAATCAGGACGAGTCGGTCGCGCATGAGCCGCGCTTCTTCGATCGGATCGTGACCGTGCTCTCCAAGCTGGTGATGGTGATCGGCATCGGCGCCCCGATCTTTGCGGCCATCGGCTATGTGCAGGCCGCGCAGGCGCTGCTGTTCCCGACCATCATCTCGCTGGGGCTGATCGTCGTTCTGCTGTTCCTGATGCAACTTGATGACGATATCTATTGCATCGTGACCCGCAACGAGGATGAGGATGCCGAGACCGGGCTGATCCCCTCGCTGATCAATTTCGCGCTGGTTCTGGCGTCGTTGCCGGTCTTCGCATTGATCTGGGGCGTGCGCCCGACCGAACTGCTGGAATTCTGGCAGATGCTGCGCGAAGGGTTCCGCATCGGCGACACGCGGATCTCGCCGACCAATATCCTGACCTTCGTGATCGTCTTTTCGATAGGTTATATTATAACGCGGGCGCTGCAAAGCGCGCTCGGAAGCTCGGTCCTGCCCAAGACCAAGATCGACAAGGGCGGCCAGAAGGCGATGATCTCGGGGGTGGGCTATGTCGGTATCTTCGCCGCGGCGCTCATCGCGATCTCAACGGCCGGGATCGACCTGTCGGGCCTTGCCATTGTCGCCGGGGCCTTGTCGGTGGGCATCGGCTTTGGCCTGCAGAATATCGTATCGAATTTCATCTCGGGTGTGATCCTGCTGATCGAGCGCCCGGTAGCCGAAGGCGACTGGATCGAGGTGGGCGATACGATGGGAACCGTGCGCTCGATTTCCGTGCGCTCGACCGTGATCGAGACATTCGACCGGACCGATGTGGTGGTGCCGAATGCGGATCTGATCTCGGGCACAGTGACCAACTGGACACGCTATAATTCGCTCGGGCGGATCATCATCCCGGTGGGCGTGGCCTATGGCACCGACACCCGCAAGGTCACGCGTATCCTGCAAGAGATCGGCGACAATGAGCCGCTCGCGCTGCTCGATCCCGCGCCGCAGGTACTTTTCATGGATTTTGGCGCCGATGCGCTGGAATTCGAGTTGCGGCTTGTTCTCAGCGATGTCGGCTTCGGCATGGCCGTGCGGAGTGAATTGCGCCATCAGATTGCGGAACGTTTCAAGCAGGAGGGGATCGAGATACCGTTCGCGCAGCGTGACGTCTGGTTGCGCAACCCCGAAGTCTTGCGCGGTGACGCGGCGCCCGAGCCGGAAGAAGCGCCACGTGATCCGCGGGATGAAAATGCCCGCACCGAGATGCGCCGCGGCGAGATCATGAGCGATGCCGACCCCGAGCCGGATGGCGGCAGGTAAACCTGCGCGGTTTGTGCCAGATCAAGGTTTGGGGCCGGCGAGATGATAGTCTGGGCCGGACAAAGAGCAGAGGAGTCCCCCATGTCGCACACCCCGCATGAGCTGGCCGAAGAATTTCCCGAGGCTGCGGAACTGATCCACAAGCTGAAAGTGGAAGATGCGCATTTTGCCCGGTTGATGGACGAATACCACGAGGTCAACCGCGCCATTCACCGTGCCGAAACGCTGGTCGAGCCGGTCTCGGAGCAACATGAGGCAGAGATGCGCCGCACGCGTATGACGCTCAAGGACGAGATCGCGCGTATCCTGAAAGCGGCTGCGTGATCTGTGGGAGGCCGGGCGTCGCGCCCGGCCAACTCGCTTTTACTCTGCTGCCGTGACAGGGCTTTCCTGCACGCCGAGCCCTTCCACCTCCAGCCGCACCGTATCGCCCGGCTGCAGGAATTGAGGCGGCGAGAGCCCGGCGCCCACGCCTGACGGGGTGCCGGTCGCGATGATATCGCCAGGCAGAAGCTCGAAGAAATCCGACATGTAGGAGATGATCTTCCCCACGGGGAAGATCATGTCGCCCGTGGTCGAGTCCTGGCGCAAGGTGCCATTGACCCAGAGACGCAGGGCCAGCGCCTGCGGGTCCGCGATCTCGTCGCGCGTGACCAGCCACGGCCCGATCTTGCCGAAACCAGGTGCGGATTTGCCCTTGATCCATTGCCCGCCGCGATGCTTCTGGAAATCACGCTCCGACACATCGTTGATTGCACAATAGCCTGCCACATGCGCCAGCGCGTCGCTCTCGGCCACATGATGCGCGTGTGCGCCGATGACGATGCCGAGCTCGACTTCCCAATCGGTCTTTTGCGACCCGCGCGGGATGCGGATGGGGTCTTGCGGCCCGGCGAGCGAAGAGCTGGCCTTGGAGAAAACGAGCGGCTCGGTCGGGATTTCTGCTTTGGTCTCAGCGGCATGGAGCGCGTAGTTCAACCCGATGCAATAGAAATTCGGCACCCGCGCCATTGGCGGACCAAGGCGCGGCGCCCCCTCCACAACTGGCGCGGCCTCGAGATCGGCGGCGCGCAGCCGGTCCAGCGCAACGCAGGAGACTGTGTCCCCGGCCAAATCCTGCGTCAGCGCGCTCAGGTCGCGGATGCGCCCCTGCGCGTCGAGGTATCCGGGTTTTTCCTGCCCTGCCGGGCCAAAGAGCACAAGCTTCATGATGGGGCCTTTCTGTTGCTGCGCGCGCGATAGCCCATGCGCCGCGCGGCCTCAAGCCTTGGGCGCGTCAGCCCTTGGAGACCGCTTCCAGCCGGTCGCGCGACAATTCGCCGGGGACGATGGTGATGGGGATGGGCAGGCTGCCGGAATTGCGCGACATCTGCGTGACCAGCGGCCCGGGTGAATTGCCGTCGGTGCCCGCGCCCAGCACGAGGATGCCGATATCGGCATCCTCCTCGATCTGGGCCAGGATTTCATCGACCTGTTCGCCCTCGCGGATCACCAGTTCCGGGTTGATCCCCTGCCGGTCGCGCATCCATTTCGCAAAGACCTCGAAATGCGCCTCGATCCGTTCGCGCGCCTCCTCGCGCATGATGTCTGCGACCCCGATCCAGCCCTGAAACTCCTCGGGTGTGATGATCGACAGGATCTGCACCTCGGCGCCGGTCTGCGCCGCGCGCAGCGCCGCAAAACGCATCGCGTTGACGCATTCACGGCTGTCATCGAGGATGACCAGAAATTTACGCATCCTGCCTCCGCTGTCTGATGCAACTTTGCCATTCTGTCCAAAACCGCGAAGCCTGTAAACAAGAAGCGCGTCGCCCTTATCCCCAGGTCACATCGCCCAGAAAGATATAGCCTGCGCCATAGATGGTCTTGATCAGTCTTGGATTGCGCGGGTCTTCGTTGAGCTTGGTGCGCAGCCGGGAGATGCGCACATCCATCGCGCGATCAAAGCTTTCTCCCGCCGCACCGCCAAGGGCGTCAAGCATCTGGGTGCGCGAGATCAACCGCTTGGGACTGTCGAGAAAGAGCCGCAGGACTTCGCCTTCGGCATGGCTGAAAGGTATTTCTCGGCCCTCCGCGTCGATCAGCAGGTAGCGGTCGAATTCGGCGGTCCAGCCATTGAAGCGCGCGCGGCTGGCGCGGGCTTCGGGCTGGCCAGTGGGTTTGCGCAGCCGCGCGCGGATTCGCGCCACGACTTCGGCGGGGTCGAACGGCTTGATGATGTAGTCATCCGCGCCCAGCTCGAGCCCGGTCACGCGGTCCTGCACCTGCGCGCGCCCCGAAATGATGATGATCGTCGCCCCCGATTCCAGCGCCAGCCGGTGCACCAGTGCCAGCCCGTCGCGATCGGGCAGGCCCAGATCGACAAGGCAGACATCGGGCGTGATGCGTTTGAGCGCGGCCTCGAATTCGGTGGCGCGGGCGTAGCTGGTGGTCTCGAACCCGGCCTCGCGCAGCGCCGATGACAGCACTTGCCGGATTTCGGGCTCGTCATCGAGAATGGCGATATGGGGCGTGCTCATGCCCCAGCCTCCAGCGCCGCGCGCAGATCGGGGAGGGTGAAGGGTTTGGCGAGTACCGGGAATTCCGCCGCGGCCTCCTGGTGGAGCGCGTCGGAGGCCGGCAGGGCGGTCATCAGGTGTAGCTGTGACAGCCCGCGCGCGCGGCATTTGCGCAAGAGGTCGAGCCCCGATTGGCCGCCTTCGAGATTGATATCCGACAGCACCATCCCCAGCCCGGGCAACTCGGTCAGCCCCAGCGCTTCATCATGGCTGGCGGCTTCGATCACGCTATGGCCCAGATCGCGCAGCATCTCACGCACCGATTCGCGGATCGTGTCGGTATCCTCGACCAGGAGCACCAGTTCGGGCCCTTGCGGGGTGTGGGTGAGCTCTGCCAGTTTAAGCGGCAGGCGCAGAGTGACGCGCGCGCCGCCTTGCGGGCGGTTGGCGAGCCGGACCGTGCCGCCAGAAAGCGTGATCTGGTCATATACCATGGCGAGGCCCAGCCCTGTGCCTTCGCTGCCCTTGGTGCTGAAGAAGGGATCGAGCCCCTTTTCGAGCGCGCTCTCGGTGAAGCCGCAGCCCGTGTCGCTGACGCTCAACTCCAGCCAGGTATCGCTGACACGCCGCGCCGAAAGCGAGATCCGGCCCTCGGCCCCGCCAAGCGCATCGCGGGCATTGAGGATCAGGTTCAGCAGCGAATCCTGCACTGCGCCCTGGTCGAGCATCAGCGGGGGCAGGTCATCCACGAGAATCACTTCCAGGGCGACGCCTTCGGGCAGGGCGGGCCGCGCCATGAGATGCAGATCATCGAGCAGCGCCTTGAGATCGGTCGGTTGCGGGCGCAATTCGCGCTGGCCCGAGATCGTGGCGATGCGCTCGAGCAGGACACCGCCGCGCCGCGCGGCCGCGATGGTCGATTGCACGGCCTGCATGACATCAGCGGGCAGACCCTCTTTGCGCGCAAGCTGGCCCTGCAGCCCGAGGATGATGGTCAGCAGATTGCCGAAATCATGCGCAAGGCCCGAGGAAAGCTGTGCGGCCAGTTCGCGTTTGCGCGTCTGGGCGAGGGCAGCGCGGGCCTGCGCCTCTTCGGTCACATCCATCGACATCACATAGATGCCGTTCATCGGCCCGTCGCCAAGCTGATCGGGCGTCAGCGAGAGCCGGATGCGCCGCCCGCTGGCGTCATGCGTGAACTCATGGACCAGATTTTCCCCCTCGAGTGCGCGGGCCAGAAGCGGGGCGATCTTCTCATAGACATCGCCCAGGGCTTCGCGCGCGGGCAGGCCGACGATGTTCTGCGGCAAGCCGGGAAAGACCGCCGAGAGCCTGCGATTGGAAAAGGTGTAATGCAGATCGCGGTCGAGATGGGCGATATGGGCGGGCATCATCTCGGTGGTCAGGCGGGTGCGGGCCTCCATCTCGGTCAATTCGCGCTTGGCTTCCTCTAGGCTCGCATTCGACGCTGCCAGCGCGCGGTTGGTCTGCGCGAGGCGCTTGGCATGCGCGAGAAGCTCGTCGGAGAGTTCTTCCGAATGCGCCTGCAAGAGCTTTTCCTGCAGCTTGACCTCGGTGATATCGGTATAGACGGTCACCCAGCCGCCCTGTGGCAGCGGCGCCCCCTCGACGCTGATCCAGCGGCCATTGGCGCGCTCGCGTTCCATGTAATGCGGGACAAAGGCGCGCGCGGCATCGACGCGCATGCGCACGGCCTCTTCCGTATCCGCGACGGGGCCATATTCGCCGCGCGTCACCAGAAAGCGGATCGTTTCCTCGAACTCCGCACCGGGCTGGACCAGCCAGTCGGGCAGCTCGAACATTTCCTGATAGCGGTGGTTGCTCACGCAAAGGCGCAGATCGCTGTCGAAGATCGACAGCGCCTGCTGGATCATGTTCAGCCCGGCAGACATCAGTTTGATATGGGTCTCTTCCGCAAGCGCCATGCGCGTGTCTCCCTCTCCCGGCAACTACGTTAGCCCCGCGCCGCACAGCCGAAAAGCCCTGATCCGGGCCTGTTACAATTCGTAAGGATTGCGCAAAACTGGGGCAAGAATCACACCGCCACATGGCATGCAGGGAGATGGCAGGCGCGTCTGGAGCGGCCTGCAGCACATATGCCGAGAGGAGGAGGCCCCGTGACCACCACGGCCGAGACCAGCCCCAAGCTGGATGATCTTTGTTCGATTCCCGCCCTTCTTGCGCGCAATGCCAAGCGCTACGGCATGCAGACCGCCTATCGCGAAAAGGAATTCGGCATCTGGCAATCCTGGACCTGGACCGAGACAGAGGCCGAGGTGCGGGCGATGGCGCTGGGGTTTCTGGCGCTGGGTATGGCGCGCGGCGATTATGTCGCCATCATCGGGCGCAATCGGCCCGCGCTTTACTGGGCGATGGTCGCGGCGCAGTCGGTGGGCGCGATCCCGGTGCCGCTCTATCAGGACGCGGTGGCCGAAGAGATGGCCTATGTGCTCGACCATTGCGGCGCGCGCTTCGTGATCTGCGGTGATCAGGAGCAGGTGGACAAGGTCATCGAGGTTCAGGAAACGGTCAAATGCATCGAGCAGATCGCCTATCTCGACAAGCGCGGGATGCGCAAATACGACCACAGCAAGATGAACTGGCTCGAGGATATAATGCGCGAGGGCCGGGCGGCGGAAACCCGGCTGGGCGCTGAGCTTGACAAGCGCAAGGCGGAGCTGACGCTCGATCATACTTGTGTCATGCTCTACACCTCGGGCACGACCGGCAAGCCCAAGGGCGTGGTGCTGAGCAATCGCAACATCATTGTCACCTCCAAAAATTCCTCCGAATTCGACCATCTGAAACCGGGCGACGAGATCCTCGCCTATCTGCCGATGGCCTGGGTGGGCGATTTCATCTTCGCCATCGGTCAGGCGTATTGGACCGGTTTCTGCGTGAATTGCCCGGAATCGGCGCAGACCATGCTCACCGATCTGCGCGAGATCGGCCCGACCTATTACTTCGCGCCCCCGCGCATCTTCGAGAACATGCTGACCACAGTGATGATCCGCATGGAGGACGCCTCGCCGCTCAAGCGCCGGATTTTCCATCATTCCATGGAACACGCGCGCGGGGTCGGCCCGAAGCTGCTGGATGGCAAGCCCGTCAGTGTCGGCGCGAAGCTGAAATACGCGCTCGGCAATCTGTTGGTCTATGGCCCGCTGAAAGACACGCTCGGGCTGCGCCGCATTCGTGTGGCCTATACGGCGGGCGAGGCGATCGGGCCGGAGATTTTCGAATTCTACCGCTCGCTCGGTATCAATCTCAAACAGCTTTACGGGCAGACCGAGGCCTCGGTCTTCATCACCCAGCAGCCTGATGGCGAGGTGCGCAACGATACTGTGGGCGTGCCCAGCCCCGGCGTGGAGGTGAAGATCGGTGAGAATGGCGAGGTCTTCTACCGCTCGCCCGGCACTTTCGAGAGCTATTACAAGAACCCTGAAAGCACTGCCTCGACCAAGGATCCCGAAGGCTGGGTCGCCACGGGTGATGCCGGGTTTTTCGAGGAAAGCGGGCATCTGCGCATCATCGACCGGGCCAAGGATGTGGGCAAGATGGCCGATGGCAGCATGTTCGCGCCGAAATATGTGGAAAACAAGCTCAAGTTCTTCCCCAACATCCTGGAATCGGTGGTGTTCGGCAACGGGCGCGACCGCTGCGTGGCCTTCATCAATATCGATCTTGGTGCGGTGGGGTCCTGGGCCGAGCGCAACAACATCGCCTATTCCAGCTATCAGGAGCTTGCGGGGCTGAAGCGCGTGCTCGACACGATTCAGGAGCATGTCGAGCAGGTCAATGAAAGCGTGGCCGAGGATGAGATGCTCTCGAACTGTCAGATCCATCGCTTCCTTGTGTTGCACAAGGAGCTTGACGCGGATGACGGCGAGATGACGCGCACGCGCAAGGTTCGCCGCCGGATCGTGGAGGAGAAATACGCCGATCTGATCGACGCGCTCTATGGCGACAAGGACGAAATCTACACCGAGACGGAAGTCACCTATGAGGATGGGCGCAAGGGCAAGCTGAAGGCGACGCTGGAGATCCGCGACGCCAAGGTGTTCGGGCGGGCGGCTGGGCAGAAGGTCGCGGCAGAATGAGCGGGTCGGTCTGGGGCATCCTCGTCGCGCTGGCAGGGCTGGCCTTGGCAGCCGTCGTCGGGCGGACCCAGCGCCGCAAGTGGCGGCCCTGGTTTCTCGGCGGGATCATCGGCTTTTTCGGAGTGAGCGCGCTGCAGCTTGCTGGCACGACCGAGCTCACTCTGGGCGTATCCGCAGTCGCGCTGATCATCTATGGCGGGCTGGTCGGCGCGGTCGCAGAGGCGGCATCAGCATGAACGAGCAGGGGGAAGCGATGCGCGATACGGACGCGAATGAGGGGTATGTCACGGCCGATGGTCGCAAGATCGGTGGCGTGGCGATGGAGATGAAGAACATCACGCTGCGCTTCGGCGGCGTGGTGGCGATCAAGGATATCTCGTTTGACATCCGTTGGGGCGAGGTGCGCGCGATCATCGGGCCGAACGGGGCGGGCAAATCCTCGATGCTCAATGTGATCTCGGGTTTCTACAATCCACAGGAGGGCGAGATCATCTACAAGGGGTATCGCCGCCCGCGGATGCGCCCCTATCAGGTGGCGCGCACCGGGATCGCGCGGACGTTCCAGAACATCGCGCTGTTTGAGGGCATGTCGGTGCTCGACAACATCATGACAGGCCGGTTGCACCATATGAAGGCCAACATGTTCCAGCAGGCGATCTGGTGGGGCAAGGCCAGCCGCGAGGAGCAGGAAAACCGCGAGGCGGTCGAGAAGATCATCGATTTTCTGGAGATCCAGCATATCCGCAAGACGCCGGTGGCGCGGCTGCCTTACGGGCTCAAGAAGCGGGTGGAACTGGCGCGGGCGCTTGCGGCCGAGCCGTCGATCCTGCTGCTCGATGAGCCCATGGCGGGCATGAATGTCGAGGAGAAGGAGGATATGTGCCGCTTCATCCTCGATGTGAATGACGAATTCAACACCACCACGGTGCTGATCGAGCACGATATGGGCGTGGTGATGGATCTGTCCGACCGTGTGGTGGTCATGGATTACGGCAAGAAGATCGGTGACGGCACGCCAGATGAGGTGCGCAACAATGAAGAGGTCATCAAGGCTTATTTGGGGGTGGCGCATGACTGAACAGGTGAGAGGGAACCCGATGACAGGAGTGCGGCACCATGCCTGACACGCTACTTTTCGCGATGGAGGCCACGCTCAACGGCCTCACCGCCGGGGTCATGTATGCGCTGGTCGCACTTGGCTTCGTGCTGATCTTCAAGGCCAGCGGCATCTTCAACTTCGCCCAGGGCGTGATGGCGCTTTTTGCCGCGCTGACGCTGGTGGGCTTTCAATCCGGTCAGATCCCGTTTTCGCATCTGATCAACGCCATGTTCGGCACGCGTCTGCATCATTTCGGCTGGAACATGCCCACGCTGCTCGCGATCCCGGCAACGGTCGCAGTGATGATCCTGCTCGCCATTCTTGTCGAGCGTTTCATCCTGAAGCATCTGATCAATCAGGAGCCGATCATCCTGTTCATGGCGACGATCGGGCTTGCCTATTTCCTCGAGGGTGTGGGCGACATCATGTGGGGTGCCGAGGTCAAGGCGCTCGATGTCGGCCTGCCCAAGGGCATGTCCGATACTGTGGATGAATTGACCTTCAACTGGTTCGGCTATGGCTTCTTCATCGACCGGCTGGAGCTCTGGGCGGCAGGAATCGCCGCGATTCTCGTGGCTTCGCTGACGATCTTCTCGCAATACACGAAGCAGGGTCGCGCGTTGCGGGCGGTGGCCGATGACCACCAGGCGGCGCTCTCGGTCGGCATTTCGCTGCGCTTCATCTGGGTTCTGACCTGGTCGATCGCGGGCATCGTGGCACTGGTCGCGGGCATCATGTGGGGCTCCAAATCGGGCGTGCAGTTCTCGCTCTCGCTGATCGCGCTCAAGGCGCTTCCCGTGCTGATCCTCGGCGGCTTCACCTCGATCCCGGGCGCGATTGTCGGCGGGCTGATCATCGGGGTGGGCGAGAAGCTCTTCGACTTCTTCATGCAGCCCATCGTCGGCGGCGCGACCGAAAACTGGTTCGCCTACATGCTCGCGCTCGTCTTCCTGCTGTTCCGACCGCAAGGGTTGTTCGGCGAAAAGATCATCGAGAGGGTGTAAAGCAGATGCTGTATCGTGAAGCAGGCGATTACAAGACAAGCTATGTCGCCGACAGCCAGACCTTTCCGATCAAGTTCGACCGGTATGGCTATTATTTCATCCTCGGGTTCGCCTTTCTGGTGATGCCGCTGATCATCAATGACTACTGGGCCAACGCGATTGTCGTGCCCTTCCTGATCTACACGATCGCGGCGCTGGGGCTGAATATCCTGATCGGCTATTGTGGCCAGTTGTCGCTGGGGACCGGCGGGTTCATGGCGGTGGGCGCCTATGCCAGCTACAAGCTGATGACCGGCTTTCCCGATTTCAACATCATCTTCGTCATCATCACGGCGGGGCTGATCACGGCGGCTGTGGGCGTGCTCTTCGGCCTGCCTTCGCTCAGGATCAAGGGCTTCTATCTGGCGGTGGCGACGCTGGCAGCGCAGTTCTTCCTGATCTGGCTCTTCACGCGGACGGGGTGGTTCTACAACTACTCGCCCACCGGCATGATCTCGGCGCCCACGCGCACGGTGCTCGGCTATCCGGTCACAGGGCCGCGGGCATCGGCAGTGTCGATGTATCTGATCTGTCTGTGTTTCCTGGTCGCCTGCGCCTGGCTTGCGCGCAACCTGACGCGCGGCACGATGGGTCGGCAATGGATGGCCATTCGCGACATGGACATCGCCGCCGAGATCATCGGGGTGAACCCGCTGATGGCCAAGCTGAGCGCCTTCGCTGTCTCGTCGTTCTTCGTGGGCATCGCCGGGGCGCTTCTGTTCACGGTCTATCTGGGCGCGGCCGAGGCGGGCGAGGCCTTCGGGATCGACAAATCCTTCCTCGTGCTCTTCATGGTGATAATCGGGGGGCTGGGGTCGATCTTCGGCGCCTTCGCCGGGGCGTTCTTCCTGATCGTCGGGCCGGTGCTGTTGAAACTTCTGCTGGTGGACAGCCTCGGCTGGCCCACCGATCTGGCCGCGCATCTGGAGATCATGATCGTCGGTGCGCTCATCCTCGTCTTCCTGATCCTCGAGCCGCATGGCATCGCGGCGCTCTGGCGGACGATCAAACAGAAACTGCGCTTGTGGCCCTTCCCCTATTGAGGGGCCGCATCTCGAAACTGTCATCACCGGGAGGAGAACCAATGAAGATGACCAAACTCGCTGCAACTGTCGCAGCAACCATGATGGTGAGTGCGCCGGTCCTGGCCGACACGCTGCACTTTCCCAATCTGAGCTATCGCACCGGGCCTTTCGCCGCAGGCGGCATTCCCTTTGCCGATGGCTATGCCGATTACTTAACGCTGATCAACGAGCGTGACGGTGGTATCGGGGGCGTCCCGATCCGCTATACCGAATGCGAGACCGCCTATAACACCGAGCGCGGGGTGGAATGCTACCAGTCGATCCGTGGCGACAGCCCGCTGGTGATCCAGCCGCTCTCGACCGGCATCACCTACCAGCTCATCCCGCGCACGATGGAAGATGGCATTCCCATGCACACCATGGGGTATGGGCGCACCTCGGCGGTGAATGGCGAGGTGTTCAACTGGACCTTCAACTACCCGGCCAATTACTGGGACGGGGCGAGCGTGATCATCAACTACCTGCTCGAGGAAAATGAAGGGTCGCTCGAAGGCAAGAAAATCGCGCTTCTCTACCATAACTCCGCCTATGGGCGCGAGCCGATCCCGACGCTGACACGGCTTTCCGAACGCCATGGATATGAGCTTCTGACCATCGGCGTTGACAGCCCAGGGCAGGAGCAGGGCAGCCAGTGGCTCCAGATCCGGCGCGAGCGACCGGATTATGTCGTGATGTGGGGGTGGGGCGTGATGAACCCGACCGCCATTCAGGAAGCCGCGAATATTCGCTTCCCGATGGAGAATTTCATCGGCGTGTGGTGGTCGGGCTCGCAGCAGGATGTGCTGCCCGTGGGCGCGGGCGCGCATGGCTACAAGGCGCTTGCGATGCACGGCACGGGCATGGACTACCCCATCTATGACGACCTGCAAAAGTATGTCATCGAGCCGGGCCTCTATGCCGGCACGGGCGACGAGGTCGGCACAGTGCTTTACTCGCGCGGGATGTATGCGGCCATGCTCGCGGTCGAAGCTGCCAAGGTTGCGCAGGACATTCATGGTGTGGCCAATATCACGCCTGCGATGATGCGCGACGGGATGGCCAATCTCGTGATCACCGAAGAGCTGATGGCGGAGCTTGGCCTGCCCAATTTCGGCCCGGCTTTCTCGGTTGCCTGCGATAACCACGGCGGGTCCGGTGAGGCTATGATCCAGCAATGGGACGCCAATGCGCAGGAGTGGAACCTCATCACCGACTGGATCGCTCCGGATCGCGAGATGATCATGGAGATGGTCATGGACGACAGCCTCGCTTTCGCGGCTGAAAACGACATGACCCCTGCCTGCCTGAACTGAGATCGCGAGGGGCGCGCGCTGCGCGTGCGCCTCTTCATCCGCCACGATAGCAAGAGGCATTGACCGATGCTCGACGCCAGCCCGACCAAGACCGCGCTTCTCGAGGTCAACAATATCGAAGTGCTCTATAACCACGTCATTCTTGCGCTCAAGGGCGTGAGCCTCGATGTGCCCAAGGGCGGCATCACGGCCCTGCTGGGCGGCAATGGTGCAGGCAAATCGACCACGCTCAAGGCGATTTCAAACCTGATCCATTCCGAGCGCGGGGAGGTCACCAAGGGCTCGATCATCTATGACGGACAGAATGTCGTGGGGCTCGACCCGGCTGATCTGGTAAAAAATGGTGTGGTTCAGGTCATGGAAGGACGGCACTGTTTCGAGCACCTGACGGTTGAGGAAAACCTGCTGACAGGTGCCTACACACGCCGCGACGGGCGCGCCGCCATCGCCGAGGAGCTTGACCTCGTCTATCAGTATTTCCCGCGGCTGAAAGAGCGCCGCAAGAGCCAGGCCGGCTACACCTCCGGCGGTGAGCAACAGATGACGGCGATCGGGCGCGCGCTGATGTCGCGGCCCAAGATGATCCTGCTGGATGAGCCCTCGATGGGGCTTGCCCCGCAGCTTGTCGAACAGATTTTCGAGATTGTTTCGCGGCTCAATTCCGAGCAGGGGGTGACCTTCCTGTTGGCCGAACAGAACACCAATGTCGCGCTGCGCTACGCCCATACCGGTTTCATCATGGAAAACGGGCGCATCGTGATGGAGGGGAACGCGAATGATCTGCGCGAGAATCCCGATGTGAAGGAATTCTACCTCGGCATGTCCGACAAGGGCCGCAAGAGCTTCCGCGAGGTGCGCTCCTACCGCCGCCGCAAGCGTTGGCTGGCCTGAGATGATGGATGGCCCCGCACAGGAAGAAACGCCGCGAAAGAGCTTTGCGATGACCCCCTTTGACGCTCTGGAAACCCGCTCTGCCGAGGCCCGCGACGCCGCAATTGCCGAGGCCCTGCCCGCCGCGATTGCCCGCGCCATGACCGCGCCCGCCATGGCGGCGCATCTCGACGGCGTTGCGCCAGAGGCAGTCACCGACCGCGCGGCGCTCGCGCGCCTGCCAGTGCTGCGCAAGTCCGCGCTGGTCGAAGCACAAGCCGCGCAGCCACCTTTCGGCGGGCTCACCGCGACCCCGCTGACCGAATTCGAGCATGTCTTTCAGTCGCCCGGCCCGATCTATGAGCCCGGCCGCGTGGGACATGACTGGTGGCGGTTGGGGCGGTTCCTGCATGCCTCGGGCGTGGGGCAGGGCGATGTCGTGCAGAACTGCTTTTCCTATCACCTCGTACCTGCGGGCATGATGTTCGAAAATGCCGCGCGGGCCGTGGGGGCTACGGTCCTGCCTGCGGGCACGGGCCAGACCGAGTTGCAGGTCATCGCCGCGCGCGATGTGGGCGCGACGGCCTATGCCGGAACGCCGGATTTTCTCAAGGTGATCCTCGAGAAAGCCGACGAGATGGGCGTGCGCCTTGGCATCACCAGGGCCGTGGTCGGTGGCGGCGCGCTCTTCCCGAGCCTGCGCGCATTCTATGAGGAGCGCGGCATCACGTGCCGTCAGTGCTACGCGACCGCGGATCTGGGCAATATCGCCTATGAAAGCGACGCGCTGGAGGGCATGATCGTGGATGAAGGCGTGATCGTCGAGATCGTGCGCCCCGGCACAGGCGATCCAGTGCCCGAGGGTGAGGTCGGCGAGGTCGTCGTCACATCGCTGAACCCGGATTATCCGCTGATCCGTTTCGCGACGGGCGACATGAGTGCGGTTCTGCCGGGTGAGAGCCCCTGTGGACGCACGAATATGCGTATCAAGGGCTGGATGGGCCGCGCTGATCAGACCACCAAGATCAAGGGCATGTTCGTGCGCCCCGAACAGGTCGCGGCGCTGGTCGCGCATCATGACGAGGTGCATCGCGCGCGGGTCATCGCCACTAGAAGCGGTGAAAAGGACGTGATGACCGTTCGGATCGAGACGCGCGCTGTCAATCCGGCATTGTATGAACAGACGGTCCTGTCTACTCTGAAGCTCAAGGGGCAGGTCGAGCTTGTGCCGCCGGGATCCCTGCCCAATGACGGGTTGGTGATCGAGGATTTGCGCCGCTACGACTGAGCCCGACTGCATCATGGCAGGGGAGGGGCTGGTTTGCGCAAGATAATGGCACTCGTGGTCGCATTGGGGATAGCTGGACCCGTGCAGGCCGAAAACCTCGCACTCGTGATCGTCAATCAGGAGTATCAGTCGCTCGCGGATGCGCGCGATGCCAGTGTCGCTTTCGATGCTGTGGGGGCGCTCGACACGATGGGCTTCGATGTCCTGAGTGGTGAAGGCGTCAACGCGGAGGAGATGCGCGCGCAGCTTGCGGGGCTGCATGAGCGCCTCGCGCGCGATGGTGCGGAGCGGGTGGTGGTCGTGCTCGCAGGCCATTTTGCCCAGTCGCGCAGCGGGGCATGGCTCATGGGCATCGAGAGTTCCGATGCCGGGCTGGCCATGGCCGATGGGCAGGGGCTGCGGCTTGATGTGGTGATGGAAATCGCCGCAATGGCCGGAGAGGCGGCTGTGGTCTGGCTCGCAGAGAGCCCCAACACCCCTGATACCGGCATCGGGCTGGAGCCCGGTCTGCCCACGCGTCTGATGGTGCCGCAGGGCGTGGGCGTGGTGCGCGGTCGCGCCGATCAGGTGCTGTCGGGGCTGAGTGGCACGCTGCGCCCGGGCACGGCGTTGGCCTCGGTGGTTGACCGCAACCGCAATCTGACGGGGCAGGGGTCGATCCCGGCGCTCGTGCCGTTCCTGCCCGAAGGCTACGCGCCCGGCGCGCGCGCGGATCTGCGCGCCTTCGAGGCGGCCCGTGAGGCCGATACCGAAGAAGCCTATCGCGCCTATCTCGACGCCTTTCCCAATGGTCAGAACGCGCAGGCCGCGCGGGCCGCGATCGAGCGTCTGCGCAACGCGCCCGAGCGCGTCGAGGAGCGCCTCATGCTGACCCGCGACGAGCGCCGCGCGATCCAGCGGGATCTGACTGTGCTGGGCTTTGATACGCGCGGGATCGACGGGATTTTCGGCCCCGGCACGCGGGGCTCCATCGGATTGTGGCAGGCGCAGAACGAGCTTGCCGAGACCGGCTATCTGACGCGGGACCAGATTTTCCGTCTGGCGCGGCAGGCCGCGGATCGCGCAGCCGAAATCGAGGCCGAGGAACGCGCACAGCGCGCGGCTGCCGAGCGTGAAGATCGCGAATTCTGGGCCGCCACGGGTGCGGCCGGAGATGAGCCGGGCTTGCGGACTTATCTCGAGCGCTACCCGGAGGGCATTTTCGCCGCGCTTGCGCGCGAGCGTCTGGAGGCGATTGCCGAAGCCTCCCGCGAGGCGGACCGTGCGCGTGATCTCGCGGCATGGCGGCAGGCGCGGGAGGCTGACACGCTGCAACGCTACCGGGCCTATCTGCGGGACTGGCCCGAGGGGGAATTCGCTTCGCATGCGCGCGCACGGATTGCC
Source organism: Paracoccaceae bacterium (assembly GCA_003567315.1). Taxonomy (GTDB): domain Bacteria; phylum Pseudomonadota; class Alphaproteobacteria; order Rhodobacterales; family Rhodobacteraceae; genus Roseinatronobacter. The sequence continues at coordinate 56,903 of PWZT01000056.1, forward strand.
GATCTGCGACCTGAGCCCCCGCAACCGCCCGAGCCCCCCGCCGTGCCCGAGGACGCGCAGGCCCGCGCGCAAGAGCAGGCCCTGCGACTGACGCAACCTACGCGGCTGCTCATCGAGCAGCGCCTGTCGCGTCTTGGTCTGGACCCCGGCCCGATCGATGGCGTGTTCGATGACCAGACGCGCATCGCGATCCGTCAGGCGCAGGAGCGCTTCGATCTGCGCCAGACAGGCTATGTCAATCAGGATTTGCTGACGATGCTGGTCAGTGATCTGTTTCGCGAGGTCTTCCGATAGAGCCGTTGCGCATCCAGCGCGGCTGGCCTATGCGGGGCCTGCCCTGTCACTCTGGAGTGTGCGCCCATGCCGACCGCCGATGACCGCCTGATCGTTGCGCTCGATGTCCCCAACGCGCTGGCGGGGCTGGAGCTTGCCCGATCGCTTGGCGATTCCGTGTCGTTCTACAAGATCGGGCTTGGCATGCTGACCGGCGGCGGGCTGGCGCTGGCCAATGAGCTCAAGCAGGAGCATGGCAAGCGCATCTTTCTGGACATGAAATTCTTCGATATCGGCGCGACTGTTGCCGCAGCCGTGCGCGGCATCGCGCAGTATGATCTGGATTTTCTGACTGTCCACGGCGATCCGCATGTGGTGCGCGCCGCGCGCGATGGTGCGGGCGGTTCGGGGCTGAAAATTCTTGCGGTCACGGTGCTGACCTCGCTTGACCGGGCCGATCTGGATGCCGGGCTGATGCGCGCGGGCGATGTGCAGGAGATCACGCTCGAACGCGCGGCGCGGGCGTTTGCGGCAGGGGCCGATGGGGTGATCGCGAGCCCGCAGGAAGCGGCCAGTATCCGCGCGCTGCCCGAGGCGGCGGCGAAGCTGATCGTCACACCGGGGGTGCGCCCGCAAGGCAGTGATATGGGCGACCAGAAGCGTGTGGCGACCCCACGCATGGCACTGGAGGCAGGGGCGGATCATATCGTGGTCGGGCGCCCGGTCTGGCAGGCGGCGGACCCGCGCGCGGCGGTACGCGATATCCTGCGCTCTCTGGAAGCGGCCTGAGACGATCCGTCAGGTCTTGGCGCTCCAGCTCAGCGAGGCGCGCTGGCGCGTGTAGAACTCGCCCAGCATGCCCACCACCAAGGCGACCAGCCCGAACAGGACCGGGTAGAGCGCGGAGGTATACATCGGATTGTAGTTGATGAAGGCATATCCCCGCGCCTGATCGATGGCATGAAACAGCGGGTTCCAGAGGAAATACTGCACATACGCCTCGGGCAGAGCATTCGCGAGAAAGAACTTGCCGGACGCAACCATATTGATGCGCTGTATCAATTGGGTGATCAGCTTGCTCAGGGCCGGTATCCAGGGCTTGAGCGCATAGAGCACAACCCCGATTGCCGTTCCCGCGAACCAGACGGCCAGCAGCATGCCCAATGCGGCCATGGGTTTGTGGATCTCCACCGGCGTCCAGATCACATGATACAGGAACAGGATGACGAAGACTGTCAGGATCTGAATATACAGCTCGGCCAGCGCCGCCCCGCTGATGGCGATGATGGTGTTCATGGGGCGGTGTTTCATCATCGACGAGGTCGGGCCGTCGGCGCCAGCGACCGCCCCGATGACCTTGATATGCGCCATGAACAGGAAGACGCCGCTCATCAGATAGATCAGGACATCGCCCCGGATCGCTGCGGCCCGCATGCCCATGAAAACGAAAATCAACAGGAACACAGCGACCAGCATCATGGTCTGCACGATGTTGATGACCAGACCGATGATCGCATTGCCATGCGTCTTGCGGACATTGCGCACGGCCTGATTGAAGATCAGCTCCAGGGTCGTGAATGCCAGTACCAGAAAGGAAGTCGTGTGCAGACGTTGCATTCAGTGCGTTTCCACTTGTCCTGCGATGGGTTCTGCCATAGCCATCCCCCGCAACAAACTATCGCGAAGCTGGCGTATTTGCAATTCGCGTATCAGCGAGACAGACTAGCGCACTCGGGTTAACAAAAGGATTTTTCATGCCAGATCTGGATTTTGAGGCAATCGAGCACAGCTTGCGCAAGCTTGCGCTGGCCGCCGGTGACAAGATCATGGAGATTTATGAGCGCCCCGATTTCGAGGTCCGCGTGAAAGATGACACGAGCCCTCTGACCGAGGCTGATGAGGCCGCCGACGCGATCATCTGCGCAGGTCTGCGCGCGGCCTTCCCCGATATCGCGATCGTGACCGAGGAGCAGTCCGAAAGCCACGATCTGAATGCTAAGCGGTTTTTCATCGTCGACCCGCTCGATGGCACCAAGGAATTCATCAAGCGGCGCGGCGATTTTACAGTTAACATCGCGTTGGTGGATGACGGTCAGCCCATCCGAGGGGTGGTCTATGCACCTGCCAAACACAGGATGTTCTACACGACCGCCGACGGGCGCGCTGTCGAGGAGGAAGGGCCGTTCGACCCAGAGAACCCCGGTCGCTGCGAGGAGTTGCAACTGCGCGCGCCCGATCTTCAGGCGCTGGTGGTCGTGGCGTCCAAATCGCATCGCGATCAGGCGACAGATGACTATATCGCGCAATATCCCGTGGCCGATATGCGCTCTGCCGGATCGTCGCTCAAATTCTGCCTGCTGGCTGCGGGGGAGGCGGATTTCTATCCGCGCCTCGGGCGCACGATGGAATGGGACACGGCGGCGGGGCATGCGGTGTTGCAGGCGGCCGGGGGCGAGGTGCTGGATTTCGACACCCATGCGCCG